>JAFQBM010000013.1 GCA_017399685.1 Lachnospiraceae bacterium
ATACTCTTCTAAACTCGACTCTTTCAAATAAGAATCCATCCATTCCATCATTCTATCTTTTATATAATAACAATAATAGGTCTCATGTTCAATGTACATACATTCATTTTCATAATCTTCAAAAACTCTAACTTGAAATGATATATCTTCCTCATTTACAAACTCAACTTCCCAGTATGGCTCTCCAAAAAATCCTGTACTCCATTCATGTACACTAGAATACGTTAATACATCCCCATATTTTTCTTCAATATATTGGGTTGCAGTTTCGATGGCTATAGGCTCTTTTTGTTCATGCGGTATTCCCTTTTGAGGAACATTTGCCATAATTATAAGAAATATTATTACTCCCATTATCGAAAAGGAAAGCATTGCAAATGGAAACAAACACGCAGCAATAATTATTTTAACGCTTTCTTCCATACTTTTCTTCGATTGTTTAGTTTTTCCGTTTTTGTTTGTGCTTTTCAAACTTTATTCCCTCCCTTCCTTATAAAAAAAATTCGGTCGCAACAATATCACATCATTGCAACCGAACTTTCATAGCATTTTCTTTCTCTTTGCCTTAGAATTCAAGTTTTGCGTCCTTATATTTCTATAAGTTTGCCAAATACATTTTCTTTTTCATATACATGACAATAACACAATAGTAGTTTTTTGTCAATATTTGAATTACATTCTTTTTATGCATCATTTCTGATAATTATAATAATTTTGAAATAACATATATTAAAAAAAACATTTCGATATTGCTAAATCAGGAAATTTACGAAAATCTGATTATTTTTTGTAATTTATCATTTTGTAGCATTGCCTGAACACCAAGCAACTCTCCCACCTCGTCCATTACACCATTCGTATTTCAACCCAAAACCATAAAACCATATTCTTTGCCTGTCCATGCTGTTTTCTTTGCAAATCCGTTAGTATGTATCTGTTTATCAGCAGTTACCTACAATCCCTTCGCATCATGTGAAAACTCTTTATAATATAGCAAAGAATCCATCATTATTAATTCTTCTTGTGTTAACGTTCCATCCCCATACCCTTGCTCATTTTCACCATTTTCATTTTCACTTTTCTTAATATCCATCTTTATCATTCTCCTCCAATGTCATAAAATCAATATAGTGTTCGTCTTGTAATTTGTCCTTATGTTCATCATAAACCTGATTTTCATAAACATAGATATAAATACATACATCTTTATCAAGATACGGTACTAATTCATTTAATTCCTGAATCAACTGTCCACTATCATAAATATTGCGTTCCCTTTCTGGTATAGACAATTTAAACCTTATCCCTCCTTTTTTATTTAACAATTCATTTACTATCTCCTCAGCACTATAATCAAGTTCCCATTCCGTCGATAGTTCTCTTCCCAAATTATATTCCAAAACATACTCTTCTAAACTTGACTCTTTCAAATAAGAATCCATCCATTCCATCATTCTATCTTTTATGTAATAACAATAATAGGTCTCACTTTCTATATACATACATTCGTTTTCATAATCTTCAAAAACCCTGAAATTAAACATAATACCCTCATCGTTCACAAATTTAACATCTCTGTAAATGTTTCCTTTGAAAATTGCAGTGGTTCCTTTTTCTACTCCGGAATAGGTTAATACATTTCCATATTTTTCTTCGATATATTGGGTTACAGTTTCGATAGCTACAGATTCTTTTTCTTCATGTGGAATTCCCTTTTGAGGAATATGTGACATAATTATAAGAAATATCATTCCAGCTATTATCAAAAAGAAAAACATTATAAAAGGAAACAGACATGCTGCAATAATTATTTTAATGCTCTCTTCCACACTTTCCTTTGATTGTTTAGTTCTTCCGTTTTGATTCGTGCTTTTCATACCTTATTCCCCCTTTCTGTAGTCATTAATATACTCCTTGCAAAAATTGTAATATGCAAGTTGTGTTGCTGTTATCATATGTTCATCTGAATAAATCATTTTTTTCCGCCCTTGCTCTTGACTGATATTCATCAAATCGTGATTTAAAATCTTCATATTTTGTATTGATAACATTAAAGTCTATTATTCCAACACTTGAATCATAAAATGTATCCACCGGAGATGAACCCATGTTAAGAGAAGCTTTATCATAATATTGTCTTAAATAATCCATTTCTGATTTAGTTATAAAATTGTAACCAACAGATCCATCATTTATGCTCATCACACTTAATAAATCATAAACTGTATAATAAAGCTTTTCTGAATCGTATTCCTCATCCATCACAATATACACTTCAATCATTACTTCTGATTCTCTAATATCCTTCACCAAATCGATAGAATAATACTCTTCAATATATTCTTTACTCCCCTCTTTATCAAATTTCCCACTTCCCATATATTTTTCATAATAAAAAATAACTGGTCGACAATAGTATTCAATTCCGAGTTCGTCAAGCACTTCATTACATTTTTGCTGGAGTGTTCTAATTAATATTTCCTCTGCATATGTATCTTCCGAAATTTTACCATTCGGAACATAAGCATCAAAAATCATTTCTGGGTGATTTACAGGATAACAAAGTGCATTAAATCCTCCATCATAAAAATAAGATAATATTTCAAAATCCTCCTCATACTTTTCCTTCAACAATTCTAAGGTAAGCTGACATTTTTCTTCATTTTCTTTTTCTTGCTGTGCAGACGATTTTAAATTTCCACATCCGCAAACACTTACAAACAGTCCAACTGTCATCATTAGAAATATTGCTCTTTTTAATATCTTTTTCAATAAAACGCTCCTCCCTTACTTTTCTTAATTTCCATTGTTCTCTTCCTCTCCTAACTTCATAGAATCAATATGGTGTTTATCCCGTAATCTGTCCTTATGTTCATCATATACCTGATTTTCAAAAACATATATATAAACATTTACCTCTCTATCAAGATACGGAACTAATTCATTTAATTCCCAAATCAGTTGTCCACTATCATAAATGTTGCGTTCTCTTTCTGGTATATACAGTTTAAACCGTATCCAATCATTTTTATTTGACAGTTCGTTTACTATCTCCTCAGCACTATAATCAAGCTCCCATTCCGTTGAAAATTCCATTCCCAAATTATATTCCAAAACATACTCTTCTAAACTCGACTCTTTCAAATAAGAATCCATCCATTCCATCATTCTATCTTTTATATAATAACAATAATAGGTCTCATGTTCAATGTACATACATTCATTTTCATAATC
>JAFQBM010000064.1 GCA_017399685.1 Lachnospiraceae bacterium
AGGAGAACTATAACACTTCTAGTTCTCCTTACTTTGATTGTTATTTATATGACTATAATCATTACACAACATTAATAAATTTTCATCAAAATATAAATATTTTAAATACCTATTTTTTTACCATATCTTTTATTATCTCTAGTCATCAACCTCCTTTTCAAATATGGGATATAGATATTATTCATTATCCGTGTTTGTTTATTTTCTTTTAACACTTTGTTCCCTGTCGTTATCCTATTAGATTCCATCTTTGGGGATAATAATGTATCCCCAAAATTCACTATACATTGTTTGATAAATTTCCTTAACAAATAGGATAAAAATTATTGATTTTTTCACAATTTTAATTTATATATGTATCAATATCCAGTATTGCTCCTATTTTTGCTACAAATTGAATCAGTGAATTTTCAAAATAAATTGCAGGTGGAAGCTGTTTCTCGATATTAATCACAATATCAATACTAAAATCTAAATTATATTGTTCTTTTATTTTGCATAATTTATCTGTTTTCGGCAAAAAAATAGCTTTCATTTTTTCGATTTGAGTATTAATATCTTCTATTTCTTCTGCCTCTATACTAAATATCCATGCAGTATATGTTCGTTTTCTTTTTGTGTTTCGTATAGTATCCCCTATATTCCAAGTTTCTTTAGGAATAACACCTAACACTTCCGTTATTTCTGAAACATTATATTCATTACCCATAATCCTAAAATCTATTCGTACATTCGTATTTTCCATATATTATTTTAGGAATAAACCTGTAGGAATTCCTGTTCCTACACCTCCTTTTTTAAAAATAAATAACTCTCCTGTATCTTTATTTACGTAAATATCATATTGAGAAATAGGAGCCTTTTTACCTAAAAAATCTTTTTTTAAATCATATGCATCTATTCCTTTTTGTTTTAGATAGCGGTCTTCAACTTTGTTAAAATTACCCTTTTTTAAATCTCCACTATCTTTAGATTCCTCTTTACTTTCCTCCTTACTTTTAGAATTATCTTTCCCTTTTTTCTCCCATAGCAAATAATCCGTCAACGTCTTCTGGTCCGGAATCGGAGTTACCCATATTTCAATTCCTTCTTCTCCATATCCCGGAAATGTTTCTATCGCTGTTCCTGGTGCCGGTATGGTTTCTATGATTGTCTGATGGAATTCTTCGTTTATGGCAAATAGTGAAACATCTGCTTCTTCCAGACATGCCAATGTTGCTACTGCACCGATGGTTGCAATTACACCTGTCTGATATGTTTCCATGGCAACTTTTAATGTAAGTGTAAGTTCCTTTAAAATTCCTAGATAGTACATTCTGTTGCAGTAAGGCAGTTTCCGTTTGCATCGTAGGTAAAAGTTTCAAAGGTTCCGTCCGGGTAGGTGGTTTTTACCATGTTTCCAAGGCTGTCGTATTCGTAGGAAGTGACATTTCCCATGTTGTCTATGCTCTGGATGATATCTCCTGCGGTATTGTAAACGTAATGGCTGGTAATGGTTATGATTCCCCCGTTTTCCTCCCGGCTTATGGTAATGCTGGTACACTGTCCTTTTTCGTCGTAGGTGTAGACAGTGATATTTCCCATCTTATCCCTTACGGTTTCGCTTCTTCCGTCAATGTCATGTTCATATTCTAGACAGTTTCCTTCTGCGTCGTATTCATTTCCTGCCACTGCCATTCTGATAGACTCCGTTTTTATTGAATAGCAAATAAGGATATAGGATTTCATACATTTTTATTCAGTATTTTCCTACATCCTTATTATAAACCTTTCACCAATAACAATTGTCTTACATTATACTGTCAACGACTCAAGAAAAAATATTTTCTTCTATTTTCTCTATTAAATCTAATGTTTCTTCTATTTTTTCTTTTTCTTTTTCAATAAGTTTTTTACACTCCTCTTTATCTTCTTCTTTCATCTTGTGAAATTTTTCAACAAATAAACAATATGTATTATACTTGGCTTCATAATTACCATCGAATAACACATGTAATATACTTTTTACTTCATTCTCGCAATCTAGATTTTCCAAAGCATAGATTAAACTACCTATACACTTTCGATTTTTTGGCATATTAATTACTTCAATTATTGTATTAATCGCCTTATTACACCCTAAATCCCCTAAAGCAATAGCAATAGTATTTCTATGTCCACAATTTTCTGTAGTACCAATTTCATAAATCAGTTTATCTGTAAAATATTCATATTCTTTTTCCTCCATCTCTTTATAGATTTCCACAATCTTATCAATTTCATTTTTATCAACCAATTTCATCAAATCATCCCAATCATTTTTCATTATCACCATTTACCTCCGTTTACATTTGGACTTCCAATTGATTTCCAATATTCATATATATCCCATGCAGTCTTTGAATCTTCTAAATCTTTCATTCCCCATTCTTGTTTTCCAGCTCTTTCCCACCATTTTTTAAAAAATTTATCTTCAATTCCAAACCACTTATCTCTATCTTTTTTCTTGCCTCCTCTAAATTCCTTTCCCTTTTTAGGTTTTTTATATTTTTTTTGTGAATCATATGATTCATCGTCAGCTTCTTCGTCATAATGTATTTGGCTAAGCAAAATATTATCAGCAAAGCTTCGCTCTATCACATGTGGAATAGATATAATTCCAATTCCTGCTTCCCCATATCCCGGAAGTGTTTCTATCACTGTTCCTGGTGCCGGTATGGCTTCTATGATTGTCTGATGGAATTCGTCGTTTATGGCAAATAGTGAAACATCAGCTTCTTCCAGACATGCCAATGTTGCTACTGCACCAATGGTTGCGATTACACCTGTCTGATATGTTTCCAT
>JAFQBM010000061.1 GCA_017399685.1 Lachnospiraceae bacterium
AAACATCAATGGTCCATCATACAGACTAAAGGATCAGATGCAATATATGACGGAAGATAACTAAAAAATGGAAAATAAGCTTGTAGGAAAACCTACACTCTTATTTTCCAAAAAACCTACATTTTTATATTGACATTTGCAAAAATGCGGTTATCGGCTTTTTCTTTGGAAGGTACGGCAACCGTTAGGAGGTAACGCTGTGCTTTTCTTTTTTATCTATCCATCTGACTTGTCAAAAAAAGCCCTACTCCTATAAAGAGTAGCCCTACCCAAAACTGCGAAAATTGTAATATTTAGTCGCCCCGACACGTCCGTGTAGCCTTGCGCTATGCGGACGTTTTTCTATCCGGGCGGCACATCTGGACACGGTGTCCAGATGTTCGGAGCCCCGGCTGCCGTTCCCCGCCTGACCCTCCATTTCGATCTGTCCCTTTCCGCCCCGTATCGAAATGGAGGTTACTTATGACGACCATCAAATTGAATAACTACTACCCCCACCTGACCGAGTGTATCACCCTGGAAGTGTCGGAGGAGATCGCCGTGACCCTCTCCATCGGGGGCCGCCTGTGTGACAGCTACAAGCGGCGCAAGCTGTTAGAGTCAGGCAAAAATAACCAAATACAGATAGGTTAAAATAACCAAAATAGTGACGGGAGAAATTAGCCATAAAAGGTCAACTAAAAAAAGCCATTACGATTTATTTTATATCCTTTATACTGATATTAGCCAATGTACCAGTATATTAGAATGAATGAGAAAAATCGTAATGACTTACAAGAAATTTTAACACAAGCACTTAATGAAATAAAGGATGAATTAGGTGAAAAATTTAATATTGATAAGGTTAATCTCGCTGAACTTGAGAGAAGAACCGGTATATCCAGAGGAAAACTTAGAGGATTAAAAGCTAACAAGTTTGTGGTTAAACCTCATGGATTGAGTGGTAGAACATCCAATAATAATGTAATAGAGGCATTTTCTGGTATTCTCAATGACTTGTTATCTAAAGGTGTATCCAATGCATCTGTATGTTATGACAGAATCTGTGAAGTTGGATATGCAGGAAGTAAAAGTGCTGTCAAAAACTATGTTAAAGACCATAAGTATCTGATACCAGCCAAGAGACAAATAGTATCTCCACAGGGAAACCGCGGACGACGTTATGAAACAGGTCCCGGAGAATCCTATCAAATGGATTGGGGATTTGTTACTGTTGATACTGCGAATGGAAAAAGTTATAAAATAGCCTGCTTTGCTATGATATGCCACCATTGTGGGCAGAGATATATAGAATTCTTTCCTAATGCAAAACAAGAGAATCTTTTCATAGGTATGATACATGCCTTTATGTATATGGGCGTTCCAAGATATGTTCTTACAGACAACATGAAAAGTGTCGTTATAAAAAGGGATTATAATAATAAACCTATCTGGCAAAAGGATTATGAATTATTTATGGGGAATATCGGATTTGACACAAAACTTTGCAAACCTCGACATCCATTTACCAAGGGTGCTGTTGAAAGATTAGTAAGATTTGTAAAAGAAAACTTCCTTGCAGGGCGCATATTTACAGAACTCACAGACCTCAATTATGATGCCCTCAGATGGTGTAATGCTCAGAATGCAGCTTATCATAGAGCTGTTGACTGTATTCCTAATGATAAACATTCTTCAAGCTGCATTAAGGTAGCTCCACTACTTGAAGCATCGCCTGAACTCTCATTTTATCTATGCCCTCCCAGATGTATTTCTTTTGATGGTTTTGTAACATATGAGGGAAGACGATTTGGAGTACCTTATTGGTATACAGAAAAGACTTGTCGTGTAAAGCGAGAAGGATATGTTTTATATATTTACGATTACAACATGACAAAGATACTTACATCACATGATGTTACTTGGAGCAGACGGGATAGTTATTGTAGGGATCAGTATCTAATTCATCAGGAAGAAGAAACTCCAACCGCTCCAATCACAACACGAATAAAACAGATTGATCCTCCCGAATATAATCCAGGATTTAGTAAATACAACTTTGAGGAGGACTGCGAATAATGGATGTAAATATATACAACGAAATACAAAGTATTACTTCCTATCTGAAGTTGAGTATTACTTCGCAGGAAGTTGCACAATTTTGTTCAGATGAAGCGTTTAATGATGAGCAGATTCAAGCAATAGCTGACTTTCTTAATCACATGAAAGACTTAAGGCATACTCATCTGGTTGAAATGCTTAAAACAATGAGTCGAATCCCATCAAGAGAGCCAAAGACATTTGAAAACTTTGATTTTTCGAGAATACATGGAAAGAATGTGGATACTTTGAAAAATTTAGCTTCTCTATCAACTTTGTATGCTCATAAGAATTTAGCCTTTATAGGTCCACAGGGTGTAGGAAAGACTCATCTGGCAATGGCATATGGAAGATTATGTTTTGAAAATGAATATAAATCATATTTTCTTAAAGCCACAGAATTAAATCAAAAGTTTACTGATGCCAGACGTCAGGGACGTGAAAGTGCAATAATAAATGCATTAGTAAATCCTGCATGCTTAATAATTGATGAAGTTGGTAGATGTGTCTTTGATAAAGAAAATACCAGAATGTTTTTTGACGTAATTGATAGACGTTATAGTAAAGATGGTCCAAACAATATGATATTTACAAGTAATAAGAGCCCTGATAAATGGGGTGAATACTTCGGAGAAGATTCTTCTTTACTTTGCGCACTTGATAGAATATTTGACGATGCGATGGTTTTTATGATTAAAGGAAACAGCTATCGTGGAAGCAAATGTGAAACTGTAGCAATAACAGCTGGTGAATTATCACCATTAAATAATAAGTAAAACGAAAGGAAAAGGTACATTGGCTATTTTTATATGTCCTAAAATTGGTTAATTCTACCGGTCTAAAAATGGCTAATCTCGCCTGACTCCAACA
>JAFQBM010000014.1 GCA_017399685.1 Lachnospiraceae bacterium
AACCTTCTTCCGTGTCCATTACTACACCATTCTCCATGACGCCACTTTTGAGATATCTCTTTATAAGTTGTATTACTCTTTCGTCTTTCACATTTCTACGTAGTAGATTTATTAGCAATTCATGGTTCAAGGTGTCAAAATATTTTGATAAATCTAGTGTCACCGCAAAGGTGTATCCTTGCTCTGCATATTCTTTTACCTTGAGAATTGCATCCTTTGCACTTTTGTTTGGACGATAACCATAACTCGTCTCAATAAAGAGGGGTTCATAGATTGGCATTAACTGTTGTGCAATTGCCTGTTGAATGGTTCTATCTATCACTGTTGGTATGCCAAGCTTTCGCACACCACCATCGGGTTTAGGGATTTCAACTCTCCTTACTGGAGATGGAGTATATTTCCCTCTTAATATTCGGTCTGTTAACTCCTTTTGATGTTCCCTTAAATATGGGAGAGCTTCTTCCACGGTCATTCCGTCAACTCCATGCTTTCCCTTGTTTGCCTTTACTCTTTTATACGCTCTGTTAAAGTTATCTTTATACAGTATCGCTTCTAAGAGTTTTGGCTGTGCACTGTCTCTTTCTTTCCATATCCGATTGAACGACCTAGACACTTTCGCATACCCTTCGTGTTCCGCACTATCTCTTTGCGAACAGCCATTGTTCATGTTTTCTGTCATTGTTAGTCATTCCTCCTTTCTCGGTCATACTTAAGACTCCTACTGATTCGGTCCTTCGTCTCTCGACTACTATGACCTCTGCTGACTTCTGTGTGTTCAGCATAATCTTACGATTATAGTTACTCCTCTCAGAGCATTCCACACAGACCTCCCCAGGTACCACACGTTTCCTTCTCTCCATATATCTGCCACATTTATCATGCATGATTCCGTGTAGTTATTGGGCTTTGACTTGTGTCGCAGTCTTACCCTCATGCATAACCTCATATGTGATTTCTGTTCGTCAGACCAGAGATTTGCCCATGGGTTAGTATGTTCCCCACATCCAGCTTCCTTCAGATTCCATCTCACGATGGACACCCTTGCTTTCGGCTATATCCTTCCCACTACCAGGCGGATTCTGGACTTACACCCGTTGGAAACGTGCGCCGCTAGGCGCACAACTAGAAAAGTTCTGATTTAGAAAGGGATTTCTTAAATCAGAACTTTTTTATGTTGCTAAAATCCAATATCTAGTATCTATTTAATTACCAATACTAAGATACTGGATAAACTGCTCATTTGTTTCTGCAATCGAAAATGGTAAAGTGTCATACCTGTTTTCGACTCTAACTTTACATTCATTCATATCGCCATCACATTGCATTCCAAACGTTCATAATTTATACCAATTTTATCAAAAATTCCTCTATATTTTCTGCTAACTCCTCATAATCACAAAGCTTTAAATTTCCAATATGAGAAACCCTTATGCTTCGTTTTCCTAATTTTCCTCCAGTAGGATTCACCATCTGACCTTTTTCGTTCTTTAAAAATGCAACCAAACCTTCCGCAATCTCGTTTTCAAATAATAGCGGAGTCATCGCATTTGATAGTGGAAACGTCGGAATCTCAACCGGAAGATTCTTTATTCTTTTCCGAAAGAAAAGAGCACGTTGTTCTACTTCTTTCACCTGTGCTTCTACACCACGTTCCAATATCTTTTCCAACCTGTCATGTAATTCATAATGAATGCCAACCGCAGGTGTAAAAGGAGTTTGTCCTCTTTTTATATTTTTAAGATAATCAGAAAAATCAAAATATAGCGAAAGAACCGAATTCTTCTCCACCTTCTTTTGCATTCTTTCACTTAAAGCCACCATGGAAATTCCCGGTGCTAAACATAATCCCTTTTGTGAACTAAGAATCGTGACATCAATGCTATATTTCCTCATTGAGTAAGGGTCACATAAAAACGTACTAATAGCATCGACTATGAAATACATTTCATTTTCTTTGCAAAATCTATCTAATAATTCTATATCATATAACTGTCCTGTCTGGGTTTCATGTAGATTTACCAACAATGCATTATATCCCTGTCCGTTATATTGATATAATTTTTCTTCTGTCAAGGTTTCCCCATCTTCTAACTTCACTACATCAAAAGGAATCTTATGAATCTGACAGATATCCACAAACCTTTCACCAAAGGTTCCCCCAACGATAATTAACACTTTATCATTTTCATTCAGACAATTCATTACCACAGCTTCCATTGCCCCAGTTCCAGATGCTGTTAACATGATGATTTCGGTGCTTTCCTCTGCATCCAGGCATTCCTTTAACATTTTTACATTTTCATGATTCAATTTGGAAAATTCCTCCGTACGAAAATACGGGATGCTTTTTGCCCTTACTTCCAAAGTGGAATCATACATCTGTGTCGGACCTACCGTAAATAACTTCATCTTATACCTTCTTCCTATCTACCGTAACTGTTCTTGTACATAATCCAATTTCAAAAGAACTTCTTTTACTTCCTCTACATTTAAAATCTGTGTATTATCCGAATTAAACTCCTCAAGTCTTGCCTTTTCTACTTGTCCTTCTTCAAAATACTTACCATAATTTAAATCCCGGTTATCTGCCGGTACACGGAAAAACTTACCCAAATCAAATGCATGCAAACTTTCTTCTTTGGTTAATAGGGTTTCATATTTTTTCTCACCATGACGTGTACCAATATAATGAATTTCATTATTCGCCCCGAAAATTTCCTTTACTGCCTGAGCCAAAACAGCTATGGTACAAGCGGGTGCCTTTTGCACCATAATATCTCCTGCTTCCGCATTTTGAAAAGCAAATAAAACCAAATCCACTGCCTCTTCTAAACTCATGATAAATCTTGTCATTTCCGGATTGGTGATAGTAATGGGTTTTCCACTCTTAATCTGTTCGATAAATAAAGGAATTACAGAACCTCTGGAACACATTACATTACCATATCTGGTACCACAGATAGTGGTCGTGTCTGTCGTTCTGGATTTCGCTACAAAAACACGTTCCATCATCGCCTTGCTGATACCCATGGCATTGATAGGATAAGCTGCCTTATCCGTAGAAAGGCATACTACCTTTTTTACTCCTTCATTAATCGCCGCTGTCAACACATTATCGGTTCCTATGATATTCGTTCGCACCGCCTCCATAGGGAAAAACTCGCAAGACGGAACCTGCTTTAGCGCTGCCGCATGAAATATATAATCCACTCCATGAATACTGTCTGCTACACTTCTGCTGTCTCTTACGTCCCCGATGTTAAATTTAATCTTTGGATTATTATATTGTTTACGCATATCATCCTGTTTTTTTTCATCTCTGGAAAATATGCGAATTTCTTTGATATCAGTATCCAAAAAACGTTTTAAAACTGCATTACCAAAGGAACCGGTTCCTCCTGTAATCATTAAGGTTTTGTCTTTAAACATTCCCATCTTTATTTCCTCCACACACGCTCATCTATAATTCTTGTATAGCTTTGAATCATTCGAATTACTATTGAGGATACATTCTCTTCCTCATAATCCGGAACCTTGCTTCCAAATTCTCCTATCTCAGCCATCTTTACTGCCATATCCACAGACTGAAGCAAGGAATCTCCTTTGATACCACCGATGATATAGCATCCCTTGTCCAAGGATTCCGGTCTTTCCGTTGAAGTTCGAATGCATACCGCCGGAAAATGGCTAATGGCTGATTCTTCCGGCATGGTTCCACTATCCGATACTACACAATAAGCATGTTTCATCAAAGCACTATAATCGGTAAAATTAAATGGTGGCATTTTCTTTACCAATTCATGGAATTGAAAGCCTCTTTCTTCAATGAACTTCGCACTTCTAGGATGCATGGAATAAATAATAGGCATTTGATACGTTTGCGCCATGGTGTTTACCGCATTCATTAAGCTCATAAAGTTTTCTTCATGATCGATATTTTCTTCTCTATGTGACGAAAGTACAATATAATTCTTCTCTGTTAAATTTAATGTTTCTAATACTTTACTTTCGTTAATTTCCTTTTCATGTGCTAAAATAATTTCTTTCATCGGAGAACCGGTTACATAAATATGCTCCTTACGCACACCCTCTGATATCAAATATCTTCTGGCATGTTCGGTATAAGGAAGGTGAATGTCAGCGATATGATCTACGATTCTTCGATTGGTTTCTTCCGGTAAATTCTCATCAAAACAACGGTTTCCGGCTTCCATATGGAAAATAGGTACTTTTAATCTTTTTGCCGAAATCGCAGATAATGCTGAATTCGTATCCCCTAAAATTAATAAGGCATCCGGTTTTAATTCCTGCATTAACGCATAAGACTTTGCTATGATATTTCCAATGGTTTCACCTAAATTGTCACCTACTACATTCAAATAATAGTCCGGCTTACGAAGTCCTAAATCTTCGTAAAATATATCATTTAACCTTGCATCATAATTTTGTCCGGTATGCACAAAGATGTGTTCAAAATAAATATCTGCTTTTTTTATAATTTCCGATAACCGAATCAATTCCGGTCTGGTACCTACGATGGTCATTACTTTTAACTTCTTCATATCTTAAGCTCCTTCATACTGTCGATATAATTCCCGATGTTCTTCTATCCAGTTTCCCATATCCAGAATCATTTCTTCATATCCAGGTACAAAAAACAAACACTCTTCTTTCGTGTTCTTTAAAGATTTATCACTCATGACATCTGTGTTTTTAAGAATCTCAATTTCTTGTTTCCTGCAATATTTTTGAAATAATCCTAACAGCTCATATTTACTGATGATCTGATTGTTTACCAGATGATATAGCCCAGTTACCGTTTTCTTTCCTACTTCTTCTATGGCTTTCGCCAGTTGTAGCGTCGTAACTCCAGACCATATGACTTTCTCATATCCTTCGACTCTTCCAGTTTGATTCATAAACCAATGAAATAAGCCAATCCCATTTTGTTTTAATTCCGGGCCAATAATGGAAGTTCGGATGGTCAAATTTTTATCATCCACGACTTCCCCTAATGCTTTAGAACGCCCATAATAAGAAGTGGCATCCGGAATATCCTGCTCCGTATAACACCCTTTCGTTCCTTCAAATACGCAATCGGTACTGATATGTATCAGCTTGGTTTCAGAATCCTTGATACAATCCGCTAAAAAATGTGGAAATACACTGTTAAGATAAATTCCATCTGTAGGATTCGCATCCACAAATTTATTTAATACACCAACTCCATTGATAATATAATCATAATGTGCTGAGTGGATTGCCTTCCTTACTTCATCCTTGTCCAAGGCATTTCCAAGGATAGTATTACAACATTTGCTGTCTGTTCTTGCAAATCCAGTCACTTCATGCCCTTTTTCTATTAGATATTGAGCAATCATATGCCCCGCCATACCATTGCTGCCGTAAACCAAATATTTCAATTTGACTCATCTCCTGTTTGTATTATGCACTTCTTTATTTACGATTTATTATACCATTATATATGTCAATTCATCTTATGACCAAAATCACTTGTATTCTTAACATTCTTGATAAAATGCCACTAATGTGGCATCTATTTACATACAATGTCAGATGACTTTATTATACTTCTTTTTATGTCTTTTTTCCACTATATTTTTTATATCCGTATATCAATACAAAACTGATTACTGTACAGTGACCTTTATTCATATTTAAAGACGTTTAAAGACAATTTATCAATTTTCACTTGCTTTTTATGCATTATCGTTATAACATAAGAATATAAACATTTCGTTACTATTACATAGAGCAGTAACAAACATTTCTAATATTACATGGAATGAACCAGGTAAACTTCTTGCAAAAATTTATGAAATTACATATACTATACTCAGAACTTTACATTCTGTTTTTATCCTAAAAGAAACTTTCAACATAATTTCCTATATGCAAAGAAAAGATTGAAAACCTTAGAGTATGAATCTTAATATGAAGTAAAAGAAGAAAAATCACATAATTTGGCCGAAATTATTCACGGCCTTAATCATAGAAAGATGATGGTGCAAGTTTACTTGCGAATCATCAGCTTTCTATGATTAAAAGGTCAATTGACGTAGCTTGTAAACAGGTGACACATCAATGTGGCACCTAGCCACTTTAGTGGCGGTTTACAAGATATGTCGTGAATAATTGAGGTTTGGTATTCTGCACACTTTTTTAGAAAAGATTCGTGTTTTTATGTTTTGAATGTTTTTACATTCTAAATATTTTATATTCTAAGTGTTTTTATGTTCTAAACGTTTTTATATAAAAGTATTTCCTGTATTTATATCCATGTAGCAAAAAAAATGCTTCATTTAGCATTTCAAAACGGAGGTACTTATGAAAAAAAATGAGACTATCATTTCTGATGACTTGATTACACAAAATGCTTGCTGGCAGTATGATGAACATGCGAAAAATCTCTTGGCAGATAAGGAAATTTTAGCATACATTCTAAAATATGCTACAGATGAATTTAAGAATATGCCCATAAAGGATATCATCCCATGTATTGAAGGAACTCCTGAAATAGGAAGGACTCCCGTTTCTCCCGGACTTACCAATACACCCAAGATAACCGGCGAAAATACCGAAGATACGATTCTCGGGGAAGGTTTTATTACCTTTGATATCAAAACCAGTGCGATTTCCAAAGAACGTATAAAAATTATCATTGATGTAGAAGCACAAAAAAGTATGATTCTAAAATATCCCATCGAAAAAAGGGTCGTTTTCTATCTCGCACGAATGATATCTTCCCAGAAGAACAGGGAATTTACAGGCGACGCTTACCAGAACATAAAAAAAGTTTACTCCATATGGATTTGTATGAATGTAGATGAGAAAAATAAGAGAGATTCCATTACGAAATTTTCGTTTTCCTGTGAAAATATTATCGGGAATTATGTTCCCCAAAAAAGCAACTATGATTTGATGACAGGGGTTCTGATTTGTGTTTCAAATAAAGTATCGGAAGATAATATTGATAATAATAGGGATTCTGAAGATAGTAGTTTATCAGAAGAAGAAACAATAACGAAAAAAGGCCCAAAATCAGAAAGTAACAAGATTTTAGAAGATGAACGGAAATTAATCGGATTACTAAAAACTTTATTTTCTAATGAATTGTCTCAAACCGAAAAGAAGGAATCCTTACAAAATAACTATGATATTCAGATGAATGAAACGATAGACAAGGAGCTGATGAGTATGTGTAATTTAGGATATGGTGTATATGAACGTGGCTTAGAATGTGGCTTGGAGCGTGGATTAGAACAAGGATTAGAACAGGGCTTAGAACAGGGCTTAGAACGTGGTGAAATAAGAAATATGCTTCATCTCGTTGAAAAGAAATATAGAAAAGGTAAATCCTGCTATGAAATTGCGAACGAACTGGAAACAGACTTATATATCATCGAGCAGATATATGAAGTATTGGAACATGCAGAAATGGATGCCAGTGAGAAAGAGTTAGTGGATATTTTAGTAGAAAAGAATATCCTGCAGCATATGGTGTGATTAAATTTCGATTAAACGTAAGCGATGAATAACTTTGTATGTAATGTTATTCATCGCTTACGAATCAGCTTGGTTTCTGAATTCTTAATACAATCCGCTTAAAAATGCGTAAATACACTATTAAGATAAATCCCCTCGTTCGGATTAGCGTCCACAAATTTATTACACCAACTCCATTGATAATATAATCATAATGCGCCGAATGGATTGCCTTCTTTACTTCACTCTTGTCCAAAGCATTTCCAAGGATGGTATTACAACATTTGCTGTCTGTTCTTGCAAATCCGATCACTTCATGTCCTTTTTCTGTTAGATATTAAGCAATCGTATGAGCCGCCATACCATTGCTGCCAAAAACCAAATAATTCAATTTGACTCATCTCCTATTTGCCTTAAAACTTTCTTATCCTATAACTGCTCCGCTACAGGAATAAAATTCTTGTTATTCAAATAACTTCCATTGCATCTTGAGCAAATACGTAAGTAACCTTTTTCATTATATCCCAAACTAAATTCTAACAATTCCATTTTTCGTCCATCTCCCCTTAAGTCAAAATATTCATCTTCGTATTCCTTGTACTCCAATACTTTTTGACACATTCTAGCAGGGAAGCAGTAATAGAATTTCCCATTTTCTAATCCCCTGCAATCAATACCACAGCTATCGAAAAAGTTTTCCATATTTTCAACTTTTTCTTTTCTACCAGTATCATTTCTAAATCCATAATCCACCCATTCAAGATCAACCATCCTGTTATATGGAATTTCAAATTTAGTCAACGTATTTATAAAGTCATTCATCTTTCCTTCCGTTTGCTTTATCCACTTCGAATAATCGCTAATTTGAAATTCGATATTATAATGCTTTATTGTTTTTATAAGTCTTTCTTTTAATGTTACTAAACCATTTGATGCGATTACCAGATGTCCAATCGCTCTTTTATACTTACTTCCAATATATTCACATATTTCTTCCAGATGTGGATATAGTAGCGGTTCTCCTCCAATCAAAAAGAATGAATGTACATAATCTACTTTTTGAAACAATAAATCAATATCTTGACATAGCGCTGCAAGCTCTTTATGTTCCGGCTGTTTTATATAAGGAGTCATGATAGAACATGCTTTACATTTTAAATTACAATGTTGTGTTAAGGACACATCCAAATATTTTACATATAACTTTTGTGAATAATACATCAAAAATATTGGAAGATAAAACTCAGTAAAATTTTTATAACTATAAGCATCTATCCCTTCTCTAAATCCATGTAACACAAATTTTTTCATAACAACAGATATCTGATTGCTTCCTAACGCAATCACTGTAAAATACTTTTTACTATTCGGTGTTTTTTCAAAAAATTCCTCTGGTGAGATGACTTTGCAATCCAAATACCCTAAAGATTGTTTTTGTATGCTGGAGTCCACAAAGGTAATTTTGATATTTGCAATTTTTAAATCCTCATACAACAAAGTCCCATTTTCACCAGCACCATAAATATAAATTTCTTCCACTGTGCTAAAATTTTTCCCTATGGAGTCTAACTCATGTCCTTTATTTCTCCACTTCATATTATTCCCCCTGAACTGCCGGTTTCACCTTATTCTTATTAATCGCCCAGTATCCACTACAATGCTTACACATTTCCAAACATCCTTTTTCTGTATATCCCATACGAAACTCTAATAATTCTGAAGCACTACTTATCGTACGTAGATCAATTCTATCATTCTCAGAATCCTCTACTAATTCAGCACGCATAGCATATTGTGCATAATTACAGCTATAAAGATTATTTTCAAATAACTCTATAAATGGTTGACAACAAGAAGTATAGTAATTAACCAACTCTTCCTCTGTAAGATGAGAATTATCTGTTGTTGTCGGAGCCAAATCAATCCATTCATCAACCTTATTGATATCTATGTTAATTTGGTATTGTTCTAATTTTTCTATCGTTTTCTTCATTTTATCAATATTTTGAGGTACGGTATCCGAATAATCATCTAGAATTACCGTTACACAATTTCTCTTTATACTTTCACACAAAGAATCACTTGGCAAGATAGAACCATTTGTAGTTGTATATAATACATTAATTTTATCTCTATAATTCTTTCCAATATATTCAATTAATTCTTCTTGTTGTGGATATAAAAATGTTTCACCACCAGATAACTGCATAATATCTACATAATCTACATGTTGAAACAAAGAATCCAATGACTCTTTAAACATCTCTACATCATACATTTTTCGATTATGATTGTGTGGAATAAATGCTAGGCAACCTTTGCATCGTAAATTACACTTCGTAGTTACTGTAATACCGACAGAATGAAAATACAACTTATTCCATCCATAAAATGCGTAAATCGGAAGGTAATAATTTAAAAAGGCATCTATATCAAATAAATTTTCCCCTTCACGATATCCAAATACTCTTAATTGCTGCATCGGCCATACCCTATCTTTTGCCGACATTGCAACTACTACAATAAACTCACCTGCCGGTTTCTTCATAAAGTCAATTACACTTTCCACTTTTTTTCCAAAACACAAGTTTTTTTGTTTTTCCGGGTCATTATCAATAAAGCTTTCTACACAATCTGCAAATCTCAATGTTTGAACTAATTTTGTCCCTAAATCTCCTGCTCCATAAATCACTATCTTCTTAGGATTAACAAATCTGCTACCTACCAAATCAAACTCATGTCCTTTGTTTTGCCATTTCATGTTATCAATTCCTCCTATAACTTTATAACAATAATATTTTTATTTTTTATAAACATCTATTAATTTTTAATGTGCAATAGTTCCTTTCTTACCACGCTCCATATATCTGAACCAACTTTGTTACTAAATTTATTATTACTTCTACTTTGTACTTCAGTAACAATTTTAGCAAACTGCTGAACACTACACATACTTTCACTATATATCTGTTCATCTGTAAATAATTTCAACATCTCATTGGTTTCAACTTCAGTTTTAGTAAAAATCACATTTCCTTCCTGTGTAAAAGATACAATGCCATTTGCCTTCCATGGAACTAACATAAATTCATCATCATAACTACAAGTAATCCTTGAAAATATCTCTGCATTCATTGGACTTTCAAACTCTGGAATTTCTCTACAATCCAAACATATCATATCATAATTTTTTACATTTATTCTTATAATATGACTTCCATTTCTTTGTAAGATATAAATTTCTTCCTTTTCATAAAAGATTGAATTCCAACAAACACCCTTATCCTCAATAAATTCACCTAAATCTATTTCTTCCAAAATCTGATTATTCTTTTCGTCCCATTTCAAAATAAAACTACCTTCTTGAAGTATCATCCAAAAAAATTCACCATCACATACGATATCTCTAATCGCACCATTTACTCCCTCTATACTCAAATATTCAAACCGTTTTTCTTCGAAATAATATTTTTGTATCATTGGTGCTATACAACAAGCACGATATAAAACATTGCCTACCATCTGTTTTCCAAAAAACAAAGGTACTCCTTTTGCGGCCGCACCTAGTTTTAACTGTTCTTCATAACGTGTTGAAAAATAAGTAATTTCATCCGACTCTACGTCAATACATGGAATCTTTGTTGCATCGTATATAGGGAAAAACCAAATTTTTTTATTCCATACTATAGGATTATAATCATTATATTGTTTTTCTACATAGATTTGTTTTTTTTGATTTTCCTTGGTATAAAGTTTAATAATATAATTTTCACTTTCTGTAATAAAGTACATCTTATCCTCATAAGAAATACCACTAACAGAAATGAAAGGCTCACCTGCAGAAATTCCTTCACACCCCTTAATAACTTCGATTTCTCCAGTATTTCGATCAATCACACCTATGATATTGCTTTTTCCACTAAATAAATATACCTTATCTTCCACTATACCTGCTATTGTCCCTTGCAGAATCCTCTTTGTTTCTCTACAGCTTTCAACCTCAACATCTGTATAAAGCATTGGTTTTTTCGTAATTTCAAACAATGGGCTTACAGAACTTTCTTTTGGTCCCATGTAGGCATCTGCTATTCCAATAGAACGTTCCAAATCTGCAGTATCATCATAGACTATATTTTTACTTTTTTTTGCCTTTTCAACAACCTCATTATATATTTCACAAAATTGAGGTTGGAAAGACTTCAAAGTTTCCATACTAAGTGGATGAGGTCTCCATAGTAAGGCAATTTCCTTTTCTTCTTCAAAAAAATCAAGTAAGTATAATATCTTTTTTAATAAATTATATGGTCTGTTAATTAGGTCATTTAAATGGGTATTATAAAGAAATACTTTCTTTCCTTTAAAAACAGAACTCCATTCTTCTGGTATCTTTCTCGTTTCCATTGCACTAAGGACACTATCAAATTTAGGACTCCCTAGAGCAAGTAACTTGTCCCTAGATATATTTCCATACTGAACATAACGTTCTAGTACATTATTGTTTTCAACAACAATCCTCCATGCATTTTGCACCCCCGGCATCAGACATCGACTAGGATCAATATTTTGACAAACAACATCATAAGGTATGTATACTAAGTGATCACAATATTTCCTTAAAGAAGAACTATAATATTTTTCTGGTATCTGTGTCACCAAATTATGTTGATCATAAGGATTATGATAAAAAATAAGATCTGGATGTCTTTCTTCTATGTTGTATTCTTTATAATCAGTAATTGTAATATCTTTAGGAAAACTCGCACCTTCATAATATTCTCCCAAAATTTCTCTATTCTTTCCAAGATTGTAATATGGTATAGGCATAACTATGACATCCCATTCTTCATCCTGCATTGCTGCTTGATAAACACTATGAAAACAATCCCACATAGAAGCCTTGTAAGGTAAAAATACTACCTCTTTCTTCTTTCCCGTCATTCATTTTCACCCCTTCCTCTTTCGATACCCTTACTAATTCATACACAATATTTTATTACCAATTCCTTTTTCGGGATACTTTCAAATACCTCTGATGCAATATCTTCATAAGTCATTACCTTTTTGAATCCCTGATTTTTTAGTATTTCTACCAATTCCTCAGCCTCATCTTTGGTTACAAGAATAAGGCTATCTTTCGGAATTTCATTCGGGGGAATACATTTTATCCCATCAATGTCCATTCCCCATAAAGAAGAATCCCCATCTGAAAAAGCCTTCACTTCTATATTACGTACTAATATTTCTTTCTGAAGATATCTTCCATTTTTCCCAGCACAATATAATACTACAGGCTCATTTATACTCTTTATTTCTCTATTTTTTTCCATATTCGGTTCTTCTCTCAAGAACATCTCATATAGTTCTCGTTGACAACGCGTCCATCCATTTTCTGCCGCATGTCGCATCATATCAAAATAAAATTTATACTTGCCATTAAAGATTCGTTCTAATTCATCTTGTGTTAATTCTTTTATCATCTCCAATTGTATTTCTTCGCAATTGGTTTTAAATTCCTCTATAGTATTCGAACCCTGTTTTTCATGGAAACGATATGCAATCAATGGTTCTTCAACATACACCAACTTCTGTCCACGAAAAATCCGAAACCACATATCATAATCCTGTGAAGTAATAAGTTCCTCCTTAAATAACCCTACTCTTTCAAAATGACTTTTATGAATCAAAACAGTGCAACCATTGACAAGTCCAAACAATACAGGGAATAATCCATTTGTCCATTCTTCTTTTGAAAATCTGGCATCTGTTCTGCCCGTCCTTATTATTCTCCTTGGCATCTCCATCTTGTCCCAATTTCCGTATAAAGGTGCTTTCATATCACCACATTGTTCCAAAGCCTCTATTTGCTTCTCTATTTTCTCCGGATAGAATATATCATCATGAGAAAGCCAGGCGAAATACTCGCCTTTCATATTTTCTATTCCTAGATTTAACGCAGTCGCTACTCCACCATTCTTCTTAGCATAATACCTAACTCTATCCCCATATGATAAAACAATCTCCTCTGTAGCATCCGTAGAACCATCGTTTACTACAATCACTTCACAATTATCATATGTTTGAGCCAAAGCACTATCAATAGCCTCACTAATATAGTCCTGCCCATTATATACAGGAATTATAATAGAAACCTTAGGTTGCATTTTCCCACTCCTCACTTAACCTTATATTCCACAATATCGTCATCTTTCCAAATGGATTTTCCAAACTTTTTTTTTCCATAAAGTTTATAATAATTTTTTCTCTTACTCCTTAACATTAGCCATACCAAAATCGCTTTTCTTTTCTTCATTAATTTTGGTATCTGTTGACTATCCGTTTTTCTTTTTGTACGATAATAATCCCCTGCCATACTTACATAAGAATTATTTATTACGGCATCTAACAATCTTATATTTTTCTTCACAGAACGAAACGGCGGATATGCTGCTAGTCTTACTAATCTCCCTATCAGCTTATCATAGCAAGAACCATATACTTTTACTTTTTCCTCTTCTGTCAATTGCATATCCCACTTATCCGATATGGTTTTTAAATAAATACATAAAAGTTCGTATTCATTATATGAAATCTGATTCATTTTTGCTGTGGCACTTTTTCTATCGTCAAAATCCTGAACATATATATATAACTCATCTGAAATGAACTTTATACTATGACAATACATCAAATATTCTAATGTAAATAATCCATCTTCACCAAGAACTAACTTTTCATTAAACACTAAGTTGTTATTTTTTATAATATCGGATTTATATGCTCCATAACAACATGAATACATATTACGAAATATAGAACTATCATTAAAATATCTTAGAAGCACTTCTTTTTGCTCCAAAAACTCCTCATTTACATAAGAAGAAGGATATAGCTCTTCATCGCTACTTTTACAACTAAAATGAACCATGTCACAATTCTTATGTTTAAATTCTGTAACTACTCTCTCTACTAACATTTCACTAAAAAAATCATCAGAATCACAAAACAAAAGATAAGTTCCGTTCGCTTGCCTTATACCATTATTTCTCGCTGCTGACACACCTTGATGCACTTGTGAAAAATATCTGATTCGTTGATCTTTTTTTTTCAGTGCTTTACAAACTTGTTCTGAATCATCTGTTGATTCATCATTAACCAAAATCACCTCAATATTTTTGTATGTTTGATTCAATATAGAATGAACTGCTCGCTCCACATATAATTGTGTATTATAAACGGGAACTATCACTGATACTAATGGTTCTCCCATTGCTCTCCTACCTCTATAAAATGTTTATTAATCTCACATGTACCATTACAATGTTTACACATAGACAAATATCCGTCTTTATTATATCCTAGGTCAAATTCCACTAACATTCTTTTCTGCTCCATGTTCTGTTCCAAGTTTATGATATCAAAGAAATTATTATCATCTTCCTCTTTCTCAAGAGCTTTGGCTGCAAAATATGCATTGATACAATATCGGATTTTTCCATCCACGTATCCCCTACATCTTGTCCGACAATAATCAAAAAAGGCAATCAGTTGTTCCTCAGACATATCATGTTCTACCGATTCAAAGCCGAAATCTACCCACTCAGCATTACAAAGGAAATCAACGTTTATACCATGTTCTCTATATTTTTTGATATTTTCCAATACCTTGTCCTTTATACTCGGAACGGCTTTTGTATAATCACTCACCTGAATTGCAATATCATATTTTTTTATCAATAAAAGCAACTCCTCATTCGGAGATAACATTCCGTTAGTGATAAATTGGAAACTTCCTACTTTATCTCTGTAATTTTGACCAATGTATTCAACGATCTGTGGGAGTTCCTTATTTAACAATGGTTCTCCACCTGTTAAAGTATAATTTCCTACGAAATCCACCATATGAAAAAAAGCATCTGCCTCTTTTTTCAACTTTTCAAAAGGGAATTCCTTTATCGATTTAAAATATGGTAACATAATCGAACATTTCTTACATCGCAAAGTACAGCGTTCTGTAACAATCATGGTTACCGTATCCAAGAAAACCTTTTCATATTTACATAACATAATAACAGGGAATTCGTAACGGATAAACTCCTCATAAAGAACACATCTTTGAGAGGATATTCCACACTCTTTCGCAATTTCATCTTTTATTTTCTTCCCCAAAGAGTCTAATAATCCTAAAAGAATCATACTATCCGGATAGTTCTTTAAAATTTCACTCATCTGGCTTCTATGATAGACAGGAATCCCTTTGTAACTTTTTTTACTGCTATCTTTATCAAAAAAGCCTGCCACTTCCCAATCCGTCAAAGATGAAACAGAATCAAAAACTCTTCCTCCTACGATTCCTGCACCATAAATATAAATTTTCTTGTTCTCATACTTATCAGAAATTTTTAAATATTCTGTTTCCAACTCATTTCCTGGACTATTCCACTTCATATTTCCTTCTTTCTGCCTGTTTTGCCGGCATTACCTTATTCGGATTCATATCAATATACCCGCTACATCGCTTACAAAACTCTACATAACCCTTTTTATTATATCCTAGACGGAATTCCATCAATTCTTTTCTTTGGTCTTCCTCATACGTTCTTAAATCGAACACGCCATCCTTATCCTCGCCAATGATTCCCGCTACATGGGCATAACTTGCATAATTACAACTATAAAGCAAGCCATTTCGTAACTCCTGCCAAGGAACATGACAACCTTCAAATTTCTTACAAAGTCTCTCTTCGCTCCAGTCCTCATGATGAGTTGTCATAGGTGCTAAATCAATCCACTCATCCACTTTATTTACTTCATACTTAATGTGATATTTCTCTAACAAAGCAATCAGTTTATCAAAGGTCGGACTGCTTTTCGGAACTGCCTCCCTATAATCATCCACCGTAATCTCAATGCGATGTTTACTAAGTTTCTCTAACAGTTCCTCTTTCGGTAATACCGTACCATTCGTAACCGTTCTTAAGATATGAATTTTATCTCTGTAATTATCATCAATATATTCTACCAATTCACCAATCTTCGGGTAAAGTAATGGTTCTCCACCACTGATATGAAATAACATAATATAATCTACCCTTTGAAAGAATATATCCACATCTGCCTGAATCTGTTCCCATGGACGTTCATCAAAAGTTTTCATATAAGGGGTAAAATTCAGACAAGCCTCACAGTTCAAATTACATCTGGTACTTGGAAGAAAGGAAATAGATGGGAAATATGTCTTGTTTAACTCATAGGCATAATAGACTGACATATACACTTCCATGGTAAACATCGTTTCATTGTATCGATATCCTTCCACCATCAACTGTTGCATAATCGGTTTTCTTGTGTAAGGTGAAACACATAAAATAATACCGACACCTTCTTCTGCTTTATCAATCTCAGAAATATCATATACTCTCTTTCCACAATATCCCTGTTTTTGCTTTTCTTTATCATTATCGATAAACCCCTGAATCTCTTTTTCCTTACAAAGCAAATCATAAATCTTCTCGCCGTAATCTCCGGCACCAAACAAATATAACTTATTCTTTCCTTTTATATGTTCATATACCTGATCAAACTCATGACCCTTATTATTCCATTTCATAATGTTCTCCTAACTATATTTCCACATCTGTTAATTTTAAAGTAGATAAACGTGTTTCGCATACCCTCTTATCTTTCGGTGGTAATTTCATATAATTCCCATAATGCATCGTTAAATAGGTGTGATAGTCTTTAAATGCCTGAAACTTTCTTCCTTCGAATTCCAATTCAATAAACTCGTCAAAACAAGCTCTTGGTAAACCATATTTACAACTTTTCGGATACTGAAACGTATAATGACTGATTAATTTCGTCCTCTTTTTATTCGAATGATAAGCTAATACATTTCTTGCCCGAAATACGGTTTTGATAGGAATTCGATTTAATAAAGCATACCACATACGTAACAAACTACTTTTTTCGTTTTTCGCTCCTAACGGTGCATACATTGTTTTTCGGATACAATAACATAAAAAATAATGGATGTTTCTTGCCACTTTTTGGTCCGGAACATTGTCTGCCACAAAAATATCAATACAGACACCACCTTTTTGTTGCAAATGTTCCTGCCCTAAACGGATATATTCCGTATTTTTTCTTCGCATCTTTGCATATCCCCATCGATACTCCGGGTCTGTCTGATAATCCTGCAGAAAAAAACGAGACTGGTCTAATTCTTTTCGACAAGCTTTTTGAAATTTTCGATATTCTTTCCGTAACATAATGACATCCGCATCATCATCCCATGGAATAAATCCTTTATGACGCACCGCTCCAAGTAATGTTCCACCATCTAAAGAATAGCGGATACGATACTTTCTGCAAATCCTATCCACCTCAACCAACATTTCTAAGTCGATTTTTTGTATCATCTTTAATTCTTCATTTGTCACAATATGTTCTTTGTATCGTTTCATCCTATCCTCCCATCTACCCAATCCATTCCTTTATTCTACTCATAGCTGGAAGTGTGTGTAAAATTTTCGCATCTAAAGACTGCTTCGTGATGTAATGTGAAAATCCTGCTTCTTCTACCTGCTTTAACCCAAGGGTAAAGTTCCTTTGTGCTAAAACAATCAATAAGTTCTCTTTTTCTTTTCTTGCTTCTTCCATAGAGACACATAAAATCCCATCTATGGTTGTTCCCCACTTCATCGGATTATTATCTATAAAGTACTTCGGCTTTATCCCTCTACTTTCTAATTCATACTTGATTCGAATGCCATAATGCCCCGCACCAAAAATAGCTATTTCCTTTTCTTTTCCATCAGAGATTTTCTTTAAATATTCCCTAAATTGTGCTATCGAGTTTTCTTCTTCCTCTATCCTATCCTTTGGAACATCCTGAAGATACTTTTTCATTTCTTCATATTCCAAGGTTCTTTTATAACTTTTTAAATAACCTGCGATTCGACATAAAAATGCTGGTGCATTTCCGAAAACCTCTTCCATTTCATGATAATCCAAAGCTTTCACCATTTTTAGATAAGTCTTTCCTTGTTCTTCTTCATAACACGATATGGTATTCGAACCCGCCTCTTCATGTTCTCTTACGATATGCAATATTTCCGGAAGAAACAAAGACTTCTGCCCCCTGAAAATCCGAAACCACATATCGATATCCTGTAACGTTCTTAAGCTTTCATCAAATATTCCTACCCGTTCAAAATGGCTCTTATGAATCAAGGCACTACAGGCATGAAACTGTAATTGCATAACAGAAAAAATAGAGTTCGTAATCTCCTTTACATCATAGTACTTATGAAAATCCGTCGGAGTATAAGTTTTACTTCCCATATGATAAAACTCATACTCCGCCTGAACCAAAGTGGTGACATCCCCGGAGGCTAATATGGCCTCTACTTCTTTCTTAACCTTATCCGGATAATAAATATCATCATGGGAAAGCCAGGAAAAATATTCCCCTTTCATTTCACGGATTCCAAGATTCAAGGCAGATGCTACCCCACCATTTTCTTTTTCATAATATCTTATTTTATTTCCATAGGATTTTGCGATTCCTTCTGTTGCACCATCATCCTCCGAACCATCGTTAATGACTATGATTTCACAATGCTCATACGTCTGGTTCAATGCACTTTCAATGGCCTCCGCCAGATAATTCGAACCATTATATACAGGAATAATGATGGATACCAAGGGCATCTCTTTTTTTAACATATCGTTCCCTCTTTATCTTTCCTTACTTATGTACTTTAAGATTCTCTCATAATCATCAAAATAATCGATTTCAGACCAGAATAAATTCTTAACATCAATAGTATTAATCGGATACTCTCCGGAATCCGTAAAGGAATAAAGAACATTTTCCCACCAACACATATACGAACCTTGATCTATCATTTCTTCCAGACGTTCTTTAAACCTTCCCATAAAACTTTCTCTTACTTTTGCAATTCCTACATACTCACAAGTGCGTTGGTCGATAGGAAGGTCTTTTCCATACTTTTTTATGATTCCATCGTCTGTGGTCGAGAAAAAGTAATCTCCGGTCTTACGTCTGGTAACGTCAATGGACATCACCACATCTCTTTCAGCCTCTAAGATTCCCGTTAAAATCTCCTCTGACACAAAAACATCCGCATTCATAAACAAAATATCTCCGGCCAGTTCTTCTCTCGCAAACCAAAGAGTTGCAATACTATTGGTAACAGCATAAAAAGGATTGTAATAATACGTTACATTCAGCCCCTCTAACGCTTCTATAATCTTTTCTCTCTTATATCCTACGATAACCACCGGATCTAATCCGCGTTTAATCAATGATTCCACCATAATTCGAATCAACGGCTTCCCATCAATCGGTAATGTGGATTTCGGTATTTCCTGTATCATCCTTGATATTCGGTTTCCTGTTCCCGCTGCCATAATCACTGCTTTCATAATCTTTCCCTCATCTTATCGTATGTTTCATATTGTCTAAATTTATGGTTTCGCTTGTAAAAAGTATAACATAAAAACATATAAGAATAAATGCTTATATTTCCCATATGCTAATCTTCAATGATTCACGAATCATCTCGACTAATCGTTTAGATACTGATAAATTTTTTTACCATAACTTGAGGAATCTTCCCCTATATCATCGCTACAGCCTCTATATTTTCCTTGTATACACTCAATAAAACTATCTAAACGTAAAGATTCCTTCTCATAATTTCCCTCTAAGAAAGATTTCTCTAATAACCTGCTTTTTAAATATTCTTGTTCCTCTTCTTTTATACTGGTGTATAACTCTTCAGCAACACAGGTTTTCATGTTGAATTTCACGATTTTTGAATCTGGAATAGAGTAATATATAACTTCCTCTTCATTTATTCTCTCACAACACTTCATAACATATCTCTTAAGGCTTATAACATTAGAATTTTCTTTTCCTTGCACATTTAATTCTTTCGCACATTGAACTTCCCCGGTAATTCGGTTATATTTTAATATCATATTCGCAAATAAGGGAAACAAAAAAACATATTCCCCATACAAATGCAATTTCCCAATACCCCACCTAGAAACAAATCCCGGATAATCTATCTGCATTTTACTGCATATTCCATCGAAAGAATATAAACTCAATGTACTAAAATCCCGTTCTGTCAACATCATATTATTTTCCGTCACTACCACACTACTCAATGCCTCAAGTCCTGATATGGAATGTAATTTATATTGATTCGTATTCATATTAAATTCCATCACAAGATTCCCTTGCCAAGATGTCAACCATATATTTCCATCTCCATTGTCATAAACATCAGAGAAAATTGCATTTCTCTCTTCTAATCCACTCTCTCTTTCTACTTCCCCAAACCAATCATCTAAATATTCCATTTCATTCGTATTTAAATCAAGTTTAACAATACAATGCCCTACCAAAGGTACAAAAAAAGCAACTTCATTATATAAAACTATTTTCAAAAACACATATTCTTCTGCAACTATTTTTCCTGTATCTAGTTGTAAACAGTCTATGGTCTTTTTTTTCAAATCGTAAATAAGAATATCCTTTCCATTCAACGGAGCAATAATCAACTTCTCTTTATAATATGAAATCGGACCATATTGCTTAAATCCACATTCATTCTCGGCAGGTAATATCGTTTCTAAAGTCATTTCCAACGTAGTCAAATCCACATGAAACAACGCACTACAAAACATATTACACACCCATCCATCATTTCCATTCACGGCAATATTTTGAAATCCAACATGAGAACATTGAAAGTAACTGTTCACAATTCTCGCCTCCTCTTTCCATTTATACTATAATTTCATAATCTTTCATAACAAAAACGTTTTTATCTTAACCGTCCCCAATTTTTCATTCTTTAGACGAATCTATTATTGTTTATTTATCGACAAAAACAACAAAAATGTTTATAGTTTTTCGTTTTTTTGTTACTCTATTTCCTTTCCATTAAATGTGTCACCCAACCATGCCATTGGTGGTTTACAAGATATCTTTCTCATTCAATTATATGTATAATCAACCTTCCGATAAATCATCCACTGACATATGGCTTTTCCACACTATCTCTCGATTCGATTGTAATTCATCAACTTGTTGAATCAAAGTAAAGCACTTTCTCTCAAAGTGTGGTTTTTAAATTTTATATTTTGTAACAAATTTAAACTTTAATTCATTTTGGTAATAATCAACCAGTTTTAATACGCTTTCTCTTTCTTCTTCATTATCTTCATCTGCATAAGGATCATAATCTTGTGTATACATTACAGGTTCCTTAATCTTCCTCTCTTCTCCACTAGAATTATCTGCTGCAAACAGATAAATATACTTACAGCCCACGAGATTTGATATTTGCAACAAGTGTGGAACTATCATCTCCCAAAAAATATATACTCCTATTTTAAAATCCAACTTAATACCCGGGTTATATTTTCTATTTCTACACAGAAATTTAATATCAATAGCCGGAAAAGTTTCTTGCACATGCATAACGTGCTTTTCTTCTTCAGTACCTAAAAAAATTTCTCTCTTTTCCTCACTAATCACTGCTTTATCTTCCGCTCTACTGTATAGATAAGTAGCCCTATCTGCATCTGCTACAACTTCCCACAACTTATCCATTGCTTCTATGTATTGATTATTAACATCTTCTAACTCTTTTTGACTAAGTCCTTTTCTTTTCATCATCCGAACCGCCTCTACATACCTTTCAAATGGCTCAATTTCTTCATCTAGAAGCAAAACTTTTTCGATTTCATTATATAAAATCCCACAATTTATAGCAAAGTAATAAACAATCTCATTTGTATGTCTATCTCTAATAAGAAATACTTTTGTATTTCTCTCTATATCATCATTCCATGCTTCATTTTTTAAGTATCCTGCTATTGTATTTCCACATGTTGCCTGTTCAAAAACTTCTACAGCCTACCTGTTATCTTCCGAAATGCACAGACTTTCCATATGTAATTTTTCAAAAAGAACTTTCTTTGTTCTTCAATTGTCACAATTATTTCCTCCTCAAAACGTAATTAAGCCCACAGGCGTATATGATATGCCTATGGGCTCCTAAATTACCACTAAATTATGCAAAAACAACTCCCTGTCTTCGCAATTTTTCTCTCATTGCATCAACACGCATTACACTTAAACTCATCTTATTACGTCCTGGCTCCCCCATCTGTAATCCTTCACGCGCCTTTAACCACGAAGTTTCGGCATGAGATAATGTACTCAACTGCCAAGCATCATATTCATCATATCGTCTAAAAACATCGAGAACCAGTTGCGCTTCTTCATTTGTAAGTGTACCATATGTTCCTGAAAACATGTTCCCCCCCATATACTCACTTCTTACTTCAGTAAGAACAGGACCATACTTCCAAGCCTCAAAATCTCCATGAAAAAGAGGTTCTCCAGAGCTCATGAGTGACTCCCTTTGAGAAAAATACATCATTTTGTGCATTTTCATTTGGTCCATCACACAATCATGCTTACCCACATGAAGCTCATTCAGATACTTCGCAACCGCTAATAACTGTGCCATATAATCTCCTCCTCTCAAAATATCCTATTAATTTAGTATACTACTCTTATTCATATTCTACAACAATTTCTTTAAAATTAATACAGCAATTGTTTACAATCTATCTCGTCATAACTGCTTCAACCGTCCCTTCGCCAAATCATAAGCCCCACACTTCTCATAATACATCCTTGCATTCTTCTTATCTCCCAAACACTCATAAATCACTCCAATATTATAAAACGCTTTATAGGAATTAGCTCCTACCACACAAACATTTTTATTCTTCGTAGCCAGTAAAAACTCCTTCACCGCATCATCAAACAGAGCATTCTGCATATAAATCAGTCCTGCCAGGAAGTGATAATCCGCAGTCCGGGCAAATACATCGTAAGTCACCTGTAACAAGGAATATGCCATTTCGTATTGCTTGGTATTCACCAAAGAATATCCATAGGATTCCACTAAATCCTGAACATAATCTAAGGATTCATCCACATCAAATTCCAAGGCTTTTCCAAAATATTTACAGGCATTTTCATAATCTTTCGCCATATAATAGCCTTTTCCTATTTGAAACCAAATATAAACATCTTCCGGATTCTTCTCTAATTCTAATTCCAGTAAATCGATATTTCGCTTAACCTTTCTTGCCTTTTCTTCCGGTGTTCCAATATATCCGCTATGGATAAAAGAAATGGTGGTATGATAGTATTCTTTTTTCTGAATTTCCTCAGAGAACGGAACCACCTGTTCATGTATGGCTCCTTCGTAATGATAATATTTCTTCGAAAATACACGCGGTTCATCACAAATCGTATAATCCCTTCCATCCTCACTTAATAGATTTTCTTTTCGGATGCATCCTAGTCCCATAGGATTTGTTTTTAATCGACTCTCGAAGGTTTTCTTATCCCATTCCTTTAGCGTTTCATCCGAATCCACCATCATAACATACTCACTCTTTACCTTAGTGATAGCAAAATTTCTCGCTACCGAAAAGTTATTCACCCATTCAAACTCGTAAAGATAAGGGGTATATTTCTTCACCATTTCTCTGGTTCCATCCGTAGAGCCGGTATCCACTACTACTATATCATACCCCATATTCTGAAACGATTTCAAACACTTCTCTAACAGTTCCTTTTCATTCTTTGTAATAATACAAACAGATACCAAAGATGGTTGCTTTTCTATTACAACTGATTGCTGTTCTAACCCACTTGACATTTTCTCCACCATATTAGATTGTGTTTCTTTTAATTTATCATCCATACTAATCTCTCTTTCTGTTCACGACTTAATCTGATACTTCATTATTGCACATCCATCCGAATCGCATTCCAAACCTGATTCATATATTTTCTCTGTAAGCATAGATTTCAAAACATGTTTCGACATAGGAATGATCCCTACAATAGAATTGAATAGAACAAAACCGTAATTTACCTTCAACAGTAAAGTTTCATTAAAATGATTCAGAAATCTGCCTTGAGATTTAAATCAAAAATTAACAAGGCTTAATGTTTACCCTCATACTAACATACAGAGGCGAAAATTACAATAAAAATTATTAAATTTCCCATTTCTGCATTCCTCTTTATTATTTGTATAACAACTAAAAATATGTTACTATGGACAAAAGCAATTCAAAAACGCAATATTTCGAGGAGAAACGATATGAACACCATAAGCTTATGTATGATTGTAAAAAACGAAGAAAAAGTACTGGCACGTTGTTTAGACTGTTTAAAAGACCTTGTGGATGAAATGATCATCGTAGACACCGGTTCTACCGATGCTACAAAGGACATTGCCAGAAAGTATACCGATAAGATATATGATTTTCCATGCAGAAGATTGTTTCAAAACTGCCTTAAAAGAAGAACGTAGCTTAGAAGAATATAAAACTGCCGACTGTATTCTTGCAAAAATCTCATTCTTAAAAAAAGACTGGGAAAGCTTTTTTACTGCCTGCCTAAAAGAAGTAGCCGATAATCCACCAGCCGAAATCTGTACCCTGCTTGGAGAATACTATCGCCAAAAAGAAAATTTCGAAGAAGCGATAATGTGGTACTATAATGCGATTCACGAACAGGAATGCATGTTAAATATCCAGTATTCCCAAAAGATTCCTGCAGAAGGTATCATAGAATGCTACGAAAAACTTGGAATGACGTCACAAGCCGAGGAATACAAGTCACTATAACACCAACACAACAAGGAGAAACCAATATGAAAATTTTATTTTGGCGAGTAAATGTTATGGGCGAAGAAGGAATCGAACATGCATTTCATGCTATGAACATTGATCTTACGATACACAAATACAATCCCGAAAGCTGGGATCATGACAAAAACTGCATAGATATGCTTGCTGCTTATCTTAGCTCCACTACTTTTGATTGCGTATTTACCCTGGATTTTATCCCTATCATTTCCAGAGTTTGCGAAGTGTATAAAGTCCCTTACCTTTCCTGGGTTGTGGATTGCCCTTGCTTTCCACTCTATTCAAAAACGATATCAAACTCTGTAAATCGAATATTTATTTTCGACTATGCGTTATATCAGAAATTTTACCCAAAAAATCCAACTGGAATTTTCTATCAGGCACTAGGAGCTGATGTCGCAACATTTGACCGTTTTCATCCGAACCGAAAAGAAAAGCAAAAGTTTTCCTGTGACATTTCTTTTGTCGGTTCTTTGTACACCGAAAAATGTCATTACTCTGACGAGGAATTGCCTCTCTATTTAAAAGGATACTTCGACGGACTAATCCGTTCCCAGTTATTAATCCAAGGTTATAACTTCTTAGAAGATGTACTTACACCCGAAATTTGTTCAGAATTTCGAAAACACTCTGGCTGGAACCCTCTTACGGAAGATTATGAAGAAGATGTGGTTGGTATCATTGCAGATACTTATCTTGGTACCAAAGTAAGCGAGCAGGATCGCATTCACACTTTAAATGCTCTTGCCAAAAATCATTCAGTACATTTGTATACCAAAAGTGATACCTCTACCGTTCCAAACGTAATAAACAAAGGAACTGCAAGCCCTAGCACAGAAATGCCTTTGGTATTTAAGTGCAGCAAAATCAATTTAAACATCACCTCAAAGCCCATTAAAACAGGACTTCCTCTTAGAATTTTTGATATCTTAGGTTGTGGTGGATTCTTAATTACGAATTTTCAATCTGAACTACCGGAATATTTCGAAGACGGAGTTGACCTTGTCGTTTATGACAGCATTCCGGATTTAATTCAGAAAATAGATTATTATTTAGAACATGATGAAGAACGCCTACAAATCGCAAGAAATGGTTACGAAAAAGTAAAGAACCATTATACATTAATACACTGTTTAAATCAGATGATTCAAACTGCATGGAATTTATAAAAATGTGCGCCTGATGGCGCACATAACAAAAGGCACAACCACCACGCTGGTTGTGCCTTAATAATATCCTTAAGATAGGACTATTGAAGTAATGATAATACTCCTGAAGTAGATTGGTTAGCTGACGCAAGCATTGATTGAGCTGCTTGTTGTAAGATGTTATTCTTACTGTAAGTAACCATTTCTTTCGCCATATCAGTATCTCTGATACGTGATTCAGAAGCAGTTAAGTTTTCAGCTGTAGTATCAACAGAAGCGATAGTATGCTCCAATCTGTTCTGGATAGCACCTAGGTCTGCTCTTTGTGTAGCAACGGTAACAATCGCATTTTGAATTGTAGTCATCGCACCTGCAGCACCAGCTTGAGAACTAATACTTATACTACCTACAGATAATCCACTTGAGCTCATGGAATCGATAGAGAAAGTAATAACCTGTCCTTGTTTAGCACCAACTTGTAAGTTCTTACCAGTACAAGAACCAGTTAATAACTTCATTTCATTAAATTCAGTATTAGAAGCAATACGGTCAATTTCTGCAATCAACTGAGTGATTTCTTTTTGAGCAAGGTCACGATCCTTAGTAAGGTAAGTATCGTTCGCACACTGAGTAGCTAATTCGTTCATTCTTTGTAAGATAGAATGAGTTTCATTTAAAGCACCTTCAGCTGTCTGGATCATAGAGATACCATCCTGTGCATTCTTAGAAGCCATTTCAAGACCTCTAATCTGTGATCTCATCTTTTCAGAAATAGCAAGACCGGCAGCATCGTCACCAGCTCTGTTAATTCTGTAACCAGAAGATAACTTTTCAGTTACTTTACTTTGGTTAGATACGTTGATTCCTAATTGTCTGTTGGCGTTTAATGCGCCCATGTTATGTTGTACTCTCATAATAATTCCTCCTTGAATTTAAAGTGGCATCCTTGCCACAGTTTATTATGTTTTTAGTTAAGAGCTCGTCGTGGTTTGCTCTTATATATATATTATATCGGTCGTTTCCTTCCGATACTTTATACCTCTATGATAATTTTTTTCTTTTCTTTTGTCAAGTGATATTCTCAGCATTTTTACAAGATATCTATCAACCTTACATTATATATATCGGTACTTTTTTTTAAAACTTTAGAGTTATTTTTATTTTTTTATGAAATTTTATTAATTTTTTTTATCTAAGAAAGCGGAGTCTACCACCTGTGTCTTGGACATGGCACGATAATATTTATTTACATTATCTTTACTCTGTCGGAAGGTTTTAATCTCATTTCTCTTTTTCAAAAAGTGCACTTCTATCTTTTCTTTGTTCTTATACTCTAACTCCTGCAGTTTTACTGATAAGTCCGTTATGGTCTTAATCCGTTGTTGCATTAAAACAATTTCAGAAGCATATGCTTCTTTCTTCCCCTGAATTTCTTCTTCCATTCGTTCATATACCTGTTCAAACCCCTGATCCATGGTGTTTAAAACATCAATCAGTTCCCCCTTTTTATCCAGTAATTCCTGGAATTCTTCCATCCGAAATTCCTCTTCTTCTAATAATGTTTCCTGTTCCCTGGTATATTCCATCAGCTGTTCTAATATCTCAATCTTTTTGGACAATGATTCCGCCATGATCGTAAGATAATTCGAATTTTCTGTCATAAAAGCTACCCCTTTCACCCTTTGATTACATACTGCGTTCCATATATCATTGCTTTCACTTTTAACTTTCTATCAATATTCTGATAACAATTATGGTACACGTTTTTTATGCAAACTTTTTTACCTATACTCCACCTACTTACTATGAGCTAATCTCATTACTTCCTTCCATGTGTCTCTCATTTCCCGGATATAACCCAAGGCTTCTTCTAATATTTCCGGGTCTTTCTTAATATTCGCTTCAATTAATCTACGATGGATATAGTCAAATACTCTCTCAAAATCCTCCGCAACCTTGTATTTATGATCCAGAGTGCAGATAAACTCTAACATAATATCCTGTGCTTTTACAATATTCTTATGTGCCTTTTGTAAATCACCATTTTCAAGTGCTATTAAGGCGATATTACAAAATTTAATAGCTCCATCATACAACATTAGGGTTAATTCTGCCGGAGAGGCAGTCTGAATCTTGCTATTTCCATATAATTGTGCCGGATTTTGTGCCATATTTCTTTCCTCCATATATGTGCTTTCTTATGTTACAAAAAGGCAGCCTAGCTGCCTTTTCGCATATCTTTTTATTTTGAACTTTTCAAATCTGTTAAAATCTGAAACCACACTTTAATTAAGCTGTTCCGCCACCGAACATATTCGTTAAATAGCTGGATTGTGTGTTCAGCTTACTTAAGGCAGTTTCCATCGCTGCGAATTTTTCATAATAAGAATCTTCTAATTCTACCAACTTATCCTCAAGTTCATCAATCTTTTCCTTATAAGACTTAATCTGCGTATCCATGTACTTATCATTATAGAAGGTAAGTGCACTGCTTAATGTACTGGATCTCATCTTTGTGTTAAAATCACTATACAAAGTATTTCCGAGACCTTCCTGCTCACCGGTAGTTTCATTTTCAACTCCTGCCAGCAACTGCATGACTGCTTCCGGATCATTCTCCAGCCATTCCTGCAACTTATTGGTTTCAGCAGAATAAGAGGTATCATCCTCATCACCCTTAATATGTAACAAACCATGTTCTGTATAATTACCTGTTACAATTCCGATGGAGGAAAGGCTTAATTTCGTCTTTGTACCATCCTTTAAGGTAACTTCCACAGACTTCATCATGGTAGTACGCATAGCGGACATCAGAGAATTTAGAGTATCGTCTCTACGAAGCAGTGAATCTTTAATCTTCTTTTCCCAGTTCTCTACTTCTTTTTCCGTCATAGCCTCTTTCTCGTCGTCTGTCAACGGATCGTATCCACGGGAAGATTCTGCCGCATACTTCTCATACATGTCTGTCATTAACTTATTATATTCTGTTACAAACTCCTTCACGGAATCATATACTGCCTGGGTGTCATTATTTACAGTAATATTTACCTTTTGTGTAGTTTTATCTTTTACTGTAATGCTTAATCCGTTTACTGTCATTTCGTTGGAATTTGATTTAATATACGCTCCATTATAAAGAATCACTGCACTGCTGCCTTCTACATAAGAAGCCTTATCTTCCTCCGATGTTCCTGCCGGATAAGTGGCATCTTTATTTAATTTTAACTTATCTAACACACCGGAGCCATCATCACTTAGTGTAAAAATATGCTCTTCCCCGGCTGACTTAGAGCTTAAGAAAAATCTTCCCTGATTCGCATCGAAAGTTGCATTCATACCAAGTGCGCTAAACTTCTCTGCCAAATTGCTCATCGTAGTGTCAGAATCAATGATAATCTCTTTCGCTTCACCACTAATATTTACAGTAATCTTGGAACCGGATGCGATTCCCAATGCTTCTGTTACACGGCTGGAACCTGTAATCTTGCTTGCTGTTCTGGTAGCTTCCACTGTAAGAGCCTTTCCTACCTCCATAGCATGATTACCGGAATCGGAAGATTCTGCTGTTAAGGTCACTCCATCATCCGCAGATACTCCAAAAAACTCTAATGCATCACCGGTAACGTTAATGGTCTTACCATTTTCATAAGTTTCGTTTCCATCTCCATCTGTAACCTTCGTTGCAGTCTTATTGGCAATAGATAATTTACCATCCTTAAGTGTGACTTCCACATCACTTCCGAACGCAGCCTGAACATCTGCGATAGTGGAATCTTCCGTAAAGGTATAAGTCTTCGTTTCGGCTGTATCTCCTTCACCGATTTTAACAGTTAATGACTTTCCAACCAGGTCAGAAGCATTATTCATCTCAGAAAGCTTAACATCTGAAGATGTCACTGCTTTGCTATATTTTTCTTCATATCCGTTAGTTGCTATCTTACCACTGGTTAAGTAAGTAGAACTGGCAACACTCTGTACTTCAATGGAATGAGAACCCACAACAGCATTGGCATTGGCCTTTACCTCTACCTTGGAATCATCGGTGCTGGTGGCTTTCTTCGTCTTATAGGTAGACTGTGATTTTATCTTACTTAAGGAACCTGTATAAAAGCTATACACTTTCTTATTCATGTCTGCCCATGCTTCTTTTTGCCATTCAAGCTTGGTCTTTTTTCCTTTTATGTCATCTATCTTCGACTGTTTCGCTGATACTAGCTGTTGAATTAATGTATCTGTATCCATACCGGATACCATACCTGTCAAACGAACTGGCATACGACTCCCTCCTATCTCTTTTCATCTACTAAAATTCCGGCTAAATCCATAACCTTCGCAATCATGTCCAAAGTCTTTTCCGGTGGAATCTCACGAATGACTTCCTTCGTAGATTCATCGATTACTTTAATGGCAATTCTGTGCGTATCTTCATGATAGGAAAACTCGCACTGTGTGCGTGTTTGTTTAATCTTCTGATTTACTTCTGTGATAGCACTCTTAATCTTTTCCGGAGCCACATCCTGAATCTTTAATTCACCTATGGCCACCTCTTCTCCATTCGCCATGGTGACAACCGGCTTTTCTTCTTTTACTTCTGTCTTTGTGGAAACTCCCTGATTTACTGTTTGTTTCGGCTTATAAGCTTCATAGTCTGCTGAAGCCATGCCTGCTGAGTATCCACCTGAAATAGCATCAATACCCATAACATTCACCTCCGTGTGATCTTCTTAGTCCTTTAAGTTTTAATAAGTATCCATCTATCTTTTTCAACATTTTATGGATTCATTAGTGATATCGTCTTTTTGACGCAAAAAGTTTATAGTTATTTGAATAATTTTGAAAGAGATTCTTTCGCATTGCTTTGTTTCAAAGCCTCTTTATTTTCTTCTTCGATTTGTTTGAAAATCTCTTCCCGGTAAATGGTCACATTCTTCGGTGCATCGATGCCGATTTTAATCTGGTCGCCTTTGATTTCTAAAATCGAAATTTTAATATCTTTTCCTATTACGATAGATTCCCCTAATTTTCTGGATAATGCCAGCATCTTATTCACCCGCCTTTTCTTTCGCAGCCTTTAAAATTTCGTAGATTGGATAACGTACGGAGTAATCCTGATTTTCTACTATGATTTGTGCACCTTTTCTTGTATTCATGTTAATCACAATGGGTGCCTTCAAATTGGCTGTCATCTTTTCTAAATCTTCCGGTACTGTTAAAGTAACCAGAACAAAATAATCTTCGTCTTTGGCTTCCCCTAAATTTTCCAACCATTCATCTTCTACCACTGGGTCGTAATCACCCTTAATCAATAATGGGTCAATAATTGGAAGTGCAAAGTTCGGTTCTTCTAAAGACTGAAGCCAGGAAATCGCTGACTTTTCATCTTCTATGTCGTTAATCACTGCGAATTTCTTGTATTCTTCCAATCCAATTAATCCACTATCGAAAGTTAACACCTTTTCATCGTCAATGTCTACCATCCCAAAATATTTCGTATTCGCTACCACGTACAATTCCCCCTTTTTCTTTTCTAACACATTCTCACATTTGCGATATCGTATTCAAAAGCCATACTTACTTATCATACCTGCCATTCGCTATGCACTCTGTGTTCAAAAAATTCCAGTATCGTATTTATTCACATATATATTTATATTGTATCAAAAATTCCTACACTACGCAAGGCAAAGTGGAACACCCAGCGAAAAAATTAAGGTTACAAAAGCCACTATTGCCCCGACATATAACACCTAAGTTTCATTCATCACCATCAGCTTCATATCTTGTATCATCACTGGTTTTTTCTCTCGTATGCACTGTTGTGCCACACTATCCGAATCACCATAATATGCATCACACAATGCAACAACACTTTTTAGGTTTTCTGTATCATCATAAATAAACCACTCCTCATCCATATATCGATTTATCATTTCCTGATATTGATCCCATAGTTTTGGTCGGATAGATTTACAGGTTTTTAAAATCAATGGATGGGGATTTAATATTACCGTAATATCTTCTTTTTGTTCTTTAAAAGTCAATAAAACAGATTTTATTTTATCTAGCATACGTTCTTCATATTCTAAAAAGGTTCCCAGATTAATGTGATAAAGTACCACTTTTTTATATCCACCGTTTTCCTTTTGCACTTTCTTTCGCCACGACTTTGGAAGGTTGAGTTGCTCTTTTTGGGTACTTTCGACTTTATCAAATATTGCAGAACCTAACCCAGCCATCTTTTCTTCCCAAATCGCTCTGGTATCTTCTCCCGCAAACTCGGTCATTACGTCAAGATAAATTTGTCGCATCTTTTCAGACTGCACAATTACCTTGTCCGCATGAACAATACCTGGAAGTTTTAAATAATAATCCATACTTTTTATACTTTTAGTATCCAAAGGACCTATTTCATCTAATACATAAGGTGGAACATACACCAATTTCTCAGTGTATTGTTTTATGTTTTCGGAATAGTAATCCAAATGTACACTAAAAAATTGATTGCTTCCATCATAAGGATTATTAGTAAATACAATATCCGGATGCCTTTTTTCAAAAGAATATGCAGTATAGCTCATTGTATTTACATACTCTGGAAACTCATTTCCTTCGTAATGAATTTCACTTATGGAACCATCTGTATTTCGGTCAAAATATGGAATCGGAACTACATATACATCGCTATCTCCTGCTTCTACAGCCGCTTTCCATATACTTTCAAGACTTCTCCAATGACTTGCTTTGTATGGCATAAATACAATTTCTTTTCGATTGATAATTTCATTCATCGCACGATTCTCAATACTTAACAGTATCTGCTTTAATTCTTCCTGTACACCATCAGTAGAAATTTCCTGTCCCTGCAAGATGCCTTCATGCACTTGATATACAAATTCGCAATATTCTTCTAATAATTCTACAGTACCAAAACCTTTTTCTAATTGCTCTATTAATGTACCAAGTTGAATTGCTCCTTCCTGACAACTTTCAAGCAGCTGTAATGCAAAACCGTAATTTTGATTTCGAATCGCTTTTACTACTTCATTATGCGCTTCATCCAGCAGTCCGATAAATGCTTTCACCTGTTCCTTCGGTTTATTTGCTCTAAATCGTCCTTCGTTTTCCAAATCATCTTTTGAAAATTCATATCGAAACGGGAATTTTACCTCCAGCTTACTAATCATTTCATTTTCTTGTGCTTTATAAAGTGGATATTCATGTGTTCCTCCTCCCTTAAAACACTTCATATAATCTCCAAACGCCAGTTTCAATACACCTTCATACGACATCGGAGCATTGATTTCCATTTCTTCAAACGGCAAAGAAATGGTTTGTTTAAAATATTCCAAAGGATACTTATGACGTCTCGACTTAATCCAGTATGGCATAATTGCTACTTCTTTTGCTTCTTTCTTATGGTATAACGAAAAGAGATTCTCCAACAATGTATACAACTGTAATTTTATCGGACGTTTTCTATCTAACTTCACGACACATAATTCTTCCACCTGTCTTAATAAGTCTTCCATCTCTTTTGTATTTTTATTCTCTTCATTGATAGCATCTATCACATATTCCACAATCTCTGCCATCTTGATACGTAACTCTTCTTCTTCTTTTTTGGGAGCAATATAGTCAAGCGGAAAAATATCAATCCCTGCTACATACGGAAAACCATGGTATTTCTTCATATGTTCCTCATCCATACGAATACTGTTTCCATTGTTTACTCTTGTCAACAGTTCCCAAAATTTTTCTTCAGTATGAAAATTGATAACAGCATAATTGGAAGGCAACTCTTTTTTAGCAATCTGATTAAAACGATTATAATCTTCTCTTAACATGATGATATCCAAGTCATCATCCCACGGAATATAACCATTATGTCGAACTGCTCCTAACAAAGTTCCACCATCCGCATACCAACGGATATTATGTTTTTTACAAACCTTTGCAACATCTGCCAAAACTTCTAACTGTGCAGCCCAAGCTCGTTTTATCATTCCAGAAACGTAAAACCCTTCTCTTACTTCATCTTTAAAAAACTCCTTGCTAAATTGCATTTCTCCACCTCCACGTAATTACAATTGCTTTCATTTTATGTTTATCATATCTTAATGTTTTAAAATTATAACTTCAAACCTGATGTCAAATAATATTTATTATACAGCATATCCTCTACATTGCCAATATTTTTTGATGAGTAAATCCTATACCTAAATTTGTCCTGCATAAGTTGACACTTTTTGCAATTTCTGATACATTTATTTATAGTTTTACTGATTTAGTTCAAAGAAACATGCAAAAGAAAGGAATACCTATGAATATTTTAATTATAGATAATAAATCATTTGGATTTGATGATGTCATTTCCATTTTTAAAAGAAAGGGGCATAACGTTTTTACTTATAAACATGCCGACATCTCTATGCACCAAAATGATACCGTATTTCACGAACTGGAAAGTATCATTCAAAAGAATCAGATTTCCCTTGTATTTTCTTTTAATTATTTTCCTATCGTTTCCTATGTACTGAAGGATACCAAGATAAAATATATTTCCTATGTTTACGACAGCCCAAATATCGCTGTATTTACCTGCAGCATTATTTTTCCATGTAATTATATTTTCTTATTTGATCATGCTGTGTATGAGAAATTACATAATGGAGGTATCACTACGGTTTTCTACCTCCCACTTTCTGTAAATATAGCAAGGATAAATTCTCTTATTGAAACATCCACTAATTCCCGGAAAAATATCGATTTGAAACCTGTTAGTTCCCTTGGTGAAATTCCAGCTCACTTACAGAAAAATGTTTCTTTTGAGCATGAAGTTTCTTTCGTAGGCAGCTTATATAATGAAAAGCATACCCTTTACAATCGTTTATGTGCCAAATTTAAACCAGAGCATGAACATATTCACGGCTATCTGGATGGCATCATCGATGCCCAGTCACATATCTATGATTATTTCTTTTTAGAGGAAATGTTGGATGAGAAAATCCTTAGGATTCTTGACGAAACTTATCCTTATACACCGAATAGTGACTCTATTGCCACACCAGCCTACGTGTATGCCCACTATTTCATGGCAAGGAAAGTGACCGAAATCGAACGTAAGAGGTTACTTGGAAAGGTATCCGAGAAATTTAACCTTTCTCTCTTTACACCTAAAGAAACTCCTGAATTGCCACATGCACATAATTTAGGTCCCATCGATTATTATGATAAAATGCCTTTGGTGTTCCACAAGAGCAAGATTAATTTAAATATAACTTTAAAAAGTATCCTTACCGGCATCCCACTAAGATGTATCGACATTATGGCTAGCGGTGGTTTTCTTCTAACGAACTACCAGGCAGATTTGTTCCGGCATTTCGAACCAGGAAAGCATTTTGATTATTATTGTGATGATAATGAACTGTTATATAAGATTGATTACTATCTGAATCACGAAGATGAGCGTATGTGCATCTGTGAAAATGCAAAAAAAGAGACCTCCAGGAATTTTAATTTGGAAGATTATTTGCAGATGATGATCGATGTGGTGGAGGGGAAGTAAACATTAAACCTCAACGATTCACAGTTAAATTAAGCGTTCGTTAAAAAATCTATATATTTAAATCTTATAAATAAGTGCCAAAAGTCCATAAAACTTTCTGCTCACAGAAAAAGCTTTTTGACTTTTGGCACTTATGCCATACAACCTAAAACATTATAAAACAATTATTCTTCTAACTTTATATTCTTATCCATTAAAATTTCCAATAATTCTTCCTGGGTAGAATCCGGTGCAGCATTTTTTATCACTTCACATATCTGTTCCACAACTTCAAAATCCGTTTCCAGTTCGTCCGAGATCATTTCATAAGATTTTCCTTTTGCTAATTTTTTCTGAATTTGCTTTAATAGATTTTTAAGTTCTCCTTGTTCACGTCCTTCTTCGTATCCTTCCTTCTTTAGGGTTTCTTCATGCAATTTTGCATTGTATTCAAATATGCTCATTTTTTTCACCTCTGCCCTGAATTTTACTAAAATATCAGCTAGAATGCCTTCTTTGATGCAGTCATCAATGGTTCTTTCTACAGCTTCTTCAATGGTCATCTTATATTTCTTACTTCTTTTTTTACTTTCAGTGATTTCGTTGTCTTCGTCCTTTTCCAAATTGTCGATATTTCCACCATTCCCATCCATGTAACTGCGGATTTTGGCAACATATTTGGAATAATCGCTTAAATCCTTACAGGCTTCCATCAGTTCTTTATTCTTCCCGTAATTAATGTTTATCATGTTCACCAGCAGTTCCAGCTGTGGTTCTTTCTCATGACGTTGGAACGCATCGGACAGTTTTAGAACCATCCGGTCCTCTTTCTTTTCTTTCCCGTTATAAAATACCACAAAATGAGGGGATGGTATCTTTACCAGAGTGCCGGAATATAAATCCTGTTCCCTTACCAGATTTTCCATTATGGTAGAAACGTACTGCAAATCCCTAAGTGGCATATTAGGACAGAAGGTACTCTGGTGTTCAAAAAGATACAGATTGAAATGAAATACAAAGGAAATATCATTCTTCATGTTCAGATACACTGCGTTTTCCAAGGTATTAATGGTAAGTCCTCTTGTGCTTTTATAGTTGGAATTGTTTAATGCATTATACAATCCAAGCAGCCGTTTCTCATCGCTGAAAATAAAACGGAACAGGGTATCCTTGTAATTTCGGTTCGTTTTTCTTCCTTCCATTCCGATTCTTTCGTAGTATGCTTCTTTCTTCTTTTTGGAAGCGGGTTTCGTTTTTTGTTTTTCTTTTGCCATAGTTTTCTTCCTTTCTTCGAGTTGGGAATCTGCATTTGGCAAAATTGAATTTTATTTTCAAAAGACCTTCTTCCGTCATAAAAACTTTTTTAATAAAGTAAGCTTATCCTTACACAAAAGCATTTTTCAAAATAAACTTTGATTTCTATCCGAACGCATTCCGAACTCCCTATATTATTTTTATAAGCATGGATTTCAAAATACTTCGACTACTACTACTGAGTAGAGATGAGAATGATCCTCATAATAGAATTGTTTTATCAGATTTAGAAATGAATGCTTTGGCTTTAGACTATCATATCTATGGGAAGATTGCAAGGAAAATTTATACTCAACACGAGTCGACGTTTTTTGCAATCTATTTAATGAATTTATTAAAATAGCATAAGAAAAAACAAGCTGTCGCACCAAGAAAAACTGATATGGTATATAGTATGTTTTTAACAAACGAATCCTATATATCGTATCTCCTTTCTTTCGTGTGACAGCCTCTTTCTCATATGCCATACTTTTTAATGCTTTCTACTTTATAAAACACCACTTATCCAATATTTTCTTCAATAATACTCAACAGCTTATCCTTATCTGGTGGTTTCAAGATATATCCTGCAGGGTTCAGATGCAATACGCTGGTAATCCGGTCTTTTTCCGCAACCCCTGTCAGAAACACAACTGGTATATCCTGATAATCCGGATTTTCCCGAATCTTTTCAAAGGTTTGCTTTCCATCCCAGCCAGGCATATCGTAATCTAGTAATATTAAGTCCGGGCGTCTTTTCTCCATGCTTACCAGTGCTTTTTCCCCTGAAGTTACCACATTTACCTGATATTTATACTCAATGAGACTCTTTACATTTCTTAACATCAAACCACTATCATCTACAACCAGCACCACTTTTTTCTTTTCCGGTTGAGCTTTCGCAGCTTCTGAAACTTCCAGATTCAGAGTTTCATTTTTGTTTAAACCTAACATCTCGTTACATTGCTCCAATAACATTTCTCCAGTTACCGGTCTGGCAATAAAAACACAATGTTCATTTCCGTATTTGTCCCTAAATTTCTCGCAATCATCCTTTAACCCTAATACAATAGCCGGTATTTGTGATTTTCTTTTCTGAAATTCATCAAAAAATTCCAAATTAATTCCTTCCACATCTGCCATACATATTACTAATATATCCGGTCTTGCAATTTTTACCATACCATTTACGGATTCCATGTTCTGGGCGCATAGCTGAACGTCAAAATGATTCATCAAATATTGATTCAGGCTCTCCAAAACATTATTGAATTTTCCGACTAACAGTAATTTCTTCATATTCATCCACTCCTTACCCGCGTACATCCTTGTACCTCTAGTATTCTTATGATAAGACAAAGCGGACAAGTCCGCATCATCTCCTTAAATCCCTCTGTCCGGAGGGACTTGCTCCAGCGATATACAAACAAAGGAAGTGCGTTCCTTCTTACACTTCCTTTATCTAAAATTCTACACTATTTCATATAACCAATCCTACAAGGCTTGTTATAATTCTGCCTTCATCCTTACGGACAATCCTTTATAATCTGCTACCATTCTTCTCTATCTTTTATAGATAATCCAGCAATGTCTGTTGTACCACTTTACTGGTAGCCATCAAGGAAGCTTCATATACTAATTTAGCAGAAGAATACTGAACTACCACCTCTTCTAAGACTACATCTTCATTTTCAGACTTTAATTCAGTATAGCTTGCTAACTGCTCTGTGACTCTGGCTTCTGTAAGCTCCAAACGATTCATTCTTGCTCCAAGGTCAGATCTGGCTGCGTTTACCTCAGATTCATATTCATCAAAGGTTCCTTCTAAATGTCCAAACATTTCCTGAACAATTTCTCTTTTTTGAGTAATTTCAATAGAATTCGCATCCAGCATCTGTTTTAACTGTGCCTGTTTATCAGAACCTGCGTACAGTGGATCTTCCATCATCTTCTTGATCTTTTCTGCGTTCTTTTCTGCAATATCCAAATCATCGATTGCATTTGCCAAATCATCCACATCACGGATATAGTCATGTCTGATGACATCTTTTGCCTGTGAATTTACAACAATACTCTGATTAAAATTAATGTTATAAGAAATTTCCTGGTTCTGAGCAGTATAATCCACTCCTTCAGAAGAACAGTCAAAGTAATGTTCCGGTCTCAAATCATCTTTTTCAAATTTTGTCTTATTATAAGTTACATCGATATTTCCTACGGCTTTGTATTTTTCATATACATTCTTTCCAAAGATTAATTCTCCGGTTTCTGTAACATATTTTACTTCATCGTCTCCCACAGTGTATTTTTCCTCTGCCGTAGCATCCTGATCATCCACCACAGTAGGAGTAATGGTTTCCATAACAATGTTGCCATCCGCATCCTTCACCGGCTCTCCCGTGGTTGCATCCAGTTGTGGTACTTTTACTTCTATTCCCGCAGCATCTGTGTTGTCATATGCCAGACGAATACGGTAAACTTCATTTGGAGTCGGAGACGCTACTTCCGGCATCGCCAGATAATCGTCTACCTTATCCGGATCAATCCCTCCAAGAACTACATCTTTTACTTCAAAATCATCTGAGGAAAAATGTTCTGTAATGGTATATTCCTGTTTGGTATTTTCTTTAAATACTAAATCGGTATCTGTCTTATATCCGGTAAATATGTATCTTCCTGCGATATTGGTACTTCCTTCTGCAACTAAAGTATTCTTAAATCCTTCAATCATGGACAGGATACTTTGTCTGTTATCCGTAGATAACGTATCGGTAGCACCATAAGTACATTGCGTACGAATCTCACCCAGACGGCTTATGATATTATCCAAAGACCCCTCCGTTACATCCATCCAGTTATTGGCATCCGGAATGTTCTTATTCAGATACTGTTCCAATTCAGAACAGGTAGTACGAAATTTCAATGCACGTACTGCAATTACCGGATCTTCTGAAGGTCTTGTAATCTTTTTCTGACTGGTATATTGATTATTTAATTTATTTAATCTGGAATAATTGGTCATAAGGTTATTAAAACAATTATTCGTCATCATCTGATTTGTAATACGCATATGTATAACCTCCCTTATAGTCCGGTTTCATTAATCAATTTATTTAATACTTCATTAATGACAGAAATTACTTTCGAGTTCAAATTATATCCCCTTTGTAATTTTACAAGCTCCAATCCTTCTTCATTGGCATCTACACCGGAAATGGATAATCTTTGATTTTCAATGGCATTGGTAATATCCTTCTGATAAATTTCAAAATCTTCTGCACTCTGGCAGTCAATAGACATTTCACCAATTAAGCTTTCCAAAAATTGATTGGCGGTACCTTTGTTAAATAACTTCGTATCCGTACAGGTAGATATCATTTTATCCAAAATGCTACGCTGTTCCACGCCTTGGCTTAACTCTTCCTTGGTAGATACTACAAACTTATCTACATCATAGTAAATTTCTTTATTCACCTGCCAGTTATTGCAGGTAATCTGATAATAACTCGCATCTGTGGTGGAAGAAAATGTGTAAGAAGATGCTCCACCTTCAAAAGCTGCATTGGCGGCACCGAGGAAATCCTTAAATGCGTAAAAATTACCATCCGCATCTTCTGTACCGAACAAATCCATACCTTCTTCGAAATTTAAATCTACACCGGAAGTGTGTATTGTATTTAACTTTTCAGAGAATGCTCTCGCAAACTCTGTAAGCTGTGACATGTAATAAGGAATTCCTTTATAGTTTACATCCTCACTTACCTGAGCAGGAGTTCCGATCTTCACGAATCCGGCACCGTCTCCTGGTTCTAACACACCATTTTTGTTCTTTACCTGTAAGTTATTAAACTTCACTGAAAGGATATTTCCATCTGCATCGTATTCTGCCTCAAAACTGTCGTAGTAAAACTCGGTACCAGCAAGCTGAACTTTTCCTGTAGCCGGCAATGTTAAATCTGAAATTCTGAAATTCTCTGAAGTTTTTATGGTTGCAGAAGTAATGTTACCGGATGCATCCGTTTCCAATGCAGTAATGTTTCCGTCAAAACCTTTGGCATTATTGCCATCTCGGATACTCATAAGACCTTTTAATTCACCTCTTAGACTGGAGGAATTTAAATCAAATTCCGTTCCAAGAGTTCCATCCTGTGCCACAAAATAAACATCATATAAACCTTCCGCATCGGTCTGATTTACTTTTTCATCCCTTGGCACTACTTTCATGGTATTACAGTTCGTGTTATCTACTAACAAATGTCCATTGATACTTACACTACAGGTAGTAGCATTTGTTTTCATACCATCTTTCGTATAAATAGCATCTTCTTTTACATCTATGTTGGCTATAGCTGATAACTGATCTAATAAGAGATTTCTCTGGTCTCTAAGATCATTGGCTTTCAATCCACGAATCTCAATATTGGTAATTTCTTTATTAAGTGTAAATAGCTGTTCTGAGATACTGTTAATTTCACTGATTTTAATTCCAATCTCATCGTTTACACTGCTTTGGGAAATGTTAAGATTGGTAGCAAGTTCATTAATCAATGTGGTAAAACTATTCGCATGGGATACTGCTTGTGTTCTTCTGGTTTCATTGCTAGGGTCAGAAGTTAATTCTACCAATGCATTGTTAAACTCTGTATAAATCGCATTGAATCCTGATTCTGATGTTATTTCATTGAAATAATTCTCAAGTTCTAATAACTTTTCATTTGTAGTCTTATATTCTCCCAGTCTGGAATTCGAATCTCTGTATTTTACATCATAATAAGAATCTCTGATTTGTTTTACATATTCTAATTTGACACCTTGTCCTGCCATTCCGTAACGTGCATTTACCTTAAGGGCATTCGCAGCCTTATAAACGGTTTGTTGGCGGGTATAACCTTCGGTATCTGTATTGGCAATATTATGTGAAGTTGTATTAATCGCAGTCTGGTATAAATTAAGACCGGATAATCCAATATTTAATCCTGTAAATGTGGAACCCATATCCACTCCTCCTTATTTCTATGCTCCTAAACGCTCAATAATATGTTCTAACATCTCGCTGACTACTGTTACATAACGGGATGAGGCATTGTATGCCTGATGGAATTTTATCAGATTCGTAAGTTCTTCGTCAGAAGAAGTACCTATGGTCTGTTGTCTTTGTGTATCCACATCATTTACAGTCAGACTTTGTCTTTCCACCATCTTAGTGTGAGACTTACATTTATTTGCGAATTCATCTACCATAGCTCTGTAATAATCCTGGAAATCGCAAGATGTTTCTGAATTAGGATTTAATTTTGCAAAAGCAGAATCCCATTTATTCAATAAAGCATCTAAAACTGCCTGATTTTCTCCGCCCATTAAGTCACTTAATGGAATAAGGTTATAGTTTTGTAATACATCCGGATTCACTTCCAAACGGTCTGCAGTATATAAACTGTCATAATTACCTGGATCTTCTTCCTGGAATACATAATACTCTGTTCCATCTGCCGCAGTTACTTTTTCATAACGCTCATAACCTTTTCTGCTGAATAATTCTGTTCCCGGAACATTGTTCCCTTCTCCTTGTCCGACAGGAGCATTTGCTACATCCAAAACCATGGTTCCCTTCGCCAATGTAGTTCCATCTGCCAGTGTAACATCTTCTTTCAATGCAACATTCGGACAAAGTAAATCATTTATCGTAGTAACAATTCCATGAACCAGCTGGTCAAACTCTGCAATGACATTTGCAATAGCATAAGGTTCAATGGTCTGGTTATACTTCTCACACGCTTCCTTATATGCAACCAGTTCTGCATCTGTGGCATTTTCCGGTTTTACCGGAATGTCTTGATACGTCGGTGTAACACTTCCTCTTGCCATCATCAGCCCTTTTAATTCGCCAACATCAGTAGAAGTAGAAATATTCGGAATGCGATCAAACTGAAAGACATCCATATTATCATAATCCAGCCAGATTGGTTTTACCAAGTCATCATTTGCTTCTTCCGGTGCTGTTCCCATCTTAAAGGTTCTGATTTCAGAAACCAGTTCCAACCCTTCTGCAAATACCAAAACACTTCCGTCTTCCTCTTCCTTTGTGGTAATATCAATATAGCTTGACAATTCGTCCAGTAAATGATTTCTGGTATCTCTCAAATCGTTGGCTGTATCAATTCGATTGGACTCTGCTTTGCTTATCTGCTTATTTAAATCCAAAATCTCGTTTGCAATTTCATTGATACGGTCTACTCTTTTTAAGATGGTTTCGTTTAAGTTTAACTGATAACCCTTTAACTGATTGCTAATCTCCTTCGCCTGATTCATAACGGAAACTGCCGCCGATACCAGACTTCCTCTGGTGGCAAGGCTTAGGGAGTCTTTCTTTAATTCTTCTACCGAATTTCTAAAACCAGTTAAATTATCGGAAAACGTACTTCCATCCATCTCTGCGAAGTAATATTCCACTTCTGTTAAAGCATTTGCCTGGGCCTGGTAGAAACTTAATCGTCCATTTTCATCGCGGTAAGCCGTGTCTAAGAACTGGTCTCTTACCTGTCTTACCTTTATAAAGTGTGTACCTGTTCCAGCAAAAAAGTTGTTATTATTATTTCCCTGACGTAAATTTACATAAAGAGCATCTCCCAACAACACCTGTTGTCTGGAATATCCCGCTGTATCTACATTGGCTAAATTATGTGCTGTAGTGTTCAAGGCATTCTGATTTGTCATCAGACCGCTTGCACCAATATATAAACCTGACATGGATCCAACTGCCATACTATGTCACCTTCATTTCTTCGTATTTCTTTCATCCTTAATGATTCATTATGATTTGGTATCAAATAACGCCCGATCCGTTCCACTTGGCTCTACGTTATATGCCCCTTTATTATAATTCGCCGTATCCGGTACAATCTGTGTGTTTTGCAATAAATTAATACTGAATTCGGCCATTTCTAAAGAATCTTTAATTAAATTTCGATTATGTTCATTCCTGTCCTTCAGTTCATAAACAATGTTCTTCAATCGTTTATATTCTTTCTGTAACCGTTCCTTTACTTCCGGCTGGCTTTCCATTAATTCAATCAGCTCCGGAAACTTTACTGTTCCAGGCTTTTTACCCAAGACCATACAAATGTCATACATGGATTCTTCTCGTTTCTTTTCCAGGGAACTTAACTGTTCTACCTGATTTTGTTCCACCTCAGTAATCTGAGACAATTCAGTCAGATTCCCCTTAATAATAACCGATGTTTTCTTCACCGCGGTCTCTAACAATGCCTCATGTACCTGAATTTCCTGTTCTATTACATCCATTAACACTTCTATGATACTTGCCATAAATGTTACCTGTCCTCAAAAATTAGTTTTTGTTTTTGTATGCTTCTAATAATTTCTCTGCAAAATCTTCTGTACTTACCTGATAACTGCCATCTGCCATGGAAGCTTTAATGGCTGCTACCTTATCTTCCCTTACATCAGAGGCTGCTGATACTGCTGCTTTTGCTACCTGATAGTCTTTCCCCAAAGCAGAAAGTTCTAACTGGTCTTTCTTACCTGTGGAAGTAGTCTTCGTAGTACTTTTCATAGCATTTGCATTATAAATCTGACTTACCTGCATCATGGAACTAATTCTCATAATCGAACCCTTCTTTCTATCTATAAATTTATGTCAAAAGACATTTCTTCTTTTCCTATACTATGTTTATCGTATATTTTATCAAATCTCTTAACCCTTATTTTATATTTTTTCTTTTTTCTTTTCTTACGGATGAAAAACGTTGAAACGTATGGTGACAACAAAATAAGAGGTCATACCTGCACATAACCGGCATATTTCTCTTTTCACAGAAAGAACCGGGAAATTCCCATAAAAAAAGCATTAACGAATAAATATCCTTAATGCTTTTTCCATACTCTCTTCTTTTATTCTCTGTCTAAGAATCGCATTTTCGCTTCTTTGGATTGTTTCTTTGGCTGAATCACAGGCTGCGCCTTTGGCTTAATCGTATCAGAAAAACCAGAATGCAGCTGCTCCTTACATTTATCACAAAACCGTCCTGTTCGGATGGTTCTTCCACAGTTTTCACATTCAATGGCTACCATAGAATCTTCCGAGAAAACCAATCGTTCCTCTCTTACCCAGCGTTTTAACTGATTTACCGTGACTTCATTGTCTTCTGCAATTCTAGAAAGTGGAACAGATTTATTCTCTTGGATATATTCCTTCACCCTCTGAAACTTCTTTTCTAATTCAGCATTACAACCTGGACAAAGCGGTGCCCCACTAATATAATTAAACATTTTTCCACAACTTTTACAATTACGAACGTCCATTATTTCCACCTCCAGCATTCTTAACACCTGTATGATTCGTAACATATCTCAGAAACTGCCACTTACGCAGCCGGATGTAAAAAAATACATTATGTCGATGCACCCGTCCACAAACTACGCATCATTCCGGTTAAACTATATCTGTACCAATTCCTATACAAGTTACATAAACTTTTTCTGCACCTGCTTCTTTTAAAACACCGGCACATGCTGAAACAGTTGCTCCTGTAGTATAAATATCATCTACCAATAATATATGATTTAATTCTACTACATTTTTACCCAATTTAAAAGCCTTTTTTATGTTTTTTTTACGTTCTCCCTGAGATAAATCTTTTTGAGCCACCGTACTCACCGTTCTTAGAAGATAATGCTTATAAACAGGCCGTTCTAATATCCTTCCCATCTCTCTGGCTAACAAGTATGCCTGATTATATCCCCTTATCTTTTCTTTTTTCCGATACATAGGCACCGGCACAATCCCATCGATATGCAGCCGCTTTAATTCAGCCATAGTTTCCTTTCCCACTTCCTGTATCAAAATCCTTCCAATCTGACGGTCATTTTTATATTTAAATCTAGCCAATGCCTCCGGCACCTTTTTACGGTAAAGCAGTATCGGATATGCTCTATCAAATTCCGGCATTCGATTCCTACAATTATTACAAAATTCATTCTCATCCCTCTCTATAGGCTTTCCACACTTCATACAAAAAGGTCTTACCCTCTTAGGAAGCCCCTTAAGACATTCCCTGCAAATCTTACTGCCTCCCAGTGCCTGCACCTCATTACAAAACGGACACCTCGGCGGATATAGAATCTCCAGTCCCTTCTCCAAAAAATCCCTCACCAATTTCATTCCCCTTTCTTTTCATTCCCCTGATTTTACTCTTTCTTTCCATTCCCTGATTTTACTCTTTCTTTCCATTCCTCTGATTTTACTCTTTCTCTTCCTCTTTCATTTTCCATCATTCCTTCTCTCTTTTTGCTTGCATATCATCAGGTAATTTTGAACAGCAAAAGATGTATATTCAGTGATGCAAAAGAAACAAATACATCAGCAGGCGCTTTGAGGCCGTCGGCACTTAACGAGAGGCTTTGCCTCGAGTTTAGTACCGCTACGAGCCGAACGCAGCGAAAGCGTGCCTGCGTTGTTTTGTTACTTTTGCATCACTCTCAAAAAACATATCTTAGTTCCACAATTACCTGTTCCCCCCTCCATTCCACATCACTACCACATCTGTTCCTGCTTTGATTCTATGATTCTTTGTGTCAGGCTTGTATACCTCTTTAACTCCCTTACATTTCGTATCATATCCAAAACCTTACTTTTACTTCCTATAATAGAAACACTTTGCTTTGCCCTTGTAACCGCAGTATACAATAAATTCCGGTTAAACAGCACCGGAGGTCCCTGCAAAATCGGCATTACCACTACCGGATACTCACTTCCCTGGGATTTATGGATGGTAATAGCATAAGCAAGTTCCAATTCATCCAAAGTAGAAAATGGATATCTCGCAACCCGCTTATCATCAAATTCCACTGTGACTTCCTCCGAAAAATAACTGATATCCCGAATCACTCCCACATCTCCATTAAAGGCTCCCATGCCTTTTTCTACCTGAAATCCTTTTTCATTCCGTACTTCCCATTCCAGTTTATAATTATTTTTTATCTGCATTACCTTGTCTCCGGTTCGAAAAACCGTATCTCTGACTTCTTTTTCTGCCTTTTTCCCATCCGGAGGATTTAAGTTACTTTGAAGTACTTTATTCAGATACTCTACTCCAAGTTCCCCCTTTTTCATAGGCGCCAGCACCTGGATTTCCAAGGGGGATATTTTAAAATGCTTCGGTAGTACATCCTTCACCAAATGCACTACGATTCCAGCCACTTCCGTCACCTGATGTTTCTCCAGGAAGCAAAAATCTGTATACTGGTTACTTAATTCAATTACCTCTCCGGCATTGATTTTATGCGCATTGATGACAATGTTACTTTGATTGGTCTGACGAAAGATTTTCGTCAGCTTCACTACTGCAAATTCCTTAGCAGCAATCATGTCCTTTAATACATTTCCCGCTCCTACACTTGGGAGCTGATTTACGTCCCCTACCAGAATCAGGCGGCATCCTTTCACCAATGCCAGTAACAAGGAATCCATAAGGAAAATATCCACCATAGACATTTCATCAATGATCACCACATCCGCCTCCAACGGATTTTCTTCGTTTCGCTCGAACCTTGAATGACCTTTTTCTTCTATCTCTCCGTTGACTTCCAACAGACGGTGAATCGTAGACGCATCCCTTCCAGTGGCTTCTGACATACGCTTTGCGGCACGTCCCGTAGGAGCCGCCAATAAAAGTTTCTGCCCTGTTTTTTCAAAATATTGAATCATACTGTTTATGGTAGTGGTTTTTCCTGTACCAGGCCCACCGGTTACGATGGTAACTCCATGTCTTGCAGCCGCTCTTATGGCTTCCTCCTGTTTTTCATCTAACACCATTTGTCTTTCATTTTCGATACTTAAAAAAGCTGCCTCTTCCTCTTCTTCTTTTACCTTAAAGCCTACATTTAGCTCACATAGCTTATTGGCTACTTTTAATTCCAGGTAATATAGTTTCGCCAGGTAAACAGCTTCTTCTACTCCCATCTCTTTCAACACTACTTTACGGTCAATGGCCAAATCCATAATATTTTTTTCCAGTAATTCCCCATCTACCTGAAGCAACGAAATACCTCTTTCTTTTAATTTACTCAAAGGATAATAGACATTTCCATTGGCAACTTCATCCTGTAGAATATATAAAATTCCTGCCCTGATACGGTGATTGGAAAGTAACTGGATTCCACTGCGTTTTGCAATTTCATCTGCAGTATGAAATCCTACTCCACTAATGTCTTCTGCCAGACGATATGGATTTTCACGGATTACCTCGTAAACCTGAGGTCCATATTCTTCGTAAATTTTTACTGCCAGCTGGTTTGCTACACCGTATTCAGAAAGAAACATCATCGCCTGACGCATTCCCTGCTTTTCCTGAAACTGTACCACAATTTCTCTGGCTTTTTTTTCAGAAATACCCACAATCTCACTTAAACGTTCCCCTTCTTCTTCTATCATCCGAAAGGTATCCATCTTAAATTTTTTCACTATTTTAGCTGCAAGTTTTGGTCCAATGCCTTTAATGGCTCCAGAACCTAAATATCGTTCCATGCTTTTCATATCGTCTGGAATTTTGATTTCGTAGGATTCTACTTGAAATTGAATGCCGTGGTTTTTATTATCAATATACTCTCCCCTGGCACTTAGATATTCTCCTTCACTGATGAAAGGAAATTTACCAACGACTTTTTCTTCCTCGCCGTCAGATAAGACAAGTTGTAACACGGAATAGCCGTTCTCGGCATTCCGGTAAATAATGTGTTCTACATAACCTTCGATGTATGTATCCTGTGACATATAGTTCTCCTTTTCTAAATCATATGTCCTTTTCTAAAGAAAATCTGTTGCCATTATACACAGCCGGACACTTACTTGTATGCATACCAACATACAGTTTGACCTGCTAAATGTCTGTATCCCCGGCAGACAAACTTACACAAGGTACAGACACTTAACAGGCCTTTATTGTGATTCCTTATTATTACATTGTTCTCTTCATTTGTTCATACAACATCTTTGCAATACCGATGCCTTCTCCCTTAGAAGCTTCGGTTGCATATTCCTGATATAACATTTCCTTAAAATAGGATTCTGTTTCGCTTTCTTCTGTTAATTCACTTTTTATCACTGTTTTTTGCATCTGTTTCATTAATTGTTCCACAAAATATGCCTCAAATTCCCGACAGGCATCCATTAATTCTTCATCTGTAGAATTTACAAGAGAAGTGTCTTTCATATTTTGAATGCTTGTACTTGTATTGGAAGAAGTTATGCTTGAAGCATATTGAAACATATCACTGCCTATAGTAATGGACATAAATTCACTTCCTATCTTCTATAAAATTATGACCTTTTGATTTTATGTTTTACGGGTCCCAAAGTCATACTTTTTCATGCAAGCATGAAAAGTACGACCTTTTGCCCCTGGTATCATACTATCTCTTTAAGTTATTTGCCTGTTCTAACATGGTATCTGCTGTAGTAATGGCCTTTGAATTCATTTCATAAGCTCTTTGGGCCACGATTAAGTTTACCATTTCATCTACGATTTGAACATTAGAACCTTCTAAGTACTTCTGACGTACACGGCTTTGAGTAAGGCCTTGTGTGGTAGTTTCTTCCATAGGATTTCCGGATGCCACGGTTAATTTATAGTTACTGCCGGAAACTTTCTCAAGTCCTGCCGGATTATTAAACTGTACCAATCCAAACTGTATTCCTAAATCAACCGGATCACCTTGTGCATTGGTTGCACTGAATTTACCTTCCGAATCTACCGATACTTCCATTGCATTATAATCATCCGAAATAATAATCGCCTGATTATTCACATCCAATACAGGCATTCCGTCTGAGGTACAAATCATGTTTCCGCCTTCTACCGGTGATGCAATAAAGGCAGCACTTCTGGTATATAGAGTCTCTCCATTCTGGTTTCTAACCTTGAAGAAACCTTCCCCTTCAAGAGCAAAAGCCAAATTATAATCATTTTCATATAAATTTCCCTGTGTAAACACAGTTGTAATAGCTGCAGTACGAACACCAAGTCCTACCTGGGCATTTACCGGCTTTAATACATTATCGCTATTGGTAGACTGGGTCTGTAAATTCTGGTAAAGAAGGGATTTAAATTCTGCTTCACCCTTTTTAAATCCAGTCGTATTTACATTCGCAATATTATTAGAAATATTATCTACATTTGTCTGTTGTGTAATCATTCCGGACGCTGCAGTCCATAATGCTCTCATCATAAGCCCTCACCTTTATACCTTTCCAACTTCATTGATTACTTTGTCCAAAGTAGAATCAATGGTATGTATCATTTTCTGGTTTGCTTCATAGGATCTGGAAATCGTAATCATCTGTACCATCTCATTGATAACATTTACATTCGACATTTCCTCAAACCCTTGGTGTACAACAGCTGTCGCTGATTTTAGCAGACTTCCTTCTCCATCTGCTGTCAAATCGTTCATGGAATAGCTAACCGGCTCCTGCACCAGTTCAAACATGTTTTCTCCATACTTTAAAACATAATCTGTATTTGTAAAATCTACGATGTTTAATGTTGCAATGTTTTCTCCATTTACTAAGACATTTCCTAATGCATCGAAAGTCACAGATATCTGGTCTTGATCCACAGGAATATAAATCTCTTGCAAATTGGCATCCAATACAGCATCTCCATCTTTTGTAACCAATAATCCCTCATTGGTTACTGCAAAATTACCATCTCTGGTAAAACGGATATGTTCTTGGCCATTCTTATCCAGCATTCTAAGTGTGAAAAATCCATTTCCCTCTAATGCCAAATCATATGTATTACCGGTTTCCCTTAAATTTCCCTGTGAATAATCAAAATAAGTTTCCCCGACTTTTACACCAAGGCTCATTTTTCCGATGTTCTGATTTTGAAAATGAACGGTAGGATCGTCTACCTTGATTGCTAAAACATCTGAAAATGCTTTGGATGTCATTCCTTCTTTCTTATATGCTGTGGTAGCTGAGTTTGCAAGATTATTGGAAATTACATCCAATCTTTTCTGTTCATTTACCATGCCTGTCCATGCAGTATATAAGCCACGAACCATATTGTAACCCCCTTTATAGTTTGCCTAAAATACAATGCTTTCTTGTGACCTTAACCCCTGTTTCATACTTTCGGGATCACGGTCACATTCATTTATCATATCTTCGTCTTTTATTCTACGTCGTCTCTGTTTCCTGATAAGAATTCGATGTATTTTCCGGTTCCAATGGCAACACAACGCATAGAATCTTCTGCTGTCATAGTAGTAATTCCGGTCTTTTCTTCAATCAATTCTTCCAATCCATGAAGCAATGCACCGCCTCCGGTTAATACAATACCTCTGTCTGAAATATCTGCTGCTAGTTCTGGTGGAGTACGTTCCAATACGCTGTGAACTGCATCTACAATCTGGGAAGTAGTTTCTTTCAATGCTTCTACTGTTTCTTCTGAACTTACTGTAATGGTCTTAGGTAATCCTGTTACCAGATTACGTCCTCTTACATCCATAGTAATCGGTTCCGGTCTTTTATAGCAGGTACCAATGTTTATTTTTATTTCTTCTGCAGTACGTTCACCAATTAAAAGATTATGTTTCTTTCTCATATAACGTACAATGGCTTCATCGAAGTCATCTCCGGCAATCTTAATAGAAGTGCTGACTACCGTGCCACCTAAAGAAATTACTGCGATATCAGAAGTACCTCCACCAATATCAACAATCATATTTCCACATGGTTTTGCAATGTCAATGCCGGCTCCAATGGCTGCTGCAACAGGTTCTTCAATGATAGAAACCTCTCTTGCACCTGCTGAATAAGTTGCATCTTCTACTGCCTTCTTTTCTACTTCCGTAGCACCGCTAGGTACACAAACACTAATTCTAGGTTTTCTACCAAAGAAGCTCTTACCTACTGCTTTTTGTATAAAATATTTTACCATCTTTTCTGTAATGGTGTAATCAGAAATAACACCCTGTCTCAATGGTCTTACTGCTACGATATTTCCTGGAGTTCTACCAAGCATTAATCTCGCTTCTTCTCCAATGGCTTTGATTTTATTTGTATTTCTATCAAAAGCAACCACGGATGGTTCCTTTAAAACGACACCCTTTCCTTTTACGTATACCAATATACTAGCTGTTCCCAAATCAATTCCGATATCTGCGCTTGCCATAATTATCCTCCAATATGCACATTTTATATTATCTTATCCGTAATTTACCGTAACTATTCTAATCGTCACAATTTATTTTTTTAAACATACACAATTAATTATATACAAATATTATATTTTTTCAATTCTTTTTTCGACATTTAGAAGACTTTTTTTAACCCTATTTTCAAAATAAAAGGGAACAAAATATGCTTTCCATAACATAAAGAATTTTCTTTTGTCATTGAAGGCACAAACTGTTCCCTTTTATCCTGGTATATGATACCTGCGAATTGCTCGTGAATCATGCTATTACGTAACCTGACAGCAAGTGTCAGGTTACTGTGTGAACCGTTACAATCTCTCCACCCTTTACGCTCCCGCAATTCATATCTCTTTCATTACAATGAGTCTGGCATCCCTTCCATCGGTCCATTGAATACTCATTTCTTTTAGTTTCATAATCTTATTTAGTGATTTATTATAAAAATCTTTTTCGTAAATATCTGTTTTTTTGGTATTTTGGTTCTTGGCACATGCATCACACGCCGCTGGTTCTACTTCTATTACCTCATGGCAAGTTTTTCCAACAATGTCACCAAAGATTTCTTTGGCTTTTTCATTGGCATAAAGAATCAAACAATTTTCCATATCCCTGACATACATACATTCGTTTACGTCATCAAAGGCGCTAAGAAGCATACGGGTAGTGGAAATCGCCATTTCTTTTTGATGCTTTCGAATCAATACACCCTGCACCATATTGGTAATGTTTTTACAAAACTGAATGGTGGTGTCATCAAATACACGATGTTTCTCAAATTCAAAAAATGCAACACAGCCAATCTGCTTTCCATACTGTACCACAGGAAGAATCAGCAAAGCATCCATGCCGAATGTTTCAAAATGCTGTGCATCTTTTGGTAGTAAATTGTCTTTATTTAGAGCAATATATCCATCCCGCTCCAATCTTGCACGGTTGGTAGTGAAATCATCTTCCACTATCATTTCTTCTTTCCTTTGAACGCCATCGTTCCACTCATAAACAATATGGCCCTTGGTTCCTCTCTCAATCCGAGAGGATTCGAAACGGAAAAATACTATTTTGTTAAATTCCAGATATTTTCCTACGGTATCAAAGATAGCATGGAAGTTTGCTTCACTGTCTTCCACAGAATTTAAACGGTCTAAAATTTCTGTTTCAATCTGACTCCGCTTTAAGTCTTCTTTTAACAGGATTTCTGCCATCTTAATTCTTTCGGCTTCTCTTGTTTTTACTACTCCGGAATAAATATTATCTGAAATACTCTTTACATAGCTGATAACAGAGCCCAGACAATCCTGCAGATGTTCATACTGTTCTTTTGTATAGCAACCCACTACAAAAGTAGCAATATGATATTCTTTCACTAAAATAGGCAATAATACAAACTTTGCTCCGGATACCTTTTGGGACAGTTCCACAAAGGTAGGAACAATTTCCTTCATTTGTTTTTCACAGGCTTCTTTGATAATCTGCTTATACTTCGGATATTCAAAGATATCATAAAACTCTCCCATATAAGTCATAGGACCTTGAGGAGGACAAATCAACTTGCCTGCCCGGTCTACTGCTGCAGTATATAACCCACTTAATTTTGCAAAGGTTTCTACAATTTCCTGCATTACTGAGCTAGAGAAAGTATGTACAAAATCTGTTTCGTCAATTTCTTCTTCCTGTAAAACTGCATCCAGTTGTCCTTTTAATTTTACATTTTCTTCACTAATACTTACTTCCTTTCTGCGTTCATCCGTCACATCCATAAGTATCGTTTCTATGGTAATGCTGTCATCACTTTCATAGGTAATGCTATTATCTGCCTGTGCCCATATAATCCTTCCTTCATTATTCTTTACATGAAAACGGCATTTGTAACTTGTGGCATGGGCATTAATAGCACTCCACATCGTATCCTCGATGATTCCGTAGTCTTCTTCCGATAACAGACGTTTTAACCCGCTAGGTCCCTGCCAAATATCATGAATCCGGATACCATATTGCGAAATATTAGGAGATATATAAAGAACATGTATATCCGGTCCATTGATTCTACGTACCATAACCACATATTTACTTTTCATAACTGCAGATTCTAAAAATCCAAACTGTATTTCACGGTTCTTATAGGCGGTATTATTCATAATTGCCATATCGATACATTCCGGATTCCCATATTTATCTCTGGTGACATGAACATGGTCTGTAACAGATATGGTTTCCCTGGATTCGGTAACAATACGGTATTCCCGATAGAAATCCGAAACGCCCTGTTGGATATTTTCATACACAACATTCGTAAATCGTTCAAAATCATCCGGGTGTATCAAAGTGGTCCAACTTACTCTGCCTTCATATAATTCCTGACTGGTATAGCCATATTGATTGACATTCTTCGAAACGTATTCCAGTTTCCACTCGTTCTTTATATACAAACGACAAAAAACAACAGTGGAACAATTTACCGACTTTTCTAGTATTACTCTTTCTACTGCCGAATCCATACTCCTTCACCCTTTCTCTCTTTTTAGTAACATTTCCAAAGAATCTGGAACTTTTTACATGTCCTGAGTGTCACAATCACAGTCAGCATCACCATCTACATTACCAATCATATCCCTGCCACGGACACGGTAACGGTCTTTTGCTGCATTCACCAGTTCTTCAAACTTCGCCATAAATGCTCTTACTTCGTGCATATTCTTAACATCCACTTCCGGCTGGTAGGTATCATTGGCATGAAAAGTCAAAGTTCCATAATTAAAAATCCTTCCCCACAATCCAATGTTTAGCTTTTTGTCTGTAACACGGTATAATTCTACCTCTTCTTCATGAATAGCGATAATTCCGGTACGGATAATAAATTTATCCTCAAGTAAAATATATCTTGTAAATGATAAAGGAAGGCCAAATAAAGTTCGTTTGCGGTCTTTCCATACTATATTTTCATAATCTTTCAACCTTTGTCCCTCCTACTCTCCAAAATGAATATATTCAATGAATCCAATGGCAAGTACCATAACCTTATCTGCACCCTGTTTTACGGACACATGGAATACTTCTTTCGTATTTTCCAGTTCTTCCAGCTTTTTATTGGTTACTTCTGCCAATAAATCCTTTTCTCTTACTTCATTTAATAAAAAGATTCTGTCATCAATATTGCTGTCTTCCATGAGACCTTTGATTTCCATTAGAAATTGTTTATGTAATCCCTGCTCATAAAGATACTGAGTGGCAATATTTTTCTTCTGCACATGGAATTCTTCTTTTCCTTCCAGAGTGATAATATAATCATCGCTTCGTTCCAGACTCATATCAATGGTTCCTAATTTTTCATCGAAGACATTCCAGATAGTGTATTTCTTCTGTCCAATCATCTGGCGAATTTTATATAATAAAATCAGATGTGGATTGGTCACATAATATTCGGATTCTTCATGAATAAACTTCACCTGTCTTGCATATAACTCAATCGGCTCTGTTCCGCTGATAATATCTACAAACTGAGCACCGGATGGTACAATAACCTTACGTTTTTCCCGTTCTGTTTCTTCAATGGTCAGCTGACCAATGACTTCCTGTTCCCTGGCTTCAAACCGTTCTTCCTGTTTGCTTGGTTTATAATCCTTCGCATACTCGATTTCATGGTTTTCTTCCATTAAAGTTTTCACATTTTCAATAATTCGTGCTTCCACCTGCTGTTTTACGCTGTTTTGAACTAAATCTGTATCCAGCTGCTCTTTCGGCATTTCGTAAAACTTCTGTGGTTCTTCCATCCCCATATATTCTCTTCGGATTTCCTGTTTGATTTCTTCATTGGACTTTACTTCCTTTATCTGTTGGGCAGAAACAGGCTCTGCCCATGGATCATCAGAATATACATCCACCGGATAAATTGGCTTCATAAGATCTTGTCTGGTTTGAGCACTCACCTGTCCCCCAACAAAGGTTTCCTGCTCTTTTTTAATCTTCTTAAACATCCGGCTGAAAAAATTAGAAATCTTAGACTTTAAATCTGACATACTGCTCCTTCTCCTTGCTATCAAATTAGTTCTTAACCCATCAAATACATTTTAATCATATGTCGCACATCTCGATATCTTTCATTATCTCGACACATTATCACCTTACATTGTAATGCATCCGCGGCCTTTTATCAACCTTTTTTTGATTTTCTTTTTATGCAAATATGCTAAAATTTAAAGAAGTATATGGAACATTTTAACAGATATTTATCCCTATGCACTTCTAACCCCTTACCAAACACGTCCATCTGCATCAAAATTAAATTCGTATTCTTCATAGGACTGTATGGATTCGGCTCTTTCTTTATACGCCTCTTCCTGTTGCTGTTTCAGCTTCTCTTTTATGTCTTCTTCCTCTGTCTCATCGTCCTTCTTTTCTTCCAGATCATCCTTTGAATGATTGGGGTCATCAGATTCCGGTTCCTTATTTTTCTCCAGTTCCTCAATCATTTCATCGATTTCTTCTTTTAACTTTTGGGCAGTTTCGCTATGCCCATCCCCCTTTTCAGTGGCACAATCATGTTCCAGTAGTATGCTTCTGGCTTCTTTTAATGTCTCGATAGACGTTTCCACATTCTCCTCACTGTGGTAATCCTCACCCATGGTCTTTATCATAGCAAGGGCAAGATTAATCCTTACGGAACATTCCCGTTCCTTGCCTGGATTTAACCCAAGAGCTTCTTTATACTCTTTCACTGCATCCTCATATTTTTCATTTTGATAATGAATGTTTCCCATATTATAATGTGCCAGATAAGGCTGAATCCAGTTACCCAACAACAAAGGATCGGTATTAAGGGAATAATTCTCTTGATTGTATTGATTTAACACATACTCATTATACAAATACTGAAATCCCAGTTTCGCACAGATAATGAACAGCAGAACATACACACATGTGATTACTCTTTTTTTCACGTTTTCTTTTCCCTCCTTTATAATAATTACAGGCAATTGCAAAACTATAATATTCTATATCGAAGTGATATACGTTTATGCTTGTTTTTCAATTACCTATACCCTAATAGAACCATACCTGTTATATTTTTCTCTTGTAATAAACGTAATCAAAAATCAGCAAAAGTAGTAATGGTATCACAAAAAAGTAATATGTTTCCTTGTATCCTTTTTTGCTGTCATTTTCATCATAGGTTCCGTGTTCACCAATCTTTTTTTGTAGATTTTTTATTTCATCATGGATTTCAGACTGTTTTGTCATATGAACATAATCAATGCCTAAATCAGAGGCTATCTGTTTTAAATTACCTTCATCGATTTTGGAAATGGCCTTCACCTCATTAAAATCGTCATCATAATAGTAGAGGTATTCCGGTTTATCTTCATCTCCTACAAACTTAAGTACCTTCATTGCTCCGCCTTTTTTCGTTCCATAACCTAATACTGCTCCGGCATCTACATATTGTTCTAGTTCATCGTAAGATTTTAACTCTTGGCTATTGATGACTTCTCCGTCACTGATGAAAAAAATAATTTTATAGGTGTCTCTTTCATTTTCTAGTATCTCATCCAGTTCTGACATTACATCGTTTAAGGATGTGCCGTTGGCATAATATTCTGTCTGTCCGTTAAGAACCTCTATAGCCTGCAATGCCATATTAGAATCCACGGTGTATGGTACGATTCGTTTTACGGAATTGCCAAAAGTCACCACAGAAAAGGATGCTCCTGGAAATTGTTCCATGATATACTTGCAGTCCTCTTTTACTGCGTCCATTCTTCTGCCGTCACCATCATAATCTTCCGCTAACATACTGATGGTATTATCTATCACAAATAATATATCCACATTGTTGGATAGATTGGTAACGTCTTTACCCGGAACCATGATTCTTAAATTAATTACAAACAATAAAATGAGAATAAAAATCTGTCTTATATAAGGAAACGTTCCTTTTCTCTTAAAAAATAAGAGTAATATACATAGTATTCCCATCAACCAGACTGGGATCATTGGATTTATTATCATAGCTTTACCTTTCTGCTCAACACAAAATAGAGTCCCATAAAAATGACCATACATAAAAATACAATCTGTGGCTGGTCATAAATGAAAGTTTCTACTTTGTTCATTTTGGATGTTTCTGTTTCTTCAATATCATCAATCAACTCATCAAACACACGGGAAGATGTACTTTTGTAAAATTTTCCGCCTGTACTTTCAACGCCACTTTGAAAAATATCTTCATCCACGACATTCTCCGGAGCAATTGCAAATACTTTTACCTTGTTTTTTTTACAAAGTTTCGTGGCTTCCTCAAGAGTTACGAAAGGCGTTCCGTTCAATTCATTGTCCGTTGTAAAAATAATCATTCTGGAACGCTCTGAATTCTCCGTTAAATCAGAAAAATTATACAAACAAGAAGCCAGACCGTCTCCAATCAGAGAACTGCCTTCCTCACTTAATGTTCCTTCATATTTGTAGTCATACAATTCCCAGTCAATATCGTCATCCCAAATATCATCACTTTCCGTTAATTTGATACTTAGCTTAAGTGAAGCCAAAAGCTTATCCAATGTTTCTATCACATATTCATAATCATCTGTTAGTGGAACCAAAAGTACTGATTTGGCATTAAAGATGGTAATTCCAAATCGTTCTCCGTCTAATTGTTTCACCACTTCTTTTAACTCCTCACACAATTCTACATTCAGTTCATCCACAGAACTTGAAATATCCATGCACAAAAATATGTCCCTGTTTCTAAGTTCTGTATTTACCTGTTCCACCTTTGCGGGTCTTGATAAAAGGACAAAACCACAAAAAATGGCCATAAAAAGACTAAAAAGTGCCATGGCGGAAAATATATGATATTGCCTTTTTAATTTCTGATAGAGTTCTGTTTCCTCAATAAAATCGGTATTTGCAACCTTTTTCCCTTCTTTATAAGCAGCTTTTGCCCTTCGGCCAAATACAGATAGAACCAAAAGAACAACAACTCCTGCTGCAATGATCCAAGGATATAACAATTTCATTCTTCTATTCCCTCTCTTATTTTTATTCCTTCCATTCTTCTATTACGTTCCTTGCTTTCATAATAGAACTATAGATATCACCCTTCTTATCTACGGCAAATTCAGGTGCATAACACTCGCTAATGACAGAATACAGACCGGATATATTAGTTTCCTTGATTTCTTCTAACGTATAATTATGTACTTTTATCCCTGTGGCTTCATGAACAAAATGTCTGGTTATTTTGCTTAGCTCCTGATATGCCTTTCGATTAGATAATTTATGATGTTGACATTTCGCTTCTAACTCGTTTAGCAGTCTTTGGTATTTCGCTTTGATATGTTCACGGTCTGCTACGGTGATTTCTTTTTTTGGACTAACTGTCTTTTTTCTTTTTTGACTCCTTTTTATGATGAGTATCAGGGCAGCCACTATGGATACTGCCACAAATGCTGCCACAATTACAATCATAATAAAGGAATAAGAATGCATACCCTGTAACTCAACGTCGATTGGCATACTTGTGTCCCTCCAGTAATTCTATGATTTTATCTACAATTTCTTCTTCACTGTCAATGCAGGTACTTATGATTCTGTTTTGCAAAAGTTTCTTTTCATTGTCTTCATATAACTTTTGTTTCATTTCCTGCTCCATAAGAAGCAGTTTTTTATTACCGGAAATAAATTCCGGTATGTAGGAATCTTTATCTACATCAAAGGCTTTTCCATCTGTAAGTTTGGCATCGTTAATGCTGATAAAAAGCACATTGTGCTGATGAACCAGTTTTTTCAATGTATTCTGACTCATATTTGCAATTCCCATGGGGTCTGTTACCACAAACAGAATCATATTTCGTTTGATGTTTTTTACGATGTATTCCAGCGTTTTTTCGATGTCTGTTTCGTAGTCATCGAACACTTCTCTATCGTACTCCGTTAGTATCTTTTCGATATTATCGATACCTGTCCGGAATGGGTAGAATTGAATTTTTCCGTTTCTATTATATATGGCACCTACGTTGTCTCCGTTTTGTGCAGCCAGATATCCAACCACTCCGCCGGCATTTAATGCAATCTCTTTTTTCACCTGTTTGCAGTCTGTATGGGCAGACATACTTTTCCCTGTGTCAAATACAATCATGATATTATGCTTTTTTTCCGCAATATATCGTTTTACCAGAACTTTCCCGCTCCTTGAGGTTGCTTTCCAGTCAATGTCCCGGATGCTGTCGCCAGGATTATATTCTCTTAAATTTTCAAAATCCAGACCATTCCCCTGATAAACGGATTTATAGGAACCGTCAAAAAGATTGCTGGTCTTTTTATTGGAACTAATACTTACTTTTGCTCTTATCTTTGCTACATAATTCATTTTCATGGTGTCTGAATCGCTCCTAAAGTGATATCAATGGTGGACTGAGTAATGTATTTTCCATTACTTCATTCCAGCTTTACGGTGTCTGAATCGCTCCTAAAATTGCATCAATGATGGTTTCTTCGCTGATATGGTCTGCTACTGCTGCGTAATTTAGCGTAATTCGGTGTCTTAACACACTATGTATCAGGGATTTTACATCATCCGGAGTTACATAATTCCTGCAACACATCACTGCCATGGCCTTAGACACCTCCATCAGTGCAATGGCACCTCTGGTACTTGCTCCCATGGTAACATATTCTGCCAGTTCTTTGGGAATAAATCTTTCCGGATATCTGGTGGCGTTGATGATGGCAATGATATATCTTTTGATGGAGTCATCCATATATACCCGTTTCACCAGCTGCTGCAGATATACTACATCGGAAAGTTCCACCACGGATGATTCTGGAACAAAGGCATCCTGCTCAATTCGGTTTAAAATTGCAAATTCTTCGTTCATATTAGGGTAAGTCAGTTTTTCTTTTAGCAGAAATCGATCTAATTGAGCTTCTGCTAATAAATACGTTCCTTCCTGTTCAATTGGATTCTGGGTTGCAATTACCGTAAAAATATCAGGCATCTTATACATATTTCCGCCAATGGTAACCTGATGTTCCTGCATGACTTCTAACATGGCACTCTGGGTCTTGGCACTGGAACGGTTGATTTCATCCAGTAAGACAAAATTGGCATATACCGGACCTAATTTTGTGTCAAAAGAGTTGGTGGAGTAATTTAAAACCTGTGTACCGATGATGTCACTAGGCAGTAAGTCCGGTGTACACTGAATTCTTGAAAAAGTACCGTTTACCGCCTCTGTTATGGTCTTGGCTGCCGTAGTCTTGGCAAGCCCTGGTACGGACTCTAATAAAATGTGTCCATTACACATGATGGTAGCAAATAACGCTGTGCCAAGATGCACCTGCCCTACCATCTTTTTGTAATAATAATCTCTCATTTTAATTAGTATGTCTTTGCTTTTTTCTAATTCTGCTTCGGTGATTCTTTCTGTGTTTTGCATGTTATGTCTCCTTGTATTATAGTTTAAAGTTGCTGTGACATTTCACTCTTTATCATAATTTATTTATCAAATTTCTTGTTTTTCTGCTAGCAATTTGCCTTGTCAATTACGCGCCCTATGGTTGCATGCCTGATTTTACAAGCTTTTCAGCATCCTTCTTCCTTCTTGCTCCGGCACTAATAATTTGTATCCAGTTTAAATCATAATAGGATTTATTTCAACAAAAAGCAATGGTAAGAAAGAAATTATCGAATTCACCAAAATCAAAGCTCGTAAATAACAATAGGAATTCGTATTTTATTCATGTTTTGACCATTCTTATTATAACCATACAATAAAATATCATCATAAATGAAAATAACCCTGAAAATGCGAATTTTCAACATTTTCAGGGTTGTTTTATCGTTTCTGATATAACAAAGCACCTTTCTTTTAGTGGTTCATGTTTTAATAAGTACTTACATTTTTGCACCAGAAAGAAGTTGTCTGTATTTTTTATGCACTTTTTGTTATTTGCTCATTTCCAGTTTCTGCTCCTCTTGAAGCAATTTTTCCTGGACTGCTAATACTTCTTCTAATGATACCCCTATAAAATCAACAATTTCCTCTGGGGTATGACCTTTGGATAATGCGTTTTTAATCATCATCTCGATGCCTTCCTGAATACATTCGGCTTTAAAATCCATAACACAGTGACTCATATCTACCACCTCACTTTCTTTTTTTGAGCCATTTTTCACTAACTTCAAGTTACAAAACTCATTGATTACTGCAGCTGCATAAACAGGAAAATGTTCCAACACTTTTTTATTCTGTTCGATATACGAGAGAAAATTCTTTTTATCAGTTGAATGCTTAATCGCCCCTAAAACCAGTCGTGCAGTGGAAGTCATTTTCTCTAAGTCTTGTTCTTTTAGTGAATTTGGTGAAATAAGAATGATGTTATAATCCGGTATTTTTTCAATGATATGTTCTGGTATGCCGTCTAAATTGAGCATCTGATGAAGGGATAAAGGTCCGTCCCAAGGTTCGTTGCCAAAGAAAACGACAATGGTGACGACCGGTATCAGTCGGTCATCTTTTGTGATTCCGGAAAGAAATTCCTTAGAATTAGAATATATCTTATTTTTATGATTTGCAACAGCCAGTTTATTTACCTGGGCAGCGTAATTCAGCGAGTCATAGAGCATATTTCGAACCGGCATGGCATAGTGGACTTCTGACTGAGCTTCACTGCCAATGATAAGTCTTACATGATACCTTTCGTTCTCGTTCAGTTTTACATATTTTAAAACGTCACGGTATCGTTGTACCGGCTCTGATTTTTTAACACTAGAATTTATTTCCATGATATGAATTAATTCTGCTGTATCGAGTTCTGATAGATGTTCCGGTTTGATAACCGGGTTACCTTGAAACAATGCCAAGTTTGCAATATCCGCAAATTCAGCATTCTTTCTTAGAAACTCTATCATAGACGCATCTTTATGTTTCAATTTTTTCTCCTTTCGTTCTGCTGGTTTTCTTACCAGCCCTACCTGTTTTGTAAATTCATAAAAGAAAATTTCTGAAATTAAAAAATAGCGTCTGTTCTTGGTCATTACACAAGAGCATTATAACATTTCTTTTATACTTTTCCAAGAGCCTAAAAGAAAAACAGCAAAAAATCTTCTGAAATCAAACCAAAAACACCCCTGAAAATGCAATTTTCATCATTTTCTGGGGCATTTTATGCTTTTATCATGATATTTCACTTCTACTTAGTTTTCCACTAACTGCAACCAATCTACCAAAGAATAGTCCTCTAAAGAAACCGCCTTTACTTCCATTCTGTTTGCCACATATAAGATATTATCGATATACACTCCTCTTGTCAGCATGTTGGAAATTTCCTCTTCTGTATTTACTACAAATTCCCCATCCACATAGGAAAGGCAATAATAATACCGGGTTCTATCGTATCGGTTGGTGCTGATTCCTATCAGATTTTTATTTACATTGACTAAGATTGCCTTTGGCTCACTGGTAAAAGTACTGCATTCCGGCAGATACATACTGGTAAGTTCCTTAATATCCGTCGGGTCGCCCACATCAAACATGGTTAATTTTACCCCTTTTCTCTTTCCGGTTTCTTCGTCTGCATCATATCCGATACCAAGCAACAACCCATCACCATATGGATGTAAATATTGCGAAAATCCCGGTATCTTTAACTGCCCGGTAAGAACCGGATGATACGGGTCTGATAAATCTGCTGCAAACAATGGGTCCACCTGCCTGAAGGTAACAAAGTAAACCATATCACCCATAAATCTGCAGCTATGCAGACTTTCCTCCGGAGCAATATTATCAATCCGGCTCACTTCCTTTAAATTCTCATCCAGCACATATAATCTGCTCGCATCTCCTGACTTTTCTACCACATCTCCTGTTCCCGGTTCGTTTTCTGCGTCACAATCATAGGTTGGATAAACGTATGCCACAGCCCGTAAGAATCCATCTTTTTCATCCATAAAATATTGACCTTTAATATACCCCTCTACTTCTGTTTTCCCAATGTATTCCAGTTCATCCTCATGATATGCGATTTTTACAATTTCACTGAATCTACTGTTATCTTTATATGCTAACACTACTGAATATATATGATTTTCACTAACATAAAACAATCCGGAACCGGAGGTAAGCATCATCTTATCTGTTATTTCTTTCTCCTTTAAATCCACTACACTGACAATCAAAGATTCTGAGGATTCTCCTTCCGGAAAAATACATACATCACTATAAGAAAGTTCCTCTCCTCCCACTTTTGGAACATAGGCATCGTAGTCTGAAATATCATCCGGACAGAACGTAGTATATTCCGTAAAAAGATATAAATAATCGTCTTTTACTCTGGAACTCATATAATTGCCGGACTGTTCCAGTTTTTTCTCTAATACCGGATTTTCTTTGTCTTCAATGTTATAAATGGATACCTTGGCACTCGCCTTTGATTTTCCTTCATCATAAGCATCGGTGTAAGAACAGTCGTAATAATGATACCAGCCTGCTTTTTCAATGAGGATTAATTGCTGGTCTTTTAGATACATTTCTACGAAATAGGCATTATCGTCGTCAGTATCGTTATCCTCATTATTTCCATCTTCGTCATTGTCTTCTTTGCCAGTACCTTGATTATCGTTTTTGTCATTATCTTCTTCCTCACTGGTTTTGGTGTCATTTTTGTCATTATCTTCTATCGTTATGTTTCCTATTACCTTCATCCCATTCGTTGTATCTACGATATAAATTTTATGTGCATCCAGAATATACAAATACTCCCCATCTGTCTTTACAATATCCGCCTCGTCAATTCCTTCCACCTGAACATTGGTTTCGGAATAATCTGTTTTACTTTCAGTTTCAATTGCAGTGGATTCCGAACCCACAGAATCCACTGCGGATACACCATCCATGGCAGCCATGCCATTCGTACTATACTCTGCCTCTTCCACAATCCATCCGCCATCACGACACAAAGCCTGAGGATTGATGCCATATTCCTTTGCCCATTGATACCATTCTTTTTGTCCCTCAAGTCCCACTTTTATCTGATTCGCCTGTTCTAACTCCTCCATACAAAGGAACTGCCTTTGGGTTAATCCCTTTTTCGACTGATTTTCCTGCCATGTTCCATAGCCATAAATCCCACCATAAGCAATCATGCCACCACATAGAAATACTGCTGCACTGGCTGAGATGCGGTACATCCATTTACGGAATTTGCCTAACTTTCCATTAGATGTTCTGCTTCCCCCTTCGCCTGACTTTTCCTTTATTTTTTCATTTGTGTTTTTATCCATTTTTTCATTTACACCTTCCTTTGTCTTCCTGTTTATCATTTTCTCCCTCTTTTTGTACATCTTTTCATTTTTTCCCTTCATTCTTTTTACCGTATATTTCGAACTTAAAGAATCCAGAACCGGTATTTCCTCTGCCTGCTGCTTTATAAATTCTTCTAATTCTTTTTCTGTCATATTCTCCATATCCACCACTCACTTTCCGGTTATTTTGCTTCTTTGAAATCCATGCATTTCATAAATATAGTGTGTGATTTTGGGGAAATTGTTGCCTGGAATTTGGATTTAATATCAAAAAGTTTTATTACCCGAATTTTAACTTTTTACCGAAAAATAGCAGGTAACCACATAGATTACCCGCTATATAATAGAATGGATTAAAATTTTAATAAAATAACTTTGTATATTCCGTCTGCGTATTTGCAATATGATACACGTAAACTGCATCTGCTATTTTTTTATAAATAGCAACATACTTTTCACAAATTACCATTCGATATCCTAACTCATTTAGCCATTTATCCGGTGTTTATGAACCAGAATCCGGAAACTGTTCCAGTCTTTCAATAGTGTTCAAAATGTTATCGCTTACCTTCAATGCTGTTTCTACACCGAACTGAACTAAATACCAGCCTTCAATCTTTTTTAAATCCTCCTAGGCAGTTGAAAGTATATGAACCTTATATGCCATTAATTCTTTCCCTCAATCTACTTCTTGCTTCTGAAACACTAATCGTTTCCGCTCCTTCGATGCGTTCCTGTTCTGCCTGCAACACTTTTGCCCGAAGTTCTAATATTTGTTCACGTCTTTCAAAGGCTTCAATATCCATTACCACCAAATCGCCTTCTCCATTTTTCGTTATATAAATTGGTTCTTTGGTTTTTTTTGCAATATCTGAAATTGACATATAATCATTTCTTAAAGCTGCTGATGCTTTTATAATCATACCATCACCCCATATCTTTTCTTTGTATTATTGTATCTTATTTTTGATATTTGGCAAAGGTAATTTTTGTTTTTCCTTTTTCCTCTGTACACTAAAAAAACAATCAGTACTATTAACATTTACACCTAGTGTTTCGGAATTGGTGACACAAACAAAGAACTGATGCAACGAAAATAAAGAAAAGTAAAGAAGAAAAGAAACAGGAAGTGAAATTTTAATTTTCTGTTCCCTAAGAACATGGAAAGCAGCATAAAATAAGGGATGCAACATTAAGTTTCAGAAATGCAAAAGTAAGTTGCGAAAATGCAACTGTAAGTTAGTGGAAAGATAAACCAAATTGAGTTATTATTTATCTGCAAGCCATTGCAATAATTATGAAAGAAAAGAGGATTAAACAATGAGTTTCGGAGAAAATTTAAAAAATGTTAGAAAACAGAGAAGTATTACACAAGAAGAATTGGCAGAAATATTAGGTGTTTCAAGACAAGCAATTTCAAAGTGGGAATCAGATAATGGTTATCCTGAAACTGAAAATTTAATTACAATATCAAAGACGTTAAATATTTCTATCGACTATCTATTAAATGATATTTCTATCATGGAAGAAAAAGAGAAAACTGAAGAAAAAAGTGTTGTATATGCTCCAACAGGAAAAATCGCCATAACGACATATGATAATAAAAATGTTGTGTTCTGCCAATCTGTAAAAACTTCGCCTATTTTGTGGCCTGGAAAAAACGAACCAAAATATGTTTTAAATGGTATTGATAAAGTAACTTTTTGGGGTGAGCATACAATTATTTTGGGGTGGTATGCTACGTTAGAAGATATAGAAAAGGAAATATCAGAGATTGCAGATGCAATTCAAAATGGAGAGAGTACATATGAATTAAAGTATAATGCAGATGTTGAGGATAGAACTTTTGGTTTTTCTCCCAAATTAAAGAAAAAGTAAAATTGAAATTTGCACAAATTACGGTATTATAGAGAGTTTGAAAGCAGGGGATTCGGTCAAAGCCCTAATCCCCCACTAACTTCAGCCTTTCCACCAAGGAACCATCCCCCATCGAAAATGCTTTTACTTCTTTCCCATTCACCACATAGATTATCTGCCATATCCTATCCTTTTATTTTCCTGCCTTTTATTCTTACCTTTATCCCCTCATGCTGCTCTCACACCCAAACCATTTTCCACTATTTCTCTGAAATTTTCAAGGTTTCTATCAGTGTATAATCTTCAAGTAACACTGCCTTTACTTCCCTATCATTCGCCACATACAACACATCTCCTATATAGATTCCCCTTGTCCGGTAGGATGAAATCTGTTCCTGCATATTGGTTACAAATTCCCCATCCTCATAAGAAAGGCAATAATAATACATATCCCCATCATACCGGTATGTGCTGATACCTATTACATTTTTATCGGCATTGGCTAAAATAGCCTTTGCATCGCTTACCACATCACTGCACTCTGGAAGATAGGTACTGGAAATTTCCTTGATATCAGCCGGGTCATTAATGTCAAACATGGTTAATTTCACACCTTTTCTCCGTCCTGTTTCTTCATCGGCATCATATCCCACACCAAGCAGCAATCCCTCACCATAAGACTGCAAATACTCAGAAAATCCCGGAATCTTTAATTGTCCTGTCAACACCGGATGATATGGGTCAGACAAATCTGCTGCAAACAATGGGTCCACCTGTCTAAAGGTAACGAAATACGCCATATCTCCCATAAATCTGCAACTATACAACGCTTCATTCGGTGCCACATCATCAATACGTCCTACTTCCTTTAAATTCGCATCCAAAACATACAATCTATTAAATTCTTCTGCTATTTCTATCGTTTCTTCCAATTCAACATTAACATCCACATCATAATAAGATTCATCACAATAAACATGTGCCACTAACCGTAAAAAACCATCCTTTTCATCCATAAAATACTGGTCTGAAACATATCCTTCGATTTCTGTTTTTCCTACATACTCCAATTCATCTTCCTGATATGCAACTTTTACGATTTCGGTATATTCATTTCCCTGTTTCCAAATCCTTATGGCGCTATATATATTTTCCTCACTTACATAAAATGTATAAGCTCCGGAAGTCAACATGATCTTATCTTTTACTTCCTTCTCCTCTAAATCCACCGCACTGACAAGCAAAGACCCCGTAGACTCTCCTTCCGGTAAAATGCACACATCGTCATGACTCAATTTCTCCCCATCGATGCATGGAACATAAGCATCAAAATCTTCAATATCATCCGGACGATACGTAGTGTATTCTGTAAACAAATAGAAATAATCCCCTGTCACTCTGGAACTTAAATAATGTCCGTCCTGCACCAGCTCTTTTTCTAACACCGGCTGTTCTTTGTTTTCAATATTATAAATCAATACTTTGGTAGAATCCTTCCATTCCTCCTCACACTCTTGTGAAGTTCTAACACAGTCACACTCAAAATAATATCCGGAGTTCCTTTCTATGGTAATTAACTGCCGGTCTCTGATGTACATTTCTTTGCAGAAATATCCGTCTTCTTTCCCTACAGGGATATTACCCACTAATTTCAATTCTTCTTTGGTATCTACAATATAAATTTCATCCTCTTCCAGAATATAAAGATACTCCCCATCTGTCTTGATAATATCTGCCTCATCAATCCCTTCCACCTGCACATTGGTAGTAGAATAATCACTTTCCGTTGCACTTTCCTGCTTGGAAGACTCCGGTGCTATATCATTCAAGCTTTCTGTCTCAACCATATCCATTTCAGCATTGAACACAACGTCATCCCCATACCAATTGTTACGATACAGCTGATCAGGGTCTATTCCATTTTCCTTCGCCCACTCATACCAGTCTCTTTGTTCCTCAAGTTCAGCAGAAACCTGATTTGCCTGTTCCAACACCTCCATACAAAGAGAGTCTCTTGCCGGCATATCTTTTCCTATCTGTTCTCCCTTCCATTTTCCATAGCTATAAATTCCACCATAGGCTATCAGACCACCACAAAGGAACACTGCCGCACTGGCTGAAATCCGGTACATCCATTTGCGAAATTTTCCCGACGTTCTGTCCAATCTTCCCATTTTCTCTTTATTCGTCTTATGGCTCGTCACATCATTTGTAATTTCATTCTTAATTCTTTTCATCATATTTTCTGGAGTTAAAGAATCTGGTACCGGCACTTTATCTGCCTGTTGTTTTAAAAATTCTTTCCATTCTTTTTCTGTCATATTTTTCATATCCACCACTCTCTTTCTATACCAGCCATTTTCGTAATTTCTCGTATGCCCTGCTCTGCTTACTTCTTACTGTATTGGCATTCATATGTAACATCTCTGCCACTTCTTTGCTTTTATAACCTGCAATGACCAGCAGATTAATAATCAGTCGTTCCTCTTCCTCCAGATAAGACATTGCAATCTGCAAATCTCCTGTTTCCTCAAAGTTTCGTGTAACTCCTTCCATTTCGGAATCCAGTTCCATTTCTTTGTTCAGGTATTCCTTTCGTTTCATACGGCATTTGTTAGATAATATTTTAAAAATCCATGCCCGGAAGGATTCTTCTTTCTTCAGATTCCCGATGGAACGATAAGCATCCAGCACCGTTTCTGCCACGATATCTTCTGCATCCTGGGCATGATTCAAAAGATACAGTGCAAAATGATATAAATCCTTATAAACTTCTTCATATAACTGTCCGAAAGCCTCGACATCGCCCTTTTTGGCTTTTCGAACCAGCAATTTCTCTTCACCCATGGTTTTCTCCTTATTGCAATAATGTTTTATAGGTAATTGCAAAACTCTTTTCATCTATGCGAAAGTGATGCAAAAGAAACAAAACAACGCAGGCACGCTCTCGCTGCGTTCGGCTCGTAGCGGTGCTAAATTCGCGACAAGTCGCTCATTAAGTACCGACGGCCTAACAAGCACCTGCTTATGTATTTATTTCTTTTTCATCACTCAACGTATGTTTTGATAGTTTCGCAATTATCCATCATATTTCAGACTGTGTTTCCTCCGCTAGCTTCTTTTCATGCATTTCATAAATATAGTGTATGTTTTTTAGGGAATTGTTGCATAAAGTTTTAATAAAATTACGAAAATTCGAATTTCAAATTAAAATTTTTCTCAAAAACAAAAAAATCTAAGAAAAAAAGCCCTGACACCATGGTCAGAGCCTTTTCCTATTATCCTGTTTCCAATGCAACATTAGTAAACGTTAGCTTCCATGATTCACAAATCTCTTATGAACCATCTCGCTTAGATTCTTTTTCTTATTTTTTTCGCTAATTCCTGCAATTCTTCCGAGTCTGCCTCAGCACCACTCTTAAAGTTAATTCCTACATCATCGCCGGCATAACGTGGAATCATATGCATATGAAAATGATTTACAGTCTGTCCTGCAGCTTCACCATTATTCTGCACTACATTCAATCCATCGCATTTTAATTCATTTTTCATTGCCCTAGCAACTTCCGTAGCCAATGAGAATAATTTTGATGCAGTATCTGCATCCATATCAAATATATTGTCATAATGCTCTTTCGTAAGAATCAAAGCATGTCCCTTACTTACCGGAGCAATATCAAAAATAACTTTGAATTCAGAGTTCTCATAAATAGTTGCAGATGGGATAGTACCTTTCACGATACTACAAAATATACATCCATCCATTTCTTCGTCCTCCATTCTTTTCCCACTGTATAAATCCTCATCAATGGGACATCTTATCTATTTTAATACAAAATCATCCTGATTGCAAGAGTTCGATGAAACTTCTTTACATCAAAAGGTTGCACAGATTACTGTTCATATGTGAACAGTAACTATGCCAAGCCCTTTTCCAAAAGTGAAGGGTACCATCAAATGGTTCTATGCAAGAACCACACCTAATGTAACCTTTTCACCATTAATGTTCCATTCTTTTGAAATTTCAGTGGTTGCATCGTATTCTACTGAAACAGCCAATACATCCCCTTTAATTTCTTCTTCGTTCTTCTTTACCAATTCGGCAATCTTATCATTTCCGGAAACAAATATCTTAATTTTATCTGTTACCACAAAATCAGTATCTTTTCTCATGGTCTGAACTTTGGAAATGATTTCACGAACGAATCCTTCTTCAATCAATTCATCTGTAAGTTCGATATCAAGTACCACCGTTACGTCACCTTCCTGCTTTGTTACATAACGTCCGGACTGTGCAGTTTCAATTAACAAGTCATCCCTGGTAAGTTCCACGTTTACTCCATCCACATCAAACGTAATCATGCCCTTTTCATTCAGGTCTTTCATTGCCTTTGCACTATCGATATTTGTTAAAATTTCACGAATTTGATTTAACTGCTTTCCGTACTTTGGTCCAACTGTCTTCAACTGTGGTTTAAAGCTGTAAGTCGCAAAGTTAGAAACATCTTCCGTAAATTCTACCTTTTTCACATTCAATTCTTCTTCAATAATCTGTAAGAAGAACTGGTCTAATTCTTTTTCTGCATGAATATACATAGAGCCAATTGGTTGTCTGTTCTTAATATTCGCTGCATTTCTTGCTGCACGTCCAAGTACTACTACCTTAAGCAGTTCATCCATATCCTGTTCTAACTGCTTGTTAATCCATTCTTCTTTTGCCACTGGGAAGTCACATAAATGAACACTTTCCGGCGCAGAAGCATCCAGATGAATCACAAGATTCTGGTAAATATCTTCTGTCATAAATGGAATCATTGGAGCTGCAAGTTTTGAAACTGTTACCAATGCTTCGTATAAAGTCAGGTAAGCATTGATTTTATCCTGTTCCATTCCCTTTGCCCAGTAACGCTCTCTGCCACGTCTTACATACCAGTTGCTTAAGTCATCCACAAATTCAGCCAATACTCTTGAAGTTTCAGGAATCTTATAATCCCCTAAGCACTGGTCTACGGTCTTTATCAAGCTGTTACACTTAGATAACAACCATTTATCCATCACAGACAATTTATCATATTCCAAAGTATACTTGGTAGCATCAAAGCCATCAATGTTTGCATATAAAACATAGAACGCGTAGGTATTCCATAAAGTTCCCATGAACTTTCTCTGACCTTCTACCACTGCACCCGCATGAAAACGGTTTGGTAACCATGGAGCGGAATTCGAGTAGAAATACCAGCGAATAGCATCTGCACCATAAGTATTTAATGCTTCCATAGGGTCTACCGCATTTCCCTTTGACTTAGACATCTTCTGTCCATTCTCATCCTGAACATGTCCTAAAACAATAACATTCTTATATGGTGCTTCATCAAAAATCAAAGTAGAAATCGCCATCAAGGAATAGAACCATCCACGGGTCTGGTCTACTGCTTCTGAAATAAAGTCTGCCGGGAAGTTATCTTCAAAAATTTCTTTATTTTCAAATGGATAATGCCATTGTGCAAAAGGCATGGCACCGGAGTCAAACCAACAGTCAATTACTTCGCTGACACGGGTCATTTCCTTACCACAATCCGGACAGGCAATGGTTACATCATCGATAAATGGACGGTGTAATTCAATATTTTCCGGACAGTTCTTTGACATGGACTTTAATTCTTCAATGGAACCGATGGCATGTTTCTTACCACAGCTACATTCCCAGATATTCAGCGGAGTTCCCCAGTAACGATTACGGCTGATACCCCAGTCCTGTACATTTTCCAGCCAGTCGCCGAAACGTCCCTTACCAATACTTTCCGGAATCCAGTTTACTTTATTATTATTCTTAATTAAATCCTCGCGAACCGCAGTCATCTTAATGAACCAGGTATCGCGGGCATAGTAAATAAGCGGAGTATCGCATCTCCAGCAATGTGGATAACTATGTTCAAAGTTTGGAGCTGAGAATAATAATCCCTTATCCTCTAACATTTGAAGGATAGCATTGTCACCCTTCTTACAGAATACGCCGGCAAGTTCTGTTACTTCCGGAGTAAATTCACCCTTTTCATCTACTAACTGAACAAATGGCAGGTCATAATTACGTCCCACATTCGCATCGTCTTCACCGAAAGCAGGAGCGATATGAACTACACCGGTACCATCTGTTAAAGTAACATAAGTATCACAGGTTACATAATAAGCCTTCTTATCTACTTTCGCATAGTTAAATAATGGTTCGTATTCTTTGTATTCCAAATCCTTACCTGTATAAGTCTCTAAAACCGTTACTTCACCAGTAAGCACAGTTTCAACCAATGCCTGTGCCATATAGTAAATCGTACCTTCATTATCCACTTTTACATAAGTTTCATTTGGGTTCACACAAAGAGCAACGTTCGATGGTAAAGTCCATGGTGTGGTAGTCCATGCTAAAATATAAGCATCTTCTCCCTTTACCTTAAACTTCGCAATGGCAGAACGTTCCTTTACATCCTTATATCCTTGTGCTACTTCGTGGCTGGATAATGGAGTTCCACATCTTGGACAATATGGCACAATCTTATATCCTTTATATAATAAGCCCTTTTCCCAAATTTTCTTAAGAGCCCACCATTCTGATTCAATAAAATTATTATCATAAGTTACATATGGGTCGTCCATATCTGCCCAGAAACCAACTTTTCCTGAGAACTCTTCCCACATGCCTTTGTATTTCCAAACACTTTCCTTACACTTTCCAATGAATGGTGCAAGTCCATATTCTTCGATTTGTTCTTTTCCATCAATTCCCAATAACTTTTCTACTTCAAGTTCTACCGGAAGACCATGGGTATCCCATCCTGCCTTACGGATAATCTTATGACCTTTCATGGTCTGGTATCTAGGAATCATATCTTTAATAACACGAGTTAATACGTGTCCAATGTGTGGCTTTCCATTCGCAGTTGGAGGTCCATCATAAAATGTATAAGTCGGACATCCTTCCTTGGTATCAATACTCTTCTTAAAAATATCTTTTTCTTTCCAGAAATCTTCGATTTTCTTTTCTCTTTCTACAAAGTTCAAATTAGTAGATACTTTTTCATGCATATCTTTCCGTTACCTCCCTTAGAGTAAAATGCTTTCGTCCAATCCGGGCGAAAGCATATTCACAGATACTACCATTATAAGTCCAAGTGTCTGCTAAAGTCAATAAAAACAAAGAGAAAAATCAAAAAAGAAGTATCACAAGGCAACTAACATTTCGCCGCCTCGCGATACTCCTTCTATCACTAATTCTCAACGATTCACGGATTGCTATGCCGTCCGTAATCTCATGTTTTATTACATTCCTTCGTGGAAAGTACGAGAAATAACATCATCTTGTTGTTCTTTTGTCAACTTGATGAAGTTTACTGCATATCCAGATACACGGATTGTTAACTGTGGATATTTTTCAGGATGAGCCTGAGCATCTTGTAATGTTTCTCTATTTAATACGTTAACATTTAAGTGATGTCCACCTTTTACTGCATATCCGTCTAACATTGCTACTAAATTATCAACTTGTTGTGCACTAACTTCTACCATTTTTCTATTATCCTCCTTTTAAAATACTTCCTTCTAATTTTCTGCTTCGTCAATTCCTTCGTGGAGGGTAGGCACTGCACATGCCAAATTACCCTTCGCGCAATCCAGACAACCCATCTGTTCTACAGCCAGGTCCTCTGCTCCCTCCTTCACCTCCACGCTCATATGACCGCTTCCGCTTTCTGACAAGGAATCCAGCATCGCTACAATATCTTCAATTCTTTGTTCGTCCATATGGAACCTTCTTACATATTTAAGTCGATATCTAAATCTCCAGCAAATACTTTATCTTCTTTTCCAAGAGCACCTGGGATAATAGTAAAGGTATTAGAAATACCATCCTGTGCATCCTTGAATGGTAACTTAGCTACTGATGATAAGGATGCTAAAGCACCGTTCTTATCACGTCCGTGCATTGGGTTAGCACCTGGAGCGAATGGTTGACCCTTAACACGTCCGTCTGGAGTAGAACCAGTTGCCTTACCGTAAGTTACGTTTGAAGTGATAGTTAAGATAGAAGTGGTTGGAACACCATCTCTGTATGTATGGTGGCTTCTAACCATATTCATGAATTTTTCAAGAATTTCTACTGCAATACTATCTACACGGTCATCATTGTTACCGTATTTAGGGAATTCACCCTCTACTTCGTATCCAAGAGCTACATTTGTAGCAACTACCTTTTCTTCACCGGTTGCTTTATCTTTTGCCTTAATATCTCCTCTTACAACCTTAACTTTAGCGTATTTGATTGCTGATAAGGAGTCCGCGATTACTGATAAACCAGCGATACCTGTTGCAAAGTATCTCTTAACTTCTTTATCATGTAATGCCATTTGAGCTTTTTCGTAGCAGTATTTGTCATGCATATAGTGAATTACATTTAATGTATTTACATATAATTCTGCTAACCAAGCCATCATATCTTCGTATCTTTCCATTACTTCATCATAGCTTAAGTATTCAGAAGTGATTGGTCTGTACTTAGGACCTACCTGAGCACCTGTAACTTCATCGATACCACCATTGATAGCGTATAATAAACATTTTGCAAGGTTTGCACGAGCTCCGAAGAACTGCATTTCCTTACCAACTCTCATAGAAGATACACAACATGCGATTGCGTAATCATCACCGTGAGTTACTCTCATCATATCATCGTTTTCATATTGGAAAGATGAGCTCTTAATAGACATCTTTGCACAATATTTCTTCCAAGCCATTGGAAGTCTTGTAGACCAAAGTACAGTTAAGTTTGGTTCTGGAGCTGCTCCTAAGTTGTCTAATGTATTTAAGTAACGGAAAGACATCTTAGTTACCAAAGAACGTCCGTCGATACCAACACCACCAAGAGATTCCGTTACCCAAGTAGGATCTCCTGCGAATAATGCATTGTATTCTGGTGTACGTGCAAACTTAACAAGTCTTAACTTCATTACAAAGTGATCTACGAATTCCTGAATTTGTTCTTCAGTGAATGTTCCGTTCTTTAAGTCTCTTTCTGCGTAGATATCCATGAAAGTAGAAGTACGTCCAAGTGACATTGCTGCACCATTTTGTTCCTTAACTGCTGCTAAGTAACCAAAGTAAGTAGCCTGAATAGCTTCCTGTACGTTAGTTGCTGGCTTAGAAATATCACATCCGTAGCTAGCTGCCATAACTTTCATTTCTTTTAATGCTCTGATTTGTTCTGATAATTCTTCACGAATACGAATTACATCATCCGTCATAGTCTTTGGTGTAGTAGCTTTTTGCTTTTCTTTGTCTTCGATTAAGCGGTCGATACCGTATAAAGCTACACGACGGTAGTCACCGATGATACGTCCACGTCCGTAAGCATCTGGAAGACCAGTAATGATATGGTTTGTACGAGCTTTTCTCATTTCTGGAGTGTAAACATCGAATACACCAGCGTTATGAGTTTTTCTATGTGTAGTGAAGAATTCAGAAATTTCAGGGTCTACCTGGTATCCATTATCTGAACAAGCCTTTTCTGCCATACGGATACCACCATAAGGCTGCATAGATCTCTTGAATGGCTTATCTGTCTGGAAACCAACGATTTTTTCAAGATCTTTGTTTAAGTAACCAGGTCCGTGTGAAGTAATCGTAGATACAATCTTAGTATCCATATCTAATACACCGCCTGCAGCGATTTCCTGCTTAGTTAAATCCATAACCTGATCCCACAAAGTCTTAGTTGCTTCTGTAGGTCCGCATAAGAATGATTCATCTCCATCATATGGAGTATAGTTCTTCTGGATGAAGTCTCTAACATCGATTTCTTCTGTCCATTTACCACCTACAAAATCTTTCCATTCTGTTCTCATTTTAATAAATTCCTCCTTTAAGTTTGTGTCAAATGACAATTAATGTGTATCATCATGGCAGCTAACTGCCGCAAACCACGCATTCATCACAGTTTTCTGCGACAGAACACCCCTTGGTATCGTACTTTTATTATATATGGATATTGTATACACGTCAACCGATTTCCTCACTTTTTCTTGTTTTTTTTTCGGTACAAAGACGTGATAACAACTGCGAAAAATGTATATTTTTCCTACTATTATTCCATTGTTTCTTCTATTGAAATCAGTTCCTGCAATTTTTCTGATAACAATCCACGCAACACCTCCTTGTGTTCCCTCAATTGCTCATCAGTTCCTATCATCATTTCAGAAAATTTCGCTTCTCCAGATTTTCTGCGTAATACCAAATCCAACTTTTTGGATTTGGCTGAATTTAGTTCATTACCTTTTAACAATGTCATCGGTTTTGCCTTACCTGCAACTACAAAACCCAAAGTTGCACTTACATTACCGGCAGCTAAAGAACAACGAATTCTATTCTTTTCAAAATCCTCCTCTACCAATGTGCCAATGCCAAACATATTCATAATCGCAGGTAATGAATTAATTTTTCTTCTGACAGAACCCTTTACTTCACTTTCGTTCTGCCCTTTTTTACAAAAATCAAAATCATTCTCTTCCAAAGTACCATCACAACATTTTTCAAAAAATGTTGTTGCATCCAATCCAGTATGTACTCCCGTAAGATGTAAATAATTATCCTCATATGCAGCTACAATATAATACTCACTTTTCTGAAATGCTTTTGAGGAAAGCAAATACTCATAATTTACATAATATTTTTTATAGGAATACGCATTGTTAATTAACGCTTCCTTCACACGCTCTTTAAAGCTCTTTTGTTCCGTCATTATTCCTCCCAGACATAAAATAAAAGGACGACTTCGCAGTCATCCTTCTACTAATTTTCCACAGTTTATTCTGCAATGGAAATGGGTTTTCGGTCTCCATCCCGACCACTGGAACAGGTTTATGGTCTCTGTTCCGACCATCTTTAGTATCTCTTCTTGTAATTATATTATACGCTACATTGTGTCAATAGTCAAAACATTTTTCGCACAGCACTATTATCCCTCATTTATTATAACTATTCATACTTAAATTATATGATAACAAAATAAAAAAGAAACCTTTGAATTCTCCCTAATCATGATTTTATCAGTCGACATATTATCCAAAAACCATTTTCATAATTCAGAATAATTGCATTTGATAAAACCTTTATCCAATTTCCATATTTTGTTTTAATATATTTGTGATAATCTTTGCTTTAACACATTTAATAATTGTACTTGCAGTTCTTTTTTTTCCAGTTCTTTTTTTTGCAATTCTTCTTTCTTCAATGCCTCTTTTGTTAATTCTTCTTTTAAGCGTTTATTTTCTAGAATTTGTCTTTGAATTACAGAATCATTAATATTTTTTTGTGCTTTATAACTATTCAGCAATTTTTCTATTTCATCCAAATCATAAGTATTATCAGATAAATTTTTTGTTTCTAAACTTTCTATATATCTTAACAACATATCTATTTTAATAACTGGAATATCGCAGTTTTCTTCACCTTCTAAAATTGCATCATGGTGTGCTATACAAATAATGTCATAAATATCTTTATCAGGTATAATATCTTTGACAATACTTTTTACAAGAGCATGATGCCTATCGATTTGAGAGATAGGACTATTTTCTCCAGATTCATTACCATCTACTATCCTTATCCAATTTCCATTAGGTTTTATCACTATTTTACCCTTGTAATACTTTGTCTCAATAAGATATAAACCATGTTTTCCTATTACAATATGGTCAAATTCTTGTGCTTCGCTTCTAAACATAGAATTTCTTAAAAGAATTACAGATTTTCCATAATTATTTATACAATTTTTTTTAAGAATTCTAAAATCGTCTGACAGCCAACTCAATTGATATTCAACTGCTTTTTCTCCCGCATCACCAAAATCCGCTGTTTTAATTGTTGTCATTTTAGGATTTGTTCTTACAACAGATGGTTGTTGTGTCAGAATATTTCTTTGTTGAATTACTCTAGTAACATTTTTCAAAATATCTTCGTATATATTTCCAAGTTCAATAACTTCATCCTTAAGTAAATTTGCTAACTGTACATGAGTTCTGACTTCCCGCGTAAGTTTTTTTGTATACTGCTCCATTTCTATTAAATCGGTATCAGTGAGTCCTTTGAGTTTACTTTCTGTATAAATTGAATTCCTCTCTATTTTGTATTTTTGATTGTGGCTTTCATAGTATGCACCATATAAACGCTCCATAACTTCTACATCTTCAAACTTTTGATATAAATGCATTTTTTCAGAATTCAAAAATCTATCCACATCTTGAAAAGAATAACACTTGTCATCTCTTAAAATCAATTTATACCTTTCGTCTCGCTCGGGGTAACAAAATAAATTAAATACAAATAAACCGGTTGAACTCCCATCAAACGCCCTGACATATGACTCAATATAGGATAAATAGCGTTTTTTTAAATTGTCAAATTCTGTTTTACTATTACATATAAAGAAAGATTCTCCATCTGGTAGAATAAGTTCTATATATTTAAGAATCACTATTTTTTCTTTTACCTGTTTAAAAATTCCCTTCACATGTTTATTCTGCACAACAAATCCTTTTCGATACCCGACAAACTGTTTCTGTGAAAATGCCATTCAAAACCCACCCTTCAATATATTTTGACATCTGGTAAATGTCAATTATATTTAAATATTACCATATACTTTGAATTATGACAAGCACTGCGTGTCAAATTTCATTATGATAGAGGAATATTAACACTATGTACAAAAACAAATCAGAGATAGGATTAAACAATATTTCCGGCAAGAAAATAGCCTATTACCGAATGAATCGTTCCGAGAAAACTTCTCAAAGAAAATTAGCCGACCTTATGCAAATGCAAGGAATTGACATAGACAAAAATGCAATTCAAAGAATTGAAGCCGGAAAAAGATTTATTACAGATATAGAATTAAAGGTTTTTGCCAAAGTTTTAGATGTTGATTATAAAGACCTTCTTGATTAAGCAAATAAATTCCCCTAACAATATATTCATCTAACAAAACAAACTTGAAAATAATTTGACTTCCTGATTGTTTGATACTATAATATTTTTTAACGATTTTAAAAGGAGGTTTTTCTCATGGCTCAAGTTTCAAAAGACATGGTTATCGCTGATATTCTTGCCATTGATGCAGGAACCATTCCAATTCTTATGGAAGCTGGAATGCACTGCCCAGGCTGTCCATCTGCTCAAGGTGAAACCTTAGAAGAAGCAGCTATGGTACACGGAATGGACTGTGATGCATTAGTTGCAGCATTAAATGAATATTTAAAAGATAAATAAAGTATTTTTTAAGAGGCAGCGGATAAACGTTGCCTCTTAAAAAATATTACATAGGGATACAGTCGAAAAAAGTAACATTTTCCGACAAGAATCCGAAATGGGAACAAAAAAAACTCAAATTAACCGGAAAACGGAGAAAATCATGACCCAAAAGCTTACGTCCACTCAAACAACCAAAGCAACACGTAAAAAAGACTTTTTATTCATCCTAGCCGGTATCATTATCTCCGGAGTGATTGTGGTTGGTACAATCATTGTAATCAGTGCATTCATGGTTGCCGAGATAATTCATACATCAAACGAACCGAAATCCCCTGACAGTTTGCAAGAAAAAATTGAAAATTTTGATTTTTCCACTTCCGCTATTTCTTCTAAAGATACAGAAACAGAACTTGAGGAACAATGAAAAGATTCCATATCTGCCTTCATCCATTTTATTATTCTTCCACAATAATACTCTTTCTCACTTCTTCTAATAGTTCCTGGTCACACTCTGCCAACAACATAATGTCTTTATCTGGCATTCTGGAACTTAACAAATACTTCACAAATAAGCTTTTTCCTTTCCTTATTCCCTCCTTTTCGCCCTCTTCTCTTTCTTCCAATGCCCAGTCCTTTTAGTTCTTCAGGAATATCGGTAAAATCAATGATATCTTTTAAGCTTCTGCTGATTTTTAGTTTTTCGTTTAGAAATAAAAGCAAGAATTTTCTGAATTAAATAAATATGTAATGAAATTGATATGCTAATCTTTATCCCATAAAAATTAGACACCTTAAGATATTTTTTATTTCATAAAAGTAAAGTTATGAAGTAATTTATTTAAGACCCTTCAAACAATAAGAACCTTTATAAAACATGTGAATTGAATTACAAAGGCTCTTACTCCATCAAGGTTATTCTATATTTTAGTTCTTATATACTTGTTCTTCACAAAACATCTCAAGAATCCCTTCCAACACTTCCTCTTTATGAAACTCTCCTTCCACCACCAGGTACACCGGACAGTCATAGGACAGGGAGTGACTCTTTTTTTCTTTTACCTCAGCCCTTACACCCTTTTTTCTTAAATTTTTTTCTATCTTCTCTGCCATTTCTTTTGCTTCCATACCACGATAAAACACCGACACTCCCGGACTTTCTTTGCTATGAAACTCTAAAATTCCATCCGGCTGATACCGTTTACATTCCAGGTAACGTTCCAGAGTATCATGGTATGGTGGACAATATCTTCCCACTTTCACTTCGTATCCAAGCTCTTTTAATTGTTTCACCAAACGTTCCGTAAAACAAAAATCGGCTTCCTTTTCTATGAGGAAGCCGTCATTACCATCAGTTTTTCCACAAATACCGAGATAAATTCGTTTCATGGTTTTCCTCCTGCATCTTTATAATACAGTATATGCAAAAAACCTGTTAAATGTTTAGGCAATCAAACCAAGTATCCATAGCCTAAACCATTAACCCTCAAATCATGAATTTCATATCTAAATAAAAATACATATTGTACATTTTATATCAAAAACAGTATACATTTTTGTTGATTTTTTCTGTATTTTTTCTGTGAGAATTCTGTATAATATAAGTAAGGAAACACTTTGTTTTCTTCATCACATCATGAGTCCTGTGACGGTTCTGACAGGACGGTAAACAAAAAGTGACCGAGCGATGAGAGGTGTGACGGTTCCGACACCTCGGTAAACAAAAAGTGACCGAGTGATGAAAGTTCCAGGGAGAGCAAAATGCTCTCCCGTTTTTATTAAAGACAAGCATTTGTTAAACGCCTAAACAATTATCTAATTAAGGAGAGAAAATAATATGTGTATTACAAATGACGACCCATTCGACTACCAAGTATTGAATTTGACAACAAAATTTTACAACAATTACCCTGACCCACCTTACAAAGAAATTATAAGAAAAGATGCCAGACCATATAATTGTTTACTAATACAATCTCATTATGACTATTTTATATGCATTCCATATAGAAGTCATGTTAATCATAAATATAGTTACAGATTCAAATACAGTACCCGTTCAAGAAGAACATATTCTGGTTTGGATTATACGAAAATAGTTATAATTAAGAATTTGGAATATATTAGTATATCAGATGCTGTTATTGACGCAGATGAATACAAAGAAACAAGGGATAACATAGATCTCATAAAGAAAGATTCTCAAACTTATATTGATGATTACATAAAACATATACTCAAAAAATCCGCCAAGTATGATGTCAAAAAATTTCAAAGAGTATATGGATTTTCTACTTTACAATATTTTCATAGAGAATTGGAAATATGATATAGATACAGATTTTGTCTTGCAGACTTTTTTATTCTCCCCCAATCATTCATGACATAAACAATCGAGGGAGAATATGGTTCCTTGTTTTAATTCTTTGAAAATTCCATTAATTCCAGCCCTTCATTTCTATCTAAGAGCATCTTAATATTCCATTCATTCTGGAATAACAACAATGGATTTCCTTTCATATCTTTTACCTTCTTCACATCCATACCGCCTCTTAACTGATTTGGATCAAAAGTAACATCCTTAATCCAGCGAATGTAGTTGTATGGCAATGGTTCTAAACGAATGTCACAGCCATATTCATTTTCCAGACGATACTTCAGAACGTCAAACTGCAGAACACCTACTACACCTACGATGATTTCCGACATACCAGCACTGTACTCCTGGAAAATCTGAATGGCACCTTCCTGGGCAATCTGGGTAACACCCTTTACGAACTGTTTTCTTTTCATGGTGTCTAGCTGAACAACACGGCAGAAATGTTCCGGTGCAAAAGTCGGAATTCCTTCGTACTGATATTTCTTGCCCGGCGCTACCACGGTATCACCAATGGAAAACATACCTGGGTCAAACACACCGATAATATCCCCGGCATAGGCTTCTTCCACCACTTTACGGTCCTGAGCCATTAACTGTTGCGGCTGGGAAAGACGAAGTTTCTTTCCACCCTGCACATGATAAACTTCCTTCGAAGCATCAAACTTTCCTGAACAAATTCGCATAAATGCAATTCTATCTCTATGTGCCTTATTCATGTTAGCCTGAATCTTAAACACAAAAGCAGAGAAATCTTCTGTCAACGGGTCAATCAAACCTGCATCAGAATTTCTTGCAAGTGGGGAGGATGTCATCTCCAAGAAATGACGTAAAAACGTTTCCACACCAAAGGTAGTTAAGGCAGAACCGAAAAATACCGGAGACAGCTTTCCTTTTTCCACTAATTCCATATCCAGTTCATCTGCTGCTCCATCCAAAAGCTCAATTTCGTCCATAAGCTGGTCATATAAATGTTCCCCAATTACGTCCTTTAAGACCGGGTCATCAATGGATAAATCCGTTTCCTTCGCCGCTTTGGAACCACCGGTAGCAACCGATTGGAACAAGGATACTTCCTTACTGTCCCTTCCGTACACACCCTTAAATTCTTTACCGCAACCAATAGGCCAGTTCATAGGACAGGTTCCAATTCCTAATACTTCCTCAATGTCTGACAATAATTCAAAGGTATCCTTGGCTTCTCGGTCCATTTTGTTTACAAAGGTAAAAATGGGAATTCCTCTCATGGCACATACCTTAAACAACTTAATGGTCTGTGCCTCCACACCCTTAGAACCATCGATTACCATGACCGCAGAATCCGCCGCCATCAAAGTACGGTATGTATCTTCCGAGAAATCCTGGTGTCCCGGAGTATCCAGAATGTTAATACAATATCCATCATAATTAAACTGCAACACAGAAGAAGTAACAGAAATACCTCTTTCCTTTTCGATTTCCATCCAGTCCGAAACCGCATGTTTCGCTGTAGCCTTTCCCTTTACGGAACCCGCCGTATTAATGGCACCTCCGTAAAGTAAAAGCTTTTCCGTCAAGGTCGTCTTACCCGCATCGGGATGGGAAATAATCGCAAACGTTCTTCTTTTTTTAATTTCATCTTGTAACTGTGACATCATTTTTACCAAACCCTCAAAAAAATGCCTGCATTTTCATTCGAGGTACAAACACAAACATACAAAAAACGTGCCTGCATATATTATCCTTTCTTTCTTTTTTCTCTATAAAGATAGCAACTCCGTATAAGCCCGAAGAATCTCACCCACACTCCAAGCCTGGGCATAGCAGCCTCTGGAAATGTTTGGCTCATCTCCATCAAAAATTTCCGCAATAGAACCAACACAGCCATCCATCAAATGATCCTTCATTGGCTCTAATAACTTCTTCGCGTATTCTACGCTTTCTTTGGAATCATCATTTACCTTTACATAGGCACTAATCAGTCCACCTAATGGAAATGCCCATGCCGTACCCTGATGATAAGCCGCATCTCTGTCATGAAGTTTTCCAAAATACATACCCTTGTATTCTTCATCAAATGGTGACAAGGAACGCAGACCATAGTTGGCATACAAATGAGAAAGTACCGTATCCACCACAGCCTTTTCCTTTTCTCTATCCAGCATGGTAAAAGGAAGAGAAACCGCCCAAATCTGATTTGGACGAATCTTGGCATCATTTTCATCCACTACATCAAACAGGCATTGTTTGTCCGGATTCCAAAATTTCTTTCCAAAAGATTCCTTCACCTTCTCTGCCAACTGAGTATATTCCTCGCTTGGCTTTCCAAACTTCTTAGAAAGTTCTTCCATTACTTTTAATGCATTGTACCATAAAGCATTGATTTCAACTGGTTTTCCATGACGTGGGGTAACCACCCATTCTCCTACCCGGACATCCATCCAGGTTACCTGGTCAAATCCGCCACCGGCATGAATTAAGGAATCCTCATCCATATAAATGGAAAAATCCGTTCCAGACTTATAAGCCACAATGATTTCTTCTAACTTTGGATAAATTTCCTTTTCTATAAAATCATAATCTTTGGTTGCTTCTAAATACTTATATACAGAGTAAAAATACCACATAGAAGCATCTACGGTATTATAAAGAGGATCCAACCCTTCATCCGGGAACATATTTGGCACCAGTCCCTTATCCACATACATGGCAAAGGTCTTTAAAATGCCCTTGGTATCCTCATATCGTTTCGTACAAAGAGTAAGTCCCTGCAATGCAATCATGGTATCTCTTCCCCAATCTGTAAACCAAGGCAATCCCGCAAGTACTGTTTTATATCCGGTAGAAGCCCGGTCTACGATAAACTGGTCTGCTGCCTGAACCAAATCCAAGGCAAAATCATCCTCATACCCTGACTGTTTTTTCAGATTCCTGATTCTTTCCGTAGCTTCCTTCGCCACCAAAAACGCATCCTTTGGATATTCGTCTTCAATGGAGCAAATCACAGAAATCTTCTTGGTCTCAAAAGGTGCTACCGTAACTTCTACGGTGTATGGAGTGTAGTTATTCTCAATACACTTCATTCCTGTATTGATTTCCGTCTGCAGTTCCATATCTTCATCAAAACGTTCATTGGCATCCCGAATGATACCTTCACTGGTGTAAAAATGAATATGAACCTCCGGATTTGCCTTTGGTATCAATTCCATGGTATTTTCATTATGGGAAGTCTCAAAGTTTAGTTCCGCTCTTTCACTACGCTCATGGTGGTCTCTATAGTTAAATAACGGAGTATAGGTAAACTTCGTTTCTTTGGAACCATTTTTGATTTCATAGCTGATTGCCACGGTATTTTTACCATATTCTAACGCAATGGTCTTGGTTACGAAAACACCGTTTACATAATATACAAAATGTGGTAATTCATCATAAATAAAACGTTGTAAATATTTCTGACCTTCTTCATTAAATCCACCCGGTCTTTGATTGGTGGCAAAGGAGTAAACATTCTCTCCAATTTTAATTTCTTCATTCAACTTAGATAAAATCAAAACACGGTTAGTTGGAGCATGAAGACTTGCAATCAACATACCCTGGTGTTTTCTTGTGTGGGCACCGATAATGGAACTTCCTGCATATCCACCGATTCCATTGGTAATCACCCATTCACGCTCGATGCCGGCAGAAAATGTTTTAAACATACCTTTTCCAAACTCTTTGACAGCCATAATAATCCTCCTAAATCATGTATCCTATCCATTCTAAAATCCTGACTAACTTCAAAGGATTCATCCGCTTAAATGATACCATGTCTGATTCCTTGTGGCAAGCCAAAAAATTGCTTTGAATTGCTTTAATAAGTTGCATTTACTACTGGAAGACCAATCTGAATAATAGTACGTCCATTGGCTTCATCCAGTGTATAAGTTACATTTACATTGATTTTACTTCCTTCCTCTACCCTGAATTCTCCCAGTTCTTCTCCATATCCATAGTAACTATACCAGTCTTCTCCGCTCACTTCTTTCACCTTCTTTGCACCAAGGGAACGGAACACCTCTTCGGTCTGTTCCAACATTTCGTCTTCTGTCAACAAGCCATCCTGAGTCCCCTTTAATGCAATCTGTGTATTGGTATCCATACCTAGTTTGCCCAAGGTATCTTCTATCACATTTTTATATGCAGCCAAATTTTCTAAATTTTCCTGCAATGTAATTCCTATGGACAAATATTGCTTCTTATCTATGGTAATCACCTGGACTACCGCAGACTCTTTCACACCCTTATAATTCAAAATCATCCTTTGTATTTCCTCATCGTCTTTGCTTTCTATGGTAAAGTCCGAAGTAATTCCAATTCCCGCTGCCAGATTCTTAAGCATGGTTTCTTTTGTAGCCTCCGATAATTCATCCTCCAAAAACAATCCATAAGTAGTAATCTGTCCCTCCAGCAGGAAAGTTTCTCCCCTGGATAAAACATCTATGATTTTATCCTCTTTTTGAATTCCCATATTGATAAATAACTGCAAAATTGCTGCTGCCCAGATTAAAACCAAAAAAGCCACTTTTGGGGTACTTAATTTATTCCAAAATTTTGACATAAAAAATCCTCCTTTCATTTCTAAAAGGAGGATTCCCATTTATTATGTAATTTATACCTCAAATACCAATGATTCACATCATCTGCTTACTTTCATGAAAATCATCTCATTCTAAGGTCTTCTGGTTTCACAAGTTACTTTATATTCTGAATTTAATTCGCTTCTGCTTATGGTTCTGCCCCAGGTAATCTTACAGGTATTTCCTGCATTACATTCTGCCACAGTAATATAATTCTTGGATTTTCCAATCACTACAACGGAATGCCCGTAATTGCCAAAATACTCTCCAACTCGGATGGTATCTCCAATTCTGATAGCATCAAAATTATAATCATAATAAATTCTATCTGAATCAGTTCCAAAAATTTCATCACTTAGCTTAAATGCAAAACCTGCACACTGATATCCCTGAATCCAGCTATAACCTTGGATATCCGCATTGAAGATATCATAACGGTTACAATAATCATAAGCAGAATAAATCCCATGCTTACAAGGATTATTGGTTATGATCTCACTGGTATCTCCACTGGTATGAATACCCATATGATTCCAATACATTCCATGAGGATACTTTGTCTTTAGATACTCCAACTTTCCTAGAATCTGTGCATCTGACATATGATTAGATACATAATATCCATTTTCATCTACATACCAATCGCCGATGTAGGTATTTCTAGCCATGACACCATTAGAGTAAAAGTAAAACCAATTAGTACCAATTTCTACCCAGCCGGTCTGCATTGCTCCACTTCCACTTAAATAAAACCAGCTTACTCCGTCAAACATCCAACCAGTTTTCATGGCTCCGCTTCCGTTAAAATAGTACCAGACACCGTCAATTTTCTGCCAGCCGGTTCTCATTCCTCCATCGGTTCCTAAATAGTACCAGATTCCATTATCTTCATGCCATTCCGTTGCCATGGAACCGTCATGCCATAAATAGTACCATTTTCCATCTATCTTTTCCCATTTAAGTCTTGGCATTTCGCCACTTGGTCTAAAATAATACCACCGACCATCCCGCTTTTTCCATCCGGTCTGCATGGCTCCACTTTCAGAAAAAAGATAGAATTTACTATCAATATGAGCCCACCACATATCTCGTACCATAATTCCTGCATCATTGAAATAGTACCAGGTTCCATTTTCTTTCATCCATCCGGTGGTCCGATATCCATCTTCATCAAAATAATACCAGATATCATCCACCATCTCATACCAGCCAATCGCCTTGGTTCCGTCTTCTTTTATATAAGAAAGACCATTTTGATCTTCCTTCCATTCTCCGGTTCCTAAATTGATTTCCGGAAATAAGGTTACAACCTGTTCATATTTTCCGTATGGATATTCGCAATCAAATTCCCTAAAAAATTCTTCCCACGTTTCTAACTCTAACTGCGAAGTGTAAGCAGCTAACGCTTCTTTGCTTTCATTAGTTACAGCACTCTTATATAAAGCAAGTTCTTCCTCACTCCACTCACATGCCGTTTCTTTGAATTCTACGAAACTTTCATCATCCCAGTCTGTCCACGTAATCCACTGATTCAAGTGGGCATATTCAGGTGGAATCTCTACTGAAGTCTCCGGTTCCTGCGAACTAATCTCTTCAGTACGAATTTCACCTGTATCACCTGACTCTTCTGTAGTACTTTCTTCAGTATTAAATTCTCCGGTATATCCGTACTCTTCTGCAGAACCTACGTCTCCTAATTCTTCTCCTACTGCTGTGGCAAATTCAGAAACTTCCTTTGTTTCCTGTGCGAATGCTGTCACCAAGTTTCCACTTAGCATGGATGCTGTAATTGCTAATGCAAGCATCTTCTTAAATATTTTTTTTCGCATAACTGATTCCCCCATTCTTTTATTTCATCGTATTGTGACCGAAAAATATTTGACCACATATATAATATTTGTAAAATGCTGCATACTTTGTATGCTGGCGTTTCTATATTTCATCTGCCTTTTACATATCTACATCCCAGAAACCTTCTAATGTTCTGAAATAATCTTCTGGTGTCTCTTTTCTACGAATCAGTCGGATACTTCCGTCTTCTCTTAATAGCACCTCTGCTGATTTTAATTTTCCATTATAGTTATATCCCATAGAAAATCCATGTGCACCGGTATCATGAATGACTAAAATATCGCCCATTTCAATTTCAGGTAAATTTCTATCCACTGCAAATTTATCACAATTTTCGCACAAAGAACCTGTCACATCATAAACATGGTCTTTCGCCGCATCTTCTTTTCCTAATACGGTAATGTGATGATATGCCCCATAAATTGCCGGACGCATTAGATTTACTGCACAAGCATCCACACCAATGTACTCCTTATGAGTGTGTTTTTCATGAATGGCTGTAGTAACAACATGTCCATAAGGTGCAAGCATGAAACGTCCTAATTCCGTAAAAATTTTTACATCTCCCATTCCTGCCGGAACTAAGATTTCTTCATATGCCTTTCTTACGCCTTCACCAATCGCAAGAATATCATTTGGTTCTTTATCCTCTGTATAAGGTACACCAATACCACCGGACAAATTAATAAAGCTGATTTTTACTCCGGTTTCTTCTTTTAATTCTACTGCTGTTTTGAATAAAATCCCTGCCAAAGTAGGATAATAATCATTGGTTACGGTATTACTTGCCAAGAAGGAGTGCATCCCAAATTCTTCTACCCCAAGGGCTTTTAATTTCTTAAATGCCTCTGTCATTTGTGGTCTGGTCATACCATACTTGGCATCCCCCGGATTATCCATAATGGTGTTGGCAATGGCAAACTTTCCACCCGGGTTGAATCGACAGGAAATCTTCTTTGGAAGTCCTGCTGCTTCCTTTAAGAAATCAATATGTGTAATATCATCTAAATTAATGGTAGCCTCGATTTCTCTTGCATAAACAAATTCTTCTGCCGGAGTATCATTAGACGAAAACATAATATCTTCCCCTGCAAATCCCAGTTTTTCTGCCATCATTAACTCTGTCATAGAAGCACAGTCTACTCCACATCCTTCTTCCTTTAAAATACGTAAAATAGTAGGATTTGGAGTTGCTTTTACTGCAAAATATTCTTGAAATCCTTTATTCCAGGAAAAAGCCTCTCTTAATTTTCTTGCATTCTCTCTGATTCCTTTTTCATCATATAAATGGAACGGAGTTGGAACCTCTTTTATGATATTTTGAGCTTGTTCCTTTGTAATAAATGGGACCTTTTTCATTTGATTCATCCTCTTTCTTTGTTCTTTTCTTTTAATTTTATTCATCTGATAACATTTGTCAAGGGATTCAAAAAAATTAACAAAAAATAACGGGAAAGCAGGAAAACTGCATATTATTCTATTCCAATTAATAATTGCGAAAATTCTTAAAAAAATACTGTTGCAATCCGAGAAAAGATGTGCTAGTATAAAAATATACAAGATGTAGTTTTTAAAACTACATCACAAATTATCAAAAACTTTTATTTGTAGTAATATTCTTTAAAATGAGTATACTATTTTTATTGATATCATGATATCAGTTCATTCAAGGAAGAAAGGATTTAGGAGGCGATGATATGAAATATATTTGGACTCAAAGCAAACGTCATTTAAAAGACCCTGGCAGTGCCCTTACCCACTTTGTTGCAATGCTGCTAACAATTCTGGGAATTGCACCTTTGTTATTAAAATCATTAAATGGTAACAATCCCGGCGGCGTATATTCTTTGGCAGTATTCATGATCAGTATGGTGTTACTGTATGCAGCCAGCACCACTTATCACTCTTTAAATATTTCAAAAAAAATAAATTTAAGACTCCGCAAACTGGATCATGCCATGATTTTTGTATTAATTGCAGGCTCCTATACTCCAGTCTGTGCCTTAGTATTAAAAGGAAGTCTTGGACGTAACCTTTTGATTTTTATCTGGTCCGTTGCCATCATCGGAATTTTGTTTAAAATGTGCTGGATTACCTGTCCACACTGGTTATCTTCCACTATGTATATTTTAATGGGATGGGCAGTAGTTTTCGCTTTTAAACCTTTACTTGCGACTCTGTCAAGACCTGCCTTTTTATGGCTGTTAATGGGCGGTATCATTTATACCATTGGTGGCGTCATTTATGCCCTGAAACTTCCTATTTTCAATCAACGTCATAAATATTTTGGAAGTCATGAAATTTTTCACTTATTCGTAATGGGCGGAAGCCTTTGCCACTTTATATTTATGTATCAATATATTGCTTAGTTGCTTGTACCCACAAGTTACTATAGATAAAACCCGAAAATAAGACACAGGAAGACTCTCTCACATCCTGTGTCTCATTTTTTATGCCCATATATTTCCCAGGCAGACTTATAAAATTTATTCCATACAATCGCATTTTCACTACCATCCAGTCAAATGAACTACGGATTTTCTTCTTTCAAATCCTCTTCTTTTGTAAATGTAATCCCTGCGATTGTCAGATATATTCCTAATATATGCAGAAAAGAACAAAGTGTGCGAGACACTTTGTTCTTTTCCTTGAACTTCTTAGCCACTAAAACAAATCTATAAATTATTTTATTCTGCTTTATTAACAGAACCAAATAATTCCATTTTTTCTTTCACTGTTGCCTTGATTGCTTCAAAACCTGGGGCTAACAGCTTACGAGGGTCAAAGCCCTTACCTGATTGATCTTTTCCAGCTTCGATATATTCACGGGTAGCTGCTGCAAAAGATAACTGACATTCTGTATTAACATTAATCTTAGCTACACCTAAAGAGATTGCTTTCTTAATCATATCAGAAGGAATACCAGTACCACCATGTAATACTAATGGCATTTCTCCAGTCTTTTGTTGGATTGCATCTAAAGTTTCGAAACTTAATCCAGCCCAGTTTTCTGGGTATTTACCATGGATATTTCCGATACCTGCTGCAAGCATAGTGATGCCTAAATCAGCAATTGCTTTACATTCATCTGGATCTGCACATTCACCAGCACCAACAACACCATCTTCTTCTCCACCGATAGAACCAACTTCAGCTTCTAAAGAAAGACCTTTTTCTTCACAAATCTTAACTAATTCAGTAGTCTTAGCAATGTTTTCTTCGATTGGGTAGTGAGAACCATCAAACATTACAGAAGAGAAACCAGCTTCGATACAAGCCTTAGCTCCTTCGTAGCTGCCGTGGTCTAAGTGCAATGCAACTGGTACAGTAATGTTTAATTCTTCTAACATACCATTTACCATACCTACGATAGTCTTATAACCACACATATACTTTCCTGCACCTTCAGAAACACCTAAAATAACAGGGGACTTTAATTCCTGTGCAGTTAATAAAATAGCTTTGGTCCATTCTAAGTTGTTAATGTTAAACTGGCCAACTGCATATTTTCCTGCTTTTGCTTTTGTTAACATTTCTTTTGCTGAAACTAACATTCGTAAATTCCTCCATCTATATTTCTTAATTGTAACAATATCATCATTACTATTATAACCCATTTAATATGAAAAAGAAAGTATTAATTTCATTTTGCATTCAGATAACAAATCATTCCCGGTCCTAATTCTTTGGTTGGTCTGGCAATAAAGCCATGTTTTTCATAGAAACTTTCTCTTCCCTTGGCACACATCAAATCCAACATCATCTGTGTTCCCGGTTCTGTTAAACTTTCCGCATACTTTTTTATGTATTCTAACAGCATGGAGCCAACGCCCTGTCCCTGTGCCTCCGGAACAATAATCAAATCCTGTACATAACAAATTACCGCTCCATCCCCTACCATTCTTGCCATTCCAATGGGCGTTTCATCCTGAAAGGCACAAATTGTAAGCAGACTATTGTCCAATGCCTTTTTTGCCTGTTCCTTAGAAAGTTCTTTCCAATTTACTTTTTTCCGGAGTGATAAATAAGTTTGAACATCTAATTGATTTTCCTTAATCTGAATCATATCTGCCTCCATGATTTACTCTTGTTTATGACACCTACGGATTGCTTCGCACATTGTGCTTCCACAATCCTAAAAACATTCGAAATCCCTCATATTACTGTTCCAGAAATGCTTTTTTTACTTCCTTGGTAAATCCTCTTCCAAGGGATACCACCATACCATTCTTTAAAGTTGCTTCTTTATAAGTCACTTTACTGATTTCAGAAACCTTAAGAATAAAACTCTGGCTCGCCCTTACAAAACCTTCTCCTACTTTTTCCACTAAATCTGTAATGGTATCATATACCCGGTACTCTTCTTTTTTCGTCACAATGACACACTGAGTCTGCACTCTTTCAATATAAATAATATCATCCACAGGAATTCGCTTTTTTAAATTACTAACGGTAATCACTAATTCTCTTTGTTTTTCCTTGGCTTTCAGTTCTCTTACCTTCGCCACAGCCTTTAACAGGGTACGCTCCAGTTTGTCTTTATCCACCGGTTTCATAACATAACCAATGGCATCCACATCAAAGGCTTCTACTGCGAATTCACTGTGCCCCGTAATGAAGAATACCACGATATCTTCATTGACTTCCTTCAGATTCTTGGCAACCTCCATTCCATCCATACCTATCATATCCACATCCAGAATGGCAATATCCAAGGGTTCCTTTTTTATGTATTCTATGATATCTTTCCCAGCCATGAAATTTACTAATTCCAGCGTAAATTCTTCATACTCTTCATCAATTTCTTTCATATAATGGTTATTTATTTTCAGCATCCGCTTCTCATCGTCGCAAAGTCCTACCCTGTAATTTTCCATACAAAATTCCCCTCCTGCTATTTATTAAATCGAATCTTAACGGTAAATACATTGTTTTCAAAGGAAATCTTTATCTCTCCCTTGTATTTTTCTACAATTTGTTTCATACTCTTAATTCCCATTCCATGACTGTCCTCATCTTCTTTACTGGTAATAAATTCTCCTCCTTTTTTCTTCGGAGCATCTTTATAGGAATTTTCACAAATCACAAGGAAATGGTCGTTTTTTTCCTCCACTGTAAGGTCAATCCACTTCTTCTCAGCCTTCTGGGCTGCTTCCATGGCATTATCCAGTAAATTTCCGAAAAGGGTGGAGATATCCATATCGGATAATTTCAATTCTTTTAACAATAGTTTACTGTCAAACTTAATTCCTAATTCTTTTGCCCGCATTTTCTTTGTACTTACCAAAGAAGCCAGCGTGGTACTTTCTGTTACTACCACATCATTGGCCCGTTCAATCTTATGATACATCTCTTCTATGTATTCCTTTAATTCTTCTTCCTGTCCCGTATCGCAAAGGAGCTTTAACACCGCAATGTGGTTGTTCATATCATGTCTTAAAATACGAAGTTTCTTGGTTTCTTCCTCTATGTCTTTCTTCCATTGGCGTTCCAAAACCATCTGCTGAATCATCAGTCGTTCCTCCACATCTTCAATGGACTTTAACCACACTGCATAGTAAAGTGCCACACCAATTCCAAACACCAGAACATAAACAAGTCCTAAAAATACATACTGTTCAATCACCAGATTCAGATTATTTAAATGTGTCATCAAGGAAAAATGAATGAGTTCCATAACAACACTGCAAAATCCATAAATCACAACTAAAACTATCAGGTCGTCTCTTTTTAAGTCCGGCTGTCTTGGTCGTTTCGATTTTAAAAAGCTTACCACCGCCAGCATCAATACTCTGGAAAATACAATGAGTCCCCAATAATTTACACTATCTTCTTCAATGGCAAATTTATCAATAATAGCAATTGAAACAATATCCACGGTTACAAATACCATACGATACAAAAACCAGTAAAATATTCTTTCTTTTTTATTATTTACATATCCTCTAAAGGTAAGAACCAGAGTAATCATCATGGTAAAGTAACTATACCAGATGGCAACATTTCTTTCTCCAAAAAAAATTCTCGCAATGGACAGGGCAGAAAACAAAACCGCTGCCACTATCATCAAAAGATTCATACCTCTTTTTTTATGACGCTCTGTTAAAAAATATCCTGTAAACTTCAGCCAGAAATAAGCATCGATACATCCTACTGCCAATGGAAATACTATCATAATTACCTTTTACCTCCATTATTTATCCGAGATTCGCAGCAATTTGCAAAGGATATTCTGAATCATCCCGGATTATGCATACATAATAGATTCTATCTTAATTGTCCACTAATTTCAATCTTTTTCCCTAAAAAAAAATCTTTAAATTTATTGCATGGATTGGAATACAGTGGTAAAATGTAAAACGATTGATAAATATGTTACCCAGGTCAAAAAATCATACTTTTTTCATGCAACCATGAAAAGTATGCCCTTTTGACCCTAGTATCATAATATTTGGAGGTATATTATGCAAATTAGAATAGGTATTATGGGCTATGGTAATTTAGGCCGCGGTATCGAATGTGCCATTAAGCAGAATCCTGATTTGGAACTGGTTGCGGTATTCACCCGTAGAAATCCTGAATCTGTCCATATTTTAACAGAAAATGTAAAGGTATATCCTGCGGAAGATGCTGTCAAAATGAAAAACGACATCGATGTTTTGATTTTATGCGGTGGAAGTGCAACTGACCTTCCGGAACAAACCAAAGAATATGCAAAATACTTTAATGTAGTGGATAGTTTCGATACTCATGCGAAAATTCCTGAGCATTTTGAAAACGTAAACGAAACTGCCAGCACCAATGGTAACATCGCAATCATTTCTGCCGGATGGGATCCTGGTATGTTCTCATTAAACAGACTATATGCAAATGCAGTTTTACCTCAAGGTGAGGATTATACTTTCTGGGGAAAGGGTGTAAGCCAGGGACATTCTGATGCGATTCGCAGAATTGAAGGTGTATTGGATGCCAAACAATATACCATTCCTATTGAAAGTGCTTTAGCTGAAGTAAGAAGTGGTTCAAACCCAAAATTAGCTACCCGCGAAAAACATCTAAGAGAGTGTTTTGTTGTTGCAAAAGAAGGGGCGGACTTGGCTCGTATTGAAAACGAAATTAAGACGATGCCAAACTACTTTGCAGACTATGACACAATCGTACATTTCATCACAGAAGAAGAATTAAAAAGAGACCACAGCGGTATTCCACATGGTGGTTTCGTCATCCGCAGTGGTAAGACCGGCTGGAACTTAGAAAACAACCATATTATCGAATACAATATAAAATTAGATTCAAATCCTGAATTTACTGCTTCTGTGATTGCAGCCTGTGCAAGAGCTGCATTCCGTATGAGAAGCGAAGGTATGACCGGATGCAAGACTATTTTTGATATTGCTCCTGCATATTTAAGTCCATTAAGTGGGGAAGAATTAAGAAAAACTATGCTGTAAGCATTGAAACTTAAAAAGGGAACGAATAGCAGGTTTCAGGCTGTAAGCATTTAGCTTCATTTGGGAGCAGACAGAAAATTTCATGCCGGTAACCCTTGGGTATTGCCGGCTTTTCTTAGAAAGGAACAGGAAGTATTGTGGGTTTATTTCGTTTAGACGGTCCCTTTTATAAAGGGCTTTGTTATGTTACTGATTTTGTTTTAATTGTTTGTTTGTGGCTGGTCTGCTGCATTCCTGTTATTACGATTGGTGCCTCTACTACTGCATTATACAGTACGGGCATGCGTTTACACGAAGAACGGGAACGCTATATCGTAAGGGAATTTTTTCAGGCTTTTCGCCATAATTTTAAACAAGGCACCGGGGCATTTCTGATACAATTTCTGGTAGGTGCCATTTTAGCTTTGGATTTATATTTTTGGTGGGTTATGGATATGTCCGTCCGCGGAATTATGCTGGCAATTACCATTATTATGTTATTGTGTTATCTTATTGTCAGTCTTTACCTTTATCCATTGATTGCCAAGTTTAAAAATTCTTTGACTGCGCAGATAAAAAATGCTTTTTTATTTTCGGTTCTTTATCTGCCATACACTGTTGTAATGGTTGGATTTACAGGTTTGCTTATCTATATGTATGTCAGTGGGTCCTTAAGTACCTCCGTCTTCATATTCCTTGGCATTCCTTTGCTGTTGTTCCTATACTCCAAGGTATTTTCCATGATTTTCATAAAACATATTGCGGCTCATATGTCCGATTATGCGGATTCTCTTAGTGAGGCAGAGCAAAAAAGATACCTGGAAGATGCCCAGCAGTTAAACGACGACGGTCGTACCAAAAAGAAAAAGAAGAAAAAAGTAACTACACAAGAATAGAAGATACATACAAGAACAGGAGGAAAACAATGAGTGAACTTTTTAACCGATTTGCTTTTCAAAAAAATGTAAAGAGATTAGCAAAAGAAAATGGATTGCAACTAAAAGAACTGGAACAGGCTTTAGGTATGCCGGTTTCCTCTTTATCCAGATACTGGAGTGTTTCAAAAAATAACGTGAAGGCACCGGATCCTTCCATCACTGTTATCATCAAAATTGCAAACTTTTTCGAAGTAAGTATTGATGAATTAATTGGAAGGGAATTAAACAACGATTTTGATCTTCAAGGCGACTTAGCCATTGAACAAAGAGATACCAAGGAATTGGCAAAACGGATTCAGAAATTATCCTCACAATTGCTGGATAGACTATAACTTTCAATATCATAGTGGTTCAAAAGAAATTTATGTATTTATTTCTTTTGAACCACTTAAACATGTAAAAGGGGGCCTTGCTCCGGTAGATTATCTACGCTGGAGCAAAGCCCCTTCCTAATTCATATTATTTATAGTGGAATGTTACCATGTTTCTTTGGAACCGTCCATCTTTTCTTATCTTTCTTCTGGGAAATCAAAGCTTCGAATAAATATTGTCTGGTATCCTTTGGCTTAATTACTTCATCCACATAACCACGTTCTACTGCCACTCTGGTATTCATGTGGTTCTCTTTGTATTCTTCCAGTTTTTTCTGATAGAATTCATTTTTGGCTTCGCCTTCTAACAATTTTAAATCTCTCGCATAGATGATTTCTACCGCACCTTCTGCACCCATAACAGCAATTTCTGCATTTGGCCATGCATAAACACAATCTGCATCCAGATGCTTACTGCTCATGGCAATGTATGCACCACCATATGCTTTTCTAAGAATAACATTTAACTTCTTAGTAGTAGCTTCCGAATAAGCATATAACATCTTAGCACCGTGACGGATGATACCCTTCTTTTCCTGGTCTACACCTGGAATAAATCCTGGAACATCTGTTAATGTAATGATTGGGATATCATAACAATCACAATAACGGATAAATCTTGCTGCCTTATCTGCCGCATCAAAATCAAGTCCACCCGCCATATAGTTTGGCTGGTTTGCAACGATTCCTACGGTAATTCCGCTTAACTTTGCAAAACCAATCACTACGTTTCTGGCAAATTCCGGCTGTAATTCAATGAAAGACTCTTTATCCATAATAGTATCAATGACTTCCTTCATGTCATAAGCCTTGTTTACCTTATCCGGAATAATTTCAATCAATCTTTCCTGTGACTTTGGAACATAATCTTTCTTAGTGACTTTCTTTTTCTTTTCACCGTAATGGGTTGGTAAAATGTGAACCAGCTTACGAACTTCATTCATACAGTCTAATTCATTGTCAAAATGATTATGTGCAACACCACTTAAATGAGAATGTACAAAAGTACCTCCCAGTTCTTCTGCAGTCACAGATTCATTGGTTACGCTCTTTACTACCTTTGGGCCGGTAACAAACATGTTACTAATCTTATCTACCATAAAGATAAAGTCTGTGATACCTGGAGAATATACCGCTCCTCCGGCACATGGCCCTACGATAACGGAAATCTGTGGAATAAATCCGGAGGCCTTGGTATTACGGTAGAAAATATCACCGTATTTTGCCAGAGCCTTAACACCTTCCTGAATTCTGGCTCCACCGGAATCAATAACACCGATGACCGGGCATTTTTGTTTCATTGCCATATCTAAAAGATAGGAAATCTTTCTTCCGTGATATCTTCCAAGAGTACCTCCCTTATATGTGAAGTCCTGTACATAAAGAAATACTTTCTTTCCACTGATTTCACCGGAACCCATAATAACACCATCATAGTGTCTGTCCTTTACCAGTTCAATCTCCTGAAATGTTCCATCGTCTAATAACATGTCAATACGTTCAATTGCATGTAATTTTCCTTTGCTATGTTGTTTTTCCAAGTTATATTCTGCCATAAATGCACCTCGTTTTTCATCCATCTGAAAAGTTTTTAAATTTTAAGTCCGGATTATCTCCGGCCATCCTATTAGTGATATGCTAAATAATATGGTTCTTGGAACCAATGTAATTTCGCATACAGATTAAGTATACCATAAAAAAAAAAGTTTGACTATCAAAATATTATACGACTTTTTATTCTTTCTTTGTTTATAATATCTAATAAAGGCAACAAAGGTCGCCGCTAGTGTTTTGTTTCTATGTTTTTCATCCTCTTAGATGGATTTTAGAAACGTTTGAAAACTGTAAGTAAAAATTAAGATGTAAATATTGTCAGATTATGATACAATGATTGGTAGTAAAAGGGGACGAATTACAAGAAAGATAGCAATTGTAAAAAATCGTAAAAATCATAGAAAAGATAAAAATTGCAGAAACAGTAAGAATCTCGAGAAGAATAAAAATTATAGGATAAATCAGAATCACAGAAAGGATAAAAATGAAGATAAATAAGGGGAAAATAAAAAAAGGAATACTATTCATCGCCAATCCTCGTCTGATTATTTGTTTCGTACTTGCTTGGCTTATTACAAACGGATGGTCCTATATTTTACTGGGTATCGGAACATTACTTAATATTTCCTGGATGATAGCCGTTGCCAGCGGATATCTGGCTTTCTTATGGCTTCCCATCTCTCCTGAAAAAATCGTAACCATCGCCATTGCCATTGCATTATTAAAGAAACTCTTTCCAAATGACCAGAAAACCTTGGGAATCTTAAAAGAGTTACATGTAAAATTTAAAGAGAAAAAAGAAGACTTAAAAAACAGGAGAAAGAAATAAAAACATTCTCCCTTAAAAAGTTCAATCGAGTAGGAGGGAGTGATTAACTCCCGTCCTCTCAGTCGAGTAAGTAAGAGGAATCCCACCTCAAACTTCTCACAGAACCGTACGTGAAAGTCTCCTTTCATACGGCTCCTATCATTCAACAATACGAATACAAGATGCTCCAATGAGCAAAAAGTTTTGGCTCTCGCTTTCTTATAGTGCAGAGCCATTTTTCCGCGCTCTGCATCTTCTTCCTCGAAAGTTTTTGTACTTACACATTGCCCATTTTACAATTCTTCTTTCAATACACTGTAGTGTACCTCTCATAGCTGATGGATTGAACTTTCCAAAGTAGTTCATCCATCCCCGCTCCATCGTCATTACAACAACTTCTTCACTACTACGAGTAACTCCGCCCCTGTAAAATACATTTCTACTTTCAACCTTATCTTTCTTTGACTTGAGTCTTTTCGATTTACATTATTCTACAGGTTCCCATATGAGATACGAAAAGAAAAGCACCATTCTCACAACTAATATAAATTTTAACGATTGGGATTCTGTGTTTTATGATGCTATCGTGGCGAATGCCATTTTAGATAGGGTTCTACATCATGCACATGTGATTACAATATCAGGAAGATCTTATAGGTTGAAGGAACATATCAAAACAGAAGGCTAGAAAAATTGTACATTATTATTTTGGAACTTTTGTACAATTTTATATTGACATTTATATCGAAGGACCTTCCTTCATCTTCTGTGTGCCTTGCATGGCACACCACCACCTAGCATACCGTTCGGTACTAGGCGGTTTCAATAGTTGACGTGCACAGACTGATATGCTATGGCTAAATCATAAAAGCCACTGTTTATCAGTCTTTCTTTTGTCATTGCCATGTTGACGGCAACTGTATGTGTTGTGAACCAATGACCTCGACGGCTATTTCCTGCCTGCCATGCAAGTTCCATAGGAACTCCCATTTTCAATAGATTTCTTACCTTTGTTTTTGATTTCTTCCACTGTTTCCATATACACATACGTATTCTGTGATAGAGCCATCCATTGATATCCCCTATATTATTCTTCATGCTTGCGATTCCATAGTAATTCAGCCAACCTCTAGCATAAACCTTTATCTCTTCAAGACTCGGTTTAATGCTTTGACACTTCTTACGGGAAGATAAGGTTTTCAGTTTTGACTTGAACATAAAGCCATACCGGTCTTAACACCGTACTTCTTGGCGATATGGTCCGCCGTCAAAACAATTCCGTGTCTGCTTTCCGGGTCGCCACCCACCGCTAAGGGTTTCCCATTAAGTTTCGGATGGTGTAAATGCTCTATGGCGGCGTAACAACAGTTAATATCACTGTGGAGAATTACTCTGCCTGACATATCCTTTTCCTCCAGTCTCATATTATAGTGAATAAGCTTGTGTGCTCTTCTCTACATAGCAAAGTATAAATCTATTTTAAAAAGATTGCAAGTGACGCTTTGGTTGTCTATTTCTATTTTATAAAGATTTTACTTGATTTTATAGAAAAACTCTTATATACTGTAGGTACAAAAAACTAACAGAAATGAGGTATGTATATGAACTCTCTCGGAACAATCATAGCAACTTATAGAGAAAAGAAAGGCTTATCGCAGAAAGGACTTGCTGAAGCTTTAAATGAATATGGCTATTCACATTCCAACAAAGCAGTCTGGAGCTGGGAGAATGACAAAACAGAACCTAGTGGTTCTCTACTTATGGCTATCTGTAAAATACTTTGTATCACGGATATATATAAGGAATTTTACGGAGAAAATCCTGGCAATCCTCTTTCACTGCTTAACGAAGAGGGACAGCAAAAAGCAATAGAATACATAAAATTACTGAATGACTCCGGCAAATATGCACCGACCAAGGCAGTTATTATATCATTCAGAAGAAATATCCGTTTGTTTGATATTCCTGCCTCTGCCGGAACCGGAAGTTTTCTGGATGGAGAAAACTATACTGTACTTGAAGTTGGCGAGGAAGTTCCTGCCGATGCAGACTTTGGTATTAGAATCAGCGGTGACAGTATGGAACCACAGTTCATAAACGGTCAGATTGTATGGGTACATCAGCAGGAAACATTATCTACCGGGGAAATTGGAATCTTCTACTTAGATGGTAATGCCTACTGCAAGAAATTAAAAGACGATGCCGAAGGATTATTTCTTATCTCCCTCAACACCAAATATGAATCTATACAGGTCAAAGAAAATGATTCTTTCAAAATTTTTGGAAAGGTTGTCGGTTAAGTACAGATTATCGGACTATAATTTTTGCTATAATTAGCTTACTACAAACAACGAAGGAAGGGATAATAATGGCTGTATCTACTACACTTAAAGAGATTCGAACCGAGCGAAACATTGGTCAGCAGGATTTGGCTGTTGCTATCGGTTACTGCGGACGCACTATAGGACGCATTGAACGAGGCGAAAGAGTCGGCTCCCTTGAACTTGCTCTCAGGCTGTCTGCCTATCTTGGAATGCCCGTTGAAGAAATATTCAAAGTTGAAGATGAATAATTGAATGCCAGCCCTGATGGGCTGACATTCAATCATTCTATCAAATTTCTAATACCACACATCTATTATTTGATACCGAAATAATCTTATCACATTTTCACAATACCTAGGAATACATCTTATTATATGTTGCTTTAATCCCACTACAATAACACTTTCTCCGCTGGCAATAATTTTTATCTGCCAGTGTTTCAATATCAAATAATTTTTTTGATAAAGCAAACTTGTATATTGGGGTTTTATCATTGCTATTTTCGATACTCTTTACAATACGTTTCATAGCTAGTATAATTTCTTTTCTTGCTGTCGCCAATTTTTCATAATAGTCTATTATTTTTTTTGCACTTTGCAAATCATTACTCATCATATAGAATTCAAAATAAAGAATATATAAATTATAGTATCTATAGATTGAGCTATATGAATATTTATGCTTAAAAAAAGGTATTAATGTATCCTCAACAGATTTAATATTATTTTTGATAAAGTTAATGCAATATGCTAGTTCATTAGTTTCCAAATTGGGCATTCTCTCTAGCAAATCGGAAACTGTATTAAGTTCACTCTGCCACCGCATTTTATACTCTAAATCATCATAAATTTGGCTAATCCCGGGAACAAGATATCTAACAGTACAGAAATCTCCAATCTTATATATTTTAAAGAAAGTATCTTCATTAAGCTGTAGTAACTTATTTGTATAGTAATCCAAAGCTTCTCCGTTGGATTCAAACTCTGGCCATGGTTCAAACTTGTATGATGCATTCTTTCCTTCTAAAACTTTTAAAGGATAAAATCCATCTCCCGTATGAAGAATAGATTCCATATTTTTTTTTCGCCACACAGCATCTTCCAAATATATTTTTTTCTTCATATACTTTGACTGTTCAAGTTGTCTCCCTTGAAACATTTCTGTAAGGCATCTCTCTATTGCTATATTAATATCAAAATGAGCCCCAAATTTCACAAAATACGTATTATTGTGCCTGTTCTGATAGATAACACATATTACAGGATATCCTTCCCCTAACGATGCGTCATAAACTGAAATATCTAATCCTGTTTTCTTCATAAGTTCATAGATTTCATTTCTCACTCTTTCATTAATAATTCCTGATTCTAACGAAAGTTTTGGCATCACTTTTTCTTCATTAATAATTCTCTTGTTGCAATATCTTTCAAATATTTCTGACAAAGCCTGGGTTTTAGCTTCCTCAAGCGTATTTCCAAAAGCCATACCATTAGTACCATAAGCCACATCCAGTACACTTACAGGAAAATATCTTGTTTTGTTTCCTATTAATGTTTTAAATGGTTCAAGAACCAATTTGTCAGAATAAGCAGTAAAATACCTCTGCACATTCAAAGCCGCCTCATAATCACACTGTTCTAATCCTAATGGATATATTTTTTTTACATCATAGTCAACTCTATCCACACGTACTTCATCTTTTAAGAAGATATATTCTTTATCCTCCGAATAACGGTCATAATAATTATACCTAAAAAGGACCTTGGTCATAATCCTTTCCATTAATTCACCATAGGCACTTGCCATAGCAAACTCTTTAGATGAACCCTTACCATTTACAAACAAATTGGTATCCTCAATAAGCAATACAACAGCATAGCAGTTACCAACACAAGTGACCTCTTCTTCTTTAACTATAATATTACTATCTGCTAAAAACTTCTTTATACCCTTAACAGTTTCTGCCGGGGCTTTATCTTTCCACTTATTCTCATAACTCATAATTATTCTCTTCTTTCATTGCACTCAACCGCTATTTACCAGAGCATATTGAGCAATTAATATCAAAATGATGATCCTGCTGATATGCTAAAAAATCAAATTTATTCAATATAAATTTTTTTCCTTTAGATATCGTGTTATCTTGCATTAAACACTCTATTAGTCTTGGTGCCACTTTGATTATCTCATAATACAAAAGACCTTTCATCAAATCAGAATAGTTAGTTACTTTTTCGTCAGTTAAATTCTCCCTAACATCACACTTATAACACCCAAACTGATTTCCATACAACATAGGACCAATTTGCAATTCCTTTGCGTTCTCCATCAAATACAAACGTGCAAGATTCTCTTGTATCGCCAGTTTTTCAAATTTTTCTATGCCGGGATTGCCCACCTCATTGCAATCTATAATATATACATATTTACTATCCTTTTCCATATTTTCTAAGTCTTTAGCCTGTATGTTTATTAGCCCCCTTAAGGTTTGAGACAAATCCACATTTCCCACAACTATAAACTTTGTTTTGTACACAACGTATTTTACTGCTGCAAACAGTGCACCTTTTTCCATTTGATATGCACTTCCATTTAATTCTACATATTCATTAATTCTTGTAATCTTTTCTTTTTCAGAAAGATAAGTTTCTTTATCCACTATGCGAAAAAAAGAACTCAATTTCTCATTCAACAAAATCTTATTAAAAAACTCTGCCCAAATATCCTTTACGTTGTCAGTATCTATAGGATTATTTAGAAAATCTGCCAGTTGGTACTCGCCTGCTTTATCTATATGAAATATTGCTTTTATTGAATTCGATTCAATATCCCAAAAGGCTATATTATCTTTTTCTTCAATGACACTATAGTTGCAATCGACTATGTAATACATCTTTTTTCACCTCTCTATACAGCATAAATAGAAACTTTACAAAAACCTTATGAATATTTGTAGTTTGTCACAACTTTATCCTACAGCAGCCATGTATACACAAATCTGCCCTTTTTCCAACTTTAATGATTTGTTTACATCCAAATCATAGAACCCACCAATGGGTACCGAAGAATAGTTAAACTTTGTAGATACCAATTGTAAATTGTGGCACATATGCCCAGCTTCAAGTAGAACAAGCCTATATGCCAGCATTCCGTATTTTTTAAAAATCAAGTCAAAATTCGCCACATAAAAAACTACGATTTTAGCTTTGTCAAAACCCTTAATTCTAAACTTTGTTGTAGAAGTAAGCGAATTTATACTATCAATATCACTATCCGCAACAAAGATAAGTGAATTATCTTTTGCATCGTATTTCCATATCCTATTATCCAATTCCTTATCAACATTATTAATATAGACATAAGGTTTAACTGAATATAATGCACCTGCAGAAGCATATGGTCTTAAATCCACCAAGTATTCACCAAATTGTCTTGAACAATTCACCCCAAACGAATTCTGCAAAACATCTGATAACTGTTCCACCGACATCTCTTTCTTAAATCCCCAACCAGTTCGTCGGCTTTTTAATATTTTCAAGAAACTATCATCTTCTGCCAACTTTTTACCATTTGATAAATTAACACTATAACCTTTATTTATTGAATCCGTTTCAATTAAATTATCCAAAACAGGAACTATATGATTTACAGATATATTAGCCTTATGATGCATCGTTGTTCTATGGAACTTTAAAACATTATCAATGTTATGATATTCATCACTTATTATTCTCCATTTTATCATTAATCCACCTCCACATTTCCTTTGAAATCAGATATTCAAACTCAGGTGTTACGGAGATTCTATTATTCATCATATGGATTTGTGATGAAAGAATATACAACGTTTCACTCTCACTGGTCAAACATCTTAAATCATCAAATTCCCCATAAATGCTCTCTAGCACCTTATCAATGAACGCAAATCGAATTTGTCCCGACTCAATCTTATTAAACATATCATACATTACCTGCCTATTAACCTTAGGTTCATTAATGACCATTCTTTTCCAATATGCCCGATAAGAATCTAAAAAGGACACCTGTAAACCACCATTGTATTTAAGAAGGTGATACATAATGTATGATGAAATTACCATACGCTTGTTAATACCTCTCACATTTTTAAATATCTCCAGTGCAAGTTGTGACGAATAATAAAAGATGTTCTCTGATATTTCCAAAAGTTTTCCATCTCCGTATCTTTCAGTTTCCGGAATATAATCCTCATAAAACCATGTTCCGGATTCGAACCATGGAAGTACCTCCTCATCTTCCTCTTCACCATCGAAACTAATATTCTTATAGTATTCGTCTCTACCTATATTATGCACTTTATTCTCTTCGAAAAATGATGTGACAACATTCTCAATTTCATCCTTAATCTCAATTCTTGAATCCAAATAACGTAGCCTTAAATGTGGACCACCTCGCCAATACTTTATAAAAAACCACTTATCCGTCATCTTATTTAAAGTGGACTCTAAAGCAAGCATAAGTAACTCTTGTGCGTCCAAACTATGACAATAGATGTATAATGATTTCCAATTCATATCTTTCACCAAATTCTTATCCTATCAGATACTCATCTTTAATGAATCATTCATAGATTTCCCAATGACCAGTAAATATCCCGGATCGAATTCTTCTCCCAGTAATTTCTCTTTTATATATAAATCATTCATATTTTTCATAGGTCTTGCTGATAAATCAGTAAGACTACAGATGTTAGAAAGTCGTTGTGCAATTTCGCCCATCTTTATATACGTATACTGATACTGTACTTCAGATTTTCGGTATAGATTACAGTTTGTACTTAAAATAACAACTAAAGAAACATTCTTTAAGTCCACATAATCTAATGAATCATGCGGAATATTATTTATATCTATATCCCAATAGTCTTTAATATAAACACCATTATTTTTAACCACATAAACTGAAATATTGCTATCATTTACTATAATATGAGCACAGATTTTATCGTCCATTGTCTGAAGTAAATCGCTTATGCTGTAAACCAAATCATCAATAAGTTGCTGTTTGCACTTATACGGAAAGAACGAATATCCCTGTGCTGATTGAGAGCTAGTGCGTTTCCACAAATCCTTTACATAAACTTTAGTATTATATCCAATGCCATCTTCAAAGTTTTCACATAGTGATTCTTGACTATTTAACACTTTATCAATAAATTCATCTATCAATCCACCTGCAGAATTTCCTGTATATTCGTTCGAAAAAAATAATATACCCGTTTTCTCTGTACTCCACTGAACAGCATCAATGTTTATAAAAACGCTCGATATATCTAACTTTAATAAAGGGACAATCTGATATGGCTTGGATAATAAACCAAGATTATTATTTGAATATCCATTATAATCTACATTCAGACTAAGTCTTTCTTCTTCAAAAAAGCATTTGATATTTTCCAAAAAATGACCTGCATCCAAAAGAGAAAGAATATAACCAAAATCTCCATATTTAGCCCCCAGTCGTCCCCTGTTACTAAGGATATGAAAGTATGCCACAAACCTTCTTTCTTCCACTTTCTCTTCATGAAGAAATATCCATTCATCACTCTTTAAGTCATATATGTAGTATTTTCTTGTGTTGTCTCCAGAAATCTCCAACACTAACTCATTGCTATTAAACCCTCTAGCTGATGCATATGAAGTGTGATAAAGATAAGGATTCTCTGGCTCTATATAAGAATACGCAATAACACTCTTTATCATTTTCTGAAATAGCACTTCATTATCAGGAATCTTAGTCCCAATATATTCTGGAAGAAGTCTCACATATTCAAAAGGAAGCTTTTCTTCACCAAATCTCTCGTATCTTCCAAATAGATATCTCTCTGCAACATCATGATTAAGGGAATGGGTGTGCTCTGTCATCAATCTCATCTCCTTTTCGCAAACAACGTTGGTTATATTTGGAATGTTCTATTGCCTTCTGGATACGCTCACGATTGATTCTTTGGCATTCGTATCCAAATGTCATAGGTAGCATACCAGATACAATTATCTTTGCCACATAAAATCCGTATTTATAAGACTGCTTAGTTGTTAAATCTGCAAAAAATATAGGTCCGAGTCCAGTAAGCTTATTTACACACAAATATTCAAGTAAAGCTTTAGCATTATCTATCTCACTAGGAACATGAAATTTCTCTGAACCATATAATTCATCTACTGTCTTAATCTCATTGTCAAAGAGGAACTCATAATTTTTGATATACTCTCTTGAAGCTGCATGGTTTACATGATCAAACATCTCAACAATGTCATTGTCAGAATAATACATTTTCTGTCCTATTCTGGGATTGGTCTCGTAAATTCTATGTCCCACTATGCATTCATTCACTGCTGCATTAATGGCAATATTGTAATCTACGTGGCTAGCAGTACTGATATAAGTAGCCACTTTCCCTTTAAAATCAACGGCCAAACAAAGAATGCTGGGAATAGAAATATCAAAAGTCATATCAAACAGGTATATTTTCTTGTTTTCTGTCTCAAATCTGACTATTTTTTCTCTCACATTATCCTGCACAGAGCTAAAATCAATTCTATACAACCTAGCCTGCTTGTACCAAAAATTCAAGAATGCATCTCTTTCAACTAATTCAAATAATGCAAACAATTTAGCCTCATATATAGAACTTCCCAAGGCTACACCATTTGAAGATTCAAATACAAATTTGGGTTCGTTTTGAATAGCCATATCAAAGAACTGTAGTGGAATCCATGCCTGTTCTTTTTTTAGAAATTCTTCCACCTTAAGCCATTTATACTCTCGATTATATTCAAATCTATGTCCACGATTTTTAAATTCATCACTGTAAAATAATAGAGTTTCAGGATCCACAAAGTTTCTGTTTCCTCTATTCTCGTATGATGCAATAACTATATCTCCTTCCACCCCATACATTGCCATTCGTTCTATAAGTTCTAGAATTGCACTTTTTTCTGCACTTTCAAAATTTTTTTCTCTTCCGTACGAGAAATTCAATTCACCATTATGATGAAATTCGCAACCAACAACAGAAATATCGGCAGACATTAAGTCTTTGTAAATATTTGTAACGATCCCATATTTCTCATTAAAATTTTCTTTTTTGTATTGAGAAATATCTACCGAATCATTTATTCTCAATGAACTATTTACATACGGTGGATTATAACTTAAATACTTCGTTGACTCCTTATCTATTGTTGGAATAGTATCGATATACGTAGTGTATTGCTTTACTGAAAAATCACTATACATCAATTCACAAAAGGTGTACTCATTATCTTCTCCGCACAATTCCAAGTATGATGACAAAATGTTTTCTGTTACAAAATCAGCCGATTCACATTCCAACTCCTCTTGAAAATCAATATCTATTCCTTTATTAGTCAAAAGACGTTTCTTTAAAATATCTTTAACATCTTCGCAATCAGATTTTCTTAGAATAATGCATCTATCAAAAGCATAGAGCATTTTTCGATTAATCATCTCTAACATATACTTAATCCACCCTATAAATCAACACACCAATTTTGTTCCAAAGTTCGTTAACAGCAAAAACTTCCAACTGCTTAGAAGACTCTTTTATCTTAACCATCGCATCATATCCAAAAAGAACCTCAACATTTACACCATGTTTTTCAAATAATCTACGAACACACTCCGCTACGCTGTCTCTTGCCGCATCCAAGAGAATTTTATTTTTAGCAACAACCTCAACAATTATCTCTCCATCTTTTGCTATACTTTTTACCAGATTATCATTATCATCAGTTGTAAACTCATAAGTAAACTCAATATCCAACAAATCCTTGGATTTAATAATAAATCTGTTAACAGCTTCTGCAGATGTTATTATAGGATCCACCTCAATGCACTCTGTTTTCATCGTCTGAAAACCTTCTCTGTCCAATGAAAAACCGTAGAAAGGCCTATTCTTTATCTCATAAGCAGCATTAATGGAATAGGTATTATACATTCGGCTGTTTACTGAAAGCAAATCCATAATCAATAACACACAATAATTGCTTATGAGTGCTACATATCGACTTGTAAATCCCTGTGATTTCTCGCTCGTTACCATGAAGCGATTAAGCATCTTACCAATCAACTCTGGCACATCAGTAGAAAAAATTCTGCATTCCTGCTTACTGTTTAGAGCTATGATAATATAGTGGCTTCCACTCTCGTTCACTATTTCGCTCATAACGGTTTCATTAGAAACAGAGCCATCTGTTAATACAATCTTTATAACCCTATTTTTCTTATTCGTCGTTTCAAAGCTAAAATATTCTTTAATCCGTTGCTTTAATCCGCTCATATCTACTTCTGCATTACTTGTAAAACAATAAACCTTGAAGTCACATTGTGATAATTCATTTTCAATGTTATTAAAGTCTTTGTAGTTTTTAATCAAATAGTGATGCACCTTTGAATCTGGATAGTCAATTTCTGAATAACCTAGCACTTCAATTTGCAATAACAGTCTCACAATTGGCGAATTCAGTTCATATTTAACAGAAGAATTAACATTCCTCGGCTCTTTAAAATATGAAATACAATCAAGAAGTTCCTCGTAGGTAAAAATCCCCTTTTTGATTCGGTATTCTTTGTTACGCACACGAATTAGACTAGCCGTCTTTTCATCTTTCAAAAAACTATTGTACCTATACATTAAATACATTTTTACTTTTATCCTCTTTTTTATTTTTCTAATGCACTAACTAAAAAATAACTTGCTTCTACTCTTTTTCTTGAACTCAATCCCATTGCTGGTAACAAAAGATAAACAAAATTCACTAGCATTCTATAAGCCTGAAATTCATCTTGCTCAAAAAAACTTCTATTCTTGTTAGAAAAAACTTTATTATGAAAATCACTTAATTTTCTAAATTTCATATGTTGAATCCACAACTTAATCTTGTTTTTTTTAGCATTCTCAGAAGTCAACTCCTCCTGCAAAAGCCTATCATATAAATGTGTAAATAAATCCTCCCACAATCTTATCAGTTCAATCATCTCTTTATAAAGCATACCTGAATCCCATGAGACCTTCTGTCCCTCCAAGCAATTTATCATTTCTTTTAGAACATTTTCTAATTCCTCATATTTCTTTTTGAATATTACCTTGTATTGGTACATATCCTTGTGCTTATAATTTAAAAAACCCAACAGATGTGATTTAAAAGAAAGATATCCTCTTCCTATTCCTGTTTTATCTAATTGCTTAGACGCACAATAGAACATCCCAAATAAAAGTAATAATTGGTGTTCTTCTTCCTTGCAATACAGATACTTTATACTTCTTTCAAGCAAATGCTGACATGCAAAAAAATATTCTGTATATATTTCTTTGTCACCTGTATGATTGTATTCTCCATATCTTTCAATGGTATCAATTTTCATATAGTCAATAGCCAGATTATCAATATTCCTGCGAACCTTATAGCCGTTTACCTTTCTTATATTCCTTTGATTGTTTACATAAAAAATATTTTCTTGTATATCTGCTTCGTCCAAACTTTCAACAAATTGGTCAAACAATTGCTGTAACTTAGAATAAATATATGTCATTCTCTCTTCCGTTGTCTTTATAAATAAGTCGATAACCGGAATAACACTTATTCCTCTGGTAAAGTAATAGTTCTCTTGAACTACTACTTCCAAAAATGGAATCAACTTATTTGTAACAAATTCGTTTTTTGCTTTACTCGAAATATTTACTCCCATTTTTATGTGATACATACTCAACCTGCTCCTCACAATCTACACCATAAACTCTGTCATATATTCGTCAGCATCAAATGCAACTGGTAAAGCCTCCGTAACAATAACCCACTCACTAATGTTGACTGTATTAACAAACACTTTTAACAACACTATATTCTCAATGTCAAAATACTGAGGTTTATTAAACTCTACAGATATACTTCTGACAAATAGTTCTTTGTATTCCTTCTTTCTACCCTGATAATAAAATTTGGTAGGCATATTATTTTTCATCAAAAATTTTAGTACCTGTTCAAATAAACACTCATTATTATTCTGTTTAAAATCCAACATTTGGCTATGGAATAACCAATGTTTTCTTTCTAATACAATATTCATCAGACTAATTCTAGGACTTACATTAACCCTGTCAGTTGTTAAATCTTTCAGAAATACTGCTGAAACATCCGACGCATGACTTATATTAGAGAATAGACAGGAATAGAATGTTATGATTCCTGGATATAACACTCTCATAAGACTGGTGCTCACTACAGGTTTATACTTTTTCTCATCTTTACACAAATAAAATTCACCTTTTTGATATGTCAATTCCGTATCATAGATATTACAGACTTTCTTATACTTCTTATCAACCTCATGATTTCTTGTCATATCAAAAACAATCCTATTATCAAAAATGGGATGATAAGAATTAGCGTTAAAACCAAAAGTTTCATATATCTCAGCTATCTCAATGTCATCTTCTTTATAGAATTCATTAATAGTATCTCTATAATTTTCAATAATATCTGTATATCTTAAGAATCTGTTATAGAAACTCATATAACCAGGGTATATCTTATTTATGACAATATCTTTGTTTTCAAACTCGTAAAATACGCTGTAAGAGGCATTTTTATCTTTTAACTCTTCAGGTATCTGAGTTATCAAAGAATTAAGAAAATCCTCATCAAGACATACTTCATCATTCGAAACTGCCCCACGAAGTTTGTCTACAAACTGAAATTTCAGTTCATCCAGTTTCTTAATCACAAAAGATTCACTGTCAATAGTTTCCCACGGATATATCCAAAAGTTACTGTATTTCATATTTGCATTTGCAACAATTTGGAACAGAAATGGATCACTAATAGCTACATTAGTTCTTCCATATCGCCTCTCCAGTTGCATCTTCACTTCTTGTTGTATACGGGTATTAACATCAAAAATCGGAAACAGCCTCATAAGTTTAGACATACTCTTCTGAATCTCATCTGAGAACGAATGCATTTCATTCTTCACAATAACATTGTCTTTATATATAAATTCCCTGTTATTAAACTGTTCTTCCAATCCAACCTTTTGACAGGCAATTTTTTCAAGTTCAATGACTTTCTTCTCCAATTCAAAGTCATAATTCTCATTGATGTTTTTCATCAACAACCTAATTTCTTCAAATATACCTATAATTTCACTAACTAATCCATCATCAGTGTTTCTAATTTCATATAATTTTTCTATGAAATTACGCAATACATCTCCTTCATCAGAAAAGTAAGAATCTATTCTAAATAAACCTATCTCAACAAACTTTCTAACAATTTTTCTCGTCTGTTCTTCATCAAATTGCAGTTCATTTTTAACATCATTGAATTTCCAGACATTTTTTTCTTTCTTGTTAATGATCGCACTAAAGAATGGATTATTTTTAACCTTTACATTACAATCACGAGATTTGAACAATTTGTGATTCTGTGCATTATCTCTCTGTCCAAAAATATTAATCTCTTCGTTAACCAAATAAAAATTAGGATTCAGCTTGAAGGTTATCTTTTGAATATAGTCATCAAGTAAAACTATTTTGTCATAAAGCATAAAAAGAAGAACAAAATTCAGCGAGATATTATTCTTTTTTAATTCATATTTGACAAACTCACCATTTCCTCTTACCGACACTCTATTAAGCCACCCCATAGGACTCGTCTTTGTAAAGGCATGTGATACAATTCTCGAAAGTACCAGTTCCAGTTTTTTTGTCTCTGTATTATCTTTGAAATTCTCGCTTAAATACCACCTCATTTTTTCGTAAATCTTTGGATTTACAGCTGAAATCGAGTGATAGATATCTGAACAGTTTTGAACTGCCTCCCTAAGAAGTCTTCTTGAATTAGAATAATCATTCTCAAGCAAAACTAAAAATTCCTCTTTCCGTTTAAGATGCTCCTTGCAAGAAGCATTAAACCGAACCAACATTTCATTAATTTCATCACATTCTGTTATATATGAAGCATAATCATATGTAAGATTCAATTTTTTTAAACAGTCCAACACCTTTCGCCTATGACTATCTCTAATCTGTATTTTATTACTAATCTGAGAATATATTTCATTCGCAAAATTCTTCAGGAACTCTTCATCCATACTCATTTCCTGAAAAAATGTTTTTTTATCATAATTTATCTTAGATATAAAATCGTGATTATGTAATTTTTCTCTACTAATTGTTAATAAATGAATCTTCATCTTTTTTTCTTCCAATTAAAAACCACAGCAACTACCATTAGTACAAACAATACTACCAAAAATCCCATTGATACCCAAAAACCTTTGACATCCATGTTGTATCTACTTGTATCCCAAGCCACTCGCAAGACATTAGTCATATGGTACAATGGATTGAATTTAGACAACTTTTGAAAAATGTCCGGCATAACACTTAACGGAATAGTTGTATCACTCAAAATAAACATTGGCATAAACAAAGCCATCATTACAGCAGAATAAGTATTCAACTTATTTGCCAACATACCAGCTCCAAAACCCAGACACAAAGAATAAATAATGGTAATAATATATGAGATCGTATAAAAAACAGGATTAGGAAATTCCACATGAAATTTGAATGCTGCAATCAGCAGAATTAATACAAATCCCAACAAAGCGAGCAAAAATGCCTTAAATACAACCACTGCCATTATTCTGCCAAGACTGATGGGGGTAACAGCCAAGCGCTTATAAATTCCTTTTTCCTTATCTCCCACAACCTGATTTCCAATATTATAGACCGAAGATGCAAAAAGAATAATTACCGAAAAGCCTGGAATGTAATTAGCAAAATAACTCATCCCTCCAAAATCCGCATTTCCGTACATCATTCCAAAAAAAACAAAACTAAATACAGGCATAAGCAAACTAAACAACAAATACATCGGTTGCCTTAAATATACCTTAATCTCTATCTTTAACTGCTCAACCAACATTCTCTCTATCATAACCTCCTGATATATTTAAATACACTTCGGACAAATCATCGTTCCCTTGTTGCTTTAGGAATTCATCAATATCACCAGCGTATAACAATTCTCCATTCTTCAAATAAATAAGTTTGTCACAATACTTCTGCACTTCCTCCATATAGTGTGATGAAAGAAACAACAAAGTGTCTTTGCACAACACTTCAAGTGCTTTCCACAAATCATGTCTTGCCATAGGGTCTAAACCTGTTGTCGGCTCATCTAAAAATACAACTTTAGGCTTATTAATAAAAGCAAGTGCAAGATTTACCTTCTGTTTCATACCTCCCGAAAGCTTATCGTAATACTTATTTTTGTAATCTGTGATTTTGAGTAAATCCATTAAGTAACCCAAATCATAAGTCTCCTTATAATAACTTTGGAACAATTTCAACAACTCTATAACCTTCATATTACTATAAAATGCATTAGTCTGAAGAATAACTCCAATTTTTTCTTTCATCTTGTTTACATTAAATTCTTTTATATAATCAACCTCACCAGATGTAGGTTTCTGTATTCCCATCATAATTTCCAATAAAGTGGTCTTGCCACTCCCGTTATGCCCAATAACGCCTACGAATGACGGTGCCACAAACTCAAATGATATTCCTTTTAATGCTTCTACATCATCAAATTTCTTTTTGATATCTTTTGCTATCATTTCACCTCTCCTTTTTGATAACATCTTAAATCCATTAGTTATAACAAAAATAGGATAGGAAACTGCATTGTTGCAATTTCCTATCAGAGTATATTATAAGTTTTCTCTCTTAAAATTATTGTAACCAATTAGGCATCACCCCATTTAATTCAAAATATAGTTAGGATTCAAGCCCTCTTTAACAATTACTTTTAATTAAAATTCCTTATTTCTAAATCAATACACTAAAACATTGCTAAGGAAATTATCCTCAAGCCAATTTACTCAATATGTAATACCAGCAATTAAAAAATACTTCCAACACTACAGCATGATGTAGATAAACAGCATGAGCAACTGTTACAAGAGCTAATTCCTGAAGATGCAGCTGTCTCTGATAAAGTTGTTGTCTCATCAAGTTCTACAATTTCAATTCCTTCAAATACATCATCTAATACATTCTTGTTTTCCATACAAACCTCCTATACAGCTTATAATATACTCCTGTAAGAATGTATCATAAATTATCGCATTTGTCAACCTTTTTCACATTTCGTACAATTACAATTACAGTATTCAAAAGTGAATAAAGCATAACCAGATATAATGCTATAAAAATCAACACCAAACCTATTACTAAATACTTCATTTCCATTGTCTCCTTTCTCTGGTCGTCGGTTCTTCTAGGAGACACTTCCCATTTGCCTGACACTTTCTCGTCAGCCTTTGGAAATAAACACATCTCAAACATTCATGCTCTGCCATAAATATCGCCTTTTTCTCTTTTGCTACAATCCGACGATAACGCTTACGAAGATACTTAATATCGTAAAGCGGTTCTTTCGGACCCTCTGTTCTGGCATTTCTCTTCATTATTTCTTTGTTAAGAGATTCAATGTAACGAATGAATTTTTCTTCTGTGCTTATATCCACACCTTTAAAACCCAATTTCATTCATTTTCTTACCTGCTTTCTACATAGCTTATGCCATGTAGGTGTACGTTCGATTTTCTCAAATCACCTATTCGCCCCGTACACGACGGGATGTTCTCATTCCCGGGAATTACAGATGAGTGCTTAAAGCTTCACGACGCATTACTTATATGTAACACTATCTCCTCTATTTGCCGTTGCGAGGATAAGGAACTTTTCATTCCTTCATGGGTTATTATCCTTCCGTAAACA
>JAFQBM010000015.1 GCA_017399685.1 Lachnospiraceae bacterium
CTTTACAGCCTGTGCCTTAAATTCGTTATCATAAGATTTTTGTGTTCGTTTTGTTGACATAATAATTCACTCCTTATTCTCTATTGATTATATCTCAAAATTCTTGAGAATAGGGTGTCAACTTTTATGATACAACATCATCTTGAGGATATAAATGATGATGAGCGTCATGCCCAGGCGTGAGGAGTTCCAGTGGATAGTGTGCGTAAAAAGCGATTATGCTTGCAGAAATATGACTGAGTCTGAGTACCTGAGGCTTATGCGAGAAGATTTCTGAAGCGGTTTGAGAAAGCAGCATAAAATTTACCGAGGTGAACCAAAATGATTTTAACTTATACTGAGTGCATAAATAAATATGGCAATGATTATCAGTTGAAAAAAGCTGTGGCAGAAGAATGTATTGTGTTAAAAGCCATTCAATAGGTCCTTTGAGCAGGAATGTGACGGTTAAGGGCGGTGTGATTATGAGAAGTCTGACCAATATTAACAGGCGTGCTACTAGAGATATTGATTTGGATTTTATTCATGATTTCATAGAGGACGAATCCATTAGGGAGTTTATAAAGAAATTGAATTGCATTCCGGGAATTAAGTTAGAGCTTGTAGGAAGCATTGAAGAACTCAAGCATCAGGATTATCATGGCAAGTCAATTAAGGTTTGGATTACAGATGATGAAGGTACTTTTGTTGAAAGTAAAATTGATATAGGGGTACATAAGCATCTGGAATTAGAACAAGAAGAATATTGTTTCGATGTTTGTATGGATGATGAGGGTGCAAGCTTGCTGAAAAATTTCAGAGAACAGTCAGTTGTAGAAAAACTAAGGGCATTGCTTATTTTTGGTGTCGATATGTAGGTGCGTCTGGATAAGCTCTATGATGAGATAGAAGAAATCAAGAAAAAGTAGTTGGTTTAAATAGTCATATTATGTTATAATGTGGCTTGAAATTAGTTGGTTTTCTATGTTTAGATGTGTAACGAAGATTAACGTTAAATATAATGGTTGAATCATCCTCCCCTCAATGGGGCATCGTTTAACGAAGAGAGAACAACAGCTATTCTTCATGCAGAAGTAAAGAAGGAAGCTATGATTCGTGAGGTACAAGGTTAGGCTAAATACATAATGAAAGGGGAAGAATGAAAATGAATACATTCCGTTTATTTACTGCACTACATAGATTTGAAGAAATTGAAAAAATGTTGAATAGGGTAGAACATTCAAAGTTAAGCATAGAGGAAAAACGAAAAGTATTAGGGGCGTATCATAACGTAAAAAAGTTTGCCTGGATATACGGAAGCTTTATGGTAATTTCTTTGGTTTTGTTTGCGACTCTTTTGGGTGTGTTTTTTCCGGAGGATGATCCCCAGATGATGCTGATTGTGTTTGTAGTACTCGTTCCTAGTGTTGTGGTGGTTGAGACGGCGATTCTGGTGATTGTTCCACTTGTGTTGCTAAGAGGAACCAAAGAAATTATACGAAAAGTAGATTTGGGATTAGATGGAAAAAGTGAAGAGGAACTTGCGAGATTTGCTTTAAGTAAGAAAGAAAAGAAATCGGTTTCACGGTATAAGGCAGCAGATGTTTTTTGGAGTGTCGCAACATTAGTGGCAGCTTCTGTTACCGTTTATTTGTTCCGTGCTTTAGATGGGAATATTTTGGTAGCGATATTAGGAGGGATTGTCAGTATTTTTTGTTATGTCATGGAAGACAGCTGTAGGGTGGAACGACACAGAATCGAGACCGGCTACTATAAAAAAGAATATGGATTTTACTGTGGAAATTGTAGAAATGAAGTAACCATACCATTTGAGAATTTGGAAGAATATACCAATCTTAAAAGGAATGAAGCGGGAATTCGGATTCTTTTTTGCTCTAAATGTGGAACTGCTGTACCACTCTTTAATTTTGACCAGGAATTAAAGGACTATAAGAAATATAAAAAGAACAGTTAAAAGGTTTTTAAGCAAAAAGTGGGAGGCGCTTAAGTTATTCTGACTTTCGAGCTTCTCTCTTTTTGTTTCGCTTCGAAAGAGAATAAGTTCGGAAGAACTGTATTATGGGATTGATATGGATAAAACAGCTATGGTAATACTGTTTACTCAGGAAGATATAGATGGAGTTGTTGACTGGGAATATGATATGTATTGTGGTGATGATACGGTTAAATGTTTATCAAATGGCACGTTTGATGAATTAGTGGATACATTTCAGAAATCTATGGAAAAGAAAAACTTATATTATGCACTGGATGATTCACGGAACTTAGTTAAGAAGGATTTGGCAAAAACAAAGATTCATCCAATTGCAATGATTCTTATAGGTTTTGTACTATGTTTCTATGTGATTTCCTATGCTCAGATGTTCGCTGATATAAAGAAAAGATAAAACGCAAAGAAATACTTTGGTGAAAACATAAAAGGAATAGAAGTGAGTGGGAAGCAAGAGAATATGAAAAAACAAAATAAAATGATACCAATAATATTTTTGTTGGTTATTACAGGTTGCAGTTCAAATCATACAAATACACTTTTAGAGAATGATGAAGCAATAGAAGTAAAGTCTAAAGTAGAAACAGTCGTAGACGCAAGTGATGAATCTGAGATAACAACAGAAGCAAATAGATCAGACGAAGTACTATTAACAGAAGAAAATATGTTAGACGAAACAAAAAATTCGGAAGCAGAATGGTCAACGGAAAATGACAAAGAAGAAAGCAATGCAGATATGGAAAAATACAAAGGGAAAAAATATACATTTTATAAGACAGACTTTAGTAAACTTGAAAATGGCATGTATCATAAAATCAGAGGTGTTTATTCGGAGTATTATCAGGCAGAATATCATGGTTTGTTTTTAGGACAAGTAGTAACTTTGTTTGGTGCCGAAAGTTTAACAGAGAATAATGAAGATTTGATATCTCATGCCGTTGCAGCAGAGAATGAAAATGGTGATGTAATCTATTTGGAGGTTTATTATGGACCATCAGGACCGGCCATAGGAGGACAGGATGGAGAAAATTATGAAGAAGCAGCTAAAGAATTGGAGGACATTATAAGAAATACAGTACCGATAGATTTTGAAGCTGCAAGTGTGTATGAGGATGTCGGTGTATCTATAAGAATGGGTACAAAAAATGGAAAAGGATTTTATGAAACGGAGTTTGATGAAGGTTTTTTTACTATGTACTAGTGAAAAATAGATGCTATGCCTGAAACATCTGCTCCTGATGAAGAGAAACATTTTCTTTATTTATAAATGACGGAAGGTGTAGGAAGAAAAATAGTGAGTTTAAAATACTCACTATTTTTATATTGACAATAGTGTGTGATACACAGTATAATGATGATACACAATATTATGTAAGGAGGTTATGGGTTTGGAAAAGGATTTGGTTGAAAGTTTACTTTCTGAGCTGCGCCGTGGAACCTTGATACTTTGCGTACTAAGTCAGTTAGGTGAAGCAAAATATGGATATGCATTGATTCAGAACCTTGAAGATAAGGGGATTGATATCGATGCAAACACATTATATCCTCTGCTAAGAAGGCTGGAGAAGCAGGAACTTTTGTGTAGTGAATGGAATACACAGGAAGCAAAACCAAGAAAGTATTATAAAAGAACAGTATATGGAGACAGTGTGTATCAGATACTGACGGAGCAGTGGAGTAAGTTATCAGAGGGAATGAACAGTTTGATAGGAGGAAACAGCGGTGAACGATAATAATTTAGTAAATGATATGAATGAAACAGAGATGATAGAACGATATATATATGAGGTTATTAAGCGTGTGCCACAAAAGCAGAGAAAGGAGATAAAGCTTGAGTTGGCTGAGCTTATTGAAGATATGAAGGAGGAAGGGACTACAGAGGAGATACTCATGAAGCTGGGAAATCCTGCGGAGTTTGCAAAGCGATACAGAGATGAGAATAATTACGTGATAGGACCGGATTATTATGATGATTATGTGTGGATTGCAAAGATAGGGGCTTTGGCTGTAGCGATATCTGCAATCGTATCGGCTGTTGTTCGAGGTCTTACAGAGGCAGAAGGTTTGAAGGATTTTATTAAAGTATTTATAGGCGAAGGAATCGGTGTATCAGTTTCAGGAGCAGTTGGTTTTCTTGGAATGTTGACCATTATATTTGTATTAATGGAACGTTTAAAGATAAAAGTAGATATAAAGCCGGATAAAGAATGGACACCATCACAGTTGCCGGCTGTTCCGGAAAAGAAGGCCATGCTTAGCAGAGGCGAAAGTATAGTAGCTATCATATTTTATATGGTTTTAATGGGAATGTTCCTCTTTGTTCCTGAGATATTTGGTGCGTTCGAGACCACAGATACAGGAATAAAAAGTATTAGTTGTGTGTTTAACTTGGAGCAGTGGAGCAGTATCGTACCGTTTTTCGTTCTTATATTAGTCATTGGAATGTTTGATGAGATAGTAAAGATAATCTATGGTCAGTATTGTAAGGCTGTTATGTATAGTAGTATTGTATGTAATGCGATTAGTGTGGTACTATTTTTTATTTTATTCAAATGTATGGATATATGGAATTCAAGCTTTGCAGATGAATTATTGATTCAGGCAGGAAAAAAAGAGTATTCTAAGGGAGATATGCTACGTTATTGGAATACAGATAGATTCGATGAATTTTTATTGGGTTTTATTGTATTAGCGAGCTGTCTGGAGGTTGCAAGTTATGTTTATCACACGTATAAGTATGGACGAAAAGATAAATAAAAAGTAAGAAAGGATAGAACCAATGAAAAGATTATGCACTGAATCAGAAAAAGAATTATTGTATAAAAACAGAAAACAAATGCTGAAAGGAATCTTTCAGACTGCATCAAAAAGTGGATTTGCTCCACAGTTTGTCAGCTTATTTATTTCTATTATTCTGACGTTGGTGTTGGTAATTTTCTTCACAATGAAACTAGGGAATCAGTTCCAGGTGACAGAATTCAAAATAAAAGCTTGGATTATATTTTTACTTTTTGCGATTGAAGTTGTTGTTTCTGCTATTATGAATGTGTTTAGAGTAAAAAAAGAGGCAAAACGTTTTATCAAACGAAAAAATATTATGATAAATGGTGGCAACATTGTTGCAGTGGATGCTGCGGACCGGTTTGCTTACATAGAAGATGATGTCCGGGATGAAGAAGGAAGACCAATTATTATGGATTATCCTTCCTGTGATTACGATATTATGCCAGAAGAGGTAGGAAATAGAATTATTATTTTACATGATGGTGATTCTGGATTTCAACTGGTAAAAGTAAATGATGAGCTAAAAGGGCTGATTCCAAATGGTACACAGGATTATCCATTAACCGAAGAATTACAGAATTATACCCGTGTTCCGCATCCAAATATGATAAAAATTGATAAAGTAGGACATGATATCCCGGAAAATGAAAAAGATTCTTATGCGGACTGGTATGTAAAGGCAGTACAGGGAGAAGCCTTTAAAGTAGCAAAAATATGCAGTTTTATTATAGTGATTGCCATTGCAGTGATCTGTATTATTTTAAGTATTGGTGAAAAAGGCTGTCCTCTATGGAAGACCCTCCCAATTGGTGCTGCCGGATGTGCTGGTTTTGCTTTGTTTTTGTGGCTGTTGTCTCGTATCAATAAGGTGAATATTAAAAGACAAGTGCAATTTACTTATGTAAAGGAAGTTATTTTTCACTCTTATATCTTCCAAAATAATGTAACGAAGGTATACGTGTATGAGTGGAATCAGGGACAGATACAGCTTTTAGAATACCCTGCCGGGAATGTTGCAATGAAAACGGGGTATGGCAGCGTATTATACAAGTTTACAGATAAAAAGGGAAAATATGTTTTAACAAATAAAATTCCGTCAGGTAAGAAGTAAATCGGAATATTGTGACAATTCTTTCTATGGTTTCAATCAACCAGGAAAGAAGGAGGTCAATTTAATAATTCATATCCCATTTCGTATAATATGCCGTTAATATCAATGATGGAAAGTTTTTTGGTTATACCATAAAGGATGACATTATCCCTTTCATTTTTACTATAAAGCTGGGCATAGCCTGTGATTTTTAGGAGCTGTTGAAACTCTTCGACAGATAATCCCAGACCGATACAAAGCATAAGAACCTTATCACGGGTAGGAACTTTGATCCCGGAAAATATCTGGTATGCATAGTGGTTTTCTAAGCCGGAACGGGCGATGACTTCAGCTTTTTTCAGTCCTTTTTCTATGAGTAAGGCATTCAATGCCCGGTCAATTTTCATATGACCACTTGAAATGTCCTCATGGTTTGCATTATAATATTCATGGTAATTTTTGGTGCTGTTCATTAAATTAAGTAATTCCTGGGTTGTTTTTTTCATAAAATCAATCCTTTCGTAAATAATTCAGTTATTTTGGATGATTCTCAGGTACGGTTCATGTAAACGGTAAGGATTCAAAATATATGAATGAGTGAATCATCTTGGGTTATTTGAAAGTTCTACCAAGGAGGAAACATGGAAGATTCATTGTTACAGTCATACATCTATGACAATCTGAAAAACATTGCAAGTTTCAGCGACAGTACAGCATTATGTATTTATGAACCTACAAAAAAGCTGTATGTGGTAAAAACTGTGGATAAGTCGAATCTGGCTTATTATCGGAAAATTGCCGGAATCGATGCTTCGTATCTTACAAAAATTGTATATATCAAGGAAGAAGAGGATACTGCCAAGGTGGTAAGGGAATATATATCCGGAGATTCTCTTTTTGATATTCTGCGTAGTAAAAAGCATATCACAGAACCAGATGTTGTCAAGTATGCCATACAGATTTGTGAAGGACTTGAGGTACTTCACCGGAACGGACTGGTTCATAGGGATATTAATCCCAATAATATTCTCATATCCTCTGACGGAAATGTAAAAATTATTGATTATGGTATTGTCCGTTCCTTTTCTGAGAGTAAAAGCAGCGATACTGTTATTCTTGGAACCGTAGGGTATGCAGCACCAGAACAGTTTGGTTTTAATCAGAGTGATGCCAAAACGGATATTTATGCCTTGGGAGTGCTCATCAATGTAATGGCTACGGGAAAAATGCCCAACGAAGTATCTGTGGAAGGTTTTTTAGGTCAGATTGTCCGAAAATGTACCCGAATTGATTCAAAACAACGGTATAAATCCGTAAGTGAATTAAAAAATGCCCTTTGTAATAAAGTAGAAGGGGATGGTTTTTTGGACAAAATCATTCGGGAAATTCCAGGCTTAAGAAGCAGATATACTATAGTAACAGTATTGTCTGCCATAGCGTATTTTGTGTTTTTGTTATTTTCCGTCCTTGCATTTGTTGTTACAAAAACGGAAATAGCTCGTACGCAATATACAGTTTCCTGGATATTTACGTTTTTAATCCCTTATTTCTGTTTTCATAACTTTCTTGGAATTTGGGATAAATTACCCTTTTCACAAGGTTCTTCGAAAAGAAACCAACGGATTACTTATACTTTATTAGGAATTGGCTCTATCCTGATTGGACTTATTGTTCTGGGACTTCCAATTACATAAACTGTTTGATTAAGTCAAAAGACATTTACTGAAAGGTAGAAATGTTTTTTGACTTTTTTGTTGTATCATATCAGCGAATAGCAGGATGAGTTTTGTGATTCATTGATATTAAAATATACTATAACATAAAAAAATAGATTTGTTATGCTGCTAGCATAACACGATTCCTTATTCTTCTTGTACAATACAAAAAGTAAAATAATTCTGCAAAATAATGGCAGAAGAATGGAGGAAGATATGAAAACAACAAAATTAGTAATTGGAATCATCAGTATTGTACTATTTTTCTTAATTTCCATGCAATCCTGTGCTGTAGGAGTGGGGAATTCATTGGCGGAAAATGGTGAAGTAAGTGGAACAGCAGGAGTTATGCTGGCATTTTGTATGCTGATAGCCGGAATTGTTGGTATTGCCACAAGAAAGGGAATAGGAGGAGGATTTGTAGCAGGCGGATTTTATCTGTTTGGCGGATTAATGGGAATTGCAAATTATGGTTCTTACAGTGATTTAAAAATCTGGTCTGTTTTAAGTTTTATCTTCGCTGCAATCTTTATTATAGGTACGATTCGGACAAAGAAAAATAATCCGGATGATAAGGAATAAGGAGAAGAGAGTATGTTTATGAAAAATATAAAAGTATTTATAATCATAACCTCTTGAGATTTTACGAGTCTATAATAAGCTATGTGAGAAAAAAGAATTTTTATTGTTCGTGCAAACAGTAATATATATTATTTAAACGTAACAAAAAATGAATATGTGATAGACAAAACTCTTATTACGTTTTAAAATATATATGTTATGAAGGGCTACAAAATAATTTTATTGAAAGATAAGATGATGAAATACTATAACTTAATAAATTTGGAGGGACGAGTATGAAAAAGAAGAAAATGGTTATAAGGATCGTTGTTGGGTTCATTGTTATGTTTACAATTTTGGTGGTAATTAGTTCGAATTCTGCAAAGAAAGAAAATGAACTTGCAAAGTCAATAGTTGAAAATGGAATTGTTGTTTCTAAAACGCTAGATGAATATTCAGAAATGACAAAAGATGAAAGAGATACCAGTTGTATGAATAAGCATATTGAAATTACAGGAACAGTTAGTGAAGTGACAGATTTGTATATTATAATGCATACAGATGGATTTGAGGTTAAGTGTTACATAGAAAATATGGCAGAGCCTGTTATTGAGAATGCGATGGTTACTATAGATGGAGCATGTATATATAATGCGGATGATAATATGAGATTGCGTATTTGTACAGTGACAAAAGTTACAAAAACGGATGATAAAAAAAGTGAAGTAACATCCGAAGAGAGTTCAGATGAATCAACGAAAACGAATGCTCAAGAAGAGGAGAAAGAAACAATATCTGGTGACGAGAATTTAGAAATTGTAAATAAAATTTTGCTTGATAAAGGTGAAACTCGAAAAGTTGATAACATCGTATTAGTTAATGATTGCATAGTCAATATAAATGATAAACTGAATACATTCTCAGTTCCTTATGTATCATATAGCTTATATGGATGTTCTACAGAACTTAAACAAAAACAGGAAGAATTGAAGGAAAAACTTGGAACTATTTCTGATTTTGGAGCGATTATATATTTAGAGGGGACAGAATTGCCAGAGTATTATGTGGATTTTGAGAATGAGAAACTATATAGTATGTACAGCTCTGAAGTGGGAGCAAGTTATTGGTTACTTGATGTAGATAATGAAACAATAAAGAATGAGCTTTGCGAGTTTTATAATGAAATGACAGAAGAAGTGGGGAATCAAATAAGTAAATATGAATATGAAGTAAATGGAACTGTTGTAGAACGAGATTTAAAAATTGGATATGTAATTGTGCGAGGTACTGCTTGTAATGGTTTTCAGGAGCAGTTTGAAGGATATATTAGGATTAATTATGATGATGAACAAAAATTTGCTTCGGATTCAATATCTGTAACAGCGTATGGTCTTGAACCAGACGATTCACGGAAATGTGAATATGGAAACCAAAAATGTTTGTTTCTGGAAACGGATAGTGTTTATCAGTATGCAAAGGAAACATGGATTGACGTACAGCGTGCTGCAATGGTAATTTTTCCAAATGAAGAATGGTAGAATTGTTTGTTGAAAAAATGCTTAATAAGGAGGCGTGACACAATAACAGAAAGTTGAGATGTTGCATTTGATACGAAATAGTGTGAAATTTAGTATCAAAAGAAAAATTTTTGCTTGTGGAAACTGTTATTTTGTTATAACTTATGAAAACATGAGAAAGCTGAGTCGCAATATTGTGATTTTTGGATATTAGTGTTGTTTATATTGTGAATAGAGGGCAGAAGATATGGTCTGTTATGAGTGATTCATGACAGACCATATTTTTTAGAATTATTAGGATAACTGAATCTAAGTTATCTAATCGTTAAATATATATTATTTTTAATTTATGAAAGCGATTTTGAATTTTTTCAATTAAGACTTGCATATCTTATATCAATATTGGAATATGAGCATATACATACATTTCTGATATTACATGAAAAAGAACTAAGTAAACTTCTTGCAAAAATTTATGGAATTACATATACTATAGTTAGAATTTAAGATTCTGTTGTTGCCCTTGGAATGGGGCAATTCTAAATAATTTCCTACATACAATAAAAATATGGAAAACTTTAGTGGAAAAACAGAGTGAAGTGTATACTTTTTTATTCTGAATGTTTTTTTGATACCCAAAAGTATTTTCTGTGTTTATGTCAGTGTAACATAGCAAATAAGAATGCTTAGTTTTGCATTCTCTAAATGGAGGCACTTATGGAACAAAAAAATACGGTGATTTCAGATGATTTGGATTCCGGGCTTTTGGCAGTGCAGTATGACGAACATGCGAAAAATCTTTTAGCGGACAAGGAAATTCTGGCATATATTTTAAAGTATGCTACGGAAGAGTTCCGCTTTACCCAGGACTTACCAATGAACCCAAAATAACTGGAGATAATACGGAAGACAATATTCCTAGTGAAGGTTACATCACTTTTGATATTAAAACAAGTGCTGTTACAAAGGAACGTATTAAAATCATCATTAATGTGGAAGCCCAAAAGTCTACAAGCTTAAATATCCTATAGAAAAAAGAATGGTGTACTATCTTTCAAGAATGATTTCTTCCCAGAAAAACAGGGAATTTACAGGTGATGATTACCAGAACATAAAAAAAGTTTATTCCATATGGATTTGCATGAATGTGGATGAGGTAAATAAAAGGGATTCTATTACGAAATTTTCGTTATCTACCGAAAATTTAGTTGGAAATTATTTTCCTAAAAAGAAGAACTATGATTTAATGACGGGGATTCTTATCTGTATTTAAAATAAAACTGATACAGATATGGTGTCAGGAAGCGAGATATTTCCGGATGATGAGCGAAAACTACTTGGGTTGTTAAAAACTCTGTTTTCTGACGAATTGCCCAATCATGAAAAGAAAGAAACGTTACAGAGTTGCTATGATATTCAAATGAATGAAAATATTGACAGGGGGCTGATGGATATGTGTAATTTAGGATATGGTGTATATGAGCGTGGAATGGAAAAAGGAGAAATAAAAAATTTACTTATTCAAGTTCAGAAGAAATATATTAAGGGGAAGTCCTGCCCTCAAATCGCAGATGAATTAGAAACAGACCTCTCCATAATTGAGCAGATTTATGAAGTTCTTGAAAATGCCGAACCGGATTCTGCCAAGAAAGAATTATTGAATATTTTAGTTTCAAAGAATATTTTGCAAGATACGGTTTATTGATGTGAATGTAATATTTATATCATTTTGTGACCCATTACAAGTGTGTTGTAAAGAATGTGAAGAATCACTGTGTATATATGGGAAAATTATGAAATAGAAATGACTTATTTAGAGGGCATTTTAGTGAAAGGATGGGACGAAATGGTCCGGGATTTAACGACAGGAAAAGAAAGTAAAATATTGATTCAATATACTCTGCCGATGTTTATTGGAGTGACATTTCAGCAGTTATATAATATATCGGACAGTATTATCGCCGGAAAATTTGCCGGAGAAGATGCTTTGGCGGCAGTTGGTGCCAGCTATGCCATTACCATGTTGTTTATGGCAGTGGCGGTGGGGTGCCAGATTGGTTGTACTGTGGTAGTAAGCCGTTTGTTTGGTGCGAAAGATTTTACAAAAATGAAGACTGCGATTTTTACGATTTTAATCAGTGGATTTTTGTTATCTCTTTTTTTATCAGTGGTGGGAGTCATATTAAGTCCTACTTTCATGAGATTATTAAAAACTCCTGACAATATTTTTGAAGACAGTGAATTGTATTTGAAAATCTACATAGCAGGATTTGTGTTTTTGTTTCTATACAACGTTGTGACAGGGGTTTTTAACAGCCTTGGGGATAGTAAGACACCATTGATTTTTTTGATTTGTTCCTCTTTGGGCAACATCTTTTTAAACTGGCTGTTTGTGGCAGTGTTCCATAAAGGGGTAGCAGGGGTTGCAGTTGCCACCTTCATTGCACAGTCTTTAGCTGGTGTTTCAGCGTTAAGCGTATTGCTGGTAAGACTAAAAAAAATAAAAGCCCCGGAAAAACCGGAACTTTTTAGTAAAAGAATGCTGATAGAAGTTGCAAAAATTGCAATTCCCAGTGTGTTGCAACAAAGCTTTATTTCCGTAGGAAATCTGTTTATTCAAAAACTGGTAAATAACTGCGGCTCCAGTGTGATTGCCGGATATTCTGCTGCCATTAAATTAAATACTTTTGCCATTACAGGCTTTACTACTTTGGGAAACAGTATATCAAGCTTTACAGCCCAAAACTTAGGTGCAGGAAAGAAGGAGAGAATTCGAAAAGGTTTAAAGGCAGGAATTAGGTTTTCCTTGGCAGTAGCACTTTTATTCTTCCTGGCATTTTTCTTTACCGGAGAAGTATGGGTAAAATTGTTTATGGATGCAGATGCCAGCGGTGCAGCATTGCAGACTGGAAAAGTCTTTTTACAGATTGTAGCTCCATTTTATTTCATTATCTGCATCAAACTGACTTGTGATGGAGTGCTTCGAGGAAGTGCCAAAATGAAGGAATTTATGGTTGCTACGTTTACAGACTTAATTTTAAGAGTAGTACTGGCACATATTTTATGTGGTTATTTTAATGAAACCGGAATTTTTATGTCATGGCCGATTGGCTGGACTATCGCTATGGTGATTTCGGCAGTTTATACGAAAAAGTGTCTGGGAGGAAAGAAGATTAGTATGAGATAGCAGAAACAGGGAATTGTGAAACTATCAAAAACTTATCTTTTGAATCATTCTCATAAAGAAGATTAGAGTTTTACGATTACCGGAACTCAGGGAAACAGAGGGAGGAGAAGGTTCTATGAAGAAAAAAGGCATATGGATTGCATTGGTGGCAGTTATGGTGGGAAGTATTTCCCTAACCTGTGTAGCCACCGAAATGCAACAGGAAACAGAAGAAACAATGTTACAAAATGAGATATCTGGTTCAGCAGAAGATACTGAAATCATTGATTTATCGGCATTTTGTAATGATGTCAGCAAATCACAGGAATTTGCGGATTTTATGAAGGGATTGGATGAAAGTAAGGAAAAGACTTTAGTAATCCCGGAAGGAAAGACCTTGGTGCTGAACCGTTATTTTATCTTGCCTTCCAATACCACCCTTCAGGGAGGCACTATCGAATTTACGGCAGATGCCCGTTATGCAGATGTTTATAACGAGGCTTTTATTCTAAACCGGCATAGTGAAACTTACTGGGATGGACAAAAGGATGAAAATATTATCATACAGGATGTGGACATCCGGTATGATTGCAGTAATCAGGGACGTTCCTTGTTACGGTTCCGTAATATTACAGGACTTATCATTTCGGATTGTAACATTCGAATCATAAACCAGCAAAAATCCACTACTTCCCATAATGCAGCTATTGATTTATTTAAGGGATGCACGAACGTGGAAATCTCAAATAATCAGATTTATTTGGACAACCCAAACGGTTCCGCCGGAGGAGCTATCTGGATTCGTTCCATGGCAATAGAAAATAATGATTCGGATAAATTGAAAACTTCCAATGTCAAAGTAAGTGGAAATGTCATTACTTCTAATTCCTGTGATGAGCTTTTGGCAGTAGGAAGTTCCGGATATGATACTTCTGATGTTATTATATCTGACAATACGTTTGTACGTTTAGATGGAAGTAAAAAGAACCTGATGCTTGGGGTATGTCCTGCCATAGGAGGAAATATCAGCAATGTCGTCATAAAGAATAATAAATTCCTTATGAATAATACTACTGCAAGTATGAATAAGGAAATTCTTAGAATCGGCGGAGTGCTGGATACGAATCAGTATGCGTTTACCTTAACCGGAATTGAAGTAACCGGAAATGAAATTACGGGAAATCTGGCTGGAGCCAAAGGAATTGTGGCAAAAAGTGAGGAAACCAATAATGCCTCTGTACTGATTCAGGAAAATAAGGTGGTAAATACCGGAGTTTCTTCTGAAAATTCTTATGGCATCATAGCCACAGGTCCTAATGTGCTTTCGGATAATGTGATAGAAAAGGTGGAAACTCCGTATTCTACCGACGCAGCAACTGTCTGGAAGGATTCTGAGAGTGGGGAAGAGGATAGTATATCGGAAGAAAATCTTGCGAAAAGTTTTAATAATGTACAGGAAATGAAATCTTATACCAACGAGGGTGGCGAACTAAAAGAAGGGGTTTATGTACGAACCAAGGGATACTATGAAAATGGAGATGGTGGACAGGCTTTATATCAGATTTCTGAAAACTCTTCAAAAACAGCGGATGAGAGAAAAGTAATCGAATTGGGAAACGGATTCCGGGCAGTTATGATAATTGAAAATAATGCCATAAACGTAAAACAATTTGGTGCTAAGGGTGACGGAGTAGCGGATGACCATGATGCCATTTATGCAGCAGTAACCTCTGGTGCGAAGACAATTGTGTTTCAAAAGGGTGAATATAAGATTGCTGATGAGTTATTTTTTATGAATGTAGATGGGATTACCATTGAGGGAAACCAAAGTGTGATATTTACGGATAATGATTACAGAAAAGACAAGAAGTACGAGGAACATTTTGTTACTTTTTCAGGAACTACCGAAGATAAACTTACAAATATTACCATAAGAAATTTGAACATAGAAGCCAGAGAACAGTTAAGCAGTGGCAGTGACCATAAGTATAAAAATCAGTTAGCATTTAAATACGTGGATGGTGTATTGATAGAGGGGTGTGAGTTTACGTTACCGGAAACAACCACAGCTTTGTTGCCTTCAAAAAAACTTGAATACAGCATATTGGATTTCTATGTTGACTGGTCAAATGTAACAGTAAGGAACTGCAGTCTGATAAATAGGGCAGGAGCCTATTATGGTGGTTGTGTACAGTTTCGTGATATTTGGAATGGCGGATGCGAAAATGCAGAGTTTTATCAGAATTATCTGTATTCTAACAGTAAAGATGAACTTATAGCTATTTTTTCAAATAAAGCCACAAATAGTCACGTAAATAATGTGAATATTCATGATAATGAAATCATTGCAGAACGATCCGAATTTGTGCGGGACATTTGTGTTACCGTAGGTTATGATACTTCAAATCAATGTGATAACATTCAGATACATGATAATAAGATAACAGGGGTATCTGACTGGGCATTTTTCACCCTTGGAAAAACTCTTACGAATTCTAAAATATATAACAATGAGATTATTATGAAAGTTCAGGATAGTGGTTCCGGAAAACCATTGGCAGGCATTACACGCGCGGTATGTATCAGTGATACCAATGAAGTTTCTGACAACAACATTACAATAGAGTCTTATGAAGGAATTGGATTAGATGTCGTTTTTAATGGAAACTGTAATTATATTGGAAATACGGTAGTGTCCAATGAATCGGTAAACAGAGTGTTCTCCGGTGACTGCTATGTAGTAGAAAATGACATTACCATAAATGGAAATGTCGAAGAAATTGGATACAATGCCACTTATGTAAAAAATAATGATATTGTAGTTAAAGGAACTTTGACGAAGACAGGATTTAATTATTATGGTTCCACTTGGAAAAAAGATTATCAAGTGTTAGAGAACCGGATTACCATAGAGGGAAAGCCGGCTTCTACATTTATTCATTTGAATACGGCTACATTAAATGGAAACCAATTCATTTTTGAAAAGAATGTGATAACAACACCGAACTCCAAGGAAAATGGGAAGCTCCTTTATCTGAGTCTTTTAGATACCACGCCTCAGACCATTTATTTGTTAGAAAATGAGCAGGGTATTTATCAAGGGGAAAGCAGGTATGCAAATAAGACTGAGCATTTGGTTTTATATGAGAGAAAAGCCGAAGAACAGCCTGACGAGGAAGAAAAGGGTGAGGAAGAAGACCAGGAAAAAGGTGAGGAAGAAGACCAGGGAAATAAAGAGGAAGATAGCAAAGAAGACAGTAAAGACCAAGAAAACAAAGACAAAGAAAACAAAGAAGAAAATAGTGAAAAGAATACTACTACGGAGGAAAACAGCGAAGAAAAGAACCAAGAAATAAATAGCAGTGAGGAAAGTAAAGAAAATGATGGTGAAAATGGGAAAGAAGGAATAAGTACCAAGGAAGAGAATACAGAAGAGACACACCAAGGTACCAGTCAGCAGGTAAGTACAAAAGAAGAAAATGTCACTAAGGATGAACAAAGTCAGACTTCCACTGAAAAATCTACCCGAAAAGAACCATTTAATGAGGAAGATACGAAAAAAGATCCATTTACAGTGGCAGATACTGGTAAGCCTGATAATACGAAGAATAATTCTAAAAATACAATGACCACCCAGCTTACTACGGTAGAAGATAGTACCAATACATATGTGGAAACTGAGAATAAAACGAATGCAGAATCGAAGATAGAGACAGAAAAGGGAATAGAAACGGGAACAGAAACAGTAACAGCAACAGATGGAAATGTTGCCATAGAATCGCAAGAAGAAATTTCCAAGGAAAAAGAAGGAGAGAATTCAAAGAATTATACTGCTGAAAACAAAAAGATTCTTATTAGTTTAGGAGTTATTATCATCATTGCTTTAGCAGGTGGTATTCTGATTCTCAGAAAATAATGGAGTTATGTAATATGATGATTTTCTCTTGACATAACTAATTGCGTTAATTAATATATAAATTTTATTAGTATTGTGGTAGTGAGTTTATAGCAAGAATAGAAATGTTGAGGATGTAAAGAGGCAAATCATGATATAACATCGGTGTTGTTTTGAATTCTTTTTTATAACGCTTAGGAGGAAAAAACGTGGAAGTATACGAAATAAGAAATTATTTAATATTGACAGTAGTTTGGTTTGGATTCATTGGTACTTTATATGAAAGAGTGCGTTTTAAGCTAAAGGGAACAGTAGTAAGAGCCAAAATAGTACAGTATGTACAAAACCAGCAAGGATTTGCGATACCGGTGCTGGAGTTTGAATATGGTGGACAAAGATATCAGATGTGTGCAGAGTCTATGACGAAAACACCAAAGTATACAGTAGGTTCAGAACATGATATTTATTTTATTCCGGGATATAGGAAAAAGGTAAAAATCATTAAAGATTATAATGACTATTTCACTGCCTTTTTTCTTTTACTGGCAGGAATTTTAATTACCATAGGAATTTTTTAATTTGCATAACTTATTTTAATCAAGCACACCTTGTATGAACAATAATACAAGAATTGATGTACCTCCTTAGTAATAAAGACAAGTTAAGTCATTTTCATATTCATGATGGAAGAGAAAATCCACCTAAGAATCAGCTGCATTAGATGATGGGGAAATAGATTTATTAGACCGTTTGAATATGGCTAAGGAATGTAATGCAAGATGTGTATTGGAAACGAAAACAATAGAAGCATGAAAACAATCTGTGGAGTGGTTAAAAAATGATGGAAATGAAAAGAGCTAGTTTGAATGAAGCTGTATTGGTGGCAAGATTGGCAATTAAAATGTGGGATGCTCATTCTGTTGAAGATTTAGAAAGCGATTTTGGTGAATATATGAATAAAGGCGGTGCAGTATTTTTAGCATGGAATGATAATACTGTTATTGGGTTTGCTCAATGTGGATTTAGGAATGACTATGTAGAGGGAACTGAAACTAGTCCGGTTGGATACCTAGAAGGTGTTTTTGTTGAAGAGGCTTATAGGCGACAAGGTATTGCGAGAGAATTAGTGGAGGAATGTCAAAAGTTTGCTAAAGAACAGGGATGTATAGAGTTTGCAAGCGATTGTGAATTGGATAATGAGGAAAGCTTGCAGTTTCACCTTAAAATGGGATTTGAAGAAGCAAACAGGATAATATGTTTCACTAAGAGACTATAGGTGAGAAGAGGTGTAGGTGTTTGCTATGAAATTTCCGTTTGCTTCTAGACCCGAATATATTGAGGTACATGATAAAACTAATGATGAAGATAAATTAATGTATGATATGACAAATGAGAAAAGTAAGTATTTTGAAGAATGTGAGGTATTTGGAATGAGTAGGTTTAGTGAAAAAGGATATGTTGTTAAAGAAAATGCCCTATTTATTTGACAACGGAAATTTTTGTGCTATAATTTAAATAACAATTACAGACAAAAGCATTGACGAGGAGGAGTACATACTATTCCGGATGAACAGAGAGAAAGTGGTTGGTGAAAACTTTCGTGAAGGGAGTATGGAAGTAGCCTTTGAGCTTTGGATTGAACAGAGATTTCTTAGTAAACTCCAACGGAGATTCCCACCGTTATCAAGGGAAGCGATATCGGAATTACAGATAATTAGTGACAATAGTCTATCTTATTATTTATGATGATTCCCGTATTGTATTGAGTGCAGAAGTATTTCTGAAATTAGGTGGTACCACGGACATGTATAGTTCGCCCTAAGCATTTTGCTTAGGGCGATTTTTTTGTCTGTTTTGTAAAATATTTTATTTTATAGGAGGTATCCGGAATGGATAAGAAGTACGATTTTCAGAGAGTAGAAAAAGAACTGGAACAAATGTGGAAGGAAAAAGAGATTTATAAGTATCAAAATGGAAAAGAGAAAAAGATATTTTCTATTGATACGCCACCACCTACAGTAAGTGGCAAACTTCATATCGGTCATGTATTCTCGTATACACAAGCAGAAATGATTGCAAGATTTAAGAGAATGCAGGGATATGATGTATTCTATCCATTTGGCTTTGATGACAATGGTCTTCCGACAGAACGCTTGGTTGAAAAAGATGAGAAGATAAGAGCAAATCAGATGCCAAGAAGTGAATTTAGAAGTAAATGTATGAAAACAATTGAAAAATATGAAGGCGAATTTAAAGATTTGTGGAAACGTTTAGGATTTAGTGTAGATTGGAGTCTTCAGTATCAGACGATTTCTGATCTTTCACAAAAAATATCCCAGAAATCTTTTATTGAGTTAGCGAAAACAGGCAAGGCATATATGAAAGAGTCTCCAGTATTATGGTGTACCGAATGCCAGACTTCTATTGCACAGGCAGAATTAGAAACAAAAGAGTGTGAGACCATATTTAATTATCTGAATTTCTTAACACCGCTTGGTAATTTGTTGATTGCAACTACCAGACCAGAATTGCTGGCAGGCTGTGTGTGTATTTTTGTCCATCCGGAGGATGAAAGATATGGAAACTATGTTGGGGAAAAAGCCACTGTTCCGTTATACGGATTTGAAATTCCTATTTTGACGGATGAGACGGTTTCTATGGAGAAAGGAACTGGTGCAGTAATGTGTGCGACTTTTGGTGATTCCACGGACGTTGAGTGGTATCAGAAGCATAATCTTCCATATAAAGAAATTATTATGGCGAATGGAACGATTAATAGCAATATTTCTTTTATTGGGGGAATGCAAATCAAGAAAGCAAGAAGAGAAATGATAGAAATCTTAAAGGAAAAAGGTTTACTTGTAAAACAGGAAGCTATCAACCACATGGTTGCAATTCATGAACGTTGTGGAAATGAGGTAGAATTTATTCCCTCAAAACAGTGGTATATCGACGTATTAACAGAAAAAGAACGGTTTTTAAAAGCGGCAGACGAAATTAACTGGCATCCGGAGCATATGAAGAATCGTTATAAAATTTGGGTTGAAAATCTGAAATGGGACTGGTGTATTTCACGACAAAGATATTTTGGGGTTCCATTTCCAGTTTGGTATTGTAAGAAATGTGGCAAACCAATATTTGCCGAGGAAAGTCAGCTTCCGGTAAATCCTTTGGAAGAAAAACCATTGCATGCTTGTAGTTGCGGATGTAATGAATTTGTTCCAGAGGAAGCGGTTTTTGATACTTGGGCTACTTCGTCGGTTACAACCTTGATTAATGCGAGATATGGAGAGGAAAATGATATTTCCAAAGAAATTTTCCCAATGGGTATGAGATGTCAGGCTCATGAAATTATACGCACATGGGCATTTTATTCCATTGTAAAAAGTTTATATCATACGGGCCAGATTCCATGGAAAGATATTATGATTAGTGGGTTTGTTTTGGCAAAGCCAGGAGAAAAAATTAGTAAATCGAAAAATAACAGTTCTAATTCGCCAATGGCATTAATTGAAAATCATTCTGCTGATGCAGTACGTTATTGGGCGGCGAACAGCAAGCTTGGAACAGATACTTTCTTTAGTGAGGATGAATTGAAAATTTCCAAGAGATTCATTAATAAGTTATATAATGCAGCTAAATTTGCTATTATGCAGTTGCAGGATTTTGAAAAGCCGGAGCAGATAGAGGAAGAAAAATTACTCCCGATGGATCGCTGGATGTTAGAAAGAGTAAATGAGACAACGATTCGGGCGACAGAAATGCTTAATAATTTTGAAATCGGGCAGGCAAGACATGAAATAGATAATTTGTTTTGGAAGGATTTCTGTGATTATTATATAGAAATTACAAAAGAACGCTTATACCAACCAGAAAAACATGGAATAGAACACCGATATTCCGGTCAAATTGCATTATATTATAGCTTGCTTGGAATTTTGAAATTATATGCGATTTACACACCTTATGTAACGGAATATATTTATCAAGATTTTTATAAAAAGTATGAGAAAAATATTTCATTACATCAGATGATGTGGAAAACGAAAAAATCGGAGGATATATACATTCAATTTGGTGAACACGTAAAAGGAATTATTGCAGATGTACGAAAAAGCAAAACTGAAAAGCAAATGTCAATGAAAGATACGATTCCTGAACTGATTGTAACATGTCCAAAAAAATATAGAGATTTCTATAAAAAGACAGAAGGAGATCTTAGAGCTTGTACAGGTGCGGAAAATATTATTTTTTTGTGATATTGTCAATATTGGTTTACACTTTTTTCTCAAGAATGTTCGACCTTATGCTGCCTTCTGTTGTGAAGCATAGTACTGCTGTCGTTTAACCATCGGAGGTAATCCACCATTAGCAGAACAGATTCTTCGGTTATTCC
>JAFQBM010000016.1 GCA_017399685.1 Lachnospiraceae bacterium
ATAACCAAAACTACCGGTTGAAATCAAAGGAAATGCTATACTTTCACACTTATTTTCATAAGCCAATTCGAGGCTCTTTCGATAACAGGAACGTAATAAATCCTCTTCTCCACTTTCTCCATCTTTATAAAACGGACTAACCACATGAATGATATATTTTGCTGGAATTTTCCTTTCCGTCAGTAGTAATAATAAATAAAGTTTTCTCTGGTGTATCCTCCAATAGTATCCTTCTCCAAGCCACTCATTGAACCACTTCTGTCCAGAATAAATACGATTTCTGTTTAATTCTTCTTCATGATAATTACCTCTGTTTTGGCTTTTTATTTGTTTTGTGAGATTTACTTTTCCAATTTCTTAAGTTCACTTAGGTTACGGTTCGCTTTTCTTACCTCATTAAAATATGACACATAATAAATGCTTGCGAACACAATATAGGACACCGTAATCTGAAAAAACATTTCTCTATATGCATTTGAAGATATCTCCGTAAACTTACTCATTACAAAAATACCCAGTAAAATGGTACTTATTATAGCAACATACTGTCCTATCATAACAATAAGCAGGGGTACTTTATGAAAAATGCGGTGCATAAACAATACAAACGTAGCAAAGCAAGTAATTACAAATAACATTCCGAAATTTATCAGATAATCCTGGTCCTGCTGTCCGCTTATACCTTCCAGCAATACTTTGGTTAATGCCAATATCGTATATACCACACATACAGAAATCCAATATTCTTTCACAATTTTCATAATTATTTTCCGCCTTTCTGCGAAAGGCACCAATGGAATTCTGAAACCTATTGGCTGACTTTCGCTTTTTAATCTGTTTTCCTTTTGATATTATTATTTCAATTCTTCCGTCACCTTCTTTTCCAAATATTTATAAAACTCATTCTTATAGCTTCTATTCAAAACAATCTGCTCCCCGTTATCCATCAAAATATTTACGCGCATATTCACCTGCGCCTTCAACTCTTGAATATGGTAAATATTTACCAGCATGGACTTATTATTTCGTGCAAAACCCACCGAGCCGAACTTATCCATAAACTGTTGCAAGCCATATGAAATACGCCAAATACTGTCCTTCAGATACGCATAGGTTTTGCGATCCACAACTTCTATGTAAAGAATTTCTCCCAGCTTCAGCATTCTCTCCCTTTCCGTCTCTTCATCCTTACCCGTAATCATCCCTTCAAAGGCAGACAAATATTGTTTTATCGCCGTTGTTTCTTCGTCCATTTGATTATAATACAAATCTACATGATTTTCTTTCAAATCAGGCTCTTGGTAGACATTAATTTTCACTGTCGATACCTCATTTCCTTTTGTTCATTTTCACGTGCATACATTATATAATAAATGCCAATGCTAGTACAATATATGTTTTCTTAAAATCCCTGTCCAAAAACAAATAGATTGCTCCAAATAGAAAACCTATTACAAGTCCTTCCAAACCAATCAATATACTTCCCTTGGTAAACCAATGGGCAAGTCCCCAGGTCATGCCTACGATAATACCACCATAAGGAACATTTTTCTTTCCAAATAACTTCTCCAAAGCATTCTGACCGAATAGAATAATTAAGCTGAAAAGAACTACTTCTGCCAAATAATAAAGATGTTGGAATATAAATTTCAGCACCCCAAGCTTATGAAACTCATAAATAATTTTTAATCCGCCTACATCAACATAATTTACAACCAACATAAGTCCGATTAAAACACTGCTTGTTATAATTCCTAACAAAGACCATTTGCTGTCGGTTCCTTTTAACTGAAATCCCAGATTCTTTTTAGCACTTCTCACAATCAGGTATGCAACCACCAGCCAGGTAATAATAGTTACAGACCAGTGGATAATACATTCTATCGTAGTAAATTCCTTCATGGAATGACCATAAAATAATGGCTCAAGCAAATATGCATATAGCACTTCCAAGCCCAAACCGCCAAATGCCAGCATTGCATATTCAAAATATTGATAGGTCTCGCTTTTTAAAAAAGTTTTTATTTTGTTTTTCATTGATTTATACCATCCTTTCTTTTATAAGTGAACTTTAATATAAATTCCTGAAAAAGAAAAGAAATTTTGTTTATGTTGCAATTGTATTGTTTATGTTGCAAAAAACTAAGTCTACGGTATAAATTGAAATAGAAGCCACTTTCACTCTACTACCCAATTGAGAGATGCCGCTCAAATCCGCTTTGCTACTTGCTCATGTCCTGCTATCGCAAAATTCTTATTTGATTTATTTATATACGGCATGGCTGAGCAACAGTTTAACCTTCTGATTACAATCCGATCAATGTAAATCGTACTGCATCCACCAATCCATGACTCATCATCGCACTTGCTATATCTCTTTTTCTTTGCAAAATTGTAAATGGAATTCCAAAAAGTACACACAATATGATAGTTGAACTCAACGGATAACCGTGGGCAAGTGTATGCGGCATGCACATCATAAAATACATGGTAAATGTTCCAAACCCATTCATCTTATCATTACCTGCAAAATAAACAGAGTAAGCCATAAAAATTGCACGACATGCCATTTCCTCAAATATTGCAGGACTAAGGCACACCAGCAATTTCATAATTGAAAATTCAAAAGCAATTTCACTCCCGGACAAAACACCTAAAAAAGTATTGATAACCGACAATATAGCACCTACCATCACCGCAATCATAATGCTGTTCCAAAATGAATACTGATTCTTCTTTGAAATCATCGAGTATCCACCATGTTTCTCCATTACTGAAAATACCGCAAGTGAGGATAATAACGTCGGAACTCCCACTACAATTCCATATATCAACAATAAAAACAGATTCGACAAGACCCCCAGGTATGCAACTGTTGCAAGAATCATAAATATAATGGAAAGGATGATATATTTCTTCGATGGCATTTTATTTTTTACTAATATCACAATAGATATCCCACCAGATATGATTGTTAGAGGCATCCACGTATTGGTATCCGGTTTCATTCCCATTTGCAAAAATACCATTATAAAAAATAATATCCACAGTATAATGTAAGGCATATATTTTCCCGCACGACATTTCTCCTTTTGACTGCTCTTAACATTTTCAGGGCAGTAACCTGTTTTTTTCTTTTGCTTCATAATACAAAAACTCCTTTGATATTTTTTTAGATTATATCAAGGGAGTCTTTTACCTTTCATAAATCAATCTTAAATCCGCATTAAATTTTTCTATAAAGGAAGTGTAATCCGAAATCCACATCCTGATTTGTGTTCCTGTAAATATTCGATGTGACCATTATGTAACATAACAATCTGTTTCACAATTGCAAGACCTAGTCCACTTCCTCCTTTTTGTGAATTTCTCACATCACCATCCACTCTGAAAAACGGATTAAAAATTTGCTCAACATACTTGTCTTCAATTCCAACTCCATCATCCAAAATATGAATCTCAACGGACTTGCATTGACATATGCTTATCTTTATGCCAGTTCCACTATGATTGTATTTCATTGAATTTTCTATAAGATTATCATAAACACGTCGGAATAAATCCTGGTCCAGATTTACACAGATTTCTTCTTCCGGAATATTTAGTTCATACTGAAATCCCGCATCCTCTAATCTTGGAATATATTCTGCAAATATGAGTCTTGTATACTCACATATGTCAATCTTTTTCAGTTCCGGTGTATATCCGACACTTCCAAGTTTCGAATAGGTAAACAGAGACTGTAATAATTCGTTGGCTCTTACAGCATTACTATGAATCATTTCGGCATATTCTTTTTGTTTCATTTGAGTGGATACACTATCCTTGCATAACATCTCACTATATCCCTGTACACTTGCCAGTGGATTCTTTAAATCATGGGATATTTCCGATACAAGAAGCATTCTTTTTGCTTCCTCATTTTTCTGTATCTCTTCCTTACTGTTCAGTTCCGAGGCCAAATGCTTCATCACTTCTTTCAGACGACAGATTTCAAGAGTTCCACCATCCTTCAATTCAGCACTGTAATCACCGTCTTCCAGTTTCTCTGCGTAAACAGAAATTTCTTCCATGGATTTTGTAATTTGGACTGATTCTCTCTTCGAATAAATCACAACAAACCCTATAAGTGCAATAAAATATACCGAACAAATAAAGAAAAATGCAATGGCTGTGGTTTTATAAGCAGCTGCCTCCTGATTATAATCAAATATAAAAGAAAACCTTATTGCACTAGGAATTCGTAACACCAGCCAATATTCGCCTTCCTCATCATAAGCAATATCATATTGATATTTTGTATCATTGCCGGTACTTACTAAAAATTCTGTCCATTCTTTTTCCGAAAAGGATCTCTTATCACAAACAGGTTTTCCTCCAAGTTCCATCACTTCATACTGCTTATTTACAACCATAGCTCCACCACCATAATCAACAATATCGTCTATTCTGATATCGCTGTATGCGGCTTGTAATCTGGCTTCCGCCGGAATATATTCTGTTTTCCCTTTACTGCTTATCCACTGTACAGTAACCAATAAAAAAATCGGAAGCAACACAAAACCTAAAGTTGCTAAAATAACATGTACAAACTTACGCCGTAAATAGGTTCTGGTAGTTAAACCACTCACTTCTCTTTTCATCTCTTTTTACCTGAATCTGTATCCTATCCCTATTAATGTTTCAATATGCTTATGTTCCTCGTCATTTATCTTTGCACGTAAATGTGAAATCTGCACCATTATCGTATTATCATCATACATATATTCCTCTTTCCATACTTCCTGATATATCTGCTTTTTGGTTAAAACCTTTCCCATGTTACGAGCAAAGAATTCAAGTATTAAATACTCCTTTGCGTTCAGATATATTATTTCACCATTATTCTTCACAACACCATTTGAGAAGTCCATCCAAAGATTTCCGCTTACAATTACAGACTGTTTGGCAGTTTCAATATTTAGATGACGTTTTTGAACTTCTATCCTTGCTAAAAGTTCATTCATTCCCCAAGGCTTTACAATATAATCATCCGCTCCTAATCTAAGTCCGCTTACTTTATCAATTTCGTCACCTCTGGCGGTCAGCAATATCACCGGCATATTCGAATTCTCACGAATTTTGGATAACAAGGACAATCCATCCATAAAAGGCATCATAATATCAATAATTGCCATATCCGGATTTTCATTTTCAAATGCCTCATACGCTTCTTTCCCATCAGATGCCTCGATAACAGAGTATCCTGCTTCCACCAACTGATCCTGCAACAGTTTTCTCAAATCATTTTCATCATCTGCTATAAGGATTTTTATCAACGCCATTCCCTCCTTCTCTATCTTCAGTAAAATACAAGTTGATTTCTGTTAAATCATCCAAATTTTTTGTTCCCAATTTTGCATAACTGAAAGTGTGGTCACTCAAATACAACTTTGTAAATATCCTATTCTGTCTATCAGTTTCAAACTTATCACCTGATTTTACATTATAAATTGTCTATTTCCCAAAATCAACAAAATTTCAAAATTAGGAAATAACTTTCCAGAGGTCTAATCCAAAAGTATTCATTGAATATATCTTTTGTCATAATTTCTACTTAAGTTCTCCATTCCTATTTACCACTACAAGGTCTCCTGCATTTTTGCCGTGCTACGAAAAAGTATTTGACTTTCCATCTGAAATTCTATATACTCTCGTTAGCGAACAAATCAGGGAAACTTAAGAAATCCATAATCTGTACGGCTCCTTTGGGAGTCGTTTTGTTATTTACAGTGACATTTTTGTCGTGAATTATAACGATTACATAACTTAACAGCAGCTGTCAGGTTACTGTATGAACAACCATTTTTTTATCACCAACCTTTCAAAATTGTAAGGTTCGCCATCCAAATTGTAAGGTAATGTTAAGGCATCGTTTTAAAAACCTTGTTAGAATAATGCCATAACAAACAACACGGAGGACTTTGAACATGTCTATTTTACAAGCAGTAAACATTAAAAAAATATATAAAAGCAGGCTGGGTTCTAACCAGATAGAAGCTTTAAGTAATATCAATTTTTCGGTAGAAGCCGGAGAATTCGTTGCGATTATGGGGGAATCCGGAAGTGGAAAATCCACCATGTTAAATATTCTGGCTGCTCTGGATACCCCGACATCCGGAGAAGTCTTTCTGGATGGCGTGAATTTTTCTAACATAAAAGAAAAAGAACGGGCTGCGTTTCGAAGAAATAATCTGGGATTTGTATTTCAGGATTTTAACCTTTTAGATACCTTTACTTTGGAAGACAATATTCTGCTTCCTTTGGTATTATCCCAGACCAAATATGACGAAATGCAAAAACGTCTTCAGCCGATTGCAAAATCTCTTGGTATTGACAGTCTTTTAAAGAAATATCCTTATGAAGTATCCGGTGGTCAAAAACAACGTGCCGCAGTGGCAAGAGCCTTGATTACCAACCCAAAACTGTTATTAGCAGATGAACCTACCGGTGCTTTGGACTCGAAAGTCAGCGTTAAACTTTTGGATAAATTCGAAGAAATCAATAAAGAAGGTCAGACCATTCTTATGGTTACCCATAGTGTGAAGGCAGCAAGCCACGCCTCCCGGGTACTTTTTATTAAAGATGGGTTGGTTTATCACCAGATTTATAAAGGAGATTCCACAAAGGAGGAAATGTATAAAAAAATCAATGATACCTTGACCTCGCTGTTATCGGGAGGTGAGGACCATGAATAAGAACCTTTATGGAAAAATGGCATGGGATAATATCAAGAAAAGTAAAAAACTTTATCTTCCTTACCTTCTCACCATCATTGGAAGTATCATGTTTTTTTACATTTTAAGTTCCATCAGCTCCAATACCTATATTTATGACCCGGTTACAAAGATAGAAGCCTTCAAAGGTGCCGAATTGCTTTGCAAAGTATTAAAAGCCGGAAGTTTTGCTACTGCACTTTTTGCAGTGATTTTCCTATTCTATGCAAACAGTTTCATTTTAAAACATCAAAAGAAACAAATGGGGCTTTATCGTGTATTAGGCATGGAACGCCGCCACATGGTACGTTTGCTTGCATCCGAAGTTCTAACGCTTTATGGCATGGGACTTTTCGGCGGTATGGTACTTGGAATCCTTTTTGATAAACTGATGCTGGTATTTCTATTTAACATCATCGGGCAAACAGCACCTTCCGGATTTTATCTCAACCAGACGGCAGTAAAAAATTCTATTCTGATTGCCTTATTTATCGCCCTGCTGCTTCTTTTCCACAGTGTAATCAGTATTTTAATAGCCAAGGATATTGAACTGTTAAAAAGTAACCAGTCCGGGGAAAAAGAACCGAAAAACCGCTTAGCACTTGCTTTTAGTGGTATGGCAATTTTGATTGCCGGATATACTCTGGCACTAAAAGCCGACAATGTAAGCGATGGAATTTCGAATTTCTTTCCAGCTGCATTTATGGTCATGGTTGCCACATACATCCTTTTTACCGCAGGAAGTATTGCTGTTTTAAAATTCTTGAAAAAACGTAAGGATTTTTATTACACCACCAAACATTTTATCAGCATTTCCGGACTGTTATACCGCATGAAACAAAATGCGGCGGGACTTGCAACCATCTGTATCCTGTCAACTTCCGCCATCATCGTCCTTGCGGCCGGTGCCTCCCTTTATGCCAATGGAGAACGAAGCATCAATGAAATGTTTCCTCGTGAAATTCTGGTAAATACCACTGAAATTTCTCTTACAGAAACCACCGAAATCATTGAGAACGTCCTTGAGAAACACCAGCTTTCCGGAGAAGATTATGTTTCTGTGGCTTATGGTACTTCCCTTTTTGTCGTAACAGAAAATGGTCTTTCTTCTGATTTTGAAACCAATTTTACGGATTGGGGAACGGTGCCGGACTTCTTTGTTCTTACCTTAGAGGAGTACAATCGTATCTATGGAACGAAGGAAACCTTAGGAGAAAATGAAGTTCTGCTTTATGCTACCAACAATATTTATACAAAAGATACTTTGGAATATGATGGAATTACTTATCAGGTAAAAGGTGCAGCTAAGTCTGACTGTCTGGAATATATCTCAGATTCTTCCATGGCATTGTTTTCGAAAATACTTTTGGTAGTGCCTGACCAGTCTGTATTTGACCGTTTTGTAATCCCTCCTAAAGACCCGACGGTTGCTCCTGGTACCGTTAATTATGTCGCATTTAACTTAGATGGTGATAAAGATAAGATTCCGGATTTTATTACGGATTTAACAAATTCCTTCGCCTGCACCATCTCTTATAAACAAGACGAGCAAGATGAATTTTATAGTATGTATGGCGGTATCCTTTTTATTGGTATCGTACTTGGCCTTCTATTCATCATGTCAACCGTAATGATTATTTATTACAAACAGATTTCCGAAGGCTACGAAGACAAAGAACGTTTCCTTATTATGCAAAAGGTTGGACTTTCGAAAGCAGAAATCAAAAAGACCATCCGCTCACAGATTCTTTTAGTATTTTTCCTTCCTTTGATAACTGCAATCCTCCATACATCCTTTGCTTTAAAAATTATTTCTAAATGCTTAGGTCTGGTGGTATTGGTGCATATGCCGACATTTATCGCAAGTTTTATTATTACCTGCCTTATTTTCTCGGTAATTTATGTAATGGTTTATCTTTTTACTTCGAAGGAGTATTATAACATTGTGAATGAGTAAAATGAGAGAATTCATATGTCATGAAAAATGGAGGAACTAAAATAACGTTCCTCCATTTTGATATATCCTTTGTTCATGTTTGTTTATATTTTACATATAAGACTGCTCCTATCAACGGTATACCCAGCGGATATATTCTTCCCGTGTCGGCCCGCCGAACCTTTTTGCAAAATCATCCACTGTACTATCTAGTGGCATTCCCAGTTCCTTAAGTACTATCTTTCTCAGTTCTAAATTCCTTGTAATATGCTGTGGCATTTTTTCATAGAGTTGAATAAACAAGCCTACAGGGTAACTACTCTCCAAAAGATAATATTTGGGTCTATCCTCGAAAAACTCTTGATAAATTTCCGGATTCACGGTAAATGAAGTAAAACCCCAGAATACCTCGCCTGTCTTCTTATGACAGGCAAAACCAAGATCAATGTCATTTGGTGTCAATGTTTTATGACCTACCACAGGATAAGTTCCCCATAGAATTTCATTGTCCTGTGCCATATCCATTGGATACATTGGCACTGCCTCTAAATCCTCCGGGGACATGTCCGGGTTCGTTGTAACAATATCATATTGACGAAACATAATTGGCTGTGCCATCATCATTTGCATCGGATGTTCTGAAGGAACTTTATCCCACTGAATCACATCTCTGGCAATGCCCAATATCAATCCATAAGTATATGTATTTGGTGACAATGCCACCCGAAAGATATCTCCCGGTCGTATTTTTACTGTGATTCTTTTTTTGTTATGAAACTCAGAAAGTACCTCATCATAGTTTTCCGGAAGAGAACGAATATAATCTTTCGTATACTTTTGAAAATCCTTGTCATTTTTTATGTTTCCCTTCGGCAAGGGAAGTTTTTGCTCGTTCCTGTTGTTAAATGCTCCTACCCCAAAACCATTATCCCAAAAGCTAACAAGAAGATGTTCCTTTATATATGTCGAGGTCATAAGCAAAGACGGGGTCCAGGGTTTCTTCTTTCCCCTGCTTGATTTTGGAAGTAGCAAAGTCTTATCTTCTGTCTCTGCATCCAAATCAAATTCGGAATAACCATTAAAACCTAGTGATTTTCCATCTTTCACACTTTTCTCTTCATATATTATTTTCTTTATGGAAGTACCATCAAAATATACTTCGGAGCGTTTATAACAGCCATGTGTAACAGAATATCTGACCACTTTCTCCCAATCCGGTGAAAGGGGCAAAAGACCATAATAATATCTTTGTTCATTTGTAAGGTAAACTGCATATTCTCCCTCTTTAAAATAAGCTTCTGCCTTTGATTTTTTGCCTTCTGATGTCTTTGTATTTTGAGATACTTCATGATGAATGATATGCTCTTTGTCCAGTAAATCCCCTGCTAGTTCTCCAAACATTTGCTTTACTGCATCATAATTAATTCCATGCTTTCCACGCCAGAAATGAAGGGGATAGAATATATCATACTCATATACAAACTCTTTGTCCTGTTCTAATACAAATCCATCGGCATAGCCCTTATGTTCCGGTGTATCAAATACCCCACAAGCAGAAAGAACACTAAGTACTACATAAATTTCATTCTTATTGGCAGGCAGTACTTTTTCTGTGGTAATCATTTTTTGCAATGCAATTACCTTATTTGCAGGAGCAAGTTCCTCCGCCAGTCCAAAGATACGATTTAATATCCGCAAATCTTCCTTTGTAAAATCTACTTTGGGCAGTAATTGAAACTGTTGTAAATCAAATAATACATAATCTGCCCTGCCAATCATCTGATAACCATTGGGAAAATAACGATAAGAATTATAATCTGAATTTTTTATTTCACAATCTGATTGTTCTTCCTCCATTTTTACTCCACAGATAGCACACTTTCTATCATATTCAGGACCATATACCACTGCATCATGTTCCGGTAATAACTTTGCATATAAAAGACTTGCAAGAGCTGTCCGATACTCGTTGGCTCCTGTTGATAAACTATATAAAAATGCCCGTATAGTGTCATTCAAATCAATCTCTTTTGATAAACGTTTCACCTCTAAAATTACATTCTCATGAGAAATGTTCATGATAGGATACAAAACTCCCTGCTCTATGGCATATTGCAATTCCTCATCGGTAATTGCATCCGTTTTCCATGGCTTATATTTTTTTAATATTTTCTTTGCTTTTTCGTCCATATCATCCCTCCCTATCAATTATAACTCCATACCATTCTACTTACAACAATACGTTATCATCTGATTTTACTGATTTTTCATAATCAATCAAAGTCATTAATTCATTTACGATATGTTCCTCGCCAACTCTGACAAATCCACATTTTTCATATAAATGACAGTTTCCTTTCTCCTGCTTTATGGTATCCAACCGCCAGATAATCGTGTCTTCATATAGTTCAAACACCTTTTGGATTGCAAGTTGGGCAATTCCTTTGTTTTGAAATTCTGGTAATATAAAGATTGGAGATATATAATTGATATTCTGAACGAGTGCTTCCCCCTCCTCACCTTTTGCACATTTTCTGTAAATCCGGATGGCCCCTACATTTTTTCCATCCACTTGAATTAAGTAGTATTCTGAATTCGGATTCGAAAGCTTCCAAATTACGTTATCTATGCTTTCCTTTACCGGACTTGTTTCATCATCATGGTACTTCTCGTAAAGTGGTAAAAAAGCCTCATATTTCATCTGATGAATCAGTTCCGCATCCGCTACTGTTGCTAAAGTAAGTTTAATCTCTTCTTTCATAATGTTCACTCCTGTTCTATATTTTTTATACTTGGTATTTTGACTACCTTGTAAACCACCACTTTCGTGGTTAAGTACCCCAGTTATCTCTAAAATAAAAAAACCGCACCAAGGGTCCTTCTGCCTGATGCGATAAATATAATACAAAATGCAAATATATAAATAACAGCTTACATTCTTATTTATGCACAGACATATAAGACCTATCCGCTTATAACTGTGCATTTTAGTTGCTTTGGTTATAAGCAAATACGTCCGTAATACATGTACATATAATAATTTGAATATAAACTTAAATTCATTTTGTATTGTCTCCTTAAATTTTTTATAACTTTACCATACAGATTCCTTATTGTCAATCTAATTTATAAAAATTTCTTAGCAAATTTAGCCTTCTAAATCCTTATATTAATTCATATTCCATGCTATAATGAAAAAGCAAACAGCTGCAATTAACGATAATGGAGTCATAATATATTTTTCTTTTTTGCTTTTTGAGATAAAATTCATGATCGTATTTAACATCATGTAACCTGCGAATACATAACATATGATTTTCGTTACATCATAAGAAAACCACAATCCCAAATACCCGCCGCCTTGTAATGCAATGATGATAGCAAATAGTTGTGCCGGTAAAGAAAAAATCGCCATAATTCTCATATTCTTCGGTAATATTTTATTTTGTCCACCCATGGTAAGTTCGCCTAAAGGCAATCCAAAAATCAAAAGAATATTAAGAACTGCAATAACTGAAAAAATGATTGCTACTAATATCGAAACCATAATGCCCTTCCTTTCTGATTTTAATTCATTAGGCAATTACAAAACTATATAGTATTCCGTATGAAAGTGATGTAAAAGAAACAAAACACCGCAGGCACGCTTTCGCTGCGTTCCTGCTTATGTATTTGTTTCTTTTTCATCACTCAACATATGTTTTTGATTGTTTTGCAATTACCTATCTAATTAATCCTCTCGTTCCAATTCCTTCTTTAAAATTCCTTCATAGAAATCTATGTCATCTTGTAATCGTTTCAGACCATATTCTAAAACATAAATCTGATAATCATAGATATTCTGTATTACTTCTTCCAATGTACTTTCCCCGGAAACCTCCAGTAAATACCTAGACAATGCCGTCTCTTTCTGAATCCGTTCCACATTCTTTTCAATCACATTTTCTTTGAAGCTTTGTTCATAAGCTTGTATTTGGGAAAGTTTTTCGTATTCTATGCGAAGACTTTCGATATAACCTTGAATGGAACTGATTCGTGTTTCCTTAGGTGCCATCCCTAGGAAAAAGAATTTACCTTCTTCCATGTTTTTAATCTTTTGCAGATTCATTGGAGTTCCAATCCAGTCCTTAAACTGAGTAATTCCTTCTTCGGTAATGCTATACTGTTTTTTTACTACACCGTTTTCAAGGTATTCCCTTAAAACAATGTGATTTTTATTCATCAGTTTCTTTATGGCACTTTGAAGACTTCCCAAACTGTCACTACATACTGTACTAAGATTCTGCTGTATAAACACTCTCATTTCATAAATCGTCATGCTTTTTAATAAAAGCAGACTTAGAATGATATTTTCCACTGTGGTTCTCCTTTTCAATATTACTATTAGTAATATTACTATTAGTAATATTGTTTGTCAATAAAAAATTCTATTTTGTTTCCTTCCACCACACAAATTCTTCATTTTAATTTCTGCAATTTTTAAAATGATGGGATTTATTTTCCGAGCTTTCTTGGGACATATGGCTACACATTGTAAACACGAAATACATTTGCTTTTATCACACACTTTATAATTATTTTGTTCTATCGCATGAACCGGGCATTTTTGATAACATAAACCACATCCAATGCATCGCTTATTTGCTTTTGGTTTTATAGGAATAGGTATATAGTTTCGATATGGTCTATTGCCAGGAACACTGGCAGACCCAATAGTATTCAATATCCTTTCTTTACACTGAAGAGAAAATTGCTTCAATTTCTCCACATCAGCAAAATCCGGTCTTCCCTTACCATACTTTGGTAATACGGAATGCCTTGTAACTGCTGCCACTGCACAACTGCATATAAAACCACAAGATTCCATCGTATCTTTCAATTCTAATAACGCATCGTCAAAGGCTCTGTTTCCATATGTAGTGATTAACATGGCTTTTATCCCATTACCTTGTAATTTGCGTAGTTTAGAAATGACGAATCCCGGTACACGTCCACTAAAGGTTGGTACTGCTACAACACAAATATCACTTTCGGAAAATGAAATATCTAACAATATATCCCTTTTATCGGATATATCAATATATTTTTTCTCACAATCCCATGCTGAAATCATAATATCAAGTACTTTTTTCGTTCCACCGGTAGGACTAAAGTATAAAGCAAAAATTTTCATTGTAACTCCCCCCTCTTATATCATCCCTCTTCTTTTCCAATGCTTCATTACTCCATCATATTGTGAACCTTTTCGTAAAACAAATGGTCGAATTCCCATTCGGAATATAATAAAATGCTTCATATCTTGAAGTATATATTTACGTTTTCCCGCAATATCATGGTAAAATCTATGAACCACTTTTTTAATTTTTACTTTCAACCGGGCGTCTTCCAATAAATCGGACTGAAATCTTTTTCGAGATACTATCATACCACTAATTTTCGCCCCAGAATAAGCCAAAAGCCGATTCAGTATTTTTGCTGTATCTCTTCCACCATAATTTTCATAAGTTGTAACACTGATTGCATACTTCCCATAAAGCAACTGCTCCATTACAAAATGTCCTCGGTCAATGATTACTTTCATCTGTCCGGACACATTACTTGCATAGGTGGGAGAACCCAAAATAATCCCATCTGCGTTTTCAATTTTCCATGACAGATTCTCTATATCATCCTTAAAAATACATTCCCCTGTTTTATAACAAGTACCACATCCCACACAATATTTAAGTTCTAAATCTGCCACATGAATCATTTCTACCTCTACATCCCTGTATTGTTTCAGTCGCTGATACATTTCATTTAAAATTTGTGCTGTTGCTCCATGTTTTCTATGACTTCCGTTTATGATTACAATGTTCACGATGATTCCTCCCTCAACCGTAAGTTAGCACCCCCATTTCAAATGGGGGATATCGATATAACTCATATAACTCATTATTTAAAATTTTTATTTACTTTTTCATTCTATCTTAGTATACTCAGTTTCGTAAGTATGCACTTTTTTGTAAGATACTATCAAAAAGGAGAGTAAGAAATGGAATTTGAACAATGTTTTCTGAAAGATATTGGATATGGAAAATTTGAAAAGGTAGTGAATATGATTGGTGGAAAATGGAAATTACGCATTATATATGTGCTGGCTTTCCATGAAATGTTGCGATATAGTGAATTGAAGCGATTGCTTTCACCTATTACCCACAAAATGTTAAGTACACAATTAAAAGAATTAGAAAAGGACGGACTTGTCCATCGCAAAGAATATCCACAGGTTCCTCCAAAAGTAGAATACTCCCTGACTCAGATGGGAAGAGATTTAAAACCTGTGGTGAAAGAAATCCATAATTGGATTGTAGAATATGATATACAAGATATATCGTGAATCATTGAGGATACATATTTGTATCCCTTATTAATATAGCAAAGAAGAAAAGGGACTTTTCTAATAGATTCTTCACCTACTAAAAAGTCCCTTTGTATCAGCACTATAAATCAAACCGCTAACTTCCGGAAGAAAGGTATGGTCAGACACAAAATTACCCCCATTGCCACCAAATCTGCAATTGGTGCTGCGTATAATATGCCATCGATACCCGTACCGGGATGATTTTTCTCCAATAAATGTGGAAGAAAAATTGCTAAAGGCGTAAAGCAGATAATATCACGAATTAAAGACGCTACCACGGCATAAACGGATTTTCCTATGGACTGGAAAAATACAGCCGTCATTTTTACAAGACAGGTAATGGTGGTAAGGGATAAATAAATCCGAAAAGCCTTTATGGCAAATTCCTGATACAAAGCATCCCCTGAGCCAAAAATTCCAATGATAACCTGAGGACAAAGCTCAAATATCAAGGTTGCCACAATTCCTACAACAAGCGTAGCATACAGTACCAGTTTATAAGTCTTTCGCACACGGTCCATCCTTTTTGCCCCATAGTTATAGCCAAAGATAGGCTGTCCACCCAAAACAATCCCCGTGGCAATACTATATACCACAGTATAAACTTTTGTCTGAATGCTGTATACAGAAATCGGAATGTCCGGGCCGTATTTTGAAAGTTCCCCATAATGAGAAAGGGTCATATTGCACACCAAGGATAGCACAACAATGGATATCTGAGTTACAAAAGTGGCTACCCCCAGGGAAACTGTTTTTAATAAAATTGCTTTGTCGGGGATAAAACTTCTTTTGGTAAGCTGAAATGTTTTAGGTTTAAAAAAGTAGAATGCACATGCAAGGAAGGATGCCACCTGCCCGATTACGGTTGCCCATGCAGCTCCGGCAATTCCCCATTTTAATAAAAAGATAAAAACCGGGTCAAGAATAATATTAATAACAGCACCTATCAACATGGCAAACATCGCATAAGCAGGGCTTCCATCTGCACGAATCATGCTGTTCATTACGTTTAACAGCAAGTAAAACGGGAAAAATGCTGCCACAATCCGAAAATATTCTACCGCCATCCCAAGGGTCTGAGCAGAAGCTCCAAACAGACTCATAAAAGGTACTGCAAAAAACTCACAAAGTACTGCCAGAATCACACTGATGATAACAGTGGCAGTAATTCCGGTGCCGACGCATTTATGGGCACTATCCGAATCTTTACGTCCGGCACAAATACTCAAATATGATGCCGCACCATCTCCAACGCACCATGCAAAAGCATTTGCAATACAAATTACCGGAAAAGAAACGCCTGTTGCCGCGTTTCCCAAATATCCAAGTTCGCTGTTTCCAATAAAAATCTGATCCACAATATTATAAAGTGCACTGATAAGCAATCCTGTTACACATGGAACAGAAAATTTCAGCAACAGTTTTGAAATATTATCTTGTCCTGAAATTGCGTTTTCCTGTTTCATTTTCATTTTTCCCTCCTGATTTTTGTTATCATGTTAAAAAAGCTATTTTTTACAAACTTTTTATGTGCCAATGTACGAATGTAAAATAGTATTTCTCTGCACATCATGTGCATATTTATTTTTTATATTCCAAGAAATTCAAGGAATTTCCTGATATATAAAAACTACCGCAATCGTTTTGCAATCTATTAATAAAGACTTATAGCAAAACTATTACGGTAGTTTGTAGAAACATTCATCCAATTACGAATTTATATAAGTATCTATGAAATGAAAAGGTTATTTATTTTGACCGGATAGGATTTTAACACATTTTTCTTTATCATGCAAGTTTTTCTTTTTGCGAATATCCTAAATATCCTGAATGATTTTATTGCAAAAAATATCCCGTGGCATTCATTCCGCGGGATGTTATGTTAATCATATAAATATTTTTGATTTTGTCCAATTTTCAATGCTTCTATAAATTTTTTAATGCTTCATAAAAGCTAATTACTTCATCTTCTCTTCCATTGGTTAATCTTCTTGCAATTCGATTATATAAAAATGCATTGCTTCCTTTTATGTTCATGCCCATTCCTATATTAGACTGAATCCAATTACCGCCAATGTTTTTTAGTATTAGTACGCCAAAATAGCCTGTTGCTTTCTTCACCATATCGTCAAAATCTTCACCAGAAGGTGCCTCATCAGCATACATTCTATAAATCGCATCAAGAATTGCCTCAAATACGCCAAGACTTTCTTCCTGAAAGTCAATTTTTGTATTGGCAGCATTTTCTGCAAATCCCAAAAAATCTAATGCATAACCAAGCATGGCAAGTTCCATGGTTGCCGGCGGTCTCTTACCTTCTTGAATTAACTGAAATTGTAAATCAAAATAATCTGCTAATTGCTGTTCTGATAAATGATAATCCACCTCACATGGAATTGGTTCACTTACCTGTAGTTCAAAATTATCAGCCATAAACCTGTCCTCCTCATTTCATACTACTAATTATGATAACCATTCCAGATATGTTCGTCAAGCAGTTCATTCAATCTCCCTGTACTATACAACAGAATCTCTCTTATAATCCGTTAAATCGCTTCCCAATTTATCGTACAACTGCCTTACTGTCATTTCCTTATTCTTGATTTTCGTAAGTTCTGCATCTGTCGCACCGATAAATTCTACGAAAGTAACCTTTCCATTTGGTGTAAGGATTTCACTACCTGCTTTTTCATCCGGAATGGTGATAAATCCTGTAATTTTGGACTTTTGTTCTACATCCATCCCTTCTGTCTGACCTGTATACAGATATTCGAACACATCAAAAATTTCTCCGGACTGAAAAGTAATTCTGGCAATGGACTGCAAAATTCCACATAAGCCACGGATTTCTGCTTCCTCATCTTCATAACAACCCTTTTTCAGCTTCAAAGTAAATTCCATTCCATAACCGCTATATTCAAGGTTTTCAGATTCTTTTTCGTATAACTCAGATAATCCGTAAGTCACAAAATGCCAATAGTCTCCGGCATCGTAGATACTGATTCCTTCTAAAGGATCCTTTCCACCAAACATCCAAGGAATCATGACTCCGTAATGCTTTGGGTCTTCCTGTCCCGGATAAATCTTTTCAAATGCTTCTGTGATTGCATCCCAGCCTAATGTTTCAACCGGTTCATCATCTTCATCACTGTACTCGTCATTGTCATCGTCATATTCGCCATCTTCGTCAAATTCATCATCTTCGTATTCTTCTTCATATTCCTCTTCATAGGTTTCTTCGCATTCTTCATATTCTTCGATGAATTCGCCCGCTTCTATAATTTCATTTTCCTCTAAATTCTCATCATAATGTTTGTTCATTGTATTATCATCACCTTTTCATCATATTAAAGTACCATCCGAAATATAATTTTTCAGCTAGGACACTTTGCCCAATATAAAAATATTCTACATGAATTCTATTACAAAAAACAGTTAAAATCTATTCATCGGTTCATTTTACTAATGATTCGGTTGCTATATTGTAACTGTTCACACGTGAACAGTTATGCTATATTTTCCATTTTTCTTATTCTGACTGCAATTCAATGAGTACAATTTCAGGTCTGTTATTGATGCGAATTGGAATCACGCTATTTCCTATCCCGCGGCTTACAACCATGGTTGTGTTTCCTTTCGAATACACTCCTGCATCATATTCCGGGAACAACCCCTGATCTGGTGCTATCAATCCTCCAATCAAAGGAATACGAACCTGTCCTCCATGTGCATGACCGCTTAAAACCAAATCTATCTCATTTTCTACATAGGAATCAAATAATTCCGGTCTATGGGACAACATAATGGTAAATTCCTGAGTAATATTGGTATTCTCTAATTTGGTGGAGATTATTTTATCCGCAGCAATATAACTAAAATCAGGGTCATCTATCCCTATCATTTGAATTGTCTGCCCTTCCTCTTCCAATGTAACGGCTTCGTCATGAAGCACGATAACTCCTGCATCTATCAGAGCATTTTCTAACTCATTGTAGTCACTTCCAAGCCATGCCTCATGATTTCCTGTTATATAATAGCATGGAGCAATCTCTACAATGTTATGAACAAATGTTATGGCAGTATCCATATCGGTATGTGTAGAATCTACAATATCTCCGGTTATCACAATAATGTCCGGTGAAGCTTCTTTTAGAAGACGAATCAACATGGCATTTTCATTTCCAAACTGTGCATTATGTAAATCTGATATCTGTGCTATTTTATATCCGGAAAATACACTTGGAAGGTCTTTACTGGATATTGTTATATTGTTAAGTTCTACCGTTCTGTTTCCCCATAAAATCCATAGAAATAAAACAACAGTTATGATAAGTATTGTTATCTTTTTCTTCTTTTTCATTTCCTCAGCTAATCCACTCCTCTATCATCCAATTTAACCATTTTCCGGTTCTTTGATAAATTTCCGCCATGTGCAAAGTGGCTCAAAGGTTTCATGTTCCACATCACCAGCCTTAATATATGCTTCTATTTCTGACTTTTTTCATTATTCATCTGACAGTATCCTTTCTCATAAATGGAAGATTCTTTCTGTATTCTTTCTTGCATTTTCCATTAATTCCTCTTCCGATACCTTCATGTACTTTGCAAGTTCTGCTGAAACATATTTGATGTTCCATGGTACATTGGTCCTTGCCAGCCCCGGCACATTTCTTGGTGTCAGATATGGGGCATCTGTTTCTATTAAAATCCGGTCAAGAGGAATCATTTTGACTGCTTCCCTTAATTCTTTTCCTCGTCTGTCATCGCAAATCCAACCTGTAATTCCAATGGAAAATCCCATGGAAAGATACTTGTCTAGAGTTTCTTTATTTCCTGTAAAACAATGTACCACCGATTTTTTGCAAATATCCGGATGTTTCTTAAATCTCTTTATAAAATTCTCTGCTGCCATACGCTCATGTAAAAAGAGCGGTTTGTCTAGTTTCTCTGCAAGTACAATGTGCTTTTCGAGACAGCGGATTTGATTTTCCTTGGTGGAAAACATCCTGTCGTAATCCAGACCACATTCCCCTACTGCAACGATTTTTGGATTCTTTGTTACGATTTTTTCAATCCACTCAAAGTCTTCCTGCTTTGCTGAGTCTGCATTATGTGGATGGATTCCTGCAGTACCAAATGCCTCATGTTCTTTCACAAAGGCATCAATCTTTTGATTCTCCTTTGGGTCAGTTCCCGTTAAAATACATAAAACTCCAGCCTCTGCTGCTTCTTTGATAATCTTTTCTGGATCTGGAAACTGTCTGCAAAACAGATTCAGACCGATGTCGTAATATTTTACTGTCATTTTGCTTGTTTCCATACTAAATTCTTTCATTAATAATTTCCCCCTATATATTAAAAATGACGGGAAATCCTTCCCGTCTATGGTGGTCCAAAGAGTTTTCACCTAGACCAAAACTGTAACGTATTACAATCTTTATGTTGTTCAAATCATAACAGATTTGTGGTAATTTCGCAAGGACAAAATAGCCTTGATTCAAAAATTCGAAATTCAAAAATTTGCAGAAAGAGCTATAGAAAATAATTCACAACAATATATAAGATAATTGTAAACTGCTGGTTATTATTCAACTCTTTCCGTAGTTTTTATCGACAACTTTCAAACGCTGATATTTCCTACATTTTTGGCACTTCTATTTCGCCAAATATCGCTCTTTTCGCATTATTTTCAAAGTTTTCAGTAGCAAATTAGTTGCAGTATCTGCACCGGAAGTTTTTCCATTAGCTTGATATAATCTACTTTTTTATTACTCACAATGAACAAATTCTCGTGGCTATCATGTTGTCAATTACACCTGCTGCCACACCAACTATGAAAGGAGCATTACTATGAGCAATCAACATAAGAATCCAACAATCTTAATTTCCAGTTTGGCATGTATGAGTCTGCCACAGACTCCATTATCGTCAATACAAGCAAGAATTCCATTCTTGTTATCCGTTGTAAGGAATGTAATTCTGCAGTTACCTTCGATGACCCGAACGATATTGTATATCTATACCGGTTAGCAGAGGAAACACCACATTACATATGCCAAGCTTGCACTGAAGGAAAATGGGTTGAAGGATTATGTGGATGCCATGAATAAATTTAATTAACATAGTGTTTTTCTTATCTTACTAGTCTCTATTTTTACCTGAGACTAGTAAGATTTAAGCAGGATCACTTTTGTTTAAAACATCCACTATTTCCTGAGACACATTTCCCTTGTACTTAAGTGACTTATACATTCTACCAAATACATTATTTTTTTTGTACAAATATGTCATAACATTTCTCATATTAGTACTTGAAGCATTATATGTTTCATCTCCTAACGGACTATTTTGAATTATATACTTGATTTCCTCTAATAAATCCGAATTATTCAAGTCTATTTCAAAATAGTAAAAAATAGTTGCTAATACCATTGATACACCTGTATGAAACTTTGTAGATCTCCTATCTGCTCCTTTAAACAATGCTGTTGAAAATGGATATTCAACTTGCTCTGCCAATGTTAGCATAAACATGTTAAATTTATTAAATTCATTTTTAATTGACTGCAAACCATTTTCCAATCCTGCTTTATATAATTTTGATTGCTCTTCCAAATATTTATTAGCAATCTCAATTCCATCTTTATAATATACATTAGGACCTTTATTTAATATACTGAATAATATACATAATTCTTGGTGATTTTTCTGCTTATTTTTCCTATCGCTTGTAACATTATATATTTTTATTATTTTCTTAGCAAACTCATCCTGGTTATTTTCAGCATTTTCCATATTAATGTTTAGGAAATTAGTAATATATAAACTTGTATTGGAATAAAATGTCGCCATAGACATTTCATGTTTTTCCAATGGTTTTGTATTTCGATTATATCGCTTAAAAAGTTCTATTTCCATATCATCATTCTCAAATGCCTCAAATTCCAACACAGAAAGATGACTTCCTAATATTTTAATTTTCGCTTCTTTACTCAACTGCGAAAATTTTTTATTCTTATATTCTTCCTTTTCCTTCAATAATTCTAATTCAGTTAATGCAAATTTATCTTTAACAAAACGATAAATTGCGGTTAATCGATGTTGTCCATCCATTACATGACGTAATTGAATACCATTATTAGATGATCTTACCAAAAAAACTTCCGGTATCGGAATATCTAAAATAATAGATTCAATAATCGAACTTTCCTCTTTTGATTTTGAACGATATTCCCTCTGATAATCTGGACTTAATATTATTCCCTGCAAAAATTCAAATTGTTCTTCATCTGTCAATTCTTCTTTTGCACTTTTAAGAAATTTTTCTCCTTTATCTATAAAATTAACCATATCTTGAACCGATATCAAAGGTCGAGTAAACTTAACATTTACTGGTAATTCCATCTTTAGCACCTCCTACATATGCTCTTTTATAAAACGAATTGTTTTAACCATATTATCTTTATCTGGATATATATTTTCGAATGTAATACCAAGTTTAAACAATTCTTTTAAAATCATTTCTTTGCTATTTTTATCAATAATTGCAATTTTAGTATATTTCTCATACATGCTTTTCAAATTATCATTCTGTTCAACTTTCAAAAAACATCCCTTTTGAAAATGAATCCTTTCATTACAGTTACCCACTTTAATAAAATAGGACTTATCTCGACCTTGTTTCTCAACTGTTTTTTTCAATTCATCGTCAGAGAAATCTATCAACTTTCTATCTTCTCTAACCGTTTCTCGATTGTAAGAACGCGAATCAACAAAATATACAATCGCATGATTATCATCATACTCATAATCCTCTACAGCAAAAAGCAATGAAATAAGGTGTGCTTCTGTAAAATCCAAGTAATTAGTAGGTAAGCCATAATGCTGTCCATAGGCCCTTATTTCCTCCTCGTTCTTTCCCTCTGTACTATCATCATAAAACAACACCTTCTGTCTAAATGCATCTTCATATTCTGCTGAATGTCCTGCATAGCTATTTTTATAAACTCTATATAAAGACGGTTTTAAATCATATGTACAATCTTTTTGTCCCCTAGATACATATGTATTTTCATTAAACTCACCTATAAAGTCAATATAACAACTTACACTGTCTACAAATATTATATTTTCTGTGGGTATACCTGTTTTTTGTGAAATAGTACTAATAACATTATCTTCTTCCCACATTTCTATTTCTTTAATTTTCTTATTAAGTTTGCTTGTCTCCCCAAAATCATAACTAATGCATACTTTTTTATCATTTAGTTCTATCAATTCAGGTTCAATTACCTTTTCAAACAAATGCCTAATTCTCTCTTTGTCTCTTATGATATCTTCATTCTCAACTTCATCGCCTATTTTTACAATTGATTTTTCAATTTTAATTTTCTGAAATATATCAAACAAAATTTGCCGTTTATTCTCATCAGTCTCTTTGTCCTTTAGAAATACGGATATATCTTGATCTGATATTTCCATCATTTCTTCTGAATAAAACATTTCCACTTCTTTACATGCCAATATTTCCTCAGTAATTATTGTTTTTTCCAGAAGTGTACATATTGTTAAATACAAATCATCAAGTATCACAATCCAACCTCCTCTTCTACATTTTCGCAATCCTATATTACAAATAATCCTCAATCCTCAGCACTGTCTGTTCCCCCTGCTTTTCACTCACAAGTTCAAACAAATTTTCTTTCGTAACAAACAGATTCTTCGGATTTCTACCAATTATCAAATGCTGATTCTTATCATCAAGTGCAATGTGCTTTCTTGTGTCATCATCTAAAAGTACATCTGCATTATCAATCACTATCAGCTTTTTTTCTGTATTTCTAATAATATCACCAATATTTTTCTGATAATCTAAATAGTTTAAGCAGACAATATCGGTATTCAATGCCATACACTCTTTTATAAATGAAAAGGATGCGGTTTTTTCTGTTCCGGAATCTCCCGTTAATATTGTAATATTATTCGTAAATTTAAAATCCACAACAAACGAAGTATGCTCAGTGGAAAAATGCTTCATTACAATTTGCTTACTCTTCATAACACCACCACTCCTTTAATTCTTCATAATCACAAATTTCTTTCCCGAAGAAGTCTGCACTCTCACCGCTGCCATTTCAAAAGGAATTAGCGCATAGTCACTATAAACATTGCCTGCCTTAAGATTATACAGCACCTCCAATGCATTGTTTCCACATTCCTTCAAGCAAAACACTTTGTCTGGATTATATAGTACATTTAGTACTGTTTTGCAACCGGCTGATAACTTGTCAACATCAAGGACAATATTATTAAATTTAGAGCATATTTTATACTGGCTGATTAACTTCGCCTGATCTATTATTTCAATCACTTTTTATGCCCTGTCATCAAGCTTACGTACGGTATTTTGATTAAAATAAATATCGTTTAATTCTACATATTCCACATCGTGCGGAATATCATTTTTGTTCTTAAAAATTGTTATCACAATACCACGTATAATCCAATTATCCTCTTTTGAGGGTAATGGATTATTCTCCTTTCTCCCAAACTCTTGGGTTTTATTGAATACTCCATTATAATACTTAAAGCACTGTGGATCTGTATCTATACTACTACAGCTTTGACTGTTCG
>JAFQBM010000017.1 GCA_017399685.1 Lachnospiraceae bacterium
ATTTCTCTGTCTTCTGTATTAAGAAGTCTTTTTCTTGCTAACAAGAAAACAATATCTTCTGCAATATGGTTAAACATAAATCTTATTGTTCCTTCTTAATTTCTTTTTTAGCAAGCTTTTCAGGTACTTTTGGTTCATAAAAACAGATACATGATGTAGAGTCACATGATGCTTTAGCAACCAATGTTAAAAATTTTTCAATCTTATTTTCTTTCATCTGCGTGTCCCCCTTTCTTTGCTTTTGTATTGATTTCACTTTCTGATGGGATGAGTTTTTCTCATCACCGTTCTCATTCTAACAAATTATTTTGTCATTTTGTGGGATTTTGATTAATCTGTCGGTTTTCTTGATTAATTTGTAACCAAAAAAAGATATCAGCAAGTTTCGTCTATAAAAACTACTGATATCTTACTCTTATTCATATTTATTTTGAATCAATATCGTTACAATAAATTGGTTATTTTCTGTACTTATTGTAATCTCGCCCTCATACTTTTCTACTGTCTGTCTGACACTTTGCAATCCAATTCCATGAAACTCCTCTTGTTCTTTCGTTGTCCTCAAATTGGGAGCTGTTGGAAACGTACAAGTATTTCTAACATTAATAATCAAAAACATCTTTTCTTGTTTTATCGTAATTTCTATATAAGGTTCTTCCTCCTTTTGTTCTGCCTCGATAGCATTATCGATAAGATTACCTAAAATATTAGCCAAATCCAACCCACTAACTGCAATTTTATTAGGAATAGAAGCATTTACAACAAACAATATTCCCATTTTTTCTGCCGTGTTCCGCTTTGTATTAATAATGGCATCTGCCACTGTATTGCCTGTCTTAACGCAAGCATCCTTCTTTGTTATCATATCATTTTCTTTGCTTAGATAACTTTTAATTTCCTCTATATTACCTTCATCCACTAATTGTGTTAAATATAAAATATTATGTTTATAATCATGTATACTTTTTCTCCATAAATCAAATGCTTGTTGCGTCTCAACAAGAGATTTCTGTAACATTTTATTGTTCAATTCTACCAGAGATGCTACTTTCTTCTGTTCGTAACCTTCTGCTATTTTAATTAGAAAACAAAATATAACCATTTCTATTCCAAGAGAAGCAATAAAAAACACCATAGAGAAACTACTGATTTCTCCATCTGACTTATTTAATTCTGTATGTACCATTACAAAATTAGAAATCAAAAGAAACCCTGAACAAACACTGGTAATCAAAATATATCTGATTGGTATTTCTATATTATGTACAATAACACGATTTAAAGTGATAACCAACAATATTAAAATACATTTTGATAACATAATACAAATTATTCTTATTAGACTTTGCTCTCCTGTCAAATATCCAATATCTGAATTCATATTAATTGTAACAAAATATAGAACCAAAAAATCTATGGCTGATAATATCGCAGCATACACCAGCACCAAAGCGACCAAATGCAAATAACTTTCCCTATACAAAATACATTGCATCAATATGCATAACAAAATAAATATCAGCGTTGTCAAATACGAGAAAAGCTCTAACTTATTTAAAAGAATAATCATTACCGATGCCGTAACAGATAAAACTATAATCCTCTTTCTGACATCCTGTATCTTTTCTTTTACAACAAAGGTTCCACAAAAATAACAGCAGAGAAATATTTCAATAAATGTTGCAAGATACTCGATACACCAATAAAAATTACTCATATGTGTTCACTCCAATATTTAGGCAATGTACTTTTTATTGCTTTAATTCCCGACCTACTGGCCAGTAATTTTTTTCCGTTGTCCAAAGTAACATCATAACTGGAATATTCTCTGATATATTTTAAATTTATTGCACAACCACTATGAATTTTTACAAAATTTTCATCATTCAATTCTATAAAAAATTCCTTCACTGTTTTCCAAGTTTTTATCACTCTGTTCCTGGTAAGATATATGTATAATCTCCTGTTCTCAATTTCGAAATACCATATTTCAGAATGTGAAATTTTATAATCTCCTTCTTCCGTTTTCACCCCAATATATCTTGCCTGTTCTTTTTCCAATAATGTATGTGCTGCCTTTAATGCAAGTGGTAATTCTTGGTTGATACGAGACTTTCTGATATATCGAAAAGGACTGTACTCAATAGAATCAAAAACATAATTATCATATGCTGATATAAATATAATGATTAAATTTACACTCATTTCCCTAAGCATCTGAGCTATTTCAAGACCGGAAACATCAGGCATATCTATATCCAGCAAAAATAAGTCAAAATTTTCCTCGTCATTTTGTATCATACGAAGCAGCTCTTTTCCATTAGAAAAAGAAAAAATTTCAATGTTGACCTTCATAACACCGAATATTTCTATCACATCTTTTTTCAATCTTCCAAGCATTTCATTATCATCATCACAAATCGCAATCCGCATTCTTTCACCTATAAATTATACTTGTTCTTTCTGTTATTCTTCACTTGTAAGTATTCTCGTTTTTATAAGTAAAAAGCCCAATGAACCACAGGGCGGCATATCATACTTTTTTCAATGTGTATGAATCACCATCCCTGACAAGAACACCAGGCTGATTTACATTTCAAGCATCTACTCAAAACCTATTAAAATTATTTTACAATTTCAAATATCGGGCTTTAAACTGCTATCATTTTAGTTATCTTTACCACAACATTGTTTGTATTTCTTACCGCTGCCACATGGACATGGTTCATTTCTACCAACCTTAGCAGGCTTAACAACAGTAGTAGATAATTTAGATTCTTTATATAATTCTTTTCTTCTTTCAGGAGTGATTAATGTTTCCCATTCCTCTAATGTATATAACCATTCTGCTCTCGCACCTACCATGTTATAATACAACTTTTCAAGGTCAATATCCAAAGAAACAGAAGTATCTTTATCCATAGTTTCAATTGGGTTTGGAGTCTTTAAACTATCATTAATTCCATCAAGAAATCCAACCATTAAGCTGATGGTGGTTTCGTATTTCTTTGCAAGTTCTTCCACTGTTCCAGTTACTACTTCACTTGGATTTGCTAATAATTTCTTATATATTCCTTGTTCTACTTGGAAATAATTTAACCAAAATTGTTGTCCCTCTTTTGTGTTATCGTCAAAACGATATGCGTAATCACGCCATTCTTGTAATAATGCCATAATATTTATACCATCCTTCGTTCGTTAAAATAATAATAGTTATCTTGTTTAGTATAGCAAAGCTTGTCGCTTTTTTCAACTATTTTATTTCATAAGAAATATACCGTATTTCCCATGAAACAAAAATTCTGAAAGAAATTATGTATATCTTTCTTCCTTTCTGGTAACAATATAGATGTCTGATAAGTAACCATCAGACATATGCATACGAAAATGCTTTTCCCCCTCTTAGTATTTATCGTATGCTATCCTCCCCTTTTTTTCGTAAAGTCCATCCGATTGTGATGGACTTTTTTATATACTAAGACTACGGAAGTTAGGAAGTTCTATGTGGACTTGTCCGCTTTGTTCTTAATAAGATTGACGTTTCTTCCTTCATTGGATATACTAATACTTATGAAAGATCCACAGGAACCTGTTTCCTGTATCATTTAGTATCATACCCAAAGGGTATTTTAAAACCTACGAAAAGACAAGGAGAGTTACTGTGAACGCGAAAAAATTTCTTTCTATCCTTTGTATTGTATTGATTTTATCTTTATTTGGCTGCACTTTATTCTTGGCAATTACGAACAGTCCTTATTTTATGGGATGTTTGCTTCTTAGTTTTATTGTGCCTATTTTTATTTATGTCTTTGTATGGCTTTATCGACTTACACATCCAGCCAAGGATAACACCAAAGAAGAAAAAAATTAATTCTAGTCAAAGAATGCTCCTATCCTATAAATAGGACTAAGGAGCATTCTTGAAACTTTATTCTTTTAATAAATGAACACATCTTTTAAATGTTCCAACCATATCGTAAGAGATATGATTCACGTTCTAAATCATCAAAGCTTAGAAATCTACTTTTTTTCCATAATAGATATAAGTAAATAGTTTTTCCATGGTAGCCGGATCGATTGGTCTTGGATTAGAGCCGGTACATGCGTCTCCTACGGCATTTTCTGCAATCGTAGCTATCTTTTCCTTAAATTCTTCTTCAATAATTCCGAAGTCTTTTAATGTATTTGGAATTTCCATCGCATTATTTAAGGATACAATCTTATCACATAATCCCTGAACACACTCGTCCACAGTTCCTTCGATACCGATGGAATTAGCAATCTCTGCATATCTCTTAGCAGTTTCTGCATCTTTCGCATTATATTTAATAACATATGGAAGGTACATCGCATTAGCAAGTCCATGTGTTATGTGACCGGTAGAGAATGCTGCACCTGTCTTATGTGCCATAGAATGTACAATTCCTAACAATGCGTTGGAGAATGCCATACCAGCCAAACATTGTCCATAATGCATTACTTCACGGCTTTCCATATCTCCACCATATGACTTTAACAAATCGCTGTCTACGATTTGAATGGCTTTAATTGCAAGAGGATCTGTAAATACAGTATGTAGAGTGGAAACATATGCTTCAATGGCATGGGTCAATGCGTCCATACCAGTATATGCAGTAAGATGCTTTGGCATGGTTTCTGCCAATTCAGGATCTACAATCGCAACGTCTGGTGTAATATTAAAGTCTGCCAGTGGATATTTAATTCCTTTCGCATAATCTGTAATAACGGAGAATGCTGTAACTTCCGTAGCAGTACCTGATGTAGAAGGAATCGCACAGAATTTCGCTTTGGTTCGAAGTTCTGGGAAATTAAATGGTGTAATCAAATCTTCAAAGGTAGTTTCCGGATATTCATAAAATGCCCACATAGCCTTCGCTGCATCAATCGGAGAACCACCACCCATGGAAATAATCCAATCCGGCTCGAATTCTCTCATCATTTCGGCACCCTTCATCACAGTTTCCACCGATGGGTCTGGTTCAACATTTTCAAATAATTTCGTTTCAATTCCGGCTTCTTTTAAATACCCCAATGCTTTATCTACGAAGCCAAATCTCTTCATGGAACCGCCGCCCAATACTAAAACGGCCTTTTCTCCCTTCAAATTCTTAAGCTCTGCTAATGAACCCTTTCCATAATACACATCTCTAGGTAATGTAAATCTGCTCATAATATGTAACCTCCCAATATATAGTTTTTAACCCGCCGGCAACTTACCTGAGAAAGAACAAAAAAATCACAACAAACACTGCCTGTCCTTATCTGCACCAGGAATGCCCACTCGCATTCACGCTGCCAGTTATGTGTATATTCTACTATATTTGCGAGAAATTTTCAATTACTTTATCTGTTTTTCCAAATATATTTTAATATGTTTTTATTTTAGCTCTATTATTGTTTCTATTTTCACATTTTTATAAAATATTCCGACAATTCTATACAAATTTATTTAATTTCTCGTTATATTCATATCCAATGCCTTGTAATATTTCTTTAATTTCATTCGGATCCACCTGTAAATCTTCACAGAGCAAGTCCAGACTTTTATAATAATCCCTGAGTTTCGTGTTAATCACACTTAATAACATCATAGGGTCTTTGGGTAAACTCATTTTCATTTTCCTTCCTGATTACTCGATAAGTTCTAGTTTTTTCATAATTTTCTGGAACTTATCCATATCAATCGGTTTCGTAATATAGGCATCATGTTCTTTTCCATTTTCATCAATAGGAGACTCTGTTTCATTCAGGGCACTGGTAATAATAACCTTGGTTCGTTTATCTGCTGAAATCCCATTCTTACGCTCAATATCACGGATTACCGTAAGGGCTTTATACCCATCTACTTTCGGCATCATAATATCCAAACAAACCAAATCAAAAAGAACGCCTTCTTTCATTCTTTTTGCAAAAAGGTCTACTACTTCCATCCCATTTTCTGCGGCTTCCACCTCACCAAACTTTGACAAAAATTTCGAAAGAAACTTTCTGCTGGCCATATCGTCTTCTGCTATTAATATCCTCATTGTAATCCTCCTAACATTTCATAAACCTATGGAACAACTGCAATCAACTTCATTAGTTTTTCTACGGTTTCTAACATTTCGTCTTTTAATGATTTTTCATGTTGAATGACTCTTCGGCTTAAAATCATGCCATTCATTACACTGATTAAAATATCTGACAATTCCTCTGTCGTAAAGATATCCTTAATTTCATTTCTTTCAAGACCTTCTTTTATCAACTGTCTTAATACTTCATCTCTATCCTGAATACAATTCGTAACCAATTCTCTCGTATCTGCATTATGCAACAATTCTTCATAATTTAAAATAACTGCAGTGATTTCTTTATAATTCTCATAGTATGTCGCATATGCATTGAAAAAATCCTTTATTTTGGAAATAGATGAGGCATCTTTGGATAACACCGTCTGGCGGATGCTTTTATCAAACTTAACAAAAGTTTCCACTACCGCTACCAACACCTCTCCTATTCCTCCGAATAATTTATAAATCATCGCCTCAGAAATATTTGACCGGTATGATAAATGCTTCATGGACAAAGCAGATAAACCAGAATCACTAATCAGCTCGATTGCAGAAACAATGATATAATCTCTTTGGGAAATATTATTTTCTTCCATATTTTTACCCCCACTTTTATGTCTGCGTTTCTTATTATTATAATAATTTTTCTGATGTTTTTCAAGCTTCAATCATTATGTTTGTGATTCATTGTATTAAATGATGATGATTTCGTTTGTTTTTCTTAAATAATAATAGACATGATCTGATAAAAATTCTTCTTTCGATACTACTGTTTTGTTAGATTCCTGCACAATGGTTTCGAGATAATCTTTATCAAATTCTTTTTGAACCGGCAGCAATAATACCTCATGTACACTGCTGGGTAGAATATAGATATCAGAATCCCACTCTTGGGATAAGTTTTTCAGTGCATCTTCATATAAGATGCAGGATGCACCATTGATTCCAATGGAATTGGTCAGTACAAATAACGGCACGGACTCTGGATAGTCCAAATGAATATAATCCTCCAGTACTTTTGTAAGTGGCTCTACTTTCATTGGAAATAGTATTGGAGTATTCACAACAGCCAATGCCTTCAACTCCTCCATGGTAAGTTTCCATAGTTTCATCATGGCATTGGTAACCATTACCGTTGCAATTCCTTTATCATCTTTTTGAGCCAAAACCCGAAAGGTAACTGCCAAATCCTGAATCCGGTAAAAAGGACAATCCTCTAAAAGAATTTGATTGGTTTCATAATTCACAATCCGGAAAAAAACAGAACCTTTGACAAACTCATAAGAATTAAAATCCTCTGGTTCCACCTCAAAGTTTTCCGGTGGATGATTCACATATATAAAATAGATTTCTCTTATGATGCTCTCAAAATCCCGACCTTCTTGATACTGCTCAAAATATGAATTTAAATATATGGTTGGAGATACATTCTGATTTCTTCCAATGATACTAAGTCCATCTAATACAACACCATTATTCTTTCGTACCTTGCGTATGGTAACATCATAGGACTCCGGTTCTTCGATATGTTTTAAGATTTGTTCTTTGATTTGCAATAAAAACTCTTGATATGTCATAACTTCCTTTCTAGCAGAAATAAAAAAAGGATGTTTATGAAATGTTAGTGATATTACTATTTTATACTACCATATTTCTCCATTTTTTTCAAGCCCTATTTCTTTTGCATTTTCCATCACTTCATAGTATAATTTCTCACAAAGGATGTTTGCGAAGCAGAATATTTTCCGGTGTCTGGATGACAGACATAAATTTTTACTATAAACATATAAAAGAAAGGACTCTCTTATGCCACCCATTACAAATGACTGGGCTCCTATGTTTGAGCCTGAATACAGCAAACCATACTACCGAAAACTTTACAAACAAATCATTGAAGAATATAACAACGGAAGCTATGTCTTCCCTCCTGCAGATGATATTTTCAATGCTTTTCACCTTACTCCTTTAAAAGATGTAAAATGTGTTATTTTAGGTCAGGATCCTTATCATGACATAAATCAGGCACATGGACTTAGTTTCTCCGTAAAACCCGGAGTAAAAATTCCACCTTCTTTGCAGAATATATTTACCGAGTTACAGGATGATTTGGGACTAAAAATACCAAACAATGGTTATCTTGTAAAATGGGCCGAACAAGGGGTATTGCTTCTTAACACGGTTTTAACCGTTCGTGCCCATCAGGCAAATTCCCACCGTGGAATCGGCTGGGAAGAATTTACGGATGCTGCCATCCGTATTTTAAATGAACAGGACAGACCCCTGGTATTTTTACTATGGGGAAAACCGGCTATGATGAAAGCTTCTATGTTAAATAACCCAAAACACCTGATACTGACTGCTCCTCACCCAAGTCCGCTTTCTGCTTACCGTGGATTCTTCGGATGTAAACATTTCAGCAAAGCCAACGCATTTTTAGAAGAACAAGGTGTTTCTCCGATTGACTGGCAGATTGAAGATATCTGATGATACCTAAAAGGTCACAAAATTGGACTTTGACATCCAATTTTATGACCTTTTGAACCTGGTATTACATTATCGATTGTTGGCTCCTGTGCTGGTTCCACCATTTTGTGTGCTGGTAGAATCATTTGTATATTCTTCAAATTCACCAGACTTATCATTTTTTAAATAAATTTTTCCTGTATCACGGTCAACCCAGTACTCACCTAATCTGCTGCCTTCTCCAGAGGTAACATCATATAATTCAAACTGATATCCATATCTTCCGTTTTGATATTGTCCCAAATCTTTATTTTCATTTCTAACTTCATATCTGCCTGAATTATTGCCACCCTGCATAGTGCTCATAAAGTAATCATGAGCATCTTCATAGCTGGAAAAACCATTGAAATTTGCACCCAGCATATCGCCTACTGCATTTCCAACATCACCAACTGCATCACCGACATTATCTACCGCGTTACCTAAATCATCTCCCACACTGGAACCATTATTATTTGTTCCATTCTGCTCCTGATTATTTTTGTCTGTGGCACTGTTTACATTATCATTTCCGCATCCCGTTAATGTGAAGGAATATACAAGCATCATAACGGATACTACTAAGATTGCTTTGTTTTTTGTTTTCATGAAATACTCTCCTTTATAACTTATTTTTCATAAAGTAGTATTTCCTGATTTCACTATTTTATCATAATATTTTCTTTCTATTTTTTGGTAAGTTAAAACAAAAGCACTTCAAATACCCGATATAAATCCAGAAAACCCCATCCAAATAACTGACTTGGTAATTCAACATTTTCCGGTTTTCTGGCTCCCCTTATAAAATCTGCCCTTACCCGGCTTGCAGTAATATAGGTAACATTTCCTTCCACTATCGCCCATTGTAAAAACAACGCCACTGCTCCAGCTGTTATGGCTGCTGCTGCACTGGTTCCCGACCGCATAACCACATCACCATTTCTATTGATACCACTAATATCTACCGCCGGGGCTGCAAAATCCGGTTTGATTCTTTCATCCAAGGTAAATCCTCTGCTGCTTCGTAAATAAAAACTGTCATTTTCATGGTTATAGCCACTAACCACAATTGCATCCTTATTACTTCCAGGGTCGGTTAAAGTAACATCAGGATTTGGTCTCAAAAAATAGGTATCTCCGGATAAGAATTGTGTAATAGGCAGCCATATATTAAACTCACTTGATGTATTATATTGACTTTCTACTTCTATCATCCAAATTCCCGGCGTCGGATTTTGAAATCGGATTAATATTACCGGTCTTTCTGTTGCAGCTCCTATAATACTATAGTCAATATTTACTACCGTATTTTCCAATGCATACCGGACAATATCACCAGATATAGCATTTAATGCGAAAGGTCCATCCCGTTTCCCCAAAGGACTTGTAATAGTGACCTGATATATTCCATAAGGTTCTCCCCAAAGTTCCATGGAAAATCCTGTTTCCTCTTCTCCTACATTGATTTCCACTTTACCTGTAACCTCATCGTTTGCATTTCCTTGATAATGGTGTCGGGCTGCTCCCTCATTTCCGGCTGCTACTACTACCACATTAGATAATTGATTGCTAAGACTTGAGATATAATCATTTAAAGGACCTGTTCCATCATGGGGACCACTGCTGCTGCCCAGACCTAACAAATACACTACCGGACGCTGCAATTTTATGGCAATTTCATTAATATACTTCATGGCCAGAATAATATCATTTTCCTGATATGCTTTTGCTTCTTCATTGATACGGAAAAACTGCTTTAAATGTGGCTTGGCTTCTTTTAATTTTACTACCACCAGATTACTAAGAGGTGCTGCTCCCTGAAAATCAGGAGAATTTCCTGCTGCAACGGATGCCAGATAAGTACCATGCCCATCTTCATCTATGGAGGGTACATGTTCATAAGGATTTTCCCTTTCTAGCGCCCGGTTAATCTGTTTCTGGGAATACTCACTTCCATATCCAAAGGATTCCGGTGCCGTTCCAGAAACATCTGCCTGATCCCAGATGGATAAAATCCGGGTAGTATTATCTGCATTTTTAAAACAATCTAAAGTATACTCAATTCCCTCTCCTGTCAAGTAGTTGCAAACAATTTTTTTGACCTTTTTTCAAGGTTTTTACCGCTTTTTTCTTCAAAACCGATACCTGCTGTTAAACCAATGTGAGAATATCATCCATTGAATGTTAAATGAATGCAAAATCAAAACGAATGACTATGCGACTCTTATTTTTTCTTTCCAGCATATCTCAATATTCTGTTCATCATAAACAATAATCTTTTCGATATAACGATCTATCATCTCTTTTGATAGTACCGCAAATTCATTTCCAACACTTAGGGCGTCTCTGTCACATTCCATCTTAACATAAGCTACTTCCATCTGCTGAACAGTCTCGTTTAAGTCTGCCAATTCTTTCTCTACTGATTTTACCATTATGTTATCTGCCTGAAAACCGTCAGTCTTTCCCAAAGCGTAATTCTGGTATGCTTCAAAGTTCTGCTGTTTCAATCTTTGTATCCTGCCATTTAATAGCTGTCGTCTCTCCTTTAGTTCCTTAATTTCTCCGTCTAACCGTTGTATTGCTTCTGTTCGTAACTTTTCAAGTTCCCCATCTGCCTGTAATTTATCCTGCATCATAAACAAGACATACTGCTCCAAGAACATTGCATTGACATTTTCCACGCAATTTTCCAACATATTAGAGTAACGGTTATGACAAGTGAAATATGGATTAAGTCCTCTCCGATAACGCAAATTCTTTTTACAGCACCCACATACCAGCTTGCCAACAAGCGGATGTGTCGGATGATACTGTGGATTTCGCTTTAATCCACGGCCTTCCTGCACCTGTTCAAACACTTCCTTATCAACAATAGGCTCATGGTGGTTATAAGTAACCAGCCAATCCTCACGTGGATTTAAGTGATTTTTACCACCAACAAAATCCTTTGTATACTTCTTCTGTACGATATTACCTATATAGATTTCATTTCTTAATATCTGGCATATCGTACTGCTGCTCCACATAAATCTATCGCCCTTCGGCTCTCTGCTGGTCTTTCCTTTCGCAATCTTAAATTCAATCGGTGTCTTTATCTGTGTTTCATTGAATAACCTTGCTATTTCCACAGATGTATACCCTTCCACAGTTAAAGAGAAAATACGTCTGACTACCTCTGCCTCATCTTCTGCAATCACCAAAGCGTGTCTGTCCTCCGAGGCTTTTTCGTAACCAAAAGGACTATTCCCACTTACATACTGTCCTTTCTCTTTTCTGACTGCAAGGGAAGAACGAACCTTCTGTGACAAATCCTTACTATATAAATCATAGAGTAGATTTTTGAAATTCACATCAATATCTGCAATGCTTCCCTGATAATTCTTGCTGTCATAATTGTCGTTGACAGAAATAAACCGGACACCCATAAATGGAAATATCTGTTCCAGATAAGAGCCTAACTCGATATAATCCCTCGCAAATCTTGAAAAATCCTTTACAACAATACAGTTGATTTTAGAATCTCTTACCAATTCCAACATTTCCTGCATTCCCGGACGTTCAAAATTTGTTCCGGTATAACCATCATCACAAAACTCAAGAAGGTCATAGTTCGAAAAGTTCTCTGCCACATACCTTTGTAAAAGGATTCTCTGCATTGTAATACTATTACTTTCTTCCTTATATTTATCATCTTCTTTTGACAATCGAATATAAATCGCAATCTGATACCTTTCCATTTTAAATGACCTCCTTTCCCACTAACTGAATTTCATTTCTTTTAAAAGCAAATATAACCTTTACCCGATGATCTGGATAAATCTCTATTCTGTTAATCAAAGTTCTAATTACTTCTGCTGTCAGCTCTGTTTTTTCACTTCCCTTTACCAGAGTACGCAGGAAATGATTTTTCTGGACAGTTTCATAATCTATTGTCCTAAGTCTTTCCGTAATATCAGTCCGCTTTTTTTGATATGCTGCAATCTTTTTGTTATTCTCCTCTTTCATGCGTTTAAAATTATCTGCATTTATTTCTCCCAAGCGATACTTTAAATACTGCTCGCTTCCAAGCTTTGTGATATTATCAATTCTTCGCTCCAACTCAAGAAGTTCTGTTTCCCATTCTTTTTTTAGACTTTCCGCTTCCCTGACATTGCTTTCCACAATATCCTTTGGACGCATTGCAGATAACATAAACTCCTGTCTTATTGCCTGTTTCACAATCTCCACAAGGGCATTTAAGGTAATGCTTTTTGAAACACACTTATCTTCATCTATGCGGTCTGTTTTGGAACAATTATAGCTGTATGTCCGAACCCGATCATTCGTACTAAATACTTTCACAGCAGTTATTCTTTTCATTTTTGATCCACAATCACCACAATAAAGAACATCTGCAAATATATCCTCCTCAACCGGAATCCTTTTAGAATATCCATTCTTGTTGCAGTATACGGAAGATTTCTCAAACTTTCCTGCCACCTCGAAAAACATATCCTCACTGATGATAGCCTCATGTGTATGTTCTTTTACTGACCAATCTTCGGAATCAATATCGTGTCTATCCCGCATCATATAGTCTTTCCCACAGGTTCTCCCTTGTACGAGACAGCCTATATATACCGGATTTGTTAAAATCATTTTAACTGTTCCTCTTGACCATTCCTGAAGCTTTCCTCCAGCCGGACAATAAATCTGCCCCGTCTTATGATATTCCATAGGTCTGACAATGCGTTCTTCGTAGAGCCATATAACAATTTCTTTCATATTCTTTCCGGAAAGAAATAAATCGAATATCTTTTTTACAATATCCGATGTTGTCTCCTCAATGAAAAGACACTTTTTATCTCCAATCCATTCAGCTCTGTATCCATAGGGTGCTACACCACCGGTATAACTACCCTGCTCCCACTTTGCCTGCCTGCTGGATTTTACCTTTACCGCAATGTCCTTTGCATACATTTCATTTACAAGGTTTTTCAGATTTACACCCAAAGTTTCATTCTGTCCGGATATATTCATGCTGTCAAAGTTATCTGTAACAGCAATGAAACGCACACCCATAAATGGAAATATCTTTTCGATATAGTTTCCTGTTTCAATATGATTTCTGCCAAATCTGGATAAATCTTTTACAATGATGCAGTCTATTTTTCTCGTTCTTACATCACGCATCATGCGTTCAAAACCTTCCCTCTCAAAATTAGTTCCGGTTTTTCCAACATCTGTATAACAGTCAAATATCACCATATCCTTCTGTCTGCTGATAAATGACTTTGCGATTTCTATCTGAGTTTCAATAGACTCATTTTTTCTTTCATTTGCATCCACCGATAAACGGGCATATATTCCAACAGAAAACATTTTTGAAGGCTTTACATTTATGATTAAACCTTCTCTTTCCTTATTTTTCTTAGAAGTTCTAGCCATTTACACCGCCTCCCCCCTAAGTCTATGACCTGCTTCCACATAATCTGCAAGCATAACCACCTTTGAAAACAATTCCTTATACCGAAGTTCTAAATATACTCTTTTATCTTCATATACAAGGATACGCTTCACAAAGGAAATCAAAGTAACTCTGTCAAGTTCCGTTATCTGCATGACATTTTTCATTCGCTCCAGATTGATACCGGCAGTAACTCCCGACTTAAAGAGCTTCTTTATCGTTTCCTCCTGATTATGGATAGCCTGCTGAAGTTCCTGATAACGCTGCTCATATATTTCTCTGAAATTCTTAAAATCTTCCTCGGAAATAATCTGCTTTTTCAAATCCTCATACAGACCTGCTCTGAGCGTTAAATATTTGTCCTGCTCACTATGCAGCCTTTCGATTTCCTTATCAAAAGCCGCAACTTCTTCAAAATTTATCTCCATCTGTTCAATGGCATTAAGAACTTTACTTTTATTCAGAAACAATGATACCTGCTGTCTAAGTCCGGTTAATACCAGATGATTCAAATCCGATTCGGAAATAGTATGCCTGCTGCATTCTCCAGTCTTATTTTTTGTGGAACAGATAAAGGAAACGGTTTCTTTTCCTTTGTATCGGTTTACTCTGCGTATCATTGGCTCCATACAATCCCCACAGAACAAAATGCCTGCATAGATATGGGATTTCTTCTCTCCTGCTCCGGCACGGGTATCTATCTTTAATAAATCCTGCACAATCTCAAAATCTTCCATGGAAATAATAGCTTCGTGTGCTTCCTGCACCTTCGTCCATTCTTCCTCCGGCTTCATTACTGATTTCTTAACCTTATAATTTACCTTTTCTTCTTTTCCCTGCACTAAGGTTCCGGTGTAATTCTCATTTGTCAGAATCCTCTTTACTGCAACTGCGGACCATTTTGTTTTCACTCCGGTCACAAAACCTGTCTGGAACTTCTCACCCTGCATCTTTTTATATTCCATCGGGGAAAGTATCCCCAAATCATCCAACAATTCAGCGATTGCCAGATTGCTGTACCCTTCTATTTTCCATGCAAATATTTTTCGGACAATATCGGCTGCATAATCATCCGGCACAAGCAAATTCCGGTTATCCTCACTTTTCTTATACCCATAAACTGCAAAAGCACCAATGAAATCTCCATTTTCCCTCTTAACTTTCTGATGACTTCTAACTTTGCCGGATATATCTCTGGAATAGGAATCATTAACAAAGTTTTTTACAGGTACTACTAATGAAGTCTCATTATAATCTGCTGTCAGGGAATCAAAATGGTCTGTCAATGCGATAAAACGCACAGAAAAAGCCGGGAAGGTCTTTTGAATCAACCGCCCGGCTTCAATATAATCTCGTCCTAATCTGGATAAGTCTTTTACAATTACACAGTCAACATTACCAGCTTCAATGTCTTTCATCATTCGCTTAAACTCTGGTCTGTCGAAATTTGCACCAGACCGACCATCATCTACATATATATCGTAGATTTCCATGTTGTCCTGCTTTCTGATAAAACTGCGAATCATGTCTCTTTGTGAACTGATACTGTTGCTTTCTGCTTTGTTGCCATCAATATCTTCATCATCACGACTTAAACGGAGATAAATGGCTACATTATAAAACTCTTTTGCTTTCATCTGCGTTCCTCCTGATTAAATATTGTTAGCAAAACCCGTCCTACGGGGCATTGTAACCTGCAATCAGGATTCCCACTGAAATAATCCTGTTTTTAGGTTAACATAACTTTCTTTCAATGTAAAGAGCTTTTCCCTTTTTATCAAACTATAATTTGTGTTTTTCTCTTAGTCAGCAAAATCATACGGTCATCAATCAAATCCGTTGTTCCTTCCATAAAACCAATCTGCAAAATATACCCTCCAACATTCTGAGCAAAGGGATTGCCCGTCTGTTCCACATAGGATTTAATCCGACTCTCTACACACTTTGTCGTATCAATATCAATGTCTTCTGCGTTAGCAAGTTCTTCTCTCTTTAATTCCATAATATTCATAGCCTGCATACGCTTTAATTCCTCTATTGATAAATCCATATCCAAACCTCAATACACCTGCTCTTTCCTATTATATTATCCAACTACTTTGTCCTATGCCTTTCTGAGACTGACAAAATCTACTTCTTTTTCCTGCTTTTCGGTATGATTTATATTTACCAGAGTCCCGCCATTCTCTTTCATAAAGTTGAAAAAATTCATAAGATCATTTATATTGCGACTGATTTTGGAATAATCAGTTATTACCACGCCCTGTATTTCTTTTTCTTTAATACACCGTTTTAATTCTTCTATTATCTGAGATTCTGCTAATCCACTTCGTCGCTCCACATATTCGGAAACTATCTGGTATTTTTTCTTTTCACAAAAATCTCTCAATTCATTTCTCTGTATTTCAATTTCTTTATCTGCTTCAAGCTGTTCTTTGTTTCCAACTCTTATATAAATTGCAACATTCATTCATCTGACCTCCAATCCACATTTCATTATATGAATGGTATACTTTGTCCTATCACGGACAAATATGTAAAAGCCGGACGCTCCCGCCCGGCTCTGCTAAATCTACTTATAATCAGTTATACTTATCAAATACCCCGACCTGCACCTGCACAGCTTCGGTTATTCTGGCAAGAGTATCTTTATCAACCTTACCCATGTTCTCAATAATTCTGCCATAATCAAGGGCTGTCACCTGTTCGCAAAGTGCGATACTGTGCTGTTCCAATCCCTCGCTCTTATAAGCTGGCACAAATACATGAGTGGGAAGATTTCTCTTTTTGTTGATTTTGGTGGATAAGGGAACAACCGTTATCACGGTGTGTCAATGACATTCTGATTTTGTACTTTTATGGCGTTTAAATTTTGCACTTTTTAGGCAAAAAAAATTAACTGCCTGACTCAAATAATGTATTTACAATTGTATTGGTGTTGGACATCATCTCCTTTCGTTCTTTTAGTCG
>JAFQBM010000018.1 GCA_017399685.1 Lachnospiraceae bacterium
ACAGAATACTTCATCACTGCCAGGTGATTAGCATAAAAGGTGAAAGTTATCGACTAAAAGAACGAAAGGAGATGATGTCCAACACCAATACAATTGTAAATACATTATTTGAGTCAGGCGGTTAATTTTTTTTGCCTAAAAAGTGCAAAATTTAAACGCCATAAAAGTACAAAATCAGAATGTCATTGACAGCGGAAATTATTAAATATGCCGAACAGTATAAAGCCAATCGTTCCTATCATATTGGCTACAAAAAAGCCAAGAACCCAGACGCATATTTTCGTAGATATGAAAGCCAAATTATCCTTTATGGCGGTGCCAGACGTATGCTTGATCAGGCAGGTATCAATCTGAAATCTTTGAATGTTGATAAGCTGAAATCAGAGTATCAGGAACTGATAAGTCAGAAAATTGTGAAAAAGAAGTTCGGGAACTGAACCGGAAGCTGGAGAACCTTAATCGGTATCTTGGACGGGAAACTGTAAAACAAACTGAGCAAGTATTACAAGTGCAAACCAAAAGTTTGTAAAATAATATATAGTTTTCTATGATTGGTTCAAAGCTTATCTATTGATACCAAATTACAATTCATAGACGTTAACAACATCATAAGGACACATTGAGAACTTTCGAATTTTTTTGCTTGAAGTATAAAAGCATACAGAGTAAAATCCCCCACAAAAAACAAAAACAAACAATATAAAAAAAGATGATGATTTTTTCGAATTAATAGTGTATACTTAAAATAAATTAAAAATCATACAAGCGTATAGAAATATATCAATATATGAAAAGAGAACATATATCATATACATAGGAACTTATGAATAATTAACGTATTGATTGGCAATAATTTAACTGATATTGCATAAAATAAACATGTATGATAGAATGTTACTCAATGCGCCATTAAGGTTGAAAAGGAGTTGGCGAATGGAGGCAAAAGCAATTCTGTATCATAGTAATAAGGAAGACGAATGTAAAAAGTTTATTTCAAAAAAAGATTATTTAATTTTAAGCAAAAATTCGAAAGATGATATTTGGCTTGGAAAAGGCATGTATTTTTGGGATAATAGAGGAAATGCCAATTGGTGGAATCAAAAGCAATCTAAAAGAAAACCTAACGAAGTTTATAGCATTGCAGTCGTAAATGCTGATTTGTGTGAATTACTCGACTTAACAGATTTTGATATTTATATGAAACTTGAAGAATTATGGGAAACAGCTTGCAAGAAAATGAAAAAAAATTCCAGTGTACCATTAGGAAATAAGTTAAATTTTTTCTTTGATTCATATGGTTTTGAAACAATGTATGCTATAATAAAAGTATATGGGAAGTATAACTCAACTCCAAGTCAAGGTTTATTTAAATTTGAGTATTCTTCAATGAGAGCTGAACCTACTATTGGAGTTAAATGTATATTCAACATAAGAGATAAAAGATGTATTATAGAAAAAGAATTAGTTAATTGAGGAGGAATAACTATGGATAAGAACGAAAGTTTAGCTTTTTTACAGAGTTGTATTGATAGCATTAATGTTGCAACATTAGACGAAATTGCTTTGCTTCAAAAAGCATATGAAATAAACTGTGTTGCTCCAATTATTTCTTCCGATTTTGAATTTGTTCATCCCTGTGATTTATCTACGCATTTGTACCAAAGAACCAAAGTTGTGAACATGAAAATTTCAAAAACAGACTGCATAATGAATGTCAATGAAATTTCATGGAATTATAACCTTGAAGGAATTAGTGCAAATAATGAGCAGAGCAATGAAAATCTTTCATATGCAGCATAAAGGAGTAATTATGAATAAGAGTAAATTTCAATTTTCAAATCCAGAATTAGAAAAAATCGAATTCCTAGTTAATGAAGAATTTAATCAAGAAGCCTGCGATGGCATATCAATGCAGTCTAATACCGAAGTTAAAATTGTAGCTACTAATGAAGCTTATGTTTCATTAACATTGAATGTCGGAGATAGTAGTGAAAGTCAGCCATTTGATATTACAGTAAAAATGAGTGCTATGTTTTTTTGGGATGAGTCAATCGACGAAATCCAAGCACAAAAAATGCTTAATATTAATGCTCCTGCCGCCCTATTATCTTATATAAGACCATTAGTGTCTAGTATGACATGTAGCTCTAGATACCCTGCATTAAATATTCCATTTATTGATTTTACAAAAAACGAAACAAAATAGTATATTTAAGGATTACCATAACACATATTTTAGTAAGATAGTCCTTATTACGTACGCATACTTAGACGAGCTAGATGCTCAAATATTTTTATCACTAAGAAAAGCAGTAACCAAAGGGATTTCCAATGGCTACTGCTTTTCTGTTACGTTCTTATATCTCTCTATGTGATTTCTTTTCCGCATCCTTATCCAGCGATAATTTTTCTCCCTTATCACAATACTCTATCATCGCCTTTTTCTCTGCCAGCTTCTCCTTTATGGAAATTCTCCCCGATGAACGTTCTTCCTCTTTCTTTGACTTTTCATTGTTCAGTACATTATCAATCATATTATAATTGCTTTCTTCAAGCTCCTCCACTCAAAGGCTCTGTCCCCTGTCCTTATTTTTCTCCCGGCTCCGTTCTCTGTTCTTATCCTGTGATACTGCGTCCTTAAACCGTTTTAGCTTCTCCCTTACGGAAGTTCTGCCTTTTCGTTTTTCATTACCATAAACAAATTCTTTGAATGCCTGTGCTACCACATCGGCATCCCTGCCCTTGAAAAATACCACATACTTGGGCGGTTCTGTTGTCTTGTCCTTCTTAACAGCAAAATCAACATTATATTTACGAGCTACCCGCTCAAAGGACTTGATATTGCCCTCCGTCACTTCAATAGACGAAACTCCCGCCCCTTCACCTACCAGCTTCTTTACCGACACTTTACCATGCGTTTTCTGTGCCTTCTGCTTGCGATGATTTAAATACATCCGCATTGCAGCTTTTAAGATGTAGGCATCCAATTTAGCGGTCTTAATTACAAGAGCGATTGTCTTTTGGGTTACTTCCTCTTGCATAAGTACCTCCTGTTTCGTTGTTACTTGTGTATGCTCCGCTATGGCGGAACATACAGCCGATGTAATAAATACTTCATAATGCTCCTTTCCACTTTTGGACATCGTATCCAAAGGTTATGTGAACGCAAAAAAGACAGCTACAAATCTTTTGACGTGTAACTGCCTTAACGCTGTTAAAAAAATTTACTTAATAATATTCTTTTATTTCTTCTAATAATTTTTCATTATCCACATTATTATGTACATAATCCATATATACTGCTCGATTAGTTTTTAAGTATAATAACCAGCCTTGTAAACACATAGTATATTCATCACTCAAATCTGATAAATCTGCATATTTTCCAACATAATCATTATATGCAACATACTCTTCAAATCTTACTGGATACAAATGTGGATATCGACCTTCTTCTATCAGTCTTATATATCCATCGGCATCTATAACTAATCTATTATGTTTCGAATCATCTCCATTTCTTAATTCTTTTTCTAATTCTTCCATCGAAAATATGTGAACTGGTTTTCCTAACCTTTGTATCCCAATTTCAAATATTTGCTCATACCCTATGTCAAATTCAATTTCTGCTTCTTCACATTGTTTTCTAATAAAATTCTTGATGTCATCAACTAATTTTATAGCACTATCTTTATCAAAGACCAAATTTCTCTTAGTTTCATCTGATTCTGATTGAATTTTTCCATTTTTACATAAATATTTCTTATCAAAATATCCACCAGACAATTGATATTTAATATAATACCCTATTTTTTCATCTTGACTTTTTGATGTATTACCAATATTTTGTAAAAAACTCCATTCTGTTATATTTTCTTTTATAAATTCCTTACATTTTGTATATCTTTCCCGACGTTTTTTCCTCTCTTCTTTCTCAAAAGAATCTTCTTCCTGCACAAAAGGATTTTTATTTGCCAAATTCATAAATGTTTCATATGGAAGAACCAAACTACACATTCTCAGATTCACAATATAATCTCTAAACTGCTCTGCTGTCATTTTACTGTGTCTAGCGTCATATGTACCACTAATATCATTATATATAGACGACTTTGCAAAAATAACAAAACTCCCTTTCAAATATCTATATACAATTCTATAATTAGCAGGCAACGGGGTTCCATCATCATAGTACCCATAATTTCCACATTTCCAAGAAATATAGTGCCCTGATACATCCTCCGTCAAGTTTTCATATATTTGTTCTTCTACAATTTCAAAAATAGGTTGCAGTTCTTCCAACTCTAATCGAAAATAACTCCATATATAATCCTTTTCAACATTTTCTGCATATAAACATTTTGGTTTTACAATTACATTTCCTAATGACTTAATACAAATACAGCCCTCTTCTTCCGCTTTTTCTGCTTTCTCAAAATCTTCGCCACCACCACTTGGAACAAACATATGATTTATATTTGGCATTCTACCAAGAAGATTTAATACAGTAATAATATCATCGATATTACTCCATTTCGCTGAATCTGGTACAATCTTTCCAAATAAAGTGTTTTGAATATATTTCCACTGACTCAAATTACTTTTTTCATAGTCTGCTTTAATGTCTATCCATTCAGCAAGTCGTCTTGCAAACTGCTCCATTGTCGGACGTAATTCAGGTTCTTCACGTGTAGAATCATATAATAATTCTTCCAATTCAACAATATGCTCTCTTTTTAATATTACTGATAATCCCATTAGTTTACTCTCTGCGTCATAAGTCCCATCAAACCCGGTTTCATTATGCGTCAATAACATCCACAATGTTTTTGCTAGCGAATATACATCAGCCTTTTTTCCATCTGAATTTTTGGCATCTCTTTTCATCTCTGGTGCAATTGTTGCCTTTGCGCCAACTGGCTCTTTTAATTTTGTGAGATTTTCTTTTTCAGGATAATCAACTAATCCAAAATCCCCAAAACAATATGCACCTTTATAAAAATATATATTACTTGGCTTTATATCTCTATGAACTATTCCTCTTTTATGCAATACGTCCATTACATTTGCCAATTCAATGATACAATTTGCAATTTCTTCTATAGATTCCTGTCCTGAAAACTTATTTGCAATCGGCTCTGCGATTGGCATTGCGTACCAATACTTCTTATTTCTTCTATCCGGAAGTCCCGCATCATAAATGGGAATTATCCCTTTCACCGAATCCTGGATTTTTTGCACTAGCCTAGTTTCTATACAAAATCTATCTTTTTTTTCTTTAAAAAATTTTCCTCCTGTCTTTAATTCTTTTAAAGCTACCATATCTCCTGTTTTCAAATTTTTAGCCAAGTATACCTTTGCATTTCCTCCACTTCCTATTGGTTCAGTATCCATAATTTTATAATCTTCATATGCCATATAATAGTCTCCCCTTGCTCTTTTAATTAATAAGTACCATATCTCTATATTTTATCCCTCTTCCGCCTCTAACCTATTACATAACGAAAAAGCAAACTCTATAGCACTTAATCCATTGAATAACTGTATACATTCATAACGTTCAATCATTCTGCAGCTTCTACCATGCAGAAGCCAATTTCGATTAATATACGGCGGTTCCACTCCGTTTTCAAATGTATATTCACCATCTACAAATAAACGATTTAAGAATTCGATAATAGAAGGATACACATCTAAAAATAAATACCTCTTAGTAAAAAAGGAATCTGCTTTCTCAAATTCTGTTTGCAAATGATTTTCAAACCCTTCCACTGAATATTTTTGTTTATATCGAATTCCTTTAGGGTAATTCATCAACTCATTGGTTCTCGCTTCAATCAAAGCCACTAAGTACATTGACGATGTCATATAATCTTCTTGCTCAAAAAAGTATTTCGCTTTTGAATAATACCTTTGATTTGGTTCTACACAATATTTCTGTTCTAAACTTTGAAAAATATTAGTTAAAATATAGCCAATATCTCCCTCAAAATAAGTGATTATCTCAGTATCATGCTGATCCACCAACAAGTCATACCATTCTTTAACTTCTCTAGGATTTGAATGCTCTGAAACGACCCAACCAGCACGTCCTAATTTTTTGCAAACTTCTATTTCGTATGAATACTTTGCTTCAAATTCTGATTGTGATAATTTCTCACTTTCTTTCATTTCCGCAATATAATTCTGCATCTCTTCCGTAAAAAAATTAAGGGATATATTTTCTGTTGCTTTCTTCAAAGCCAAACTAAATTGCTGTAGCGAAGCCGTCAAATTTTGAATTTGATTTTTATCAAAATTGCCACTAATTGATTTTGCAAATTCTTTCAATAAGTTTGTCATATTATCTTGATAAAAGCTCATAACCTTCTTCCTTTCATCTAATAATAAATTGTATATAAATCTGCATATATTCTATTACCATGTATCTTTACGTTATCGAATAACAGTGCCTGAAACAAAACATTTCTTACATTCGCCAATCTTACCATTCCATATTCTTTCTCAGTAAAACCTTCAACCTGTATATCCTGCATCGCAACTTCTTTCCTTGCCGCCAGACAATGTGTATATAATGCCATGATATATTTATCCGACATAACAAAGGCGTATGTTTCATTCCCTTGATATGTATATCGACACTTCTCCAGATTTTCTTGCGGTATATCGAAATAACATCTAACCGTTTCCAGATATACATCTCCATTATACTCCGGCTTCAACTTCCTTGTATATCTTTTAATACTATTAAATATATCGTTTCTTTCTATGGCAGATTTTGTCCTCTTAAATACCGGATTCTTACCTTTCATATCCATATAAACATTATTGATAATAGTCTTTCCTACATATTGGCTGAAAGCTCCTATACGCAACAAATATGATAATACCTCATTCATCTTGTCAGATGATGCTATCTTCTGATAAGAATAATCTCCAAACTCTATATGCTCCAATTTTAACGGACAACTGCCCTTTGCAATCTCTCTTTCCATTATTCTATTAATATCTCTCATAGACTCCATTTTTCACATTCTCCTTCCTCCTTTGGACACAATGTCCAAAAGTAATAAAAAAAGACAGTTACAAATCTTTCGACTTATAACTGTCCTAACGCTGTCTACATATTTTTCTTTGCTCTCTCTAAATAAGGAACAAAATAACTCAAACTACTAAATTCTTTATCAATTCCCTTTATTGCCATTTGTAATGCATTGATAATAACCTTCTCCTCATACACATCTAACAGTCTTTTAATTGACAACTTGTTAATTTTTCCACCACTAGAAACAATTGTTTTTGATTTTACTATATACTCATTTTTTTCACATGCTTTTATGGTTTCTTGCAAATCTCTTTCTAGTTCTATCTCCAATTTTTTTTCATTCACAATCTTTATATCATCTACATTCAAACCATATGCTTGTTTTATGCCTGTATTTACAAAGTATACATTCTTAAATATTGCTCCCTTAAAATGGGTTTTACTTAAAGAGCAGTTATCAAATACTACATTTTCAAACGTTGCACCCATAAATCTGCATCCACGGAAATTTACGCTTTTAAATTCAACAAACTTAAAAATACAGCCATTAAAGCCACAATATTTTATATGTGCTCTATGAAAATCGTTCCCCATAAATCGTGAACGTGTAAACCTTGTATTGTAGGATTCACTATACGAAAAATCCTTATAACTGAAATTTCTATCACTTCTATCTTGACCAATATAGCTAAAAAATTTATTGTATTTCTTTTTCTTCTTATTTCTCATAACACACCCCGCACAGCAGAGGGGCTACCACTTTGGAACCAAGAATTTCAGACAATATCATTACCACAAAGCTAATAACAGTTGCAACATTCCCAATTTTACTCATGACAGCAATCACCTCTCTATACTGATAGAATTTTAGCCCTCACTCCGTCCGTAGACCTCTTATCAACCCAGCCTCTCAGCTGAGCGGGGTAGGGCACGATTATTATATCACACAACACCGTTTTTGTATATATTTTTTATAGCATAGTCTTGAACTTATTAAGAAAAAGACAGCTACAAATTTTTCAATCCATAACTGCCCTGACGCTGTTTCCCCAATTATTCTATTCCTGCTATTCTAGCAAACTCGTCTTGATGTTGTACCATAAAAGTTGACACCCTATTCTCAAGGATTTTGAGATATAATCAATAGAGAATAAGGAGTGAATTATTATGTCAACAAAACGAACACAAAAATCTTATGATAACGAATTTAAGGCACAGGCTGTAAAG
>JAFQBM010000019.1 GCA_017399685.1 Lachnospiraceae bacterium
TATCCGGACGGAAAAAAGGAAACCTATACCTACGATGCCAATGGAAATGTACTGACTTACACTTCAGTCAGCGGTGGTGTTACCACTTACACCTACGACTGCAGAAACCGCAACACTTCCATTACAGACCCTTATGGAAATATCACTACCTTTGAATATAATGAACGTTCCCTTTTAACCAAAACCACAGACGCCTTAGGCAATGAATTCACTTATACCTACGACGCCAATGGAAATCAGACCGCAGTCACCTACCCGGACGGAGCAAAAGAAACCGTGGAATACGATGCCAGAGGCAGAATCACCGCCAGAACCGACCGGAACGGAAACAAAACCACCTACGGTTATGACAACGCAGACAACCTGATTCTGGTCACCGATGCGGCAGGTGGAACCTACCATTACACCTATAATGAAACCTACGGTTTAACCGCTGTCACCGATGCCAATGGAAACACCACCCGTTACGAATATGACGGGGAAGGAAGACTGGTGAAATCCATCAATGCACTTGGAAACAGTACCGGATTTTCCTATGATACAGAAGGAAACTTAACTGCATATACCGACTATGCCGGAAACAGGAAAGAGTATCTTTACGACGAAGCAGGAAGACTGGAAAAAACAGTGGATGCCGGGGGCGAAACAGTTTATACTTATGATACCCTCGGAAGACTCATGAAAGTCACAGACGACATGGGAACCATCAGCTACACTTACGACGAATACAGTCGTATTTCTTCCAAAGACACCTATGACCTTGGAACCATTGTTTACGGTTACGACACCTGTGGAAGAGTAGGAAGTATCACCACAAAAATAAACGGAACCGAAACCGGAACCACGTCCTATGAATACGACCGGATGGACCGTGTGGTAAGGGTCATCGCCCACGACGGAACCGCCACCGTATATGAATACGATGCCATCGGAAACCGCACCGCAGTAAGACACGAAGGCGGACTGACCGTAACCTATGAGTATGACACCTGTTCAAGGCTAATCAACGAAACCGTAACCGACAGGGATTCCAATATGTTAATGTTCTACCATTACACTTATGGAAATGCCGGAGAAAAAACACAGGCGGTAGAAGTGGTAAGGGAAACGAAAGAAGACTCTGCGGTAACCGTCATTTGTAATGATTATACCTATGATAACCTGTTAAGATTAACCGGAGAAACCATACAGGTGGCTGAAAATGTACCGTTTGATACCGTGGTAAAAGGAACTTTAGAAGCTGGAGATTCCACAGAAGAAAGCGGAAGTGGGGATTCTGGCATTGATGAAAGTGCAAACACCATCGATATCACAGGAATCACCTGGGATGGCAGTATCACGAACCAGTACACCTACGATGCAGTCAGCAACCGCACAGGCAAAGTCACCACAGTAAACGGAACTGTCTACGAAATGGCAGACAGTATCGAAACCGGAATTACTGTTTACACTTACAACGAACTGAATCAGTTAGTTTCAGCAGCAAACGGCGACACCACCATCACCTACACCTACGATATCAATGGAAATCTGGTATCGGAACACGGCGGAAGTGAAGACAAGACCTATACTTATGACACCGACAACCGTCTGATGATTGTCACCTTAAGCAGTGGAAATAACGTCACCATAGAATCCTACACCTATGACTACGAAGGAAACAGGATTAGTAAGCAGTTAAACGAAGACGGAAAGATTTACTACCTGAATGACACCTTCCAGTATTTAACCCAGGTAGCCCTAGAACTAAAGAAACAGGAAGATGGAACTTATGGCGTAAATAAGTATTACACAAGAGGAACAGAGTTAATTAAGGCGGATATCTACGAAGACAGTGAAGGTAATCAGGTATCAGAAACATACATCACAAAACAGTATATCATGGACGGTCACGGTTCTGTTACTGCATTGGCAGAAACGAATGAAAACGGAAATGTGGTAACAGACACTTACACTTACGATGCCTACGGAATTCTTTTAAAGAAGACCGGAACCACGGATAACGATTACCTTTATACCGGGGAACAGTATAACGAAGCCACAGGACTTTACTACCTGAGAGCAAGATACATGAATCCGGAAACCGGAACCTTCATCAGCATGGACAGCTACGCCGGAAGTCTTGATAATCCGGTAAGTTTACACAAGTACCTATATGCCAATGCAAATCCAGTGATGTATACAGACCCGACAGGATATTTCTCTTTATCAGAAAGTTCCGTTGTACAGGGAATGAAAAGTGTACTGAATACCGGAATGCAATCTCTTGGTAATTTAAAAAAGGTCATGAGCTGGGCGAATATGGCAGTTACCCTATATGATATACATGAACAAGTCCAGTTATTACAGTCTGGCGAAGGAAGTGTATTAGGATTAGTCTTAGCCATAGCAGGAGGAATTGCCACACAGGCATTGCTGAACTGTGCTTTGACAAAATTATTAGGCAGTGCAGCTGTTACAGTGCTAAAGGTGGTAGGAGTGGCACAGGATGCAGGTTCCTTCCTTGAAGCAGTAAAAAGCGGAGACCCGGAAAAGATTGTAGTAGAAACCGTAAGGCTTATAGTTTCTCTATTTACATTAAAATGTCAGTGTTTTACCGGAGAGACTTTAGTAAGCACCACAGAAGGTAACAAACGAATCGATGAAATAAAAGTCGGAGATTACGTTTATGCATACGATACCGAAACCGGAGAGAAGGTTGCATCCAAAGTCACCTATGTATCCATCACAGAAACAGACATTTTAGTCCATGTATATACTTCTGAAGGAGAAGAAATTAAAACTACCATGCTTCATCCATTTTATGTGAAGAATGTAAAAAATGGTGCGGAGGAAGAATATGGGACATGGAAGGCAGCTTCAAACCTTGTAAATGGTGATGAACTTCTGACTGATGATGGAAGAATTGTATACGTAAAAGAGGTAAGAATTGAAAGACTTGCTGAGAGTATTAAAGTATACAATTTGGAAGTAGAAGGATTGCATACTTATTATGTTGGCAGTGGTGTATTAGTGCATAATATGTGTGGTGAAGTTGGTGATACAAATACACCATTTAAAGATGGAGAATTATTTGAGGATTTTATTGAGGTTGATGGTCATAGGATAGAAGCAATAGCAGAAGTAGAAATTGATGATTTTAAGCTGATTTTAAAGGATATTGCAATTTATTCAAATGAAGGTGATATTCCGAACCAAATTGGACTCGGCAAATTCATGAGTTGGATAAAAAAAATAAAAGAATTAGCGAAAAAACAAGGATTTAAGGAATTACAGATACAAGGTATGCGTGCAGAGCATTCAACATCAGCCAATCCAGGACTCATAATTGATCGTATATTTGATTTGTGGTAAGAATGTTAGTATTAAAAATAAAATGAATGATAATTTCATGTTAATAATCAATTTAATAATAAATTTACTCCAATAATACAAAAATTTTTTAATTCTATTGAATTTAAACGATAAGATAGCTTTGGTTATCATTTTGATTGACAGTGAATTTATAAAAAACTAAAAGAAGGGTGTTAAAGTAAATGAATCAAGAAGCTTATCAGGAATTACTAGATTTGATTGAAATTTTCCACAATTGCACAAATGTTGAAGGAATAGAAATATGGTGTTTCAAATTTATTAAAAAAATTGTAGATGGAGAAGTGTTAGAAGAAAAAATAAGCGAAGAGATAAGGTTACTAGCAAAAGAACAATTTGACGAATCAATGGAATGGCTTCATAGTATGAGGGTAAAAGTTGATTATTTAGAAGAATTAAGAGCGTTTATTGATTAACGTATGCAGTATAAAAAATAAAATCAAAAACAATTACTACAGAGAATTTATTCGATACATTTATGGATTAGAGAATTAGAGAGGTATGTATAATGGATATTGAAAAGATTATTGAAAAAATTAGAAATACATCTGATTGTATAGTGTATAGTCCGTGTGGATTACCAAAGTTGAGTAATAAAGACGTTCTGCCAAATGATTTGAAGATGTTTTATGAAAAATGTGGTGGAATTTCCTTATATGCTAATAAGGAATACGGATTCACAATTTTAAGTCCTGAAGAATTTGTATTAGCTAATCCAATTATAGTTGGGGAATTATGTGAGGAAGATATATCCTCGAAATGGTATACCATTTGTAAAGATAGTGATAATAATTACATTACTATTGATTTATCAAAAGAAAGATTAGGAAGATGCTATGATAGCTTTTGGGATAGGCACGGGGTAGTCGGAGAATGTGTCATTGTAGCAAAAACTTTTACTGAATTACTATTGAGCTTATTTAACAATCAAGGTGAGAGTTTATTTTGGTTAGATAGTGATTTTGTTTATATTGGTGATGCGTACGATGGGGTATAAATTTAATTAAATTATAGTTATTTTTTAGGAGTTCAAAACAATAAGAATGTAGGAAAAATACAAAATAAAAATGTACGAAATCCTACATTCTTATTTTATATTCAGTAAAATGGGGTTTACCAGCTTGAAATCCTTCCCGAAGATACCGCAGGACTAACCGACAGCGTATCCCTGATTTTTACGGTAAACCGCAAAACCATAGACAAAACTCCACCACAGGCAGTGATTGACGATGTGGTTCTTAGTGAAGATGAAACCACCATACTGGTTACCGGAAGTGTTACGGATGAAACCGAAATCGGCTCCTATGAACTGATTTTATTCAAAACCGATACTCCGGAGGAAACCACCGTCATTGCTACAGGAACCACCGCCATTAACAGCGGAACCATAGGAACCATTTCCACCGATGATTTTGAAAATACCGACTACACCCTCCAGCTTAGAGCCTGGGACAGCCAGGGCAACGGAAGCGGAATGGAAGTGGTGTTTGAATACGAAGAAACCATAAACAGTGAAACAGGAGAAACCGAGAAATCCGAAATCAAACGGGACGAAGACACTACCATTCCCGTCATTACCGGAGAACTGGAAGGAGCCATTACGGAAGAAGGACTTACCCTTACCCTAAAAGGAACCATTGCAGATGAAAACCTTTCTGCATACACCGTGGTTACCGGAACGGCAGACAGTGAAAACAACCTGTTAGCCCCTGTTTCCTTAAAAACAGGAACGAATTCAGTTGAAAATGCTGTCATTGCACAGTACACTTATGATAAGTTCACTGAGGGGACTTACATGATGAGGGTCACTGCAGTGGACAAAGCCGGAAATAAAAGGGTTACGGATTTCTTCATAAAAGTCACCGCCCAGAGCATCATAGACGACGGATATACCGGGGAATCCGGTGAAGGAGGAGAAGGTGGCGAAGGAAGTTCTGCTTCTGGTATGTTAAATTTTGTACTTTCCGCCACTGCAGCCAATACCGGGGACACCCTGAAGGTATACCTTACCTATCTGGAAGAAGCCGCGGACATCCGCCTTACCGCGGAGGGTGCAAAAGTAGAACTTTACGGAAGAACTGCAGACATCACCTGCGATACCCCGGGAGATTTCCAGTGGGGAAGAAATGGTAGAAGAAGGAGTTCTCGGCGAACTGGATACCACCCTACTGGAAAACGGAAGATACCTTCTTCGCCTTACTGTAGTAGACAACGGTGGAAACCGCATCCGGGTGGAACGTGCCATCAACGTCACCGGAAACCTAAAAGTCGGAAATCTCTCCCTAAGCTTCACTGACATCAACGCCAACGTCTCCGGCGTACCTTTAACCGTCATTCGAAGTTACGACAGCAGAAACAAAACCAGCGGGGACTTCGGAACCGGATGGAGACTGGGCTTACAAAGTGTCCGTTTAACGGAAGCCGCAGACCTTACCACAGGCTACGAAATGGTACAGCAGGGCAACAAATTCAGCACCACCTATCAGGTTTACCAGACCATCTGCCACGACATTAACATAACCTACGGCGATGGAACCAGTGACCGTTTCGCCTTAAAACTCTCGCCGGAACGACAGGGAATGATTCCGATTTATGAAGTAAAAGTAAACTTTGTCTGTGAAACCAATCCAAAGCTAAAATTACAGTTAAACGGAGATAACCAGGCATTATTATACGGAAACGAACTGGTATTTGACGACGAATCCATGTTTGGTTCCAGAAATTACATCCTGACAAGGGAAGACGGAACCAGATGGTACCTAAGTGCCGAACACGGACTTCTGAAAATGGAAGACACCAACGGAAACAC
>JAFQBM010000020.1 GCA_017399685.1 Lachnospiraceae bacterium
AAACATACATCTTACTTCAAAATTGGTAATATCCAGTTCATACTCCGGTCGTTTTCCCAACATAATTTCATCATAATGTTCTCGGCTTATGACTTTTAAATATCCGCTGGCAAGAAGCAGACTCCAGATGGCAGCCTTACTTCCGTTTAACTGACTATATACAATCTGCTCGTCAATGGGACAAATCAGCCTTTCTCCCTGAAGAAGTGACTCAAATTCCGTCTTTACCTGTTTGTTTCCTTCCCGAATCAGCTTTCCAACGAGACTGTTGGAGCTGGTATTTGCCCAGTAGGCAGTATATTCACCAGTATCCAAGAAATTCAGAATCGACCACGGATTATAGATATCTTTATGTTTTCCAAATACGAATCCGTCATACCATTCCTTCACTTTTTCCTTTTCTTTCCCTCTTCCACTTGCATCCAGTGCTGCAAATACTTCTTCCTCCGTAAAACCAAAGGATGTTGCATATTCATTTGATGTGGTGGTTACCACTTTTAGATGATTCAAGTCCGAAAAAACCGATTCTTTACTAACCCTTGTAATTCCTGTCATAATCCCCCTCGCCATGTATGGGTTCGTTTTAAAGCTGGCGTTAAAAAGACTTCTTGTGAACGCTACCAGTTCTTTCCAATATCCGTGAACATAAGCTTCCTGCATCGGGGTATCGTATTCATCTAACAAAATGATGGTCTTTTTTTTATAATAACGGCTTAAAAAATCTGCCATTTTATAAATCGCCATGGTCGCTTCTACTTCTTTCATATCCATTTTTACAGACAGATAGAATTCCTTTTCATTTTGTGTCAGCAGACCACTATTTAAAAGAAAGTTGTTCTTATCATATAATTCCACAAGAAGCTGATAGATTCGAAGTTTTGCCCCCTCATAATTCTCCTCTTTTATGCTGGCAAAAGACAGGCTGATGACAGGATACATTCCCTGAAGACTCCTGTATTTTTCTTCCTCCCAGATAGAAAGCCCTTCAAACAAGTCTCCTCTTCCTGCATATTCCACGGAAAAAAATTCCTCTACCATAGACATGTTCAGAGTTTTTCCAAAACGACGTGGGCGGGTAATTAAGGTAACATCATCATCACTTTCCCACCATTCCTTGATGAATGAAGTTTTATCAATATAAAAATTATGATTTTCCCTCAATTTCAAAAAATCCTGAATTCCGATTCCTACATTTTGTTCCATACCAGTACCTCCCTACCTTACTACTTCCAGACATTTGCAAAATTATAACATTCTATGATTCCAAGGTCAAAAGGTCATACTTTTCATGCCCGCATGAAAAAGTACGACTTTGGAACCCGCAAAAACATATGTTTTTCATAGTTTCGCAACTATCTGTTACTACTCCCTCATGTTTTTCGTATCTTATTAATTCTTCCTATATGTAATTTATAGTATACGAAAATCTTTTTTAAATAGCAAGAGGCTGTCGCGAATTTAGTACCGCTACAAGTCGAACGCAGCGAAAGCGTACCTGCATTGTTTTAATTCTTTTGAATCACTTGCACACAAAATATTATAGTTTCGCAAACACCTAATCACATATAAAAATCACAAACTCCATTTCCGAAGTTTCTTCCCAGCGTTTTACATAGATATCGCCATCTAGTCGTTTTGCCATCTCTTTGGCTACAAATAAACCAATGCCACTTCCCTCTGCCTCTTTTGCATTGGAACCACGCCAAAAACTTTTAAAAATAAATGGTATTTCTGGTTCCGGTAAAAGTTTTCCCTTATTCTTCACTGAGAAAAAATATCCCTCATCCTGTTTTTCCATGGATACGGTAATTCCTGTCCCATCTCCGTATTTTATGGCGTTTTCAATGAATTGGGAAAGAATATGAAACAGTCCGTCTTTATCACTATTTACCAAAGGATTTCCAATACATTCTATCTGATAGGTAATCCGTTTCACCCTCATCCGGTTTGCGTATTCCTGCTCTATTTGTTCTGCCAGTTCCTTTAAGTAAAACTCCTGTATCTTTGGTTCATACTCGCATAAGGATGTGGAGACAGTTTCCAGCATTGAAGATACCAGTGTTTCAATGTCCGTGGCATTTTTCTCTATTTTTCTCGCAATTTCTGCATCCTTTGGATTTATATTCTTTGACTCCTGATATAATCCGGTTTCTATGGCATTGGCATATAGTTTGATATTGGCAACCGGAGTTTTTACACCGTGGGCAATGGAGGTAAGCAGGGTTTGTCTTTCATATTCCAGTTTCTGAACTTTCTTTTGATTGCTTTCCAAAGTATCATTTAACATGTTCATGCCCCATATAAACTTTCCAAAATGCCGGTTTTTCGTTTCCGGAAGTGTTTCATTGGTAATGCCCTTGGATAGTTTTTCCGGATAGTCGCTAAAACTTTGAAAGGGTTTTAAAATTTTCCTGTCCACAACCCCCAAAAATGCTGCCACGAAAAAAAAGCAGGTAATCAAAACCGCATTTATTATCCTGCGGCTTCCTGCTATAAAATCATCTTCATACTTATACTCTACAAACCCAATCAGACTGCCTTCTTCTGCGTAAATATTCCAGATATAAGATTGCCGGCTAGTTTCTATGGCAGAAAATGTTCTGTCTTCTAATGAATTTAGTGGAAGAAATACCATAGAATCCGGAACATTTTCTTTTCCATATTCTATTACCCAGGCATTTCGCTTTTCTTCCCATATTTTAAACGCATCGGCATATTCATCCTGCCACAATTCTTCTTTCATGGCATCCGTAATACGGTTCATGGCAACATACCGTTTCGTATGCTGGTTCATTACCACCTTTTCGTACATCACATTAAAAGCAACCAAAAGCAGAACAAATCCTATGGTAACAAAAGCAAATAGTTTCCTAACACTGTTCATTTATGAACCTCCAAATTTATACCCAACCTTCCAGACCGTCTGTATCAGTTCCGGATTTTTCGGGTCTTTCTCAAGCTTCTCCCGTAACCAGCGGATATGGACATTCAAGGTTGCAGGCTCGCTATAACAATCAGAACCCCATATTTCATTAAATAATACATTCTTATCCACTACCTCTCCTGCATGTTTCATGAGATAGTATAAAACATCGAATTCTTTGCCTTTTATATCAATTTTTCGTCCATCCTGTGTTACGGTTCTGGCTGCATAATCCAGCGTAATTCCACATTCGGACAGGAGCTTCCTTTCTTCTTTTGGCTCATAGCTACGTCGCATCAATGCTTTTATCTTTGCCACCAGCACGGGAATGGAAAATGGCTTTTCGATATAATCATCTGCCCCAATCTCATAACCCAACAGTTTACTCCTATCATCGTTTTTTGCACTCATCATAAGAACCGGGGTATTGGCTTTGCTTCGAATCAGACTGCAGGTCTCATATCCATCCATGCCAGGAAGCATAATGTCAAGAAGTACCAGTTTACAGCCTTCTTTTTCCAGAAACCTTAAACCCTCTTGAGCACTCTGATTCCATTCTACACAAAAACCCTCAGTTTTAAGAAAATCACGAATCAGGGTTCCTAATTCCTGATTGTCTTCTATCATAAGTATATCCGTCATTCGCATTCCCCCTGAAACGTGTTGTTTTCTCTACCAGAATTACCAAAATACAAAGGTTTTGGCAATTCATAAACATCATAAATAGTATAACATTCCATAGCCGGAAATACAATTTATACTCACTAAAATTTCATACCATGATTCATAACATTGCTTTTTAATATTCCCCTACATCCACAAATTCCGGCTTATCTTCCACACCTTCCGTCCCTGTAAATGCTACCTGAATCTTTCCTGTGGCGTAATCAAGAATCACCATGTGAAACACTGTTTCAGAATGAACATTTACAACAGTACTGTCTACCTTCTCGCAGGTCAGCATATCTTTCACATCGGTAACGGATATGTTATCTTTCTTGCCAATCCATTCATTGTATTTTAACCATCTTACCAGATTTTCCTGATTTCCGGTTAAATTGTCTGCATTTTCGGCTGCTGCAAAGGAATTTACCACACAAAGACTGTCAGGGTTATCCCATACCAGATTGCCATGAAGTTTAGTGGAGGTGTCCCTTAATAAAGAAATTCCTTCTCCTTCCACTACACAGTTTTCCACACAGTAAGAATTGTCCTTATCCGTAAGAATCAGATTATGGGACCATGTATAGTTTTTACTGTTTGCAATCAGATAATTTCCCACGTCTTTCGCATTGTCCAAATTTTCTAAGGCATATCGAATATCATAGGTATAGCAGGTTTTTCCTTCATAAACATACTCTCCACCGCTTCCAACATCCAATATCCCCATAAATACTCCATCATCATTGACCGCAGTTAAAACATCCAAAAGTCCCAATACAGAAATACCGGTAATGGATTTTTCTCCATTTTTCATATGTACCACGCAGTGAACATTACACATCTGATTTTCACTACCCAAATCCCATTCCAAAATTCTGGCAGTGATGGTTTCTCCTGTGGCACTTTTTTCTCCCCAGACAGACATGGCACTGCAGGAAGTTCCCCGAAGGGCATCCGGAATCATCTGGGCAAGCATGGCTTCCTCATAGCTAAACTTCCCATTTTCCACAAAGCCTTGTTCCCCATTGGAAATGGCTTTTGCAAAATGTTCCATTTCCTTTTGATATTCTTCCGGCAAAGAAGCTTTTAATGTATTCAGCCTGTCTAGTACCGGTGTATAATCCCCCTGTAGATTTGGAAATGCCAGTTTTATATTTTCATATAAATAAGGCTCCATCACTGCACCATATTCCGGATATGCCATCAGAATGGTTTTAGCATAGGCTGCCCCCACTGCTTCATAACTTCCGTTTTCATAATATAAAGTAACATCATAATAATCTTCTTTTTTCTCTATGACACATAACCCATCCCCGGAGGTAAATGTCTCCAAGGTTTCCTGAAGCTTAGGAGCTATCCCCTCATAGCTTCCTTCCATATAAAAAGAACTGACTGGTTTGATATCACTTTTGCCCTGTTTCGGGACTTCATAAGTATCATAACGTTCCGGATTGCCGCTGCAGGCAGTCAAAAACGTGCAAATACCTGCTGCCAAAATCCATGTTCTAATGTAGCCTTTCCTCTTTTTCCCTTTTTCTTTCTTCATATACGACTTGAATCCTTTCCTGGAAATTTGTCTCTCTAACAAACTAAGCTTAGTGAGATATATTGTAAATAAATGTTCCTAAATCCTCACCAATTCTTTGACCCGCAAACGCTGCCAACCAAAACATCATAACAAAAACAATTAGGGTTAAAAATACCTTACCTTCTTTGGTTAATCCCGTTTTCTTATCGTCAACAACATGACTCTTATTCCTTTTCTCCGTAGAATATATCGTTTCCTTTCCTTCATTCCCCATATTTTCACTTTTCCTTTCGCCAAAATATCAATCCTTGTTTTCTCTTCTACCATCCCTGAGCCATAAGCCAGTTCTTTAAGGTACGTTCTCTTTTTTCTGACTCCTGTCTGTCCTTTCGTTTTCCAAGCTGTATCTCTCCTTGAATATTGCCATCCACGAGATAAATAATCCTGTCACTTTGAGCCGCAACCTTTTCACTATGGGTTACCATAAGGATGCTGGTGCCTTCCTGATTCGCTGCTACCAGTTCTTCCATAACATCATTGGCAGCCTTTGAATTTAAAGCCCCGGTAGGCTCATCTGCAAATATTACTTCCGGGCGGTTAATTAAGGCTCTGCAAAGGCAGGCACGTTGTAACTGTCCTCCGGAAACCTCTGTAATATCCCGTTCTGCGATATCGATTAAATTAAGACGGCGCATAAGTGTTTCTGCCCTTTTATTCACTTCATCCCTTGTTACAAGCCCGGCCTGATATCCGGGAAGGACAATGTTATCCAGAATACATAGTTTTTTCATCATATACATTTGCTGAAATACAAATCCCATCTCCGTAAGACGAAGTCTGGATAGCTGTTTTTCATTCATGTTCTCTATATTTTTCCCGTTAAAGCGAACCTCTCCCGATGTCATTTTATCCATACCACTGACGGTATATAACAGGGTGGATTTTCCACTTCCACTAGGCCCCATAATGGATACAAACTCGCCTTTGTTCATCTTAAAATTTACATTCTGTAATACATTGTTGCTGTATTGATTTACGATATATGTTTTGCATAAATCTTTTACTGATAATACCGTATTCATCTGTTTCAAACCTCCACTTCTATCATGTTCGCTCATTTTTCCAGCTATTTCTATTGATTTCAAATCGTCGATTTCCTTTGAATCATTGTATTGCTTATCAAAACATCCATTACTCTTCCCGGATTTTCCATATCTCTATATTTTTTATGCTCTTAAGCCGGATTAACATCGTCACCAGAACTACCACAAAAACCAGTAATGGTACTATGATATAGGTGGATATCGGTTCAATGATAAAGGTAAATCCGGTCAGTCCCAGAAAACCAAACAACTGAGTTACCAGTAATTGTCCGGCAGTATTTACTAAAATATTGCCTGCCACAATAGAAATCACCAAAAGAATTCCCATTCGTAGCAATTGCCAGGCTTTCACGCTGTTATTCTCAAATCCCAGACTTTTTAACATAGCAATGGATGGTATCTCTTCTTCCAGTAATACACTGGAATAAAGGCTGGTAATCAGAACCAATATCAAAATGATAATGGTGGATAACACATATTCAAGCAGGGTTAAAATTCCATTGTAATCAGCCATATAATACTCTAAATATTCCTCTATGGTCTTTACCGATTCTGCTCCGTATAAGTCTCGGATTTCTTCCACATACTTATCTTTTTGGGCTTTAGGGGCATCGATTTCTTCTTTGATAATGAAATATCCCATATCATAACCATTTTCAAATTCATTTCCCATAATTGCAGTGGTACTTCCCTGCTCCATATAGTCAAAGAATCCGGTAATGATAAATTCCCCCTTTACCTTTTTCATGCTGACGTTATCTTCGCCTAGCTCATAATAGGTAATGGTAATCTTATCTCCCACCTTTAGTCCCTTTTCCTTTGCCGTAAAATAACTAAGGGCAATTTCATTTTTAAGTTCTGGAGCGGTTCCACCTTCCTGATAGGTAAATTCCCCTGTATCCACATCTCCAAACAACATAAAAATGTCTCTTTCTTCCCCGTCTGACATGGTTGTTTTACCATTGGTCAGCATATCATAATGGATTTTAGCTGGAATACCTGCACCTTCCAATTCTTCATTAATCAAATCCAGCATACCAATTTCGCTTCCGGTTTTACTAAGATATTCTTTTAGCTGCTCATCCGAAAAGTCAATATAAAAATCAACCTTTAATCCCAGCTGATATTTCAAAAATTCTTCTGATATGACTGAGTTTTTCAGATGCACCGTACATAGAATCACTGTAATTCCAAGAATATACGCAACCATCAGGAAAATATAACGTTTTAGCCTGTTTAGCACATCGGATACTGCCAAATAGAAAGGAATCGGCATTTTCTTACGTTTATGTAAGTACAAACTGGAAGTCTTAGAAAACCTTTCTCCCCGGTTTTCCCCATGAATGGCATCCATCACTGATATTTTTTTCATCCGGCGCATCACAAACATGGTAAAGAAAATCATAATTCCAACAATGCCTGCCACTGCCATAATTCCAATCCCTACAATGACTTTCACATCCGGAAAAATGGTATTCTTACTGAACATCGTAAGCAACATCTTTGCAACAGGAATCCCTGCAAAAATACCAATGATTCCACCAATTATGGAAAATGCAATATATTTCGCCGCAAAGAGCCATCGGAATCCAAAGGAATCCACCCCGATTGCTTTCATCATACCGATTTCCTTTTCTTCCTCTTTCATGGCAGAAATCATGGTGAATCGGATGGTCATGAAAATAATCAGAATCATAAATATACTTAACATCACCATAAATACAGATACCACATACATAATAATATAACTCTCATCGGACTGATTCTCCTGCACCGCAAAAGTATTCAAAATGCCCATATTCTGCTTGGCATAATCAGATAGGAATAAAAACGGCTCTGTTCCCTCTGTTAGCTTCAATTCAAAAGTATCTGATTTGATTGGTGACTGCTTACTTATCACTTCATAATCCGCATCCGATAAAAGATACCGCTGGTATGCCAAAGGCATCGGATCTTTAAAGAATTGACTGACGGTAAATTCATAGGTATAACCCATCTGTGTGGTAAGTCTTACTTTATCTCCGATGGATACTCCCGTCATATCTTTTATGTTCTGAGGAATTGCAATACATCCATTCTCCACATAAAATGGATTGTCCTCCAAATCATAGGTCAGATTCTGTTCAAAACTTTGTTTCGTTACGAAATGAGAAAGTTCAAAAAAGGAAGCATTCAAGTCTTCTTCATAATGCTCAAAATCAATATTTGTACTGACGAATGAAATCATCTCACCAGTGGATATCTTTTCCACTTCGCTTTTGCTATTAAGCCATTCTAAGATTTTTTTCTCATCCTTTTCTCTATCCCGGACACTGGATTGATTCACAAGCACCAAATCGGAAGAATTACAAAGCTCGAAAGTTCTTCCCTTTCCGGCAAGGTGGGCATATACCTGTATGGCACTGGCCACCACCAATATGGAGGCTACTGTCATAAAGATAAATAGAATTACATTTAAGCCTTTTTTCTTTTTTAAGTCTTTTTTTAACATTTTAAAAAACATCATTTTTTCCTCTTTACCTGTTTTTTCTGCATATGTTTTCATGGTTTTATGTGTTGCAGATACCTGCAACCATGTCTTTATTATAGATATGGTAACATGGCAAAGTTTAAAAAATCTTTAAATTAGGAAAAATAATTCGAATGAATAGAATGGAAAATTTTAGATGATAGAAGGAAATGTAACTAAAAAATATATATCAAGGCAACAGAAAAACCTGAAGTCTTGCTGGACGAATGTGCCAGCCGTTGGCGAACAACAGAAAAATTAGTCATGAAAAGAGAGTTGATAATGCTGCGGTATTATCACTCTCTTTTTAAATTTTCAAGGACAACTATTAATTTAGAAAGGACAAAAGAATGTATCGTTACTGTACACACAGCACCAAAACATTTACTGTTTTGGTGCGTAAGAACATGATTCAGGTGTTCGCAGGCTCCTTTTGCAAAGCAAAACTTTAAATGAGCCTGCGAATCGTTACTGTTCACGAGGTACGAGTGTACAGTAACAATGTATCATAACACACAAAAACTTAAACGTATGATTCGCATCATTGCATTTCAATCTCTTCCTTCAGATTCATCCTGTCTTCCTCAGTGATGTTACGAAGTACTTTACATGGCACTCCAACCGCAATTACGTTCTCAGGTATATCCGTTGTGACAACACTTCCTGCCCCTATGATACTTCCATCGCCTATATGCACACCTGCAAGAATCGTGGAATTTGCTCCTATCCACACGTTTTTACCGATATAGATTGGTTTTGAAGTATTTACGATTCTTTCTTCCGGATGAATCCCGTGTCCTGCACAGGCAATACAGACTCCCGGTGCAAGGAAGGTATTCTCGCCAATATATACAGGGGATGTATCTAAAATGGAACAGTTGTAATTAATCAGTGCAAACCCTCCAAAATGTATGTTAAAACCATAATCGCAATGAAATGGAGGCTCCAGCCAGATATTCAGATTTTCATCTTCAAATAATTTTTTTAATATCTTTTTTCTTCCTTCTGTATCATCTGGAGCAGTATTATTAAACTCATAGGTTAGTTTCTTTGCTTTCATCTGTATATCTTTCATGTAATCATTATGTTTTGCTACATATCCTGTATTGCTTTTCATAATATCTAAAAATTTATCTTTCATAAGCTTCTCCTTTCAATTACACTTCCTCTTAGCCTCATAATTTTATATTCTTCGCCATCTATGACTTATATTCCATATCAAATGCTGGTGCCATGTCTTCAATTTCACTTCTTCCAAGTCCGTACTGCTGTGCAATTCTTCTCCAGTTATTTTCCACAATATGCTTTATTTCCTTCAATTTTTCTGACGCCTGTGCATCTGTCAAGCCATACATTTTAGCGACAGACAATGCCAGATTAAAGTCAATCAGATTATTGTCTGAATCCACATTAAGTGATAATGTATCTCCATAAATATTAGGATTGACATCATATAACGGAGACAAACTCCATCCATTTTCCACCATAATAAATCCATGATTTCTCAAATGATCATCTGTATTGGAAACTGCCATATTAAATACAATTCTGCACCACAGTTCAAACAAATCTTTTTGGGGAGAAGCACTATTTGTTTTTATGATAGATGCAATCTCCATATAACTTGAACCCTCCATTGCGTTCGCACCATCTTTCTTTCCCAACAATGTCATTGCTGATGCAAAATGAATTCTTTTATTATCCACCCTGTCAAATCTTTTGGTCAAGAATGTGCTTCCTGACTTTGAAAAATTCTCTAGTTTAGCCTCTGGTACATTTAGATTGCACATCACTGCCAAATCATGAACAACCATCTCCCATGCCCCTACATTTATGTCATCATGCTTTGATGGGAATTTTGCAATCCACAGAGCTCCATCCGGTGCAAGAACAGAAGCCTTTGGTCTGGCTCCTCCCAAAGAAGAACCCGGTGCAACCAACTGCTTTAACCACTTTTCTTCCATGCCATCATCATTCTTTTCAAATGCCAAGGAAGCGGACTCCAACTTACGAAGTGTTGTCCAAGGAGGTGTTGCTAATTCTTTATCATCAGACAAAAAAACACCACCTTTTGATGTAGAGAATCGTAATCCTCCCATTCTAGTCTCATCATAGACACCTATCAAAAAATCTATCTCTGCTAAGGTTCTCGGCTTTCTTTTTTCCCTTTTGGCAGTGATTGCCTCTCTCCTTTTCATCAAGAGACGTCCCCATCTATCCGGACACGAATCTTCAAACACACCAAACATCATTTTATCTGCTGGTGTATACTGACGTCCCTTAAACATTCTCAAATCCGGATCCAAACTCACATTATTCGTTAAATCATTTAACCATTCATCATCATATTCAAAAGATACTATCTGTTTTCCTCTGCCACCATCTACATACAATGTTCCAATTAACGATGGTGTTTCAGATTTCCAATTCTCGTATACATAAATTTCATTTATATTACCCATCTAATGCTTACTTCCTTTTTGCTCGTTTTGGAGTTACCAAATTCATATCCTGTATTCTTCTTCCAAACTCATCATCTTGAGCCACTAACTCTAAGTCCTTATCCATACCCCCCAACGCATGCAACACTGCTGCATATGTCCCTATCGCTACTGATGGAGTACCTTTTTCCACTGCCCACAGTGTGGCTCTGCTAATACCGGCTCTTTCTGCCACCAACTCTGTAGAAAGATTTCGACGTAATCTTGCCATCTTTATTTGTTGACCCATATTTTCTAAAATTTTTTGTGTATCCGGCATAATTACCACTGATCTTTTGCTCATACTTTCCACCTCTGATGTTTAATATAATAAACACATGAATTCATTTTGTCAATTATATTAAACATTAAATTTTGTGATTTTGATTATATATACTGTTTACTTCAAGCCAATGTAGCATAATTTATTTTGAATGACAAGGTATTCACTAATACACTAAACAACATTCTTGATAGCTCTATAACATCTCATTTTCTTCTTCATAGAGACTTTCAATGAATTCTTCAAAAGTATCACATACACAAAATGGTCCATTTTCTTCATTGCATTCTTCATGATCCCAAAAAAGAATACTATTATCATTTCTATCAAAGCAATAGTAATTTGACCCGGCGTCTCTTGCAAAAGGAATACAGTCCTGTACTTGCAGCCCTTTATTGCGAGAATATGTTTTTACTATATAATTATTCCCTTCTTCTGAAAAATCCAAAAAATTATTAACACTCTCCGTATCTTCCTCAATATCAATACGATTACACATTGGATAACCACCACTATTTTTTATAATAAAATGAACAAATTCTTCCGGGAACTTATAATTAACCTGCTTCTCCACTTCTATTATATTGTTCACACTAATCTCTTTAGCATAAATACATTTAATATCTTTCATAATATTTTAACTCCTTTTTGTTTCCTTTTTATTAGGCTTTAGTTGCGCAAATGTCTAACACTTCCTCGTTCCACCACTTCCACAGGCAATAATACCATCCTGCCTTCCGATTCTCCATTGATTAGTTCTAGCAGTAATTCCACCGCAACTTTCGAACGACGTTCCAAATCCTGCGAAACCGTGGTAAGAGGCGGGTAAACCATGGATGCCAATGGGATATCATCAAATCCTATAATGGAAAAATCCTTTGGAATACTAACTCCCTTTTCCTGTAAAAAATTCATAAACTCTATGGCATACATATCCGATGCCGCAAATGCTGCCGTATATCGGTTCATTTCTAAATACAGCTTCTCATATATCTTAACTCTTTCTTCTTTATAAGGACTGAGCATTTTGAAATCTTTTTTATCAAAGGGAAGATTTGCGGCTTTTAATGCATTGGTAAGTCCAACGTAGCGGTCATGGTCACAGTCTTCATCATTGTCTGATAAAAACATAATGTTCTCATGCCCCATTTTTGTCAAATAGGAACCTGCCAAAAAACCGCCTTGGATATTATCAATTCCAACATCAGAGTATTTATGCACGTCTTTTTGATAGGAGTCCACCACAACAAAAGGAATATGCATATTGCTACGGAGTTTCTCGTAATCCATGGTACAAAAACCAATCAGCACCAAACCTGCCATATTCCACATAGAGGCATAACGGACAATTTCCTTCACATCCGATTCTTCTTTTAACATAACAAAATAATCATGTTTCGCTAATTCTTTAGAAAGATAATTTAACATTCCACTTACAAAAGGGTCCTCTATCATCTTATTTTCATATTTTGCGTCATTTGATAACACAATACAGACAATTTTAGAAGTATTTTGTGCCAGTAATACCGCTGCCATGTTCGGAAGATAACCACTTTCCTCTATTTTTTCCTGAACCTTCGCCACGGTCTTTTGTGAAATCTTCTTGGTTTTGCCATGAATCACATTGGAAACCGTTGCAGTACTAACACCCAATTCTTCTGCTATGTCTTTTATCGTCACTCTGCTCTCTGTCATGTTTAACCTCAATTTATGAAATCCATATTGTTACCTTGCACTACAAAAATCATTCATCTTAATAAAAAAATCATACAAATTTCCAACCCCATTTAGGTTAATGTTTCCCTTTATATTCCTTTTCAATAATCAATAACTCCTCTTTTCCTATGCACTGTTTTTCATTGAAATCTAATCTTATGATATATGGCATAAAATCAATGATTCTTAAAAAATCATCACATAAAAAAGTCGGATTGAAGTAATTTAAAATGGTACTCAGTGCAGTTCCATGGGTTCCTACCAGTATGTTTTCCCCTTCATGATATTCCAGCAATTCCATAATAGCTTCCATATTTCTATCCTGCACCATTCTTAATGACTCTCCACCCTTTTCATGGTAATCAAAATCACCCCAACGCTTCCGAAACATGATAAAATTATTCCCTTCTGCTCCCTTTTCACGCTCTCTTAATCTTTCATCCATATGTATTTCAAGATTGTGATTTTTTGCACATTCTTTGATGGTATCCACACTTCTAAGATATGGACTGGAAACAGCGTAATCAAAGGATATATCCTGAAGTTTTTTTACTACTTGTTCACTATCCGCCACTCCTTCCTCTGATAAAGGTCTTGTTCTGTCATCCTCCCAGCAATGATTTGGTTTTGCGTGTCTTACAAGATAAATACTTGTCATGTCTGCCTCCTTTTAGATTGCTTATACTTTAGGTAATTGCGAAACTATAATATTTTATTTGAAAGTGTTTCTTTTGAATCACTTAAGATAAATTTTTGAAAATTTCGCAATTACTCATACTTACATTTTCATACTGTGATTTCAATTTGATTGCCTTCCATATCTATGATACAGCTTTCATAATAGCCATCTCCAGTCACCCTTGGCCCACTTACAATCTCATATCCGTCTTTTTTCAATTTTTGTGTGAGTTCATCTACCACTTCTTTACTTCCAAGACTAAACGCAATATGAATAAAGCCGGTTCTTATTAGCGTTTTCTCCTCATCCTGCATCTGCGGCCGGTTCATAATTTCCAGCCTTGCCCCATCATCAAAGGACAAAAAATAAGAGCGAAAATCCGTAGTCTTATTATGATAACCGTCATTTGGCACGGCTCCGAAATACTGAACAAAAAATTCTTTTGCTTTCTCTAAATCATTGACATACATTGCAACATGGTCTATCCTCACAGTTTACCTCCATAAATTCAATATTCTTAATCATCCCGAAGTTGCTGTTCAAATCCGAGCATAACTTTATTCCTCTGCTACATGTTCACAAATCATAACTTCCAAACGAAGGATAATACTATAATTTATGATAATCATGATACTTCAGAGTCTACTCTCTTAATAATACGATTCATTCTATAGTTATATAATATCACAGACTGTGGTAAAGGCAATAAGTTAATCGCATAACCTGACACAAAAAAGGAAGTAAAATTTGTACGATTTTACTCCCTTGTTCACTATACCCTGATAATTCATAAACAATAATATGTTTTAATTTATTATTTTATCTCCCCACTCATCTCATCCACTACTTCCCATTCCTTGGCTGTCATTTCAACCCAGGCTGGTCTGAAACCACTTTTGATTGCATTTCTTACAGATTTCAAGTTAGACCACGCTGCACAATAAAACGGAACTTTTCCTTCTTTTAATATTTCCAAAGCCAAACGGCTTGTCAATGCAGAGGCAATACCCTTTCTTCGATATTCTGGTAACACATCTACCCCTATTTGCCACATGGTATCACAATCTGCGGAACAAGCTGCTAATCCCACAAGCACTCCATCATCATACGCTCCAACGCCTAAGACATCTAATTCCTTACGCTTTTCACAAAGTGCATTGCTCCATTCTTCCTTATATAATGTGGAAAAATCCTCTTGATACAAAACTTTAAGTTCATACCCACATTCTAATTCCCGTAAACAATCCAAATCCGGAAGAAAATATTCTGCCATAAAACAAATTCGAATTTTTTCTTTTTGCAATGCATCATTTAAAACGTGCATATTGGGAGTTTCAAAACAATGTTCCACCGAGTATCGGTTAATATAAGACATTACCATCGCCCTGTACTCTTCCTGCACAGATGCTACAATGTTATTTCCATAGGAAATCAGGTTACATGGCAATGGCAGTTTTAAATATTTCCTTGCATTCTTATTTTCTTTTGATATTACTACTACATTCTGCTTGCTCATAAAATCAGCCACAGCACAATTTGCATCAATGGCAGACTGTTCCATGGCGATTCTTAAAATTTCCTTGTTTGTAAAACTCATTTTTCTTTCACCCCGTCTCTTTCATTATACCTAAATATTTACGAATATTCTCGTTATACTTTCTTAATTTAGAAATTTTTCTTCACTCCCAAAGTAGCCATTAAGGCTTCTTGTAAAACTCTTGATACATTGATTTGTGCCTTTTCCGCCTCATAATTTAACCAGCTTGGTAAAGCAACATTTCGTCTGACTGTTTTAGTATCTATTTTTCTTCTATATTCAGATGAATCAATATCTACCAGTGATACAACCGTTTCACCCTCTGCGGCAAAAGTTCCTTCTAAAATATTTAATTCGCTCAAACTTGATGGAACAGGAATTTCTTCTTTCGCATCTTCCATTGATACACATTTTAATTCAATCGCATCTCTTGCCATATCAATGGCATCATTCATATCTTTCCCTTCCGTTAATATTTCCAAATCTGGCACTTCAACCAATATCATTCCGTCTGCTTTTGTAAAAAATACCGGATAAACGTTTTTCATCTCCATCTACCTCCACTTATATATTCTATCATTAAGTTAAAGAGATAAGGGATTAAATCAATCCCCTTCTCTTTAATATCGCTTTTGCCAATTTCTCATTGATTTCTTTATGTCTCGGAACTTCCTCACGTTCAGAACCTCTAACATAAACATCATGATTGCTTCCATGCCTCCCGAAAACAAATCCACCATCTTCTAGTTTTTTAACCAATTCCCGTTGCTTCATTCGTGTTCTTCCTTATATCAACATTATACACACTAATTGTGTAATAGTCAATTATATTATACACAAAAATTACACAACAAAAGTCAACTAATTTCTACACCAGCCGACAAATTCTATTATATTTTCATAATTTTTCCGTATAAAATTTTACAATTTTCAGGACCGTTATCTATTTCTTTCGCAAAGGCACCTTGTTCCTTCCTTCTTAATTAAACCTCTCCTAAAGAAATAACATCAATATAGTCATTCATACTCTTAAATTTTTGATAATACAAATGCTTCCTATCTAATTCTAATTCAATTTCCATTTCATTACGATTTAGTTTAGATACAACACCTTCCAACGCTTTGGCAGCTTCTGTATCAAATCCATTCACATTATAGTATGCCAATGTGATATGTGGAGTAAGGGGATAACTCAGTTTTTTTACATCATCAAATATATCATATAGTTCCATTAACTTGTTGTACTCCTCCTCATTGGTAGGATACAAACCTAAAACCAAACTGATATCAACCATATTAAAGATATATTTCGTCTTCATTTTAATTTTATGAAATTTTTTTATTTCTTTTGATTTTTCTATAACTTTCAGCTCATTTTCAAATACTTCTGCTGCCACATCCTTCAAGACAGGGGCATTGCTAAGATCATGTAAGGTCATATGCAATGTATTAGAATCAAGTTTTTCACAAAAACATTCCGGAGCTGTCTGGTATAACTGTTCTATGAAATTTGATAATTTTTCCTTTGTAGCATCATCAAGATGAAACACTATGGTGTCACCGTAAAAAGCCTGAAAAAGATTGTCATTACCCACTTTTTGAGCAATAGATGGATTTCCCTTGAAATAATCATTACCAAAATAAGTTTCACTTTTTTCAAATGATTGAATTCTAGCTAAAAATTCTTTATATGTTTCCTTCATTCAGCTTCCTCCTTGTATTCATCGATATCTGTACCACATCATACTACTGCAGGTGTGATACTTTAGTCTTTTCGTTTCCATACCATCATATCCTGTTTCTTCCATCAAGCAGTTTACATATTATTTTGTTTCTCTATATTTGATTGATATAAAATAATACCTTTACTCATATTCCCGAATCTCCTTTAAATTATCTTCCATTTGTATAATGGTTTGTATTGTTACCTGTAATTGTTCCTGTGAAACATCTGCAAACAGATTTTTCATAAAGTTCATAGTCATCCCTTCATTTTTTGCACAAAACTCTCTGCAATATTCAGTAAGCTCAATACGTTGTTTTCGCTTGTCATTTTCATCTGTTGTAATCTTTACAAAATCTTTCTTTTCCAGTTTTAATAAAATCTGTTTTACATTCTGATGAGAACTGCCCATTATTTCCGCAAGTTCTTTTAGAGTTGGTGCATCCTTACACAGATTGATACAGATAATAGCAAAAAACTGTTTCCAACTAACCTCTTTCATTGCATTATCTGCCAATGCCTGGAATCTATTTTCAAATGCACTTAATAATCCAAGTAAAAAATATGATAGTTCAATTCCTGTAAAATCTACTTTATCACTACTGATAACTTCTTTAATATTCATCTTATCCTCCGATAGGTAATATATTACTATGTACAAGGTAACACACTACCCATTTTTTGTCAACAGAAAAAGACGGACAACGATCCGTCTCTATCTTATCAATCCTGTCAAAAGACATTTTATAAAAATCACTCGCTTTGTTTTCATTGCATTTCTTCACTTTCTCTGATGTATTTTATCAGTTCTTCCAAATAAATTTTATCTGTCCAATCACATTTTTTTCCAACTGCACACATTAACGCTTTTTGCCAAGGTTCATGTTCATCCGGATTTTGTTTCGCAACTGCTTTCTTTAGCATATTGCAAAGTGTTTTATCAACAAACTTCATTTTCTCTTCATCCCATGCTCCACGACAATAGAACAAAGAAATATTACTAAGTGCATCTTTAAAATGCATCTCTCTTATCTGCATTATGGCTTTCTCATCATAAGGAGAGGCACCTACTGCAAATACGGCAATCTTTTTATCAGCTAACTGACCTATGTTTTTCTTTAGAAATTGCAGTCCTGCAATCCCGGATGCATAAACACCTCCACCCAAAATGATTACATCATAATTCTGCAGATTTGCAACTTTAGCATTTTTTGTCTCAACACAGTCATACCCTGTTTCTTCCTGTAACCAATCAGCATACTTTTTCGTTGCTCCATATTTTGATTGGTATAGAATCATACCTTTACTCATAATCTCGAATCTCCTTTAAATTATGTTCAAATACACTTAATAATCCTAGTAAATAGGATCATTCAATCCCTGTAAAATCTACTTTATCACTACTAATAACTTCTTTTATATTCATTTCACCCTTAGATAAGTAATATATTACTTTTTATAAGGTAACACATTACTTATTTTTTGTCAATAGAAAAAGACGGACTATGATCCGCCTTTTTTCTCAATATAAACTTTTCGAAAAATTCTTCCAACAAATTCATTTTTCCTGCATAATCCATGGAGAAATGATGCAAAAGTGGTAAAACCTGAAAGTTTCAAGTGCTTACAATTTCTTTTTAATCCTAAACAAATCTTATAAGTTTTCACTACTTTTTTATTTTTCTTTCAATTTCCAATACAAATTCAAGTGGCATTTCAATTTCTTTTGCTACTTCTTCTGCAGTTCTCCCTGCTCTCAAAGCATATACCGTTTTTGGCGCTTTTTCAGCCTTTAGCTGAGATTCTTTCATTTTAATATCCAATTCTCGCACATAATCAATAGCTATATCTAATTCTTCTGCTATTTCTTCTATGGTCTTACCTGCCCTCAAATAAGACGGTACCAGTTTTTTTCTTTGTTCTTTCTCATACTCTGCACGTTCTTCTTTCAATTCCCTATCCAGTTCCAACACGCATTCAACTGACATCTCAAACAATTCTGCTACTTCTTCCACGTCTTTCACCTGTAAAAGAGTTTTTGCAATATTTTTCGGTCTATCATCCTTGTAAACAAAATCAGGAACATCAGGATAACATTTAATTCTACCGTTTATCCATTTTATATATTCTTCCAGGCTATTATTGCCTCCGTCTCTAAGAAATCCAGAACTAAACCAACAATTACACCTTTTATCTATTTCATACAATCCTTCGTATCCATAATATTCTATTAAAAACTCCCATCCGGATTTTGTTATATGTATATCATACCTGTAAATACACCTATAATTTAGCTCAATCTCTTCCGGCTTCATCAAATCTTCTTTTGTATATTCTCTTATATGGCTTAAGTCTTTGGCTGCAATAGAATGTGTTTTTCTACAATATGCCAGCATTGTATTTTCCCTCCATCAAATTCATCTAACTCTTTGCATTCTTATATGAAATCAATATATGTGCAGGAGCAAATAGAATCGATGCAATAATCAATATTCTCAACAAACTTGTTGTTCCAGTTATTTTCAAAGTAGCCATAGACCTAAATGATTACATAATGTTATTTGTTTTTTCATAAGACTTTTTCATACATATTTCAAGGTTCTCTGTAATCAACTCCTGATTTAAATTCTTCATTCCAGCCTCAGTAGTTCCACCTTTTGTAGTAATACGACAGACAATTTCATCAAAAGAACAGTCTTCTCTCTTAACCATATTAATAACATTCTCAAAAATCCCACTTTGGCAACAGCCCAAAGTTCCTTCTTCCTCTGTCTTCCAATGTAGGATTTTTATAAAACTGTTATATTTTTATCTATACGCCAATTAATACATTCTTCCCTTCAAAGGCGAATCCGTATTTTCGTATCTTTTCTTTTGGAATGCCCCTGGCAATCAGGTCTGTTTCATATTGTTTTTCTTCTATCTGGGCAAGGGCTTTTTCCACTGTTTCGGACAAACTTTTCTCATCCTCTAAGTCCCTGACTTTAAATTCCAAAACAAAGGCATCCTTGGTTTTATCTTTTGGTTCTATTACCACATCATATCTTCCAAAACCGCTTTCCCTGTTGGAAGTTACGATATAGTCCCTTCCTAAATCCACTAAAAGACCAAGTACAAAGCCATGGTAAAACCGTTCCGGTTCATCTCCGAATTTTCCTTTTCCGGTATCAAAATAACTGAACATCGTGATGGTCAGCCTCTGCATATAATGATTCATTGCTTTTAAATCGCCTAAAAGCAGTGCCTTAAGAAAATAATTGTACTCTTCTTCCGATTCATCAAACCAGCCCTGCACCATGGATTCGAACATAATCCGGACTTCCCCGTTGGTTATGGTTAATTCATAATTCGCTCTTCTTCCTACCTTGCCCATGTCTTCATAAGCCAGAATTTTCAGATAGCCACTTGCTACAAGCAGACTCCAGATGGCTGCCTTACTGCCATTTAACTGGTTATATACAATCTGCTCATCAATAGGACAAATAATACTTTCGCCCCGGAGCAATGCCTCAAATCCGGTTTTTACCTGACTGCTGCCTTCCCGGATTAGTTTGCCTACCAGACTGTTGGAGCTTGTATTTGCCCAGTAAGTGGTATATTCTCCGGTATCCAGAAAGTTAATGATAGACCACGGATTATAGATATCCCTGTTCTTTCCAAATACAAATCCGTCATACCATTCCTTGACTTTTTCTTTTTCTTCCCCAAATCCACAAGTATCCAATGCTGCAAATACTTCTTCTTCCGTGAAACCAAATGAGGTGGCATATTCATTAGAAGTTGTGGTAACTACTTTTAAATTATTTAAATCCGAAAAAACGGATTCTTTTGAAACTCTTGTGATTCCGGTCATAATCGCCCTCTCCAAATAAGGGTTGGTCTTAAAAGTAGAATTAAAGAAATTTCTGATAAACGCTACCATCTCATCCCAATAGCCGTAAACATAAGCTTCCTGCATCGGAGTATCATATTCATCAAGTAAAATAATGACCTTTTTCCCATAATAACGACACAGATAATCGGATAAACGATGCAATGATGAACCCGCTTCAAATGCATCCATGTTCCTTGCCATCCGACTCATGTATTCCTTTTCATTCCCAGACAATTTATTACTTTCTATTACAAAAGAATATTTTTCAAACTGAAACATCAGTAATTCTATGATTCGCCTCTTTGTAGATTCAAAATCGGTTTCTTTTACTCCTGCAAAAGAAAGACTAATCACGGGATAGGTTCCTTGAAGGTTTTGATACTTTTCTTCTTCCCAGATGGAAAGTCCTTCGAACAAATCTCCTCTTCCTGCATAATCCACGGAGAAAAATTCTTCTACCATGGACATATTTAACGTTTTTCCGAACCGACGAGGGCGGGTAATTAAGGTAACATCATCACCACTTTCCCACCATTCCTTGATAAATGAAGTTTTATCAATGTAAAAATTATGATTCTCTCGTAATTTCAAAAAATCCTGTATTCCGATTCCTACGGTATGGGTCATATTCGCAATATTTATCTTATTCTCTTTCTTTTTTATATTTTCAATATTCACTGTATTGGTTGCATTTTCTGTCTTTTTCGTATCCGTCATATTTGCTCACACCCTTTCCAAATCCCACTTATTTATTATCGTTAGTATAACGGATTTCCTTTTAAAATGCAACGGTTCTCTATGGGACAGTTAGTCCAAAATACAACTCTATTCTAACAAAAAATCCCACGAATTTAATCGTGGGAAAATGTCACAAAGATGATGTAAAAGTAATGTTTCTGATTTCTTTGTGTAGAGAAAATATCAACTTTCATGACATCTTTCTATCATTAAGGTCGTGAACCATCTCGGCTAAAATTTTACATATCTTTGATTTTTGCTATTAGGCTTATCAGGAAGAGTCATCTTCACAAGATTATGTTTTAACGCAGGGTTCATATAATTTTTACGAAACGTTTCTTTTGATTTTAGACCAAGTAATTCCATAATTGCAGAAGATGTATACGGCACATCATATTCCATCACATCAAGCATTCTCTTAAGATATTCTGTCATATATTCGGAGCCATCCGCCATCTGTCCCTCAATTTCATCTAAGATTTTATTTATCTGGGAGAGCATAAATTCTATAAATATTGTAGATTCTCCCTGTACATGGCATTTTGCAATAGCATCATAATAATCGTCCTGAAATTTCTCAATCTGACTCTCTATCGGAATGTATTCAAATATCGGTTTCCACTGTGACAAAATCGCTGTATGCCATAGTCGTGCCATTCTTCCGTTGCCGTCAGAAAACGGGTGTATAAATACAAATTCATAGTGGAACACGCTACTTATGATAAGTGGGTGTACACATTTTTTAGCTTTCTTCATCCACTGAAAAAGGTCTTCCATTTGTCTTGGTATAAACCTTGCAGGAGGGCATATAAAAATGCATTCATTTCCATTGAATACACCTTCTTCTCCTTTTCTAAATTCTCCAGATTCTTCCACCACATACTTCGTCATAATTCCATGAAGTTCTTTTAATGATTTAATACTATATGGGTCAATGGTTTCCATCTTTTCATAAGCCACATAGGCATTCTTTACTTCTTGTATTTCCTTTTGTTCTCCAAGTACCAGCTTGCCATTAATCACATCTCTTACCTGACCAAGTGAAAGTGAATTTGCTTCAATCTTCAAAGATGAATGGATAGACTTTATTCTGTTATTTCTTCTAAGATGTGGTTTTGACTCTAAATTACTGACTGTAGATATCCTGCCAATCTTTTCAGAAATAGAAGCTACAAGAGATAATATTTCATTGGTTATCTGAAATGGTGGCGTATATTCGCTCATCCAACCGCCTCCTTTATCTTACTTATTATCTTACTTATTATCTTACTTTATTATACAAATATTATAAGCAAAAGACAACCAAATTATATCCACCTAATGCAATTACTCCATTGACTTTTATTCATACACATAATCTTTGAAATAGCCTGTTTCGTCTTGATAATCCAGCCATAACTCAAACCAGCCCTGCACCATGGATTCGAACATAATCCGGACTTCCCCGTTGGTTATGGTTAATTCACAATTCGCTATTCTTCCTACCAAATTCAAGGTAGTCTCTTATTAGACTTCTTTTCAAATGTATTCAAAAATCCCCTGAATAGCATCAGATACATTAATCATTTCTGAAACCGGCAATCTATCCACTTTCTTGTAACCGCGAATCGACAAATCCAACAATGCAAGTTTTTCACATTGTATATAACCTTCGTTCTCTTCCGTCACCATCCATATATGAAGTGGACCGGGAGTAGAATCTCTAATAATCGGACATCCGATGATTTCACCACTCGTATTAAAAAAATCCTTACTAACCACCAATACAGGATGCTTTATTTTTTCAATTTTAAGAATATCTCCTTGATGTAAAAATTCCATTACCATACCTCTCTTCCGACAGGCTCACCCCAATCATATTCGCCATCAAGCATTAATTTTCCATCAAATTCAGCAGCTCTCTCTTCCAAAGTCTTATGACGAAATGGTTTCGTTAAAGTAATTACACCATTTGATACTGTGACATCCAAAATTTCATTCAAAGCAATTCCTGCACTTTTCAATACTTCCTTTGGTAATCTGATTCCTTGACTATTTCCCCATTCTTTTACTTGTGCTTGCATATTGAAACCTCCTCACTATTTAGTATATACATAGTATATACTAAAAATCAAAAAATATCAATGCATTCCGCTTGATAGTAACAGAAAATTCAATTCATCTCTTTATCGATATCCCTTATACTAACTTTTCACCGTCTTTTTGTTACATAAAAAAACATCTTAAATGTTAAAGCATTCACAAAAATCCCACTTTGGCAACAGCCCAAATTTCCTTCTTCCTCTGTCTTCCTATGTAGGATTTTTATAAAACTGTATATTTTTATCTATGCTCCAATTAATACATTCTTACCTTCAAAGGCAAAACCGTACTTTCGTATCTTTTCTTTTAGAATACCCCTAGCAATCAGGTCTGTTTCATATTGTTTTTCTTCTATCTGGGCAATGGCTTTTTCCACTGTTTCGCACAAACATTCTTCTACCATGGACATATTTAACGTTTTTCCGAATCGACGAAGGCGGGTAATTAAAGTAACATCATCACCACTTTCCCACCATTCCTTGATAAATGAAGTTTTATCAATGTAAAAATTATGATTTTCTCGTAATTTCAAAAAATCCTGGATTCCGATTCCTACGGTATTGGTCATATTCGCAGTGTTTATCTTATTCCCTTTATTTTTTATATTTTCAGTATTCACTGTATTGGTTACATTTTCTGTTATTTCCGCATCTGGCATATCCCTCTCTAAATCTCACTTAGCTATTATCGTTAGTATAACGGATTTTCCTTTTAAATGCAACGTTTCTCTATGGGACAGTTAGTCCAAAATACAACTCTATTCTAACAAAAAAGAGGCTGTCGCATTAAGCATATACCTCACAAAATATGGAAACTTCTTCGTTAAATAATTCCATATTTTATAGAAATTTTCTTAGTGCAACAGCCTCAAGTGTTTCAAAACTGGTAAGAACTCTCTCTCTTATCAATTTATTTTACTTGATAAGGCTTATCATCAAGAGGTTTCTTGCAACCATTCTTCTTCGCAATATAGCAAAATAATGCTTTCTGTATCCACCTGCCAGTACGCTTGTGTTGTCGAATCTCTTTTTCCGAAAAGTACTCTGGAGCTGCAAATTCATTCACTTCTTCTTTGTAAAAAGTTTTTTTCTCTGCAAAAGACCTTCCCATCTTTTCATAATGTGCTACCATCTTCTCTGCCATGGCTTCCGGCACCCAAGAAGCTCCAAAATTGTCCCCTTTAATCAGTGTCCCATTATACTCACAGTTTAAATATGACGGTAGTATTTCTAAATATGCCTCTCCACATCGAAGCTGGCTCGCTTCGGCAAATCCCCCCTGTAGTATAAAGGACATTTTTGTGCCAGTTTCCTTTTTCGGCTGCAAAGTTTCTAAAAATTCCAACATAATTCCTGGCACACTCTCAACATACAAAGGAAGCGCAAATAAAATATTGCTATTTTTTTCATATGCTTCTTTCGCACCTACCCACTGCTTTTTATCTGACAAATGCCAAACTTCCGTTGTGTTTCCGCTCACCTCGAATCCACGTACAAAGGTGCGGATAATTCGCGCTGTATTGCTCTTAGCCTTCACACGAGGGCTTGCGTTAATGATTACTAAATGCATGAAAGAATCCCCCTTCCTTCTTCTAACGAAAATACACCAAGAGAGGTGCTTTCAAAATTAAGTGTCGTTCTCTCCATCCATTTTTCAAGATATGTATGTTCTGCATTCCCCGTATAAATAAGTCCCATCTTCGGACGAATATCATACCGCGGTACATGTCGCATCTGACCGTCTACAAACTGTAAATACATTGTTGCAATCGGCAAAATTCTATCCAGCAAATTTTTCGTCTGATAAGATACAAATCCAAATTTTGTATCTGTAATGAAAACAATCTTCTCATGTTGCAAAATTTTTTTTAATATAATCTCATAGTCATCCTTAATTGTACAGATTCCCGGTGTCTTCAACCAACAATAATTACAACCAATACAATGCGATATTTTCATTTCCTTTGTACAAACCACCTCACTGCCCTCAGATTGTGCGCATATCTTATTTTGCAATTCCAAAACTTCATCGTTATACTCAGATAAAGTATTTAACACAAGTACACTCATATTCTATTCTCCTACTTTTTCTACTTATTTTAATTAAACTTTCCAAAAAATCGAAAGTCATTCTTGTATTTCCTTCTACTCTCCAAGCACCAGCTTGCCATTAATCACAGCTTTTACCTGACCAAGCGAAAGTGAATTTGCTTCAATCTTCAAAGATGAACGAATAGACTTTATTCTGTTATTTCTTCTAAGATGTGGATTTGACTCTAAATTACTGACTGCAGATATCCTGCCAATCTTTTCAAAAATAGAATCTACAAGGGATAATATTTCATCGTAAAATTCAACTTTCCCCTAAATCAAACTATAAACATTCCCCATAAAACCATATATACGACTTTGTATTATAGTCTTCATCAAAAAATTCTTCCACATAACCAACCTCAGGTAATTCCGTTTCAATCCCTCTTTCCTTTGCAAAAGAAGTATTTTCTTTTACCGGAGTCCATATCTGTTCTGGTCCTTTCCTGTCCCAGAAAGATGCATAGTATTCCTCATCATAAAAAATAATAATCTGAGAATCATGTACATTCGGATATGTAATAGCTGCTACAACCTTACAAAAAGGCAACTCCTTCGGTTTTTTATCTATAAATTCCTCTGTCTTCTCAATCCATTTTTTACAAAATGCAGTCTTAACTTTACCTGATGTTTTTGGATTTGCCAACCACACACCACAAGGCACATGAAAATGTTCACATTCTCTATTTGTATTTACAAAAGCCATTAATTCATCTATCCAATGGAACAATGTTTTTAATTTTCTTCTTTGCCCTCTCGATTTACCGTAAAACATGTATCGAAACCTCATACTTTTATATCTTTCTTTCATTCCACATGCATAACATCAACCTCACATACACTGCGATTCTTTTAATTTTGTTCTATTCATCCCAATAATCTATCGTTTCCTGTGGTGTGGTATCAATACCAAACAACTGCCACATAAAATCCTCTTTTTCGTGATAGAGGTTAATTATTCGAATGTATTTATCTTCAATTCGATAAAACACATAATTTTTAGACACAACTAAGTACCGATAGTCAGTGACTACACCAAACATCTTCGATACTTCCGGGCCTTTCTCCTCGTAATCACAGAGACCTCTTATTTCATCAGTTATAGTCTTAACTATCTTTTTTGCATTATCAGAACCATATTCTTGCGAAATCGCTTTTTTTAGCTCTCGCAGTTTATCCGCTGCATCAGGAGTATATTTTATCTTTTTCAATCAAGTACCCCCAATTCCCTCTCTAAATCGTCTGAATCAATCCAGCCCTCCGCATCTGCTCGTTCCTCTGCTCGTTTCAAATCAAGCATAAGCATTGCAATTGCTTGTTCCTTTAATGCTTCCTTGCTGTTTTTCGTAACAATAAAAGGAAGACCTTCAACATTTAAAGACTGTTGAATAAATGTATTAAATGCATCTGTCAACGTCATTCCGGTTTTTGCATAAATCTCTTCAACTGCTCTTTTTATTTCTGAATTTATCCTCACTTGAAAGGTTGAATCCTTTGGTGCTATTGCAACATTTAACTTTGTATCCATAAGACATACCTCCTTTTTTCAATTTTAACACAAGCCCCAATACACGTCAATACAATGTCATTACACAGTTAGTCCAAAATACACCATATCCTAACAAAAAATCCCACGAATTTAATCGTGGGAAAATGGCTCAAAGGCAACAAAACTAAAATTTTCACTTTATATGATACAAACCAAAGATTTTGCAATATTTTACCCAATTGGAAAACGTCTACTTACTTTTATTCTTTATTTCATCCATTTCTCTAATCAACTCTTCTAACGGACGATACTCACCACCCCAATATTCGAAAGTATGCATTCCTTCGTCTTCTAAAATCGGACCAATCATCTTCACAGAAATCTTCATTCTGTCCCTAATTTTAAGTTATGTCATTTTAATACTTTTTCATTTGCATGGGCATAATAAATGATTTTAGGATGATAACTCATTTTCCCTTAACCATACTACTGACTTTCTCAACGCTTCAATAGTTTTCGTTTCCACCACACACCGGCATTGATGTTTTTTCGCAATGTTAAGCCTGCTTTCTAAATCAATTTCTCCGGTGCCAAGTGTCATATGGTCTTTTCTTCCTAAAGAGTCATGAATATGAAAATGATTTAGTCTGTTTTCATTTTGCAGGATAAAGGGTTCATCTATATTTCCTGAACCATTGGAGTGTCCAATGTCCCAAGTCAACCCAAAAACTTCACTTTGCAATAAAAGCTTAACCGCAGATTGTTCGTAACTTCTAAATCCATTCGTATTTTCAATACATATCTTTATGTCACTATCACCTATTTCCTCTTCGCACAGATTCATAAATTTTCGAAATGCCCCGATATAGTCCTCGAAATATTGTTCAAATAACTGGACTTTTCGGTCCGGCAGTGTAAAATGAACACCATGATTCATGTGCATATTAAGAACCGGCACACCTAACTCCTTCGCCACACCAATGGTTCTTTTTACAGTTTCCATATACGCATTAGCAACACCTTGATTGAAATCTGCAATATTTAAATTTTCATCCAGATGTATGGTAAAATATATCCCCGCTTTTTGGGCTGCTTCTTTAAAATAGTATACTTCTTCTAATTTTTCAATTTGATACTCCGGAAGATTCATATTTAATTCAATAAATTTTAAATCCAATTCTTTGCATAAAGTGATATTTTCTTCTAAATTCCTATTTTCTATTAATGTAGGCATTCCAAAATCCATAGATGTAATCCTCCTAATCCTTATGTATGATATTCCACAACATATTTTATGAACCGTCACTAATGCGACTACTTAACCGATTTACATATCTCCTGCTTTCAAACTATATTCATTGTCCCTTTGAAACATAGGAATCAAAATACTGTTCCTGAAAATGTACCTGTCGCATAATTTCCTCATCGGAAAAATGACTACCTTTGGGAGCTACCACCCATTTTTCCTCTACATCATCATTTCTATGTAGGATTGCTATGATTTCACCTGTAAATTCTTCTACCGGCTCATTCACACCAAGAATATATGCGTCCTGTTCCTCCCCATCTTCCGCCATAATTCCTTTGATATAACCATAATTAACAGGATAATAGATATCCGGATGCTTCGGATGATAAGTTCCAAGTTTTCTGTCTACTGTAACGGTAACTTTTCTGCCTATTAAACCCTTCTTTTTTATGTATGTAACATAGGAATATGGTATCTCCCCATCAAATGTTTCATCGATTCTTTTCACATAGTCCTCTGCATTGAATTCCGGGAAATAAGTATCTCCCTCCACTTCCATATCAATTTCCGTGATATACATCTCGTCTACTAAATCCATTGCTTCTTTATAAAGTCCTGCTCCGCCAGAGATATAGATATCTCTATCTCCCGCCATTTCTATGGCTTCTGGTAATGATTTGGCTGTTTTACAATGTTCGCTGTCATAATTCATGGTATTAGATACTACGATGGTATCCCTGTTTGGCAGTGGATGCCCAATTTCCTCATAAGATTTTCTACCCATAATTACAACATTTCCGGTGGTCAATTTTTTAAATCGTTTCTGCTCCCCCTTGATGCTCCAAGGAATCTTTCCATTCTTTCCAATGACTCTGTTTTTTGCAAAAGCAACAATTAACGCAATCATACTATACGCTCCCTAACTTTAGATTTAATCAAGATTATTATAATTTATTTTAACAAATCTTTTAGCAAATACCAAGACCGTTCTTTCTCTGTGAATGAATAAACAAACATTTTTTGTTAGTATATAATTTTCTATTGGCAATAAATAAAAATTATACACTAACCATAAATCTCCTACACCTTTAACATATTCATATATTCCCTCTTGACTTTTTAGAAAATTACAAATATACTAGGCTTATCATGAGAAAAGAGAGGTAAAATTGTATGTTAAGCATTGTAAGAATGGAGAACACAACGAACTAAATAGTTGTAAAGGAAGGCTTTTTACTATACCGGGAGGTTGCCCTATCTTTTGCCAAAGGTAATGATTTCGATTCCTGGTATTTTTATTCTGGAAGTCTGCCCTTTTGTATCTGTCTTACAATATGCTTTTTTATATATGTTTTGGTTTCTTTAGAACAGTGATAGCATGACTTGTAATGTCATGCTTTTTTATTTCATGAAATATACTTATTTTTAAGGAAACACCTATCCTGTTATTTTGATAATTACGCTTTGCAGTATTAGGTGCTATTGAAATTTATCATTTTCCTGTTCTAATTCATAATCTGACCATAGAGTATTATGCCATGTAAGGCAGATACCTATGGTCATTTTTTCTGTACTCAAACATTCATAAATGTTTCGTATAGAAAAAATAAATATCACAAATTGCAAAGAAAACTTTGCAGTTAAAAATTCATTTTGGAGGATAATATTAATGAAGAGAACAATCAAAGCAATCACAGAAGAATTAAAAATGGAAGCATTAGATTTTGTAGAAACCGTATTTCGTGAGTATTCAGACGAAGAAGAAGGAAAACTGGTTCGCAGCCTTGTAGCAGAAATCAGGAGCAAAAAATATTATATTCCCGAACTGGAGCTGGTAATGGTAAACGAAAAGGAAGAACTCATAGGATATGTGATGTTTTCCAGATTTCATTTAGAGGGAAACTATGAAAATGAATTATTAATGCTAACTCCGGCAGCAGTTAGAACGGATTTGCAAAGACAACATATATCAAAGGAATTAATTGAATATGGATTCGAAAAGGCAAAAAGCATAGGATTTAAAGCAGTTTTAGTTGAAGGGAATCCAGCAAATTACCGTTCCAGAGGATTTGAAACCTCCAGCAAATATGGAATTGTACCCGGAAAAAGTGTTGATTTACCAAACATCGATTGTCTGATGGTGAAGGAATTGGTGGACGGGGCATTAGAAAATATCAGTGGTGCAGTAGAATATAGTGATTATGAAACACTGAAATAAAAATGCCAGAAAAATGTACCATAAGTTTGAAGAAAGAAAGCTGAAACACAGTATGGATAGGAAGCATATAGAAGAGATTCTGTATTGTGAGAAAAATTTCTGATTTTAATTTACATATTTTTCGCTGAAATATAACATAATAGAATATAGGGGCTGTTGCATTAACAAAAATCTCTTCGAGATATTGTCCGTTTTTAAACGGCATATATATATCTTGTGTTATTTTTACTTAATGCAGCAGCCCCACTTCTAAATTTAGAATTAACCTTTTTTATAAATCGGCAAATTAAATACAATTTTGTAAATTCTGGCATTTCACATATTCGAATCCAATTCATCTATTTCATCCGTTATTATCTTTTATATACTTAAGTATTGTTTCAAGCCCTCCAAGAGGTACACAAAACTTCTGATCATGCCTTTTACAAGCCCCATAAACATATTCCAAATCAAACCATTCCACTGCATCCAGTTCTTCTTTCTGCAGGATTAATTCCTGAATATTTACCAGTTTCTGATACACAAATACAAACGCAACTTCATTATCCCGAAACAGTTTTCCATGAAATTCTTTTTCATATTGAATCCGAAAGGTTCCTGCAAAATCCAAATCCTCTTTCACTGCCTGAATTCCAAGTTCCTCATATAATTCACGAATCGCAGATTCTATCGGCTCGTCTCCTGCCTGAATGTGTCCCGCCGAGGAAGTATCAAATCTTCCCGGAAAAGAATCTTTATTCATGGCTCGTTTCTGAAGAAGAACCTGATAAACATCCCCTTGTTTCCTTGCAATCCAGATATGGGCAGTTCTGTGGCAGATTCCTTCCCTATGAGCTTCTGCTCTTTCTATGGTCTTTCCGGTAGGCTGACCACACTCATCACATATATCAAATAATTCCATTCTCTTCCACCAATATCATTAACCCGAGATACTTCATGAATCATCTCGGATTAATCCCTTTCTACTATCTTATTTCTAAAAGCTATTGTCCTTTATCTTATCAAAAATACCTCGCCAATATTCCTTTCATCTGTTCCCTGGCTTCCTCAATTTCTTCCGGGTCACCATTTTCTAAAATCCCTTCAAAGATAGATATGTTTTGTCCCATGATTTCTCTTTCCATTCCAAGGAGTTCCTCGTACAATTCTTCTGCCCGAAATAGTACCAGTTTATTTTCCTCCTGTTCTCTTGGAGGAAGTTTCAGATATTCAAGTTCAGCAAACCGTTGCTCTGCCTCTTCCTCTGAAATATCAAACTCTGAACTTCGGATAATCTTCTTCACCACTTCTTTTGTTGTATTGGATTTTACCATTACCTCCAGCAATGAATTCACATCATAGGTAAAGGTAACATTAATACTTTCCTTCCCTGCCTTATTGGGAGGAACCTGAATCGTCAACTTGTCAATGAACAGATTTTTATCTACCAGTCGATTCTCACCCTGATATATCTGAATCTCTATCTCTTTTTGATAATCATATACCGTAACATATTTCCTTGTACGGCTATAAGGTATGGTTGTATTTCTTTGGATGATAGGACTGTATATATCGGAACTGCCATTGAGATTTTGTATTCCAATCCCTAAGGTATATGGACACACATCCGTTAATATCAGGTCTTCCACGGCTTCGTTTCTCTCCTTCATGGCAGCCTGCATACAGGCTCCTATGACCACGACTTCGTCCGGATTTACGCTATAGTCCGGAATTTTCTTTAACAGGGTGGCAATATAGGAGCGGACTAGTGGTAATCTTGTACTTCCACCAACCATAACTACTTTATCAATATCCTCAATACTTAATCTGGAATCTCTTAAGCTTCTTGCAATAGGCTTTTTAATCCGTTCAAGCAAAACTTCACAATCATCCTTAAATTCTTCCCTACTTATTATCATTTCAAGAATCTCATCATCCACCTTACATTTCATAACCGCTGACATATGGTCTGATAACTCTAATTTACATAATTCCGCCTGCTTGCTGATGTGATTTTTCGTCTGCACAGATAATAATTCCGGCTCCAATCCCTTCTCTATTAGAAACTTTTGGTAAATAACCTTGGTAAAATCTTCTCCACCCAAGAAGTTATCACCGGCTACACAATGTACCTCCATGATTCCATCCTCCAATTCCAGTAAGGAAACATCAAAGGTTCCACCTCCTAAATCAAAGACCATAATTTTAGTATTATCCACGCAGTCATTCATTCCATAGGCAATGGCTGCCGCTGTTGGCTCACTAATGATTCTCTCCACCCTTAGTCCTGCCAGCTTTCCAGCCAATTTCGTAGCCTTTCTCTGATGTTCATTAAAATATGCCGGAACACTGATTACCGCTTCTGTCACTTCTTCCTTAAGATAATTTTCAGCGTCTTCCTTTAAGGAACGTAATACTAAAGCTGATAAATCCGTAGCAGTATATTCCTTTTCATTTATCTTCCAGGTTTTTGAAGTTCCCATGTCTCTTTTAAATACTTCCACGGTTTCCTTCGGATTGGTAATTCGTCTTTCTTTCGCGGTATCTCCCACATATATGGTTCCATCCTTATCAAAGCTGACTACGGAAGGAGTGAGTTTATTTCCTAATCTGTTGGGAATGATGGTGGCTCCCTTTTCCTTGTCAAAATAAGCGATTAAGCTGTTGGTGGTTCCTAAATCAATTCCTACTATCATGTCTCATCACCTCTTTGCACTTTTTCAATGATTTCTAATGCCTTTTTCTTAAGCCATTCCATTTTAGTATGATTCGGTATCTGGCAGGCTACTTTATAGGCAGATTCGAACCTCTGTTGATATACATATAAATGAAACAGCTTCCAAAAGATGTTCTCATTATTACCGTAGTCTGCAAAATCCTTGGCATATTTACAACCTAACTCCAACATTATGACCGCCCGTTCATAATCTTTTCTTTCTATATAGGCATCCGCAAGATATCCATAGGCCTGTCCAAATATGGTTTTATGCTTCACCGCTTCCATCCAGTTTAAAGTGGTCTGCTCCACATACTTTTCTCCTTTTAGCCAATATACAAATCCGATGCGGAAATAGTACCATTCCTGATATTTTTTCGACTTTGAATGCTTTCTCATGAATTCCAAGGATTCTATGGCTTTATCCGGTTCTTTCATGTAAACACAATAAATGATGTGTTTTTCATGATAGAAGTTATCTTCATATTCATCATTGGCACCATATCGATAATCTCCGGTTACACCCACCACTTCGATTCCGATATCCAATACCCTAATTGCCTTGTCATACTCTCCTTTTCCTACATAGATGCGTCCCATATCTTTGTACAAAGCCGGATTCTCATAACGCAATTCTACTGCCTGATTCCAAGCTTCTAATATCTTTTCATCATTTTGCTTCTCTACATTGGTAGCATTGTACCAATGCCCTAAAAGATGATAACATCTGGCAAGACATTTTGGATTCCTTGTATGCTGCTTCATTACCTGCAAGACTTCAAAAGCCTCGTCCCAGCACCCTAAATCCATATAGATGTTGGCGATAAATCCATAAGAGTTGGTAGCTCCTCCAACAGAGTCACCGGAAATACGATATCTTATAATTCCACGCCAAAACGCATCTATCGCCTCATCATATTGCCCCAATGCCCAATAGGATTCGCCCAATCTCTGGTATAGATTAATACTTCCCAGCACAAGTTTATCTGCCCGTTCCAGATATTTTATGGCTAATTCATATTCCCCACAATAATATGCCGCCTGTCCCATGGATAAGCACTTGCAACGTTCCTCCAGATACGGTTCATATTCCTTAAGTTTTTCTAAGTTGTTGGAATATATGGTACTTAGTCTCCAATAAATTAATTTCTTGTCCCGTTCTGTAGCCTGCTTCAAATGTTGCAATTCCACTGCTGCCGCCTCATCCTTCCTATCCAAGGCATTATACAAGTAGGATAACTCCATATATTGTTCCGGATGATTATAGTTGGCATCCTTTAAGCTCTCAAAAAAAGGATATATCTCCTTTCTCTCCTCTAAGAAAAACGCATTGCCGGCATAATAACAAGCATAAGTAAACATATTTCTTAAGTCCAAAAGCCGGTATTTATTGATGGCAGGAATATCCAGTTCTCTATTTCTGGATTCTTCGAATATACTTTTTATCCCCAGAATTACATTCTTAACGTTTCTCTCACTATCTGCAAATACTTCATAAAACCGGATATGGTCAGGTACTTCTTCTTTTATAGGTTCTAGTACCGCTTGTATCCGCTGGTAGTCGTTGTTAAAACATAATATTTGTGCTGCCATAAGCCGGACTTCTCTTCTTTTCGGAAGGGCATTTACAAGATAAGAAACATCCATATACTGCGTACATCTGAAATTTTTTCCCAACGTATTGGCTCCAAAATCTGCATATGCCCTTAGGGTAAGAATCGGATAAGAAACCGGGTATTCTTCCAATAATTCATTACACAAAGCATCACATTCCTTATGTTTTCTTTGTTCAAACAAGTACCTTCCCTGAAGTTCCTGCCATTCTAACCTGTCTAAAGTGCTTAAAGCTTCTTTTGGGTATTGTTCCAGTCGTTCAAACACAGATTTTACCGTAGGAATTTCCATCGGTGGTTCTGCATCGCCGATATGTACCAGCACATATAGATTGGCTGGCACCTTTTTGGATTCTTCATAAAAGACACAAAGCGCATATGCTACTTCATATTCCCATGGATACTTTGATATATCCTGAACTCTTTTCAGTACCTCCAGGGCTTCCTTTTCCCTGTTTCCTCGAAGATACATTCTGCACATATGAATATGTTCGATATCATCGGGAGTTTCTCCAGCCTCGATTTTCTCCAGATAACAATGTTCCAGCTTATGGTATACCTCTTCTGCCATCTCATGCATAAATGCCTGTGGATTAAGCCATGTAAGCTGCTTTATCAACATATAGGCTTCATAATACATTCCTGCATCCTTACAACACATAGCCATCTGGTACAATGCAGGATAGTTTTTTACAGGGGCCTTCTGATATAATTCCTTAAGCTGTTCTCTTGCCCCTTGGATATTATCTTTATGTATCTTATATTGTACTTCCAGTACTTCGATTTCCACCTGAGTTCCAAAGTCTTCTTTTAATTTGGCAATTCTCTCCACTATTTGAGATTCCTGCAATTCATTCATATGGAAAAAGAGAGCCATACATTCCAATGGCAGGTAGGTTAAGGAAAAACCTTTTAGACGTTTCACCTTATTCAGCCTATCCTCATCCTTCTCATGATTGGAAGGGATAAAGTCCTGAAGATGCTGAATCAGTTCTTCATAGCCATAAAAAAATTCATCTATCAGTATGCCATTTGCCCCACATGGATTTAATTTGTCAAACTCTATGTTTTCGCATAATTTCATTCGTTGATTCAAACGATTTAATTCTTTTCTCTCGTCATCATCTTCGATTTTTGCACGCAATAAAGGTGTCATACTGTATGAAAAAAATTCATCCAGAAATATTCTTACTTCCCTTGTCAGATAAATTCTTTTATATCGTTCAAAAATTAACTCATAGATATACTTTCTACAAGTTTTATAATATTCTATCTGATACGGAATATCATTGTACAATAATTCTTTCCACTCCGGTACAAGATTACGTTTGTTGTAGTCATTGTATAAAGCATCTACTTTTCTCGTCCATTCTGATATTTTTATCTGATTCAGATACTGTTTTTCCCTGTTGTACTGTTTTTCTCTGCTATATTGTTTTTCCCTGTTATAGTCATCTTCATTATCTTCTATGTATTCGTCTTTTTTGTAACTGTCATTTATGCGTTCAATTTTTGCATCTCGTTCTTTTATATAGACATCCTGTTTATATCTGTTACTTATGTATCTTTCTTTTGCATCCTTGTATCTATCATAAAGGTCATGATTAAAATAAGTCTTATTGGTTTCGTTATGGCAGGCTTCTATCTCATCGACTTCTATCTCATTGCTGTACATCTCGTCGCTATCATCATAACTGTCACCATCATACCAATCCTCATCTTCATCATATTCTAAATCATCGTTATCCTGAAGATTGCTTTCTTCTGCATGCTCTAATGCTTCTTCATATGCACCTCTTAAAGCCATAAATGCCTCTTCATCATCATCCGGTCTGGTAGTTTTTAGCTTTGTACGATATGCTTTCTTTATCCTGCTGATGTCATTCGTAACATCTATTTCAAGAATTTCCCAGATATTCATTCCCATTCTCCTATCACATTTTCATATGCATCCAGTAACTTTATCAAGGCTTCTCTGGTTTGTCTCATCTCCGATATTTTCCTTGCATTTCTTGCACTTTCATAGGCTGTAATATGCTTGTTTATGGTTTCTCTTTCTTTCCCTGTAGCCTCTTCATACATTCTTTCCGCCCGTGCCATCAAAAGCTCGTCCTCATCCTTTTCTCCCATATTATGCTGAATGAGATTAAGCTTCTCAAGTTTCGTTGCTGTCTCCTGTTCTAAATATTCTTCGTCTTCCGACTGTAGAACTTTAGAATATCTGACCTCCGTTGCCGGTATATATACCTCTGCATACATGATTCCATTCACATCGTAAAAAATAGTTTTTTCTACCATCACCGTTTGCGAAGTCCCTAAATCCGGTACTACATAATAGAACTTATCTAAGGGTACTACATCAATCCCAAACTCATTTTCACATTGTAATACCTCGAAAATCCATCGGGCCGGCCAAGCATATTGCTGTACGGTTCTCTTTACAGGTATGGTGGTATTTTTCGGAATAATAACATCAAAGTTTTTCGCCATATCATATTCACATCGATGAGATACTGCATCCCCGATATAATGGGAACAGATATCCGTCATGATAAGTTCTTTTAGCCCTTCTTCCCGGGTAAGCAATGCTCCTTGTAACGCAGCACCTCTTACAACTGCTTCATCCGGATTTATTTTATACCGGATATCCTTTCCTATCATTTTCTCTATCATTTTTCTTACTATGGACAGCTTCGTACCGCCACCCACCATAATGATATCTTTTACTTCATAAGGCTCATATTTTGACTCTTCCACAGCCTGTAATGTTAATTTCCTCATTCTGTCTAACAAATCGTAGCAGGCATCTTCATATTCTGCTTCCGTAATGGCATATCGATACTCTCTTTCCTCTATCACACATTTGATTTCTCCAAAACCTTCTGCAGTAATCTGATGCTTTGCCTGTTGTGCTTTTTCCCACAATCTGGCATTTTCTTCTATGGTAAGTTCACTGTGGATAGCATTCGCTTCTTTAAAAAGTTCCACCAGTCTTTGGGTAAAATCCCCACCCCCAAGCTTATTATCACCACATATGGCTACGACCTCCATAACGCTGTCATCCACTTCCATAACAGAGATATCAAAGGTTCCTCCGCCAAGGTCAAGTACAATGATAACATCCTTATGTTTTGTTTCTCCATTTGCTTTCGTACCATTACTTTGGTTTATGCCATCTTCCATTTGTTCCATACCATGGATTCCATAGGCAACGGCAGCCGCAGTAGGTTCATTGATAATTCGTTTTACATCAAAACCGGCCTGCTTTCCCGCCTCCATAACAGCTTTTCTCTGTGGATTGTTAAAAAACGCAGGAACGCTGATAACGGCATCGGTAATTTCTTCCCCGAAATATGCCTCCGCCTCTTCCTTGATTGCTTTAAGGAGTATCGTAGAAAGTTCCTCCGCCTTAAACTTCTTCTCCCCTAATTCAAACAAAGCAGCGGTTCCCATACTGCGTTTAAACATCTGAACTGTCATATCCGGATATTGCTTCTTTCTTTGCAAAGCCATATCTCCTGTATAAAACGCTCCATTCTCATCCATACTTACAACGGATGGGATAATATGACTACCGGTTCTGCTTTTTACCAATTCTACTTTTTTATCCTTATAGACAGCTGCCATACTGTTACTGGTTCCTAAGTCAATTCCTAATATCATCTTCTTCTCCATCGTCAATCCCACCAAAACGACCACACATTTCCATTTAAGGTCATCGCAACATAAGCTTCAATTCCTCCCATTCCAAGGATATCACAGCAGAAAACACATTGTTCCTTTGCAATATTTATGGCAGTATCTTCATCTGAAATCGGCTTATTCAAATAAAATGACAGCGTATCACGGGTAATCATTGTAGGTACAGCCCCATACTCGTCATACCAATATTTACACATAGCTATCATTGTCTCCGAATCCGGACATTCATTCCATCCACCAAATGGTATCCATGCAAAAATCTCATATGGTCTTTCTGTTGGCACTTTTACAAGATATGCCTCACCTTCATGTGCATTTATTGCAGGGAAAAAATCACTTTTACTATCACCGGAATTCATAGAAATCAATATATCAAGATTTTCATCATCAACAGCTAAAAACTCACTTCCATAAGAACCCTCAAATTCAGCATATCTTTCCTCAAATAATTCTTTTCCATTCGAATGATTGCTCTTTAGTATGGAGTTTGTATATGCCGCGGAACCACCGCCCTCTTCAAAAACGAAATTAATGTGGTCTTCCAAAGTATCATCCAGAAAAACGATTACCGGTGTATAACCATTTTCTTTTCCATCGTTATAAGCTTCCTGATAAATTTGTGTTACTTCAGTTCCAGTCATCCCTGCATCTAATTTTTGTGCATCACATTCAAAAACTTTGTTCATTTGTTTTTTTCTCCTTTAATTTTTATTGTGCAATACTCCATTTCGTACTTATTGACTACAATTTTATCATATTGCAGTCAATAAGCACAGATATCATCTGTATAGCCAAGATTTTTTCATTATTTATGCCATAAACTATCCGAAAGATAATATTATTTTTCGAAAACGCCAGCCCATTGTATTGAAGTTTTTTGTCAATCCCCTAATTTTCTTCCTTCTTCATACCCTTTTATAATTTCTTTCAGCGTTCTTGGGGTATATTGTATTTCCTGTTTCATACATCCAACGTTATATGCCTGAACTTTATGCCCACCCACATGTCTGCATTCATTGGCATTCATATCGCCGATGCATTTTTGAAAATATACATCCTCCTCACTGTTATGGGTATGACCATATAACAATATGGATCCACCTTTCATTTTGTTCCAACTGAAAATCGGATAATGACTTAATACAAGCTGATAACTCTTTCCGTCCACCGCATCTTTTATTTCCTTGTAATCACCTATTTCAAAAAAGAGCTGCTTATACCGGTAATCGGATATGTCATCATGGTTCCCTTTTACCAGAATTTTTTTGCCTTTTAGTTTCGCCACAAAAGCAATTAAATCGTCACTCCTGCCACGTAAACTGATATCACCAAGAATATAAACCGTATCTGCGTTGGTTACGGTTGCATTCCAGTTTTTCAAAATTACATCATGCATTTCTTCCAATGTTTGAAACGGACGTTGGTCAAATCTGATAGACGCCTCATGGAAAAGATGCAAATCACTGATATAGTAATTCATGGGTATCACCGCCTTTCACTTTTTTCTAAACAGTTTTTTCTTAGTCCTTTCATTTTCATCACCTTTTCAGTAACGTATATTTTGCTCCCAACTATTTATCTTCTAATGAAACTTTGACCGTCCACATATTATTCCTTCATTTGTCTGACATTCTTTCTAATTTCTCTTTCCCATTTTATACACATGATAATCCCAGTTGCTAAATAAATGATCCACATGAGAAGGGTCGCAATGCTATCATTACCGTTTGAATATGCAATTCCCCACATAATCACTGACATTATATCCACCGCAATCCAAATCCACCATTGCTCTGCATACATACCAATACTAATAATCATTGCCACAATGGATGATACTGTTGTAAAAGAATCGATAAATGGCAGCATATCTCCCATATACTTTAAAAAAAAGCCATAAGCTACAACTAATATTGCAATAGCCAATACCACAATGACTCTCTTGCGATTTGTCATATGCCGCTTACAAACTTCCTTGGTTTCGGAATTCATATTCTTACTCCACATATAAAAACCTACGAACTGCATGGGGATATAGTATAGCACATTTAACATGGTTTCTCCGTAAAATGTGGCTTTATATGAAATAATTGCATATAATACACAATTAACCAAACCGAATAAATACGCACTTAATTTTCCCTTACCCATTAAAACAACATACGCAACACCTGTTGTCGCAGAAACTATTCCCATCACGTTTTCCTGACAATAAATGCTTATGACAATGATTACGATGCATGAGAAAAAAAGCCAGCAAAGCTCCCATTTTTTCCATCCACTTACTTCATTTCGTAATATATGTTTTAATTTATCCATTTTTATCACCTGCTTCTATTATTTCTGTTCTTGTATGTTTTTGTATCATACACATCCTGCCGCTCTGCAGTTCGTTATATTATACTACAGATTCACCTGTTTTGCATAGAGACCTTTAAAACCCACAAATCTGTTGACTTTTTCTCTCCGTTCCGATATACTTATCTCCATGAGCGTATGCTTATACCAATCAACGAAACTCATTGACCTGATTTGAAAGGAGGATAATCATGACAAAGAATACTATGAAAACAAACCAAAACTTAACAATAAACACCAAAGGTCTGGTTATCCTTATACATAGAATTGGGTAATCCTATGTCGTAATCTAAAAGCAAGTATCAGGTTACTGTATGAACAGTAATCCTATCTCTTATCTTTTATGATAATGATGTCTTTATCGATTATAAAATCCTAATAAATTCAAATATTTCTATGGAAACCAGCACCTTAAAGTAAGGTGTTTTTTGTGTACACATTTTTATCAAACATAAAATATAACACCAAAAACAAGAAGACCTTTAGACACAAAAACAACAAAGTAAATATATAGATGATGTGAGTGTCGAATTTGAATTTCATCACTCACTAATGTCATATAGTTCAAGTCATGGAAAAATTAAGCCATGCAGAAAGGAAATAATTTGAATTTACCAATTACCATAAATCAGGAAGAATTATTAGATATTTTACTAAATGTAGCCACCGTCAGACCAGTATTTATCTGGGGTGCCCCAGGGATTGGAAAATCTGCATTAGTTGAAAAATTTGCTGACGAAGTAGGGCTTCCCTGCGTATCTTTACTGGGAAGCCAGCTTGCACCGGAAGATATTATTGGAATCCCACAGATTCAGGAGGATGTTTCTGTTTTTTTACCTCCAAAAATGATTGCAAGAAAAGAACCTTATGTACTTTTCTTAGATGAATTAAATGCCTGCTCTCAGGAAGTACAAAAAGCATTTTACAGCCTGATTCACGAAAGACGAATCGGGGAATATCATTTACCAACAGGCAGCATTATTATCGGTGCCGGAAACAGAGCCCAGGACAGCGCCATTGTAAAAACCATGTCATCTGCACTTATTAACAGAATGTTTCATGTTCAGTTAAAAGCAGATTCCAGACAATGGATAAAATGGGCACAAAGTGCAGACATTCACCCTTGGGTAATTGACTATATCATAAAGCGCCCGGACCATCTGTTTGCAGAAGCTCCGAAAACCGAAGAACCATTTTCCACACCACGTTCCTGGCATATGTTAAGCGATGCTCTTAAGGAATACGGTGCCGGAACAAGGGAAATAAACATAAATATCTTAAAAACCATCGTATACGCATGTCTGACTCCTGCTCACGCCGGGATGTTCCTTGCTTATACCAAAAACATGAAAAACAAAAATTTATTGGATGATATCATTGCAGATAACGCAAAATGGCCTGCCGCACCGGAAGACAGAGATATTCTCTATTTTCTTGCACAGTCCTTTCGTGCAAAACTTCTTCAGGAACTTCCGAAGAACAAACAGGAAATCAGCAGTAATATGTTAGCTTTTATCTACAGAGCCAAAGGAATGATCAAAGAATTATCTTCAATTAACTTTGAGCTTGCCCAAATGACCGTAGCTGCTGACGAATTAGAAGCATTACCGGACTGGTTCATGGTGGAAATCGTAAGAGACCTTCCAAGACTGGTAGACCAAAAATAGGAGGATTATTTATGCCTAGACTTCACAATCACCGTTATTGGGGGCATGACACTGAGCCTCCAATGCGAGAACAGATATTTTGTCAGGGATATGCCCAAATTGAAAATCATCGGATGTTTCACCATTTAGATGGTGATATTTACATGCGTTCCAACAAAAATTACGGAAAAAATGGTGCCGCAGTAGTAGACAAAAAAGGAAATATTTATGTCAATACAGACTATCCATTTCAAGCCGATGAATGGGCTTATGTCATTGCCCATTGCCTGCTTCATCTGGCATTCGGCCATTTTGACAATGATAACATACCAAAGGATGCCGTTGGAAACTTTCATTCTGCACTTTGGAACCAGGCATGTGATATCTATATTGCCAGGTTCCTGGCAGACATTAAATTTGGCAGAGCCATTTGCGAGGATCCTGCCTCCCACTACTCCATCAAACTGAATGATGAACAAAAAATATATGAGCATCTTTTGTATTTATCTTCCAATGATATTACCACCAAATACGGCACCAACGGTTCAGAACCTGACCTTATGGGGATTGAGCATCCGATTATTTATAAAGCCGGAGAAAAAAACGAATTCGTGGAAATGTTTTCTTATGCCTTAAATACCTCCGTCTCCAATGCTGTCCATCATGCCGGAGGACATACCGACAGGAAAAAAGATACCATTGTAACCAAGGCTGCCAACTGGTTCCTGACACATTACCCACTGTTAGGCAGTATCGCTGCTTCTTTTAAAATTATAGAAGATGTTGATTTGTGCTATAAATATGAAATTCATATTGCTGCGGTAGATATTTCTCTTGGGGAAATCTACATCAACCCTACCGCAAATCTTTCCATGGAAGAATGGAAATTTGTTTTAGCCCATGAATATTTACACGCAGGACTTGCCCATCATAAAAGATGCCTTGGAATGGATAAATATTTATGGAATGTAGCCTGCGATTATGTTATCAACAGCTGGTTACAGGAAATGAAAATAGGAAAAATGCCGGAAGAAGGCTTACTTTACGACGAAACTCTGAAAGATTATTCTGCGGAATCCATTTATGATATCATTGTTAAGGAAATGCGTAAATTTAAGAAACATGCTACCTTCCGTGGGTTTGGCCATGGAGACATTATGAGTGATGACGTGAAAGGATTTCAAAGGGATATGGCATCCAAAGGGATTTCTCTGGATGAATTCTTTAAGAATGCTTTGAAGGAAGGCTTTGATTTTCACAGCAATAATCAAAGAGGATATTTACCGGCAGGTCTGGTGGCAGAAATCAGAGCATTGTCCACTCCGCCGATTCCTTGGGAAGTAGAACTTGGCAAGTGGTTCGATTATCAATTTCCGCCATTGGAAAAACACAGAAGTTACGCAAGACCAAGCAGACGTCAGGGTGCTACGCCGGATATCCCACGTCCCCGCTATATTATGCAGGAACAGGATTTTGCCAACAGAACTTTCGGCGTGGTAGTAGATACCTCTGGTTCCATGTCATGTAATCAGCTTGGCCTGGCTCTTGGCGCCATTGCAAGTTATGCCACTTCAAAAGAGGTTCCTTTTGTACGAGTGGTATTCTGTGATGCGGATGCCTACGATGCCGGATATATGACCCCGGAAGACATTGCCAGCCGGGTAAAAGTAACCGGTGGCGGAGGAACCATATTACAACCTGCCATCACATTATTAGAAAAAGCAAAAGATTTCCCGGAAGACGGTCCTATTTTAATTATAACGGACGGATACATTGAGGAGAAAATATCCATCCACCATAACCACGCATTTCTTTTGCCGAAAGGACATAAACTTCCTTTTGTGCCGAAGGGAAAGGTGTTTTATTTTAGGGAAAGAGGGCACTTTTAACACGAAAGGTTCTCAGGTATAAAAATCTGATACCCTCAGTTTAACATGATTAAATTACAAATGGCATCCTAAACTTTGACAGTTAAAGGATGCCATTTCTTATGATGATGGTCTATGTGTTTCAATGTCAGAATATTTCCCTTTGTATACATATTTCTTATCCACTGTAATATCTAACTCATGAATATTCTTTAGATTTCATTTCACTTCTAGGGATATTTCTAAGATTCCCTTTACATTTAGGACAAAATTTAACATCTTCCTGAACACCTGATATATTTGCCATTTTTCAACCTCCATTTTTTGTCGTTGGTTTCTTGCATTTTCAAATCACCCGAAATATCAACATTTGATCTAATCCAACTTCTTCGATGTTGCAAGGCACTCCACCACGTAATGTTACTTTCAAATGATAAAAACGTAAACATCCATTGATGTGCTGCAACAACAATGGTGAACGTCTTTTATATCCATATTGCTTTAGCAACCAGTTGCTCTTTTGTCATTCCCCTTAAAACGCTCTGAAAATTGACATCTTTAGCTTCTAATTTTATAATAACATATTCTTGAAATACATAAATTTTTCTTTTATAAGTAACAGGTGTCTCTCCTTTCTTATCTGTCTCAACATTGCTCATAAACTCTTCGATAACTTCGTCAAAGGTCACATCTTTTTCTCCTTAAAAGTAATATTTTATTTTTAGATTACCATAAAAATTTTCAAACAATCAATATTTATATGCTATTAAAACAAAGTATCGTTAAACAAAAATACAGTAAGTAAATCAGTTTCATTCAATTTCTATGAACTAATTCACATACTGTATTCTAAATTTAATCAAAATTTAAAATCTGACAATGCCGCATTTGATATTAATAATCCTCTATAAAATACTTCATACAAATTTTCGAATTTACCTGCAATATCAGCTACAGCCAACGCATCTTTATATTATTCCTTTACTTTATCCTTGAAGAACACAGGAGGCATATGGCGCCTTAAGAACAACATATTTATAAAAGTTCTTGACGTCCTTCCATTACCATCTCTGAATGCATGAATCACCGTCATCCGATGATGAATTCTAACTATTTCCATTTTGATATCCTTGTTCCAATTGCCCCACTAATTCAGCTTCTAATTGCTTGGCACAATCTCTGTATCCTTTGACACCAATAAAATTCAATACCCTATCTCTATCATCTTGAGATAATTTCGTTCCTCTAAGTTTGTACTCTGCATATAAATCTCTTGTAATCTCATGAAAAAGCAAAACAAACTTTGCTTCTATTTCTACCTTTTTCGCCAATAAATGTCTCGAGTAATTTTTCAACTCTTCTTTATTCATATTACTAAGCACCATCAACGTTAAAGGTTCATAGCAGTAATCAGGCATGTTATTGTATATTGGCAATCCCAGTTCTCGAATAAACTGCAATAGATCATATAACTTATCTACATCTTCTCTAAAGTGAGTAATTACCTCAATTAGAACTGAAGTTGGCAAACTCAATTCTTTTCCTAATAGGAAGCGCCTCAAAGCTTTCTCATCTACTGGTTTTGAATTAAATCCCAGTTTATCTCTTCCATAATATGAATATATTGCATTCGCATCCAGAAAAAAAATTCTACTCATTCATATTCTCCCTTCATTACATATTTATCTTAGGCATTCGAGTTGAACCTTTCGATTATCTCGTACGTTTTATTTATTACGTCACTCTTTAGTTTCAAATATAATTTCTTGTCCCCAATAATATAGAATTGTTCCTTAGCACGTGTTGCTGCTACGTTCATAATGTTAGGATTTTCTGTTCCCATTGCCCAGTTAGCCGCACCAGTACATTTATCATCAGCTCCCAGTACCAAAAACACAATAGGTGCCTCCTTACCTTGAAATGTATGTACTGTTCCCACATTTGTTGGCTTTCCATTCTCATCATAACGCGTAAACCCTATTTTTTTCAATTCACGCGATAATTGATAAGCAACATTTTTGAAAGGGGAAATCACATAAATAATGTCCTTCTTTTCTTTATCAACAATATCTGGATTTTGTATAATCATTTCCTGAATCTTTTCCCGAAGAAAATCGCCTTGTTCTACAACATACTTATCCATTGCACGTCCGCTAATATCAAACCACTGAGCAATTCCATTTTGTTTTTCCCCTTGTACCATATTCCCACCATAGGATATTTTATTTGCGATATCAAACATAGGATATTTACACCTTCTATGTACCCATAAAGGTATTCCAATCCACTCTTCTTTGTTATCATCCTTATAAAATCCATATTGGCTTATTTCATCTACCAATGTTTGAGTAGATGCGTTTTCAGACAAGTACTTCTGAGATACTCCATAATGTTCTCCTAGCATATTGAGAACGCTAGAATCTAAAGTAAGTACCGGTTTAATCTGAGACGGATCCCCAACCACCATAACATGTCGACTTCTAAAAACAGCACCCACACTAGCCTGCGGAAGCGCTTGTCCCGCTTCATCTACAAATAAATGACCTATAGTTTCTGGCTCCATATTGGCACACATTCTGGAAAAACTTGCAAATGTAGAACTAATAACTGGAATAACCATGTTAATCCAATTCCATGCCTCTGAAATCACCACTTTATGATTCAAATGTTCTTTTTGCTTACTCCATATGATATAAGCTGCTTTTATATTTTTTAAGTTTTCATATAAAAATTCTTTTCTTACTTTTAAAGCAGCAATGAATAATTTTGATTGAAGTCTCCTATATTCAATATCAAACCAAGGATTACTTAATTGTAGAGATTCATAATCCATTGAAAAATCTGGTCCTTTAATATCAACACTATTAATTTTTTGCCTTAGTTCTTCTGCCTGTTTTTCTAATTGAGCAATTTCAAATTTAGTTTTTACGCTCCAACCCTCAAACAACTTCTTATCTTGTGCAATTTCATTTTCCATATTTGTTATGTTGGTCTGCAATTTTTTAAGTTGCATCTCAACTTCCACAATCTTTTCCTTAGCAGATTGCTCATCCGATATTAATTCTTGTAATTCATCTGAATACTTTCTACATCGCTCCTTATATTCTTTTCTAACTTTTCCGAATGAAAAAATTCCTGGTTTCTGTAATTTTAATGCTTCAATACATTGTACCACGCTATTTTTCTTATCTCGTAAATTAATTAAACGTACTTGATACTCTTGCTTCTCTTTTTCACAAGTCATCATTTTAGTTTTCGTCAAGTTAATATCTTCTAAATATTTCGCACTTTTTCTCTCTATTCCAATTTGTCTATCATTTTTCTCTTTGGCATAGATTTCTTGTTTAGTTGAAATCTGCTTTAATAATATGCTTAGTTTATTAATCTCATCCGCTATCGTTTGTCTTCTCTTCCTATAGGAGCATACTTCGCCAAATTGTTTCATAAAATCACTATATATCTCATTATTAGATATATAATCATTATCCAAATAATGCACAACATGTTTTAACACTGTAACAATATAATCCATATTTTCTTTTCTGCCGCCTTCAAGAGAAAATAACCCCCAAAATTTATCACATTCCTCTTTTTCTTCTCTTCTTAATACTTCATGGGGGGCACCATTTTCGTCTTTTATCCATTCTGCTATTGCCTTAGAATTCGCAATAGCTCCAAAATAATCTGCTTCAATTATCTCCGTTTTGAACTCTTCATCTATTCCTGTTAGCAATGGCAACTCATTAACAATGTTCTGAACAGCACCATTATTGGAACTTGCAACTACAACTCCTTTTTCAGCTATTCTTGCCGGCAAGATGCCAATAGACGCATTTTCCCAATATTTTGTTTGTTCTGAGCCCTTTATACACTTTTCTGGCAAAGAAGATATTTCATATGCTTGTTCTACTACAAATTCTGCAAAAATATCTTTTAACAATGTTGTTTTTCCTGTTCCAGGTGGTCCATTCACGCTTCTAATTTGTTCATTATCATATCCAATTGACAAATTCACCGCTACCTGTTGCATAAGAGAAAGTGCATACTTTGGATTACTCGGAAATCTTGCAATCGGATAATTATTCGGTTGTAAAATACTATAAAATTCATCTGCATTAAATTTTTTTGACTGAATTCTACTTTCTAAATCAACACGCTTTTGGGTCTTTCCTAAAATATAATCATCCAAATTCTTTGTTCGAATTGTCTTAGCTTTTTCCAAATCTCCAACAAAAAATGAATGTAAATTTGATGCATCTGTTTCTAGATTTAATAATACCTTCATTCTACAGTTCTTAATTACGATATTATTTTTCTCTATAATAGATACTACAACTTTGTTAAAATGTTCTCTATAATCAACATCCTCCGGACATTCGAATAATTCTTGAAAATTCTTTATGTATTCTTCTTCAAATGCAGAAAATTCCGCTTCCCTTGGTATTTTTTTATATTTTCTGATGTAATAACTTTCAGTTAGAAATGTCAATTCCAAATTTAATTTTAATTCCTTATCAAAATACAATGCAAAAGAAAACTTATCCCCAACTGTTATCTCCTGTTCTGTCGCTGATAAATTATACTGCTTTCTCAAAAAATCAATAATTTCATTAAATGAAAAAATATCAAAATATACTACTATCCCACCTTTTTGATGCTTCTTCATTTTTTTCTTTTGTATTTCACCAATCAGCAAATCGTAATAGTTACTATCTTCAAGTTCACCAAATGTTATGATTGATTTATCCCTTAGATTTATATCTCCTTCTGATAAGTGCTCAACCATAATCCATGATTCCAATACATTCTCTTTTTTGCTCATTCTTTCTCCTTGTTATTATTAAAGTTTTTTATTTACACCTATCTTTATAGACTTTACACTATTTAATGAATAGACTATAAGTTAGCCTTTAATTTCCCAATAACCTTTTGTATCTGAACCTATACGTTCAATAATACCTTTATCTTTTAAAGTCTTAATCCTGTCAGATACTGTCTTTCGGCTTACTTTCAAATTTTGGGCCAAATCCGCATACGTATATCCTGGATCAATTCGGAGCAGCTCTATTACCTCTTTTTCTTTCTCAGTCACCCTCTCAGTCACCCTCTCAGTCACCTTCTCAGTCACCTTGCCAGGTCCATGCACAACTCTATCTTCCGGAGCAGTAAATTTCACCATGATATCTCCCGGATTTACAGTAAACTCAGGCATCGGCAAATCATCAGCCTTGCAAGCTTCACATATTTTTTCAATACCTCTTCCCCAGCTTTCTATAAATCCAGCCAAGTAAAAGACATTTGCAATATTTGGATTGTAAGGTCTTGATGCATGTTTACCCATTAAGTTTTCCGCAGTCCAATTATCCGGTAATTGACCACAGTTAGCAATATACATCTTATCTGCATATACGCTTATCTGAATTGGCACACCATAATTGTACTGTGAATGGCATAAAGCATTAAGTAACGTCTCTCTTAGTGCCGCCTCCGGAACAAAATAACGCTCTCTACGCTGCATTCCTACATATGTGATTTTCGCTCTCATATACTTAAAATATATAAGCTCAATAATTTTATCTACAATCTCAATCAAAGAACCTCTTACTTCATCCTGATACATAAGGTCTGCATCTGTTTCAAAATATCCAACCTTTACGTATGCACCCAGTTGCCATTTCTCTGGATCTTTTGAAAATAGCATCATTGCAGCATTTGTCAAATATCCACCAGATGTAAGGTGAAGTTTTTCCAGTAACACCTCTTTGGACTCTTCAAGTAAAGAAGGCTCGATTCGTCCTTTTTTAGCTGCTAACTCTTTAAACTTATTAACTACTGAATCTTCAACATCTGCCATTGTAAATGCCGGAATTGGCATATTATCCCAGGTAACGCCTCGCTTACCGTTCAAGAAACTTTCCAACGCTGGGCCTGTAAGAACCTGCTTGGTGCTTCCACTGCGATAATGATAAACACCCTTATATGAAATGCTTGTAGAATAAGCCGGAACAACTATTTCGATATATTCTTTGTCATCTTTCTCCAGCAGATTTACATCCGCAACAATCCCTAATGACTGAGTAATCTTATTCGGAATATCTTCCAATAATTTCTTACAATTCTCTACACCTACAATTTCCCCATCATCATTACAACCAATATATATTTTTCCACCTTGAGCATTCGCAAAACCACATATCCATTTTAGGTATTCATCTCGCCACGACTCTTTCCATTCTATATTTTGACTCTCAGCCATATTACTACCTGCTTTCTATCTAATTATTATTTCAAGGAAATAATCTCTTCCGCCTTTGGTCTGAACAATTTATCAAAAAGAACCTGATTTCTTTTTTTCGCATCCCTTACTAGCTTTTCATATGAAATAATCTCAACATATGCACCCTTAACCGGATTATAACCAAAAAAGCCCTCTCCATCTGGGGTTCGATTGTATCCTGCATTTTCTGCATCTTCAATTAAACTATCCGTCAGATCTGCAATTATATAACAGTAAAATGCTGCATTTTGAACATTTCCAAAGCCTCTGCCATTAGCTTTCTTTACCTTTCCTGCCTTAATATCTGAAACATATTTTAAAACCTGATTAATAGGGTTTTTATCATCAGCCTCCAAATCGTCTCTTTGTGGTCTTTTCAATTCCACTATTGTAATCGAATTTATCGCATCCTCTTCAGCAGAATATGAAATTGCCTTGTCAAAAATTCCAATATCCATCCTTCTAGGAACATCACTCTCCATAACAGGAAGCGACTTCATCGGCTGATCCGAAGAAAGAAACTGATGATATGCCAATCTATCATCTATAAGCCACAGGTTCATTTCATCAAATTTCACATCATCTGATGTAATCTGCATTGGACAAATGATAGAATGTAATCTAGATTCTTTACTATATTTCCCATCTTCAGACAATTCTAATGCCTTCTCTAATAAGTCTATTACTGCTTTTCTTCTTACAATATACTCAGCAAGGCTTGCTTGGCTAAGTTGAGTTACACTTGAACAATACGAATCAAACAAATCCATAAACTGCTCGGTATCCGCCACACTATTTTTTTGTCTTTCTTCAATTTGCATTTTCTGTTTTGCGATATCAAATTCCCACTTTTGCTCTTGCTTATATAATTCTAAATCCAATTTTTCATCATTAAGCCCTACTGGTATTTCATCATATACACTACCTCTGTGATTAAGTAAATATCTATATTGAGGCTTCTTAGTTTTTACAAATTCATCTATCCTCTTTTTCTTTTCATCCTTAATCTTCCCCAAATCATCACTTAAATAAATCTTGATATATTCTATAGCCGTTTCCGTAATTTCTTTTTCACCCAAATTATCCAATAACGGACTATCCGAAAAACTGAATTCATATCGATCTGAATTAACCGCCTGATCCAAATACTCACCAGCAATATATCCTACATAATAGTATGACTGATCATCTGCATTTATTTTTTTATTCAGATTTGGAATATACTTAACCAAATCATATGACTTAACTTCTCTATTATTAGCACACATATGCAACTCATGTTTATCAGCACCTTCTGTTACAGTCATATGGTATAAAGAAAAGACTTTGCCTTTAATAGTAAAATCATCTCTATGTAAAGTATCTCTATATAACTTGTTATAATACTCATTTAAAATGTATTTTTCACCTAGGCTGTCTTGTAACACTACCTTGGGACAATTCTCAATAATGAAATATGGTAAGCAGTGCTCTATAATCTTTTTTGCAAGACTCTCAAGTGATAAAGCTACTTCCTCTCTATATTCATACTTAAAGCCTTTTAAGCAAACCTCAGTGCTATTTTCCTGAATATCAGGAACCTCAATTTCTATACAATTATCTTCTGGCTCTATTGCATTTTTTATAGAAAAAGAAAACTCTCTCTTAAACCACTTATCACGCTCCATATATATACTTTTCACTGATACACTATCAAATGCTTTAAGCCATAAAAATCTTCCAATACCTTTACAACCCTTTGACAACTTTAACGTTGAATATGCTTCAAGAAACGAATGATAATTTTTCTCAATAAACCCTTCACCATTATCAGTTACTATAAATTCATTAAAATGATTTAATTCTTCCGTTCCTTCTGTAGTCATCTGCGCATAATCTAATCGATTCGCAACTATTGTAATTAGCGGCGCTTCACAACTTTTTGTCTCTTCTAATGATTGTATAGAATTTACTATAGTCTCAAACAGAGGCCATAATGCTTTTGATTTTGGAAGCTTCATCTGGTTTACTTGACCAGCTAAATTCATTGTAAAATACATTTCACCTCTCCTTTCCGTTAACCCTTTTTATTCTTCAACATTTTCTTAAATTCAATTAAATTCAAAATTTCCTGCCGGTCAGCATCATCAAGTTCCGTAAAACCACGAAGTAATTCATCATCAGATAAAGGTATTTCATCTCCTTCCAATAATGAATCCGCCGATATCCTAAATAGTCTACTAAATTGCCTAAGTTCTTCAGCCTTAACGCACCTTTTACCCGATTCAATTTCAACTATGGCAGTCCTCTTTACACCTAAATAATTAGCCACATATTCCTGTGATAAACGTAAATCCGTTCTTGCTTTCTTTATTCTCTCATTCAGTTCCATCTTGAGCCTCCTTACTACCATAACTACTAGTTATATTTTACCTCTAGATGTTGGATTTTACAACATATTTTTGTTGTTGCGTATGTACTTTTAGCATATCAGCAGTAATCCTTATCTATTGTCGATATGCTAATACTGCTAGTAAATTTAATGTATTCGCTTCAAGCTCCCTTGCTTCAAATCAACAAATGCCTTCCTTTTACCACTTCTTCCAAGTGTGTAACAATCTTTACTGCAATACTTAAGCTGACGGGCCATTAATCTCTTGCCACAGACAATGCACTTCTCCTGTTTCACCCCTGCAACCCTGCTCTAACATGCTCAATGAACCCATCAATGAAATCTCCGTCATAGGTACACAAAACATTGTATGCCCTTACAAATGCTTCTTCTATCAAGGCTTCGGGTACACCTTTGCAATATGGACATTCCTTTTTGCCATGCTTAGTAGACTTCACACACTGCCAAATGACCTTTTTATAATCGGCACGTGAATTCCATGTTCTTCTTGTGAGGTTGCCACCACAGAAACCGCACTTTAACATACAACTGAATGAAAATTGTCTGCTGTATTTGTCACGCTTTCCGTTGCTTCTTGAATGTGAGCCTTTTCTTTTGTTTAATATTTCATTGGCTCTATCCCACAATTCTCGGCTTATAATGGCTTCATGATGATTTTCTGTGTAATATTGGTCTGCTTCGCCCATATTATCAAGTCTACGCTTTGTTATCGGGTCTGTGGTAAAAGTTTTCCCCATGAGCAAATCGCCTTTGTATTTCTCATTCTTGATAATACCGATTACTCCATGTTCACTGAAATTACTGTCCCCACGTTTGGTTTTGTAACCTAAATTTTTCAGTTCTCTAGCGATTATTTTACCGCCTGCACCCTCAACATATCTGTTGAAAATATAGCGGACTGCTTCGGCTTCTTTTTCGTTAATTGTAATGGATTTATCCTCTTTATGATAATCATAACCCAAACAACCATTAAAACCGACCATCTCTCCTCTCTGCATTTTTATAGCCAAGCCAAGTTTGACATGTTCACTGATATTTTGTACTTCCTGTTGTGCCACCGAACTAAGGATTGTCAATAGTAACTCTCCGTCCATTGTGAGAGTATTAATGTTTTCTTCCTCAAACATGACCGCAACACCCTTTTCCTTTAAACTTCTAACATATGTAAGGGTATCGACTGTATTTCGTGCAAATCTTGAAATACTTTTTACAATGATTAAGTCAATTTCTCCGTTCACACAATCATTAATCATGCGGTTAAAATCATCTCGTTTAGCGGTTTGTGTGCCTGTTATCGCTTCATCAGCGTACACACCCGCATACTGCCATTCGGGATTACTATTTATTAATTCTTCATAGTATCGCACTTGTGACTGATAACTTTCAAGCTGTTCCGCACTGTCCGTTGAAACTCGTGCATATGCAGCAACACGCAGGGTACTCAAATGAGCACCCTTTCTTCTGTTGACTGCCTGTTTGGTAGCCTTACGCACCATTACTGTTGGATTCGCCATAATTTTTACCTCCGTAATAAATTTTAGTATTGTATATGAAGCCTTTAGGCTGTCATAGCTGTTAAATCTGACAGAATATGATACTCTTTCATCAGTTTAATTTTGATTTTCTGATACTCTGCTTCTGTAATCTGTTTACATTGCAGGAGCTGTGCCAACAGGGATAATTCCATGCTGTACTGCAACAACTTTTCAGCATTCACATTTACCACCTCTCGCAATATTATCAGCAAGCAATTCCATAAAGCCTGCTATGTAATCAATAAAATCTTCAAATTCTGCAACATCATCACTGTGCGAAAAATAAAAATCAATAATACTACCGATAAGTTCCTCGCATTGTTCAATGGTCAGTGGCTCTGCTAAAAAAGCATTTGTTTTCATTGCAATGATTTTCAGATTTTCTCTTGTTTGTTCATCAAGGATAATGTGTAATCCATCTTTATCGTTTACTATTTCGCTTCTATAATTATTCTTCATTGTCTCTCCATTCTCGGCTTAACCAATCCCGCCGTAGGCAATATATTTCATTTGGCTGTAAAGTTTCTTTACAAGACCTCTTGAAATCTTGTAAAGAATTTTTACACTTTACAACCACTACCAACTACCGCACTGTTAAATTTCTTTACAAGAGGTATCTCTTTTATGTTGATAAACCTTGTAAATTTTCTTAACACATATACTATACATATAGCCATGAATACGGTTTTAAAGCTGTTTCCATTTATCAGAAAACATATAAATATTAGACTTACGCAGATTGCGATTGTGTTGTACTACCTCAACAAATCCATGCTCTTCTAGTTCCTTTAATGCTCTAAAGAACGTTGGTCTACTCATGAAACTTTTATATTTACTATAAGGAAACTTAAAACTTCTTTTTCCTGCCGATTCAATACGCATATAACAATAAGTACGAAAAGCACTGGCTGTTAAGTCTCTCATTGGCTCTGAAGCCATAATGCTTGCACCCAATCTAAAATAACGTTTTTCAACACCATCCGCATGTTTTGTCTCCCACTTTTCAAATGGCGTAATTTTACTTCGTCTACTTGTTGCCATAGCTTATCATTCCTCTTGTGAATTCAACTTATCGGATTGTATTTCATCTATGGCATGTAATATCTGTTGTATCTGCACCTGCGACAACGGTTCTCTGAACCAACGCACGAAAGAAGTTTCATGTATACCTATCTGCTTTGCAATCTGCCACTTATAAATATTTTTCTGCTTCAACAGACACTCAATCTCTTTATTTCTCATAATAAGTTCTCCTAATTTCTATTTATTTCATCAGCGGTCATCGGCTAGCCATTTCTTCATAACTACACTGTTGATGCTGATAGCATATCATGGTAAAATAACCTAAATCAAAGCTATATCTATGTATTTATTCGTTTCATTTCAATGCATAGAGAAACAAGGAGATAGACATCTATGAATAACGACAACTCTCTTGGTGTTGCAGTATTAGACACTGGAATAGGATTTACAGTTTATGACAAAAAGATGGAAAAGGATGTACCCTATGGAACATTTGCTCTTACGCTAATCAATACCGACTATGAAAAAATACGGAATAGCATTGGAGATACTCTAAAGCTGTATTTTAAAAAATCATTTAATCCAAATGATACAGAGCAATTTGCAATCACTCTTTATAATAAAATACATTTGCATATTTCTTATGCATCAAAAGGGTATCTACGAAAAGAGCATGCTCACATAGTTACTAATCTTTTAGTAAGAGAAATATTAAACAGCATTGAAACGGAACATTTTGCAATAAATGGTATTGATAACTGCATACCAGTTATATTTTCGAATTATAACATTCGTAGTTGTGCAAAAGACATCCTACAACGATATTCTGACGATTTAGCATCTATTGTAAGAGAAACAGGAACTTATGAAATAAACTCTCAGCTTTTAAATATGGAAACTCCTGTCTATTATCTGAATAGTACCGCCGAATATCTCATGTTGGATTTAAAGATGTATTTGGAACGCTCTGACAAAACAGTGAAAGAATGTGAACGTTGTGGACGTTTATATTTACCTAAAAGAAAAAGCGATAAGTATTGCCGACTTCCAATCAGAGGTGAACGGAAAACCTGCAACGTTATCATGCACATATTACCAAATGATGAATTTGCAAAAGTAAGAAACACTGCAAGAGATAAACAACATAAACAAATACGATATTATCGAGATACAAGAAACTGTGATTACACATTTTTACTTAATTTATATAATGACTGGTCTATTGACTGCCAAAAAAAGTGTATAGAATTTAAAAGTAAAATGGATATAAAAGGATTTAACAACTGGATTGAAGAAACAAAATTCACGGTTGAAACGCTAACGGAAGAATGGGAAAAACACAATAAAAACAAAGAAATTTGCGTACCTAATATCAAATCCGAGAATTAAGCGGTATATTATTTAAAGAAATCAAAGCTTTAACAGTACTTAAAATCGTAGATGCCAATGCAAAAAATCCCTAAGAACCACGAACGCTTTTTAGGATTTTTCACGGATTGGTACGTAGTACCAATCCGGTAGGAATAACCTATAATATTGCGATAATAAAAAGCAGGAGATACTCAATTCCGAAAAGTATCTCCTGTCTTATACTGTAACTGTATGTTACATTTTTGCTATCAAATTACACTATTTTAAATATTAAAGCAGGTACTCCCGACGGCAATCAATATACACCTTTCATTTATTGTTACATTCAATAAACCTGATTGCAGTACCATACATTTGTAAATATTTCAGCCACTTGTATGTTCTATCAAAAATCACTCTTGCAACTATTACAATGCCACTGTTTTCCCACTTTTCCACTTGCCAAGCCAAAAAATCCCATTGATAATAAACGAGAGGTAGTAGTAATTTTCTTAGTATCACTCGAATTACAATATGGACAATTTACCTCAACGGATTTTGTTTGTGGAATCATTGTACTACTACTTACCGATTTTACCGCTCTTAATCCATTCTTTGGATTATACGGATTTTCATAGCAAAATACTAATGGTTTACCACATGTTTTACACTTCTCTAAAACAGCATCCTCAGGCATAAAATAAACAAGCTTATTGCATTTTTTACATTCATATGCCTTTACTGTTGGCTTTTGTTTTTTCATAAAATTCTCCTTTCGAATCAAAACATCACATCATATCAAAAAACCTTGATTTTCTAAATGTCGCATCCAATAGTTTACTTTTTTCACGCATCATCATAATGCCATCCTGTTCATCCACAAGTTCTAAGCAATGCTTATATACATCATTTGCATATCCTGTAAATTCTTTAATCACATGGGATGGTACTCCCGAACGTATCATTTGCATAATACCATATTTTGCAACTGCCATACCTTTGTTATGTCCCACTACTTCTTTAAGAATATTAAACATTTTAGAATAATCAATTTTATCTCGTTCTTTTGCAATATCAACAAACAAACGGTCATCACTTGGCTTTTCTATAAGTTTACCCCTTACTTTCATATATCGTTGCATTTGTAACGATAACTCATCAGGAAGATGTACCCAAAAACCATTGATTTTTAATTTGTTCAACTGCTCGTTATAATCGGTTATTTTTAACTCATTTATTACGTTATTTTTCGTACCAAATAACAAAATGATTTTACAAGCAAGAGAAGATATGTAATTAGCAAAAACTCCATTATAATATCCATTAAGAATTTCATCATCATCTTCAATAGCAAGTTTTTCATTGCAAGCGTTAATAAGTTGTTCTGCTTCTACATCTGTCAATGGATGCACCTGTTCTTTCATATTCAATTTTAATTCTTTAATCTTATTATCATAAGCATTTTTGAGTTCGGCTTTTTCACTCTTATTTTCAAAGAGTTTATTTTCCCAACCAAATTCTTTATAAATGTAATCATAGAAGACCGTAACAACTGATATATAATTCCATGCTGTTGTTGCGTATTTCACATCATAATTCCTCACATAGTACTCCAATGCATCTAAAAGTTCTTTTATTTTCATGCCAGTTAAGATACTTTGATAATTCACATCTTTAGCTTGCAATTCAAGAACAACATATTCGTAAAAAACATAGATTTTTCTTTTGTAAGTTACAGAGGTTAATCCATTTTTTTCTTCTTCAACATAATTTATAAACTGTTCAATTAACTTTTCAAATGTCATAAAAACTCCTTTCTCCATAAAGCAATTGATTTTATGGACATTTTACTATAAAACATCTACTTTTTCAATACCTAAGTATAATCATAAAACGTCAACACATGGATTAGATTGTACATCTGTTGATAATCTAACTGTTTCCAATCAGACAAATCATACAAATGCAACAACAAAAATTCAAAAAATTGCTTTGTAATCTTCTTCTGCCGAATTAACCTACATAGTATCTGATACTGACATGGTGTATATGTACTTGGCACTTTCTTAATATTTGACCCCACATTCTGCATAATTAAATATTTTGTATCATAATTCATTAACTTCATTTACAATAACTCCTCTCCATACATTCTTCATATTCACAAAATTCACAAGCCACGAAATCGCACTCTCCAAATACAAATCCATCAATAATAACAGGCTGACACGTTTCTAAGTAATCGGGGCATTTCCTACATGGGGCATAATAAATACATAAAGGTTGATAATTTTTGATACACATATTTTCCACGCTCCTTAATTTAACGAATATTGATACGATTGACTTCTGACAGTTTGACAACCATACTTTGCCTTAATATGACTAAGTGGTATTTCCTGCTTATGATGTCTGCGGTATGGCTCACTATGCCAAACCCACGCACGTTTCTTACTGCACCATGTAAACCCTAGACTTTTCAACTGGTCTTTATATTGGTAGCAATCAAAGCACCATATCCAACTACCAATAATTTGGACAGTCATATTAAACCCTGTAATTTCGTTCAAAATAGCCTTAAATTTCTCATTTTCTTCATAGGTATAAGATTGACCATCTGACTTATTATCTTTGCTAAAATCGGCAAATAAGCGGTCATACTCTGCATTTATAGATTGCATTTCTGCAACACTACCGCCGTTATCAGGATGATACTTTTTTAATAGTTCCCTGTACTTCTTTCTTAATATTTCAATGTCTGTTACTCCTGCAAAATAATTACTCATAATGCAACAACTCCTTTCGATAATGTGTTTTTACAGTAAAAAAGCTAGACCAATACCCAATGACAATGACCGTCGGGTATTAATCTAGCTTTGATTTCCTTAAAAAGAACTCTAGGTGGCTCTCAAAAATTTATAAAATTTTTCTGCTATACTGGCAAAAAAATACACTATTGTTAACTTAACAACAGTGTATTTTTCTTTAACAACCATATACAATATAATCATGCAAAAAATCAGATACATTACTAAAATTTTGAATATGCACATCTAATTTTTTAAATCTTCCTACGTCCTCACTTCTAACATTTAATTCTGGATTAAACCACGATATAAGAAGTGCTTCCATTTCTCCTAGACATTTTTCAGCTTCATTATAAGGTGTTATAAATTCTAATGGCACATATTCTTTATCTTCTGAAAGAAAAGTAACCGTTCCAAAATAAACACGTTTATGAAATCCATCATATTTAGGATTATGCAACTTTAAAGCTACTAAATGCCCATTAGCAAATCTGCTTTTTTTCGCATCTGTCTTGCCAATATATACAAGTTTTTCTTCTGTATCATTATATATAGTAACAAAGTACAGATTGTAAGAACTTTGTGGTGGTTCTCCTAACTCATCTAATATCCATTCCTGTTCTTCATGGTCTAGGTCATATCCATTATCCGCACTTACATTTGCTATTTTACAAGCTTTTTCTATATAACTCTTATTTGCAGTCCAAGAATCATATAAATTACCTGTTTCTATCGTATTTGCCATATATAAATCCACTGCCATATCTAATGCAATGAATGCTCCCATTTCTAAACAAGGTTTCAAATTACCATAAAAATTATTAGGCGTAACACTTTGATTACCTTTTATCCATGGACTTAAGGGTTGAAATCTCATACATTTCACCTCACATATTATATATCCACCACTACCAGTTCTATTCCCACACTCACTGGAATTTCTCGTTTTAACTCTTTTTCTAACACATTTTCCGCATTTGGAGTAAATACGAAATGGTCGAAAAACAGCGTAAAGTCAAGGATTTCTAGGAATTGGTGCGACATAGCAACACACAAGTCTCCACATGCACCGTCTGGCAAAATTGATCCACCACAGCCACCTTCTTCACTTCATACCCATACCCCGCCAAAATCTTCAAATCCCGTGCCAGTGTTGCCGGGTTGCAGCTTACATAAACCACCCGTTCCGGCTGCATTTCATAAATCGTTTTTAGCAAAGTTTCATCGCAGCCTTTTCGTGGTGGGTCTACTACAATGACCTTCGCATAAACCTTATTTTCTTCGTATTCCTTTGGCAAAACCTCTTCTGCCTTGCCCACGAAGAAAGTTACATTCTCCATGCCGTTATTCTTGGCATTTCTTCTGGCATCTTCAATGGCTTGTGGGACGATTTCCACCCCATACACCCATTTCGCCTTTTGTGCCAAAAATAAAGAAATGGTTCCAATTCCACAATACAAATCCCAAACCGTTTCTTCCCCGGTCAATCCTGCATATTCCAATGCCTTTTCATATAACACCTTGGTCTGTACAGGATTTACCTGATAGAAGGACAATGGGGAAATCTGATATTTTACCTCACCAATATAATCTTCAATGTATCCCTTGCCCCATAAAGTAACACAAGTATCCCCCAGAATCTTATTGGTATGCTCCTTATTGATGTTCAAACAAATGCTGGTCATACCTTCTATCTTCGTCAACCGCTGAATCAATTCCTCTACATTTGGAATCTTCTTCCCATTAATTATAAGACAGACCATAATTTCCCCCGTAGTAAATCCCACTCTGGTTAAAATATGTCGTAACAATCCTTTCTTACTGGTTTCATCATAGGTCGAGATGTGAAATTCCTCCATAAACTCCCGGATAATTCCGATAACCTCATCACTTACCTCTAATTGCAGAAAACATTCTCTGGTATCAATGATGCTATGGGTTCTTCCTGCATAAAATCCGATGGCAGGCTTGAAATTCTTTCCCATTCCCGTAGGAAACTGAGCCTTATTCCGGTAACGGAAAGGGTTCTCCATTCCATAAGGCCCTTCCATGATTTTTTCAATATCTAAAAAACCTCCGATTCGAACCAGACAATTCTTCACCTGGTCAAATTTATATTCTAACTGTTTTTCATAAGAAAGATGCTGCAAAGTACAACCGCCACAGGCCTTGGCATGCTTACAAAGCGGCTCCACCCTGTCTTTAGATGGCAAGATTAATTCCTCCAGCCGTCCAAATCCATAATGCTTTAGCACCTTAACCAGCTTCACCCTAGCCACATCGCCGATAACAGTATCCTTCACAAACACTACGAAATCTTCGATTTTTCCAATTCCCTGTCCGTCTTCTGCCATATCCACAATGGATATTTCATAACACTCATTCTTCTTTATCTCCATACGTTCCTCCATCCTGTTATCTAAAAATTACAATTCGAAACACATCATAACCTTGGGATCTACAAAGTCAACACCGCATATCTCACGTTCTAGACATTGTATGACCCAATGGTAACATCTAATTACACCCCTCTGTCAGATTTCATACAGCAAATATCTGTCATATCCGCCTGCCTGTTTTATGAGCACCCTGCTCTCATCACCAAGTGGCATATCTCCGAAAAAGGCGGTCAGTGAGCAGATATAATAATAAACGGGGCTGCTGCGATAACTGAACCCTTCTCTGCCATATCTACCCTGAATGCTGTCCATAATCTTCTCCTTTGCATAAACTCCATAATTCATGTGTTCTTATCCTTACATTTTGTGAAAGACAAATCAACCCTATAGTTTATTTCTCAAAATCTCTTCTTTTGTCATCCCACCATATTTATTTGCAAAATCATCAAAACTTGCATTGGTTTCTAACTGTAAACACCGAAACAATTCTTCTCTTATTTCTTTGTTTCCATCATTCAAAAGATTGAATTTGTAGTCGAAGGATTTTTCTCCCTCCAAGGCTATATTATTAATACCCATTGCTAGTCCTCCATGAGGAGAACGATACTCTTTTAAATACTCTTTTAACTTTGTTGATATATGTTCGTATGACAATATAGTTGTTCCGGTACCCCATTCGACATACAAATTAAAAGAATCTGGGTACTTGCTCATCCCTTGGGCAACTAAAAAATCATATGTATGAACTGTTGACTTCGCATTTAATCCTTGAATCTTTGTGCAAACGAGATTGAACTCTATGTCTTCTTTCTGCAATTCTTTGTGTCCGACAATTTTATGTGTTCCCCATATAATATCATTATCTCCACAGATTTCAACTCTTCCTAATGGAATACGCGCCAAATCTTCAACAGACAAGTTATCCTCCGTAGTACAAATATCATAAAATCTAACCATAATAGGAACCATCATAAGATTCCTCAAGCTATGAAATTCCGGAAGTTCTTTCCATTTCAGAATTTCTTTTACCTGCCCCGTAATTATCCCATAGCTGTAATGAAATCTATCAACCTCCACTCTGAAAATGTCCCCGGTTTTATATTTAACCGTAACATGTTTATTTTCTCTAAGAGCTTTAATTCTATCGAAATAATGTGAGGGACAGGTTTCCATATAATATTTCATAAATTCATGAAAATCAGCATCATTTCTAATTTTATTTATCTTATCCCGTTCTCCCATCGCAATACTCTTATTATTTCTATGATTGTATATAGACATACTTACCAAAACTTCATGAAAAGTATCCAAATGAAAATGAAAACCACATCCAAGCGGATTAACCGCCAGTATATTTGTAACACTAACCTTCTTCTTTTTTCCTCTTGTTGTTAATGGTAGTATCCACTCTCTATTTTCAGTTTGCAAATTTGTATCGTATTCCGTAATGCATTCATAAGTTATTCTCTCGTCAGAAACTCTTTTTTCTTCAACAATTACTTTTTTAATGGTATCATTACACCAAAACACGCTTGTTCTCTTATGCCACAGATTTGTTTTCCTATAAAATTGCGATATATCCCAGCTATCCTCAACAGAATCCAAACCCATATATCTACGTTCCTCATTTGTAATTACAAAATAAAAATCTGTTCCAAATAAATCATCCCATTTCGTAGACATAATACCTCCTACTAACTTCAATCTCAACAACCAATCTTTCATATTTCCCTTATATTTTCCCTTGTGGACAGATAATAAGGGAATTCCTCTTACCCCCTTAACACCTATAGATAATCCCATCTTATTATTATATTCCGACTCTCTTTTTCCAATCCTTATATTCCTGCTCCAATTTTTCACTATAGGGATCGTTAACACATTTTGCTGCAGCAATTCCCTTCGTATATAAATTACCATACATGTTTGTTCGCTTTGACAGATATGGTTTGCCCCATTGCCACAATTCAAGTGAATTCCTAGCGTCACCACAAATAATATCAAAACATTCTTCGAGCACCTCAGCAAAAAGACGTATCCGCTCAATTTCTTTAAAATCAGTTGCATCTATCATTCTTTTTATATAGAAATACGCATTTTCAATATTCTTACTGTCTATATAATATCGAATCACATCATTATACGCAGAAACAATCTCAAAGGTTTTTCCACTGGCTATTGCATTCCCTAATAATGTTTCATAAATCTCCTTATTTTCTAACTCTTTTCCCAAAAAAGAATTGAAGCCTATAAGTGTTTTTCTATTTGCATCCGTCCATTTTGTAACACTTTTCTTCCAACTATTTACCAATACTTCCATGACATCTTTATAGTCCAAATCTTGAGAAAGAAAAATACAATCCATCAAATCTAATGAGGATATTTCATTATCTATTTTGTAGTTTTTATCAAATCCACAGGCACAATCAAAGTTTGCATTTTTTGCCTCATCAAGTATCCCATCATATTTTCCCGCAACATTGAATTTATTCAAAATAGATGTCAAAACATTCAGTGTGTTTCCAATCCCTTGAAAAGAATTACTTTTCCGGTCTTTCAATTCTTCTTGAAACAAATATACAACTGTATTTTCATCATCAACATGGGCATATAACAGGTAATATGTCAACCTCTTACGATTTAGATAATTCCTATCACTCTTTCCCCATACTTTATCATATTGCTCTATATATTGAACTTCAGAATAATCACCCTTTTTTATTGACTGATATACTTTTGATTGTTCAAATAATTTTTCTTTAATTAATTCACTATTCATGCTTCCTCCATTGGTGATAAAACAATTATTAACAGGCTACATACCTTCTCTTTTTTTCTGACTTAAGCATAGAATTCAAACTACTCTTCTATTTCCAGTTCACACCAATGCCCTGAATCATCGGTACTTAAAATAATATCTATTATTATATCTAGTATTGTTTTTCCTTTACAGTTTTCAACATCCTGCAGTTTTTTCTCTACATTCTTTCTATTCGATGGGTGACATTTTTTTAATACATCTTGATAATAATTCTTTGTTGCATTGTACCCAAAATCCTGTCTGCTCTTTGCAAAATTTATCCACTTTATATGTAGTGTCTCTCCATATTCATGCACCCCAAAACCACCTCTTAGCAGGTCATTAAATGCATCCATACTATGTCCTGTGTTCCAGTCCAAATCCTTTGTAAGTAATTTGTCTATTTCTGTATAAAAACCTTCTAAATCCGAAAATTTATTGCCATCTATCACTATATTTTTCATATACATCTCCTCATAGTAAACTTCAAATCTGTTTATTTTATTTTAGCCGGAATATCCAATACATAATACATAGAAGTATGTTCATCCCCATTTCTTGTAATTCGGATGTTTTCTTTTACAAACCGGAATCCACTCTTTTCAATCACCACATCTGTCAAATCAACATTTGCATTCATAGTTTGTCATCTCATAAAATGTTATTTATCTCTCCGACAAATATATTTCTATCTTTATCAAGACAAAACAAAGTGGTATCAGGAAACAATTTTTCTTCAAAAAATACGATAGAAATGCTATTTTCAGCACGTCATCTTGAAGTGTAACAAACTTTCCAGAGTGCCTTATAATATCAACTCATAACACATATCTGTTTTTGTCGTTCCTTCAATAAAACATGTTTTTCCACTTGCTATAAATCCATTATTTTCATAAAATTTTCTTGCAGATAAATTATCTTCAATAACCCATAAGAAAATTTTATTTCTTTTACTTGTTCGTGCTTCTAAAATTACTTGCTGAATAAGTTTTTTTCCAATTCCATTTCCTTTAAAAAAAGGTTCGACATAAAACTCGCGAATTTCAACAGCATCATCTTTAAAAGTTCTATTAATGACACCCTTTATGATTCCGTCATCATATACAAGCATATTATCAACTAATATAGGATTATTTCTATATTCTTCAATTAAATTTATTACTTGTAGTTCATTAAACGAAACAACATCATTATTAAATATAGGTCTATACGCAACCCTTTTCCCGAACACAATTATCTCAGCTATTCTAGGTACATCTTGCATTGTAGCTTTTCTTAACATGCTTCTTTCTCCTCTCAATATTCATTGATGCACTCCTAAAATAAAATTCATTCAAACATTTCTTTCACCGTTTCCAGCTTCTCAATTACCATTGTTGGAATCTCTCTGTTCCTATGTTCGTAATAATCCCCCATCGTTATGATTGCTTTATGCATATCTTGCAATTTTGCATATAAAAAGGCTTTGGTCCAAATATATCGATACTTCTGAAAGATATTACCCTTTTGAATTGTGTGATCTAAAAACCGAATCATGTCCTCATCAGATTTATAAGCCTCATAAAATTCTTTCATGAAAGCAATATTAGTTCTAATAACATTCTCAATATATTCTTTTGCGAAATCCAACTCCTTTGCACCAGCAGACGCTGGCAATTCATATTTTCTACGAACATTATAACTTTCCCAATGCGTCATATTATCCGGTATGTATGATATGATTATTATTCATAAACAATCGTTGCATATGTCACCTCAGTAATTTATAAGAACTAAAATTTTGTTCTCTTAAATTATGTGCTTGTACAATTGAAAGTTATCCATCTACAATCTGTATTCCACAATATCTTCCATCTTTTTTCTTGGTCTTTGTGTTGGATTTTCATCAGCATAACCAAGTGCAATGGCACCAACCAATTGTTGTGTTGTTCCAAGATATTCTGTTAGTTCTTTATACCCATAGCAAGTGTTGGCAATCCATAACGTTCCCAAGCCGATTTCGGTTGCTTTCAACAACATATTTTCAATTGATGCACCAATAGAAAGTGTATCACAAATCTCTGTAACCCTATTATCAGTATCAATCTCATCTAAAGGACTTTTTCCATTTGTATTTAAAATGACAATAAGGATTGGAGCCTGCATCATAATATTCCATGTATTCTTTGCATCAGGAATACCATTTTTAGAATTAAGTAACAATGGTTGTTCCTTTTCTTCTCTCAAAATCCCTTTCCACATATGTTCAAGAAATTCTGATTTATTTTCACCGCCAAGCACAATATATTTCCAAGGCTGTCTATTTTTTGCTGATGGTGCCATTCTTCCCGCATCAATCATCTGCTCTATCATTTCTTTTGAAACTTGTTTATCTAAATATTTCCTAATACTTCTGCGATTATATATTGAATCACTCATCTTTTTCTCCTACAAATTCAATTTTTGTTCTCTTATATTTATGATTCATTTCTATATGGATTTGCACGGTATTCCAATTCATGAATATTCTTGTTTCGATAATATACATCTTCCCTAACTTTAAATTCCATTTTATCCCAGAAGGCATTTCCAAGTTCATTCTTCTTAAATGCCAACAATGCTACTTTGTGGATTCCCTCTTCCTCCAATGCATTCATTGCTCTGTCCACCAATACAGAAGCAATTCCATGCTTTCTAAATTCAGGCAACACTGCAAGGTGTTGTATAAAACCCCTTCTGCCATCATGCCCTGCTAATATGGCTCCAACTATTTTCCCCTCAACCAATGCTACAAAACTTGTTGTGGGATTACGTTTTATGTATTTTTCAACGCCTTCTCTACTATCATCTGTGCTATTAATCCCCATACCCGGTGTATTCGTCCATAACTCATAAACGCCATCATAATCGCTTGCAGTCATAACCTTATATTCTGCGTTCATTGTATTATTCCTCCTAGTTCAGTAAATTAAAATTTGTCGGTTTCTTTACAACTACAAGATTTTATTTATTAATAAGAAAATTCTTATTATAATATCTATTCCCAACAGAATACTATAATAAATGATTGGCAACGATACTTTCTCATCCGGCATATCAATCTGTTTATTTAATATATGCTCCGACAATACTTCTCCTCTGATTTTAGCTGCTTCTTTCTTATCGTTTAAATCTTCAACTTCCAATCTATAAATATCTAATTCATACGCTTTATTATTTTTGACGCAACATGAATCTTTAATATAAATTCCTATCAAAACAATAACTGAAACAATCCATACCAGGTTCGTTACTAGAACCTGACTTTTCTCTATATTTCCAATACTCTTTGTACCAAGACAATGCCACTCCAATCTTAATTCACAAATCCCTATTTGAATAATTCATTAAATTGGTACTAATACTTCTGCCATTATATCGCCTTTTCTTTATCTTCTCCTTGGTTGTAAGTCCTAATTCGACAACCTTTTTCTGCACTTCTGGTTCTCATAAAAATATACAGAACCTACAAGACCATTGGCTATCCCTATCACACATATCATTAGCAATATAAAACACATCGCTAAACTTTCTACCAAAATCAACATACCTTTGCCTCCTTAAAATTCAATTTTCAAGTCTGCAACTAACTTAATTCCTTCTCAATAATGATTATAGATTCATCCTGTTCCCCAATCATCTCAACAGATACCTTATTGACTACTGTTTTAAAAGTTCTGTCAATATTTTTCACTTCTTCATAAGCCGCATTTAATGATTCTATTGTTGGTAATTTTCCGACAGTCATATGTGGCTTATAACCTAATCCTAAATCATACTCTTTAAATTCATTATCATATAGGGTTTTATGAATAGAACATATTTCCGTAGCACCCTCTTTAACATCTAACAAAAGGTAATTTCCAAATCGATCTTCTTGTTTACTGATTCCATTCAATACCAACTCAAATGGTTTTATATTTTTTAATCTAACCGACAGAATATCTGCTATATCATTATTGCTCATCTGATTCTCAAACGGAAATACAATTGTTATGTGAGGACGAACTAATTGAGCCAACGGATCATATTTTCCTCTTATTTCATCAATTATTTCCATATTTTCAAACTCTGGAAATATCATAATTGTTCTTGTACTCACTGTCACATTCCTCCATCTATTATTTCTCTTACTTTTTCGATTCTACTCACATTGATTTACTCCATATTTATGAAATAAATTTACCTGTCTCTTTCCTCAATGACATGAATCATTTGTCCTTCGCTAATAATCTCAGAAATGTATTCTTTTATAAATTCCGGCTTAATTTTACTTTCTTCGATTTTTTCTATTGGCAGCCACACCAGCTCTTCTCCTTCATCCGTCACATTCTTGCATAAGTTCAAATCATCATCCAGAATTTTCATATAATAATAAAATTCTATGGTATGACAATCAAGCCCATCAATATTTCCACCAAAACCTTTGAAAAAATTTTCACAAACAACTGCCAGATGGTCAACACGCGCATTGAGACCTGTTTCTTCAAAAACTTCTCTTTCAATACATGCCTCGGAGGTTTCTCCTAAATGAACTCCACCACCAATCATATAATAATAATCACTAATGACACTTTTGACAAAAAGCATTTTATTATCATGAATCAGTATCCCGCCTGTGCGGTATCTAAACCAATTGTTTCCCTTTTCAAAACAACAATCGTACTTCATATATTCCTCCACTAATTTGGTTTCATTTCTGTGTCCGTGTATATTCAGCTTTCACTTTATCAATGGTTTTACCACCAATACCAAAATTTTTATCTGGCAATTCTTTTATCGTGGTTACAAAAAATTCTTGTGGTACATTCATAATTTCAGATGAAACTTCTGTTAATCTTTTGATTAACTGTTCCTTTTGTTCATCTGATAATACTCCACTTTCAATTGTTATGTATGGCATTTTTACTTCTCCCTTCAAATTCATTCAAACAATTCGGAACTTCCGAATCCTTCCCTATCTTTTACACCTTAAGTGCCACCCTACACCGTAGTCTTTCTCATATTACTATCAAACAACCTTTGGAATCCCAGCCAGACTTCATTTTCCTTATCTGACTGCAATAATTCCTTAAAAGTCTGCATCTTGGCATCTGTATTATCTGCCATATTCAATGCCAATGCTTCCACGATGGCAGGTTTCTTCGGAGAACCGTATTCGTATTCCCCATGATGAGCCAGAATGCAATGCTTTAACTCATTTTCCAATGCCTTAGGGAAGTTTGGAATCTGCCTTATTTTTTCGTCCAGCATCATGGTTCCAATGATAATATGTCCTAACAACTGTCCTTCATCGGTATAATCATTTTCCGGAAACGCCGATAATTCCTTCACTTTTCCAATGTCATGGAACATTGCAGCAGTCAGTAATAAATCCTTATTTAACACAGGGTACTGCATGGAATAAAACTCACAAAGCTGGGTCACAGACAAAGTATGCTCCAACAAGCCTCCAATAAATCCATGATGCACCTTTTTCGCCGCAGAGTGATTCTTAAATTTCTTGATAAAATCCTCATCCTCCGCAAAAAACATCTGTAATAGCTTCTTTAAATAGGCATTTTCCACCTTTCCAATCATGGAAAGCAAATCCTGATACATTTTGGATACATCTTTATCCGTACAAGGCATATAATCAGCAGGAGCATACTCCCCTTCCATGGCTACCCTCACCCGGCGGATATTCAACTGGTTCACTCCCTGAAACTGGGTTACCTGTCCTTCTACTTTTATGTAATTCATTTCTTCAAAATGGTCAATTCCGCTGGATAAATCCCAGATTTTACCATCCAAAATTCCTGTTCTATCCTGCAACATCAAAGAATAATAGGTCTTTCCGGCTTTGGTTTTTAAACTTTGCTTCGACTTACAAAGATAAATTTCTGATACCATTTCGCCTTCTCTTAATTCATTTACATATCTCATAATAATCCTTTCCGAGAACTCTCACTCTATATCAATATTTTTATACAAGATACCTACGAATTGCTCCGCATTTTGCACTCCCGCAATTCTAATTTTTTAAAGTATACTTAGTATATAACAAAGGCCATATAATTTCTAGTTTTTTTTCCTCCTATCCCTTGTTTAAATGAAATGGATTTGTTATGATTAATCTATTGCCATATTTTAAACATAAATGAATCAAAAGTACATAGCGTACTAACCGGCTTTTAAGAACATTAACCATAAAATATGACAACCGGAGCCAAATACCTTTATGCTCCAACATCAATATATTGTAGTAGAAAGAAGTGTATATCATGATTGAAATTACTTCCATCCAGAAATCTTACCATAAGAAAAAGATTCTAGAGGATGTTACCATAAACGTAAAAGAAGGGGAATGCGTTGGCATCGTAGGCTGTAATGGTTGTGGAAAAACCACGCTGTTATCCATTTTAGCCGGAGCCATCAAGACCGACAAGGGTTCTTTCCGTATCAATGAAGAAGAGGTTTTCACAAATCCCCGTCTGTTTTCAAAACTGATTGGTTATGTCCCTCAGGAAAACCCATTAATCGAAGAATTGACGGTGTTAGATAATTTAAAACTTTGGTACTGTGACATCCCTGACAAATTAAAAAAAGATTTAAAAGAAGACGGTATTTTAACCCGTTTCGGTGTCGATAAAATGATAAAAACCAAAGTTTCCAAACTTTCCGGTGGTATGAAAAAACGTGTCAGCATCGGATGTGCCTTGGCGAAAAATCCACCTATTCTGATTCTGGATGAACCTGGGGCTGCATTGGATTTTGTCCTAAAAGCAGAAATTATCGCATATATGAAAGATTATATGAAACAAGGCGGCACCATTTTCCTGACTTCCCATGAACAGGGAGAACTAAGTGTCTGTAACCGTATGTTTTTTATCAGAAACGGTAAATCCGAAGAAATTACCCAGCAAATGAAATCCCCAGACTTTTTTGACTGGCTTACCAAACAAATGGAGAATGGCAATGAAGCGTAAAAAATTAATTTTTCCTCTTATCATTTTATGTATTTTAATACTTTTAGGAGCTGCTTTTCTGTTTTTGAAACTAAAAACATCTCCTAAGCAAAAAATAATCAAAGCAGTAACCACTACCTGTTCTTCCTTAACTGCAGTAGCCGGTACCTCCTCTGACCAGCTCATTGGAATGGATAAAATTAATACTGTTTTAGCAGAACAATCTGCCCAGATTAGCGGTGATTTTACCATAGAATTTGTAAACAAAATGCTGGAATATGACTTCTTAAACGGATTTACTTTTGCTTTTGACGGAAAAAGAGATTTAACCAATCAGGAGGCCTCTTTCGAACTAAGTCTGGGAGAGAAAAATCCATTGACCCTCTCTACCTACCTTAGTAGTGAATCCTTAGTTATATCCGCACCAAAACTATCGGATACCAATCATTACATTGATTTTACCAAAATAAATGAGGCTCTTAAGGATTCTTTCCTTGGAGATTATTTCGAACTTCCGGAAGTTACCATCCAGCCATTTAAGACACCAAGTGACTCCGCTTTTTCAAAGGTATTTTACTCTTTCCTTAAGAACCGTGAAGAGGACTTTAAAAACTTATTTTCTGATATTACTTTAGAAAAACAAGGAAAAAAGAAGAGCATAACCACCTTGGACGGAACAAAAAAATGTACCACTTACGAAGTAACCCTTCCAAAAGAATCCATAGAAGATTTTTTCGATTCCTTCCAGGATTATCTTGATTCCAACACTGCTGCCAATCTGGACTTAACGGACGAAGCTTATGAAAAATTACAAGAAGATATGGACCGTTTCGAATCACTACTGACAGCACACTTAAAAGATGATGTTATCTTCTTCGTTTCACTGGATAAGGATGGAGTTTTAAGAGAATTTTCTGCCTCCTATAAAGAAATCTCCTTTGATGTTTCCTTTATCGGAGTAAAAACCAATACCGATGCCTTATCCGGAGAACTAAAGATAGAACATGAAACCAATCCGGTCACCATTGCTTACGAAGAAACGGTTTCCATAGAAAATGACATGGACCTTTTTGAAACCAGTTCCACCATTTTTCTTGCGAAAGAACCGGAAAAAAAGATAGAAATTACCACAGAAAACGCCTTTTCTCCGGAAACATTAGAATTTTCTAATACTTCCAAACTGGTAATTCCTACAGTGGGCATCAATGCAGAATTTTCTTACGGAGGGACTTTTACAGATTATGTAAAAAACCAATCTTTCTCCGCAGAAATCGATGAACTGAAAATAAAAGTATTGGGAATCCGCATTTTTACCCTAAAAGGCGAACTTTCCGTATCCCCACTAAAAGACCCTGTCACACCAATAGAGCCGGGAACCGACATTTTCACCCTAAGCAAAGAAAAGCAGGAAGAACTTTTCGAAAACTTGAAAAATACACTAAATCATTTAAAAGATTAAACCAAAATATTTCCTAAAACAATTGGTACAACTTTTATTCATACAATATAGAAATAACCTTTGTAACACTACACTACTTTTAGGAGGAACCAGAACCAACATGAAATTTTTTCTTACTTACTTATTTTTATCCATAAAAAAGAATATCAAAATCTGCGTTTCTTCTTTATTCAGCAGCCTATTACTGATTGCACTGGTACTTTCCGTTGCCTTCCTAGGAACAAAACTCTTATATCAAGATCAAAAAATCGGCAGCATACAGCTTGGCTTTTACACAGACCCTGATAATATAGAAGATGAAGACACCAATGCAACCGCCCTCAGTGTCATTGAAAATCAGGATAGTATCGCCCGGCTTTGTACGATTCAAAAATACGACTATAAAGAAGGAATTTCGCTTCTAAAAAAAGGGCAGCTCCACGCCTTTGTGGTAATGCCGGACAACATCATCAATGACATCATTTACGGAGAAAATACTCCTATTGAAGTAATCACCATGGGTGAAAGTGGCTTAGAATCCTTTTTGTTTACCGAGATTTGTTCCAGTGCTGCCATTACTTTATCCAGCGCCCAGGCATGTATTTACTCCGTCACTGATTTTTGCAGGGCCCATGGCTACCGTTCCAATGTCCGTGAAGTATTGGACGATTTAAACATGATTACCATCCGCTACGCCTTTTCCAGAGGGCCTTATTTCAACCAACAGAAAGTCAGTGCTACCAATCAATTGACTACACTACAATATTACATTGTCAGTGCCTTTGTCCTGTTTTTATTTTTATTTGCCATACCTTTTGCAAAAACCTATGCGGAAACCTCCCATGGCTTTTCGAAAAAATTAAATACCGTAGGCATCCGTCCGGCTTTACAACTGATGACAGACATAGTATCCCTTGCCCTTACCTTTTTCCTATTTATAGGTGCCATGATACTGCTTCTTAACATCATTTCATCGGTTGCCGGATTTGCCTTTCACTTTAAAGCCGTAAATTATATCGGACTATTTTTCCTTCTCCTTTCCATGGCTGGCTTTTTCATCCTGTTATTCCGGATTTGTCAGACCTCCATGGGTGGAGTCAATTTATTATTTTTATCCTCCGTGATTTTAATCTTTTTATCCGGTGGATTTGTCCCTTTGTCCTTTTTACCAGATTCCATCAAAAGCATTTCCTCCTTCCTGCCTACTACTTTGTGGCTGACGGAAGCAGGAAATTTATTCTGGGGACAAACAACCTTAGAAGCAAACCTTAAATTTATACTTCTTTCCATTCTGTTTGGAAGTATTACCTTCCTCATTGGAAAGCGAAGGGAGCGATTAGCATGAGACAATGGTGTACTTATTTTCTTTTATTTACGAAACGATTGTTTCAAAAACCGATTTATTTATTTGTTTTATTGTTGTTACCATGTTTCTCCTATTTTTATAGTCAAAGCACCATAAATCAGGATAATAGTTTAAATGTAGCACTTTACATGGAAGGGGAAGATGAACTGGCCAAGTCCATAGTGGCAGACCTTCTGGTCGCAGACAGCCAGGTACATTTTTATGAGGTGACGGATTACGAAACCTTAACGGAAGACGTTATTACCAGAAAAGCAGAATGTGCTTATATTTTTCCGGAGGATTTATCCGAATTACTGGATAAGCATAAGAAAAAAGACATTATTACTGTATTACACTCACCTTCTTCTATTTTGATGCCCCTAAGCAATGAAATCGTTTTTTCCAGCCTGTTTCGGCATTATGCTAAAAACATCATGCTGGACTATGCCTTGGATTATGAAGCATTCGACTCTTTTGATGCTGAGGCAATATCAGAGGAACTCCTTGCGTCTTACGAACACTATATGACAGAAGAAGTCCCTTATGAATTTAAATATACTACACTGGGAGAAGAAACTTCTCTGGAACCATCCAGCGAATCCTTGATTATTTCTCCTATCCGTGGTATTTTTGCAGTATTAATGTTTCTTACTGCACTATTTAGTGTGGTAGACTGGTTTAAGGACCAGAAGAAACAGATTTTTCTGGCAGTATCCTATGCTAAGAAACCTTTTGTTTCCGTCTTGTCCATTTTAGTTCCAACTTTATTTTGTGGCATTTTCGGACAAATTAGTTTATTATTAAGTCAGACTTATACCGATTTTCTTCATGAAACGTTATACTTTTGGGCTTACCTTATTTTTGTAGTTGGTTTCTGCTACTTGATAAAATCCTTCTTCCGAAATGGATTTTCCTTTAGTGGCATCATACCGGTTTTCACCATGGGAAGTTTGATTTTCGCCCCGGTGTTTTTCGACTTCGGCTCTCTCTTCCCGATTTTTAGAATATTAGAACATTTATTTTTACCAACTTACTTTCTGAACAGCTTTTTTGTCAGTGGATACTATGCACTGGGAATGTTCCTTGGAGGATGTATCTTCCTATTCCTAGGAATCCACTTAGAACGAATAAAACAACTTTAAACCCGTATTTTTATTAGAAAGGGATTATATAATGAATCAAAAATCATTAAAAATATTAGAATATGATAAAATTATTAAAATGTTGACTTCCTATGCAGGCTCTGCCATGGGAAAGAAACTTTGTGAAGAATTGACTCCGACCTCGGATTTAAATACCATTTTATCCATGCAGGAAGAAACCAATTCCGCACTTCTTAGAATTTACCGTCAGGGAAATTTATCCTTCCTGGGGGTGGAGGATGTGAAACCTTCCCTGCTTCGTTTGAACATGGGAGCCTCACTAAACACTACGGAACTGCTTTCCGTGTCAAAACTATTATCCTGTGTCCAGACTGCCATTTCTTATTGTAAAATTGATGACAGAACGGAATTTGCAGACGGACTTACCTACCTTTTTGAAAGTCTGACACCACTGACCCATTTATATCAGGACATTACCCGGTGCATTCTTTCTCCAGAAGAAATCGCAGACGATGCTTCTCCAGCACTAAAGGATATCCGAAGAAACATCAAAGCCATCAATGCCAAGGTACATCAACAGCTGACTCAGCTCATTGCTTCTTCCAAGAACCAGTCCATGTTGCAAGACAATCTGGTTACCATGCGTAACGGCCGTTACTGTGTTCCGGTAAAAGCAGAATATAAAAGCCAGTTTTCTGGCTTAATCCACGACCAGTCTTCCACCGGTTCCACCCTTTTCATCGAACCTATGGGAGTAGTCAATTTAAACAATGAACTAAGAGACTTGGAAGGAAAAGAACAAAATGAAATTGAACGAATTCTTTCCCTGTTAAGCGAAAAGGTATCTCTGGAGCAAGATTCCATTAAGAGAAACCTTGAAATCCTTACAAAACTGGATTTCATTTTTGCCCGGGCTCAACTTGCAAAATCTTACGATGGAGTTATGCCGGAATATAACAAAGAAGGCATTATCCGCATCAAACGTGGCAGACATCCTCTGTTGGATAAGAAAACCGTCGTTCCTATCAACATTGAATTAGGAGACACCTTCTCCATGTTACTGATTACCGGTCCCAATACCGGTGGTAAAACTGTTTCCTTAAAAACAGCAGGATTATTCGCCCTCATGGGGCAATCGGGACTCTTCCTGCCTGCTATGGAAGGAACTACCCTTTGTGTATTTGATGATGTATTTGCCGATATTGGAGATGAACAAAGCATTGAACAAAGCTTAAGTACCTTCTCCTCCCATATGACAAACATCGTTTCCATATTGAATCAGGCTACGGAACAATCCCTGATTTTATTTGATGAACTTGGTGGCGGAACAGACCCGACCGAAGGTGCCGCACTGGCAATTTCTATCCTGTCCCACCTTCATGGGCAAGGCATCCGCACCATTGCCACCACCCATTACAGCGAATTAAAGCTTTTTGCACTTTCTACGGAAGGCATTGAAAATGCCTGCTGTGAATTCGATATCGAATCCCTACGACCTACGTATCGTCTGTTAATCGGTATCCCTGGAAAAAGTAATGCCTTTGCCATTTCCAGCAAACTTGGCTTACCTTCCTACATCATAGAAGCTGCAAAAGGTCAGATTGACCAGTCAGCTCATGATTTCGAGGCCCTGCTTGCTGATTTGGAACAAAGTAAAATCACCATCCAGAAAGAAGAAGAAGAAATTCTTGCTTACAAAGAAGAATTAGAAATCCTCCGTGCTGACCTAAAACAAAGCAAAGAAGACTTAAACAATAAAAAAGCCACCATCATTCGGGAAGCCAAGGAAGAGGCACTTTCCATTCTATCGGAAGCCAAAGAAGTGGCAGATGAATCCATTAAGAAATATCAGCAATGGGTTCAGAATCCAAAGGCCGCCAATGCCAAAACCATGGAAGCACAGCGTGGAAAACTTAGAGACCAGATGAGCAAGTCTTCCAAAGACCTCTTAGAACAAAAGAAACGCAAAAAAGGAACCCATAGTGCTTCTGACTTTAAAATCGGGGATAAAGTCCATGTATTCTCCTTATCCATGGACGGCATTGTCCAATCCTTACCAGATAACAAAGGAAACATCTCCGTCCAGATGGGAATTTTACGTTCCTTTGTCTCCATTGAAGACTGTGAAATATTGGATGAAGCAGTCATTACCGCTCCTACCATAAAACGTACTTCCAAAGGAAAGGTAAGTATGAACAAATCTTCTACCATCCGACCGGAAATTAACGTATTAGGAAAGACCGTAGACGAAGCCGTTGCTATTTTGGATAAATATTTGGACGACGCTTATCTTTCCCACCTGCCACAGGTAACCATCATTCATGGAAAAGGAACCGGCGCACTTCGAACCGGTATTCAGAATTACCTGAAAAAACTAAAATACGTAAAATCCTACCGCGCCGGAAGTTTCGGAGAAGGCGAGATGGGGGTCACGATTGTAGAGTTTAAATAGGTAATTACAAAAAAACGTTAAATAAGAAAGGAAGATGATTATGGTTGCAAAACAAAAAATATTAATTGTAGATGACGACGAAAACATCGCAGAACTGATTTCACTTTACCTTGTGAAAGAATGTTTCGATACAGAAATTGTTACCACTGGAATCGATGCTCTGGAACGATTCCAGACTTATCAGCCAAATTTGATTTTATTAGACATTATGCTTCCCGGCATGGACGGATATGAAGTCTGCCAGGAAATCCGTAAATCAAGCAACGTACCTATTATCATGCTTTCTGCAAAGGGTGAAGTATTCGATAAGGTATTAGGCTTAAAAATAGGCGCCGATGACTACATCATCAAACCTTTTGATTCCAACGAATTGGTAGCAAGAGTCCGTGCGGTTCTCCGCCGTTTCCAGCCAGTCACCCAGACTACAGCAGCAGACTCCTCCCACTCAGGAGACTTTGTAGAATACTCGAATCTTATCATTAATTTAACCAATTATACCGTAACATATTGTAATAAAAATATTGAAATGCCGCCGAAGGAACTGGAACTTTTCTACTTTTTGGCTTCCAACCCGAATCAGGTATTCACCAGAGAACAGTTACTAGACAAAATATGGGGCTATGATTACATTGGAGATACAAGAACCGTAGATGTGCATATCAAACGCCTTCGTGAAAAACTCCCAAATTCCTCCGAAAATAACTGGAACATTACTACAGTTTGGGGAATCGGATATAAATTTGAAGTAAAAAATTAACCCTTGAATCATTGAGGTACCCTAATATTATAGATTTTTTCCAAGACAGCTTTCACAAAAAATAATACAGAAAGGAAAAGTGCCAACTTCCTATTCTTTCCTTCTGTCTCATTTAGTCAGTTTGGTAAGAACACCAGAAACATGCACTGGTATGAAAATGAAATACAGATTCAGTATTATTGACCGTTTTTTTCTATCTTTTTTGTTCATCTTAATTTTATGTTTTTCCTTTAGTATGTATTTTTCAAATACCAATACCAAAGCTTCTATTTTAGAAGAACGAAAAAAGGTTATGAAACAAGAAGCAACTTTAATTGCAAATGAATATTACCTTCCTTACCTGGAAGGTAACATTACAAAGGAAGAATTTGAAGAGGTCATCCCTAAGCTTTCTACCTTCCTGCAGGCCCAGATATTAATCAGTGACGAAAAAGGAATTATGTTAGCCATGTCAAATACAGAGAATTTTTCCGACATCCCGGACACCATGTTTACGGTAAATGCTAATTTTGACTTAACCAAATCCATTGCAGTGGTAGATTCAAAATATACTACTGACGGCAAGGAATATCTTAACATCGGAATCCCAATTTATGATATGGAAAAACTAGTAGGATACATCATTTTGCGTTCTGATTTATCCAACACGAACTCCTACAAGGAGGTGTTGTTTCATAATACCTATTTCTTCCTGTTTACCATTATCATTTTTGCAACCCTTGTTTATTCTTTTGTATCGCGCCAAATCATCACCCCGATTAGAAAGCTAAATACAGCTGCAAAAGAATATGCCCAGGGAAATTTTAAATACCAGTGCAACATGAAATCTAAGGATGAAATCGGTGAATTAGCTGATACCTTGGAATTTATGGCATCGGAACTAAGCAAAGTGGATGAATACCGCAGAAACTTTATTGCAAATGTTTCCCATGATTTCCGTTCCCCACTTACCTCTATTAAAGGCTACCTTGAGGCAATGCTAGATGGTACCATTCCTCCGGAAAAACAGGAAAAATATTTAAATATTGTCCTACATGAATCCAAACGTCTTACCAAACTTACCCAGAGTCTGCTTACTTTAGAAAGCTTCGATCACATTGGTCCGGATTTGCACAGAACCGACTTTGACCTGATTGAAACCATACAAAAAGTCATTGAAACCTTTGAAGGAATCTGTGGACAGAAGAAGATATTCCTAAAGAAAACCTACAATCTCCCTCGCATGATGGTAAATGCAGACAAAACCAAGATTCAACAGGTTATTTATAACCTCATTGACAATGCCATTAAATTCAGTGAAGAAAACTCCAGTATCGACATATCTCTAAACGAAAAAAATGAGAAAGTCTTCGTTTCCATCAAAGACCACGGAGCAGGTATTCCGGCAGATATCCAGAAAAGAATATGGGTAAGATTTTTCAAATCTGACACTTCCAGAGGAAAAGACAAACAAGGCACGGGACTTGGACTTGCCATTACCAAAGAAGTGATTGATGCCCACGGCGAACACATCGAATGTATCAGTACGGAAGGGGTCGGAAGTGAATTCATCTTCTCCCTAAAAAAGCAGTCAAAATAAGAATTAAAATAGAAATTCTTAAAACAACCACTATTAACTGTAATTATTAAACTACAATTTCTTAAATAAAAGAGATGTCACTTTAACGATGGAACATCGTTAAAGCGACATCTCTTTCTATTCCTTCCACTTTAGAATCAATTCTTTCATCTCATCCACCTGAAGTTCCTGAATATATTCACTTAATTTTTCTATTACTTCCATATGCTCACTCCGCATACGATAAGTTTTCAAAGAATCCAGCATGGACTCAATAGAATCGAATTCAAAGTCCTCTATGAATCCAAATACATCATTCAGTATCGCCTGGAAATCATCCTCTGAAATCTCAAATTCCATTTCATTCTGTTCCTGTACAGTTACATGCCCCTGTTCTCTTTTCGGCTGCATGAAGCCCCGTTCTTCCAACAAACTCTGTATTAAATCCAAAACCGCTTGATACTTCTGAATTAAAGCATCCATATTCTCATCAATAACTTCATATCTTCCTTCTTTTCCTGCCATTTCCTGCTCAAATGCCATAGCCGAAACCTCCATGGCACCTATATTCGCCGCAGTACTCTTTAAAGAATGAACCTTAATGGTGTAATTTTCATAATCTCCCTGCTCTTTTAGTAAAACAAGTTCTTTGATTCTAGAAACGCCATATTCTAAGGTAATCTTAAGAATTTCAAAATAGTCAGACTGTTTACCACCACAATTGGCAATGCCTTTTTCAACCTGAACTAATTTACAAAACTCCTCGCCAAAAACGGTTTCCATGTCCTCTTTTTCTTCCTTTGTGTTACTATCACCTTTTCTGATTTTTTCCTTACTCTCAGAGCTTTCCGTTTGCTTTACGACAAGCTTATCAGAAAACGCTTCTGATAAAATCCGTTCCAGACTCTTTGTAGATAACGGTTTACACAAATATTCATCAAATCCTTCCTTCATCAGCCTTTCTTTTACTCCACTCATGGCATCCGCCGTAAGAGCAATGATAGGACAAGATTTATATTCCTTATAAGTTTCTCGTAACAGTTTCATGGTCTGGGTTCCATTTAGCTCTGGCATCATCTGATCCATCAAAATCATATCATACTTCAACTTTCCACAAGCTTCAATGGCTTCCTTTCCGGAAGATACAGCATCTACTTCAATTTCATAAGACTGTAGAATTCCACTTACCACTCTTAAGTTAATCTCATTATCGTCCACTGCCAGTACTCTCATTCCCGGAAAGGTGAATTTTTTTGTATTTTCATCCTGTTCTATCTCAACAAAAGACATATCCATCGGTGTCGCATCTATGACTTCCTGCTCAATTTCAATGATAAAATTTGAACCAACACCATACTCACTTTCCACCCTTATGGTTCCACCCATAAGCTTTATCAGTCCTGAAGCAATGGAAAGTCCTAAACCTGAACCTTCAATTCCATAATTCATTTCCCGGTCAAACTGAGCAAAAGCATCAAACAATTTTATCTGGTCTTCGTCCCGGATACCAATGCCTGTATCTTTAATACTACATTGAATCCGTACTTTATGTTCAAAACGCTCCACCACCTTAACCGTAAGCCGCACCTCTCCATTTTGAGTGTATTTAATCGCATTATTAATCAAATTAATTAATATACCTCGAATCCGGATTTTATCTCCATACATCTGACTTGGTAATGTTTCATCAATATCCATAAAATACTCAAGCCCTTTTTGTTTTGCCTGCTGGGAAAACAAAATGTTCATATCTTTCATAATGGAAGAAATGTAATACTTCGTAGGTACAATCTCCATTTTCCCGGTTTCAATTCTTGAAATATCCAAAATATCGTTAATAACCGCCAACAGACTATGGGATGCAGAAACGATATCATCCATATATTCTTTGACTTCCGGCTCAATATCATGGTTTAATATCAATTGGGAAAATCCTAAAATCGCATTCATTGGAGTTCTGATTTCATGGGACATATTCGACAAAAACGTAGATTTAGCCTGATTTGCACGCTCTGCCTGTTCTGTTAGTAACACTAGTTCCCTGTTCTTTCTGGTAATCTCCGTAATATCAAAAAACCAAGCAATGTATCCCCTTATCTTTCCTGCATCCTGCACTTCAGAAATACGGATTTCATAACTTTTACCATCAATTTCCAAGACATGATTTCTTTCATCAAACACGTTAATTCCTCGGAAATTCTTTTCCATCAGTGATTCTGCCACGGAATTCATATAGAGAATTTCTTTATTTAAACTGTAAATAATTACTGCCTCGTTGGTACCTTCCACAATCAATTCTTTTGCCATCAAAACCGTATCAATCAGACCATATCTTACCACTGCAAAAGTAATCAGCACATTCGCCAACGCAAGTGCAACAGGCGTAGGGTCATATCCATCAGATATTCCGGAAAGACAACACAAAAAGCCCATCATTGGGAGAATACCTGTAAAAGAAATGGAAATATAAATTTTCCTAAAATCTCCTTTTTGTGTCAGCACATTTTTTATTGAGACCACCATCAAAAACACCATTATAAATACCAGCGAAATGGTATAAACGTAATACAATGGCCCTTTCCCTAAATCTACGACCACATGTTCATCCCGTTTTATCAATTCAATGCTGGAATAATATAATTTATGATGTTGACAAGTCAAAATAGAATACAGAATTACTACGTAAAAAAGATACAAAGACCTCGTAACCCATCGGGGCATATGAATGTTCGCATAGTTTTTGACAAAAGTCGTAAATAAAAAAATCGCAAAGACCTTCCCTATGTATCCAATCTTGATACAAACCAAAATCGCATCCATACTGACACTTTTCAATTCATAATAATATCCAAAACAAGAAATAAATGCACAAACAGAAGCAACTAACAATATTTTCTGATTATTGGAAGATTTCTGCATTGCCATAACAGAAATACAAATAGAACATAAAAACAAACTTAACAGCAATGCCTGAATAAATAACTGATACATAAAGTCCCCCACCTTATTTCTTATCACTACTGCTTACATATCAAACAGTAACTTCTTATCGTAATGGTGTTTCTAATATCTTTTGAATCGTTTCCAGCAGTTCATCCTGTGAAAAATTTTTTTCTAAAATCTTCTGTGGCTGATGTTCCAGACATTCTACCAGAGCTTCTTTATCCAAAGTTCCACTTAGTATAACTACAGGTATATTTCTCGTAGCACTGTTTTTTCGTATCATGCCTAACAGTGAAGCTCCATTATACATTGGCATTTGATAATCCAAAAGAATCATGGACGGCTTATGCTTATTTAGATATTCCAATGCCAATTTGGGAGAATTAATGGCTATCACATTATAGTACTTTTGCAATTGCAGTTTCAACATCTTCAAAAAAACCATATCATCATCCACGGTCAGAATCGTTTCTTTGCTGACAGGCTCATCACTGACATGCAGTACTTCCTCAATCTTTTTTAGCAGAGCATCTTTTTCAAAAGGTTTTACAATATATCCGTCTACCCCCTGCTGAACAGAATGAAATACCGTAAAACGGTCATGTCTTCCCGTTACAAAAATCACAGGAACGTCAATACCTGATTCCATTTTACGGATTGATTCAAGGGTATGGAAGCCATCTAAAATAGGCATTTCCACATCCAGTAAAATCAAGTCTACCTTCTGTTGCAATAAAAAATCTAAAGCAGCTCTTCCACCCTGGGCAGTATATGCGATATAGTCTTCCGCCAGATATCTCTTTACTACTTCCAAATATTCTATATCATCATCTACAATTAAAACTCTCGGTTTTGCATGAAATGCCATATCATTATCACCTTCCTATTTATCTCAAAATTGTGAAACCATATCACAATTCACAAGTACCTTCTCTGGCGTTCAGACACATCTTATACCATTAAAACTGTCCTCTCAATTCAATAATCGGTGCTTTATTGTTGTTAATATAATCTCCGGTAATTGTTACCCTTCCAATGTTGTCATCCTTCGGAATCTGATACATAATATCCAGCATAAATTCTTCAATAATCGCTCTAAGTGCTCTGGCACCGGTCTTTTTCTCCACTGCCTTCTTAGCAATGGCCTCTAAAGCAGAATCATCAAACACTAATTGTACTTCATCCAGTTCTAATAATTTCTGATACTGCTTTAAAATCGCATTCTTAGGCTCTTTTAAGATTTTCACCAGCATATCCTGAGAAAGTTTTTCCAAAGTAAAAATCACTGGTAATCTTCCAATAAACTCAGGTATCATACCGAATTCTCTTAAATCTTCCAAAGTAACCTTGGAAACTAAATTCTCTTCTTTATCATATTTATCTTTTAAATCTGCCTGGAATCCCATAGAAGACTTTTTATTCAAACGCTGTTTGATAATGTCTTCCAAATCCGGGAAGGCACCGCCACAGATAAACAAAATATTTCTGGTGTTAATGGTAGTAAGGGGAACCATGGCATTTTTACTGGAGGCTCCCACTGGCACTTCCACATTTGCACCTTCTAATAGTTTTAGTAATCCCTGCTGTACCGACTCGCCGGATACATCCCTGGAATGAGTTTCTTTTTTCTTTGAAATCTTATCAATTTCATCGATAAAAACAATTCCCCGTTCTGCCTTTTCCACATCATTTCCTGCGGCTGCCAGTAACTTAGAAAGCACACTTTCCACATCATCACCGATGTATCCTGCTTCTGTCAGAGAAGTTGCATCCGCAATGGCAAGAGGCAAATCCAGTAATTTCGCCAAGGTTTTAACAAGATAGGTCTTACCACTTCCCGTTGGCCCAATCATCAGCATATTGGATTTATCAATTTCAATTTCATCCATGGTATTGGTAGCCACACGCTTATAATGGTTATAAACAGCAACGGAAATTACTTTTTTCGCATAATCCTGTCCAATGACATACTGATCCAGCATTTCTTTTAATTTATGCGGTGCCGGAATTTTCTTAATATCAAAGGGTTCTTCTTCTTTCTTTTCTTTTTTCTTCTTTACTTTCTGCGTTTCAGGAATATCCCTCTTTTTAGCATAATTCGTCATTTGTTCCATGTCAAAATGGTTCAAATCAAATCCTGCCATCCCCCCATTCTGAAACGTATCGAAAGTCTTCTGCATACAATCTGGACAAACATAAATCTGCTGTGGTAACTGAATTAATTTTCCCACCAGACTTTCCGGTCTTCTACACAAATAACAGTATTTCTCTAATTCATCCTTATCCTTATTATCTTCCATTTCTTTATTTCTCCCATCATATCATTCCAAACTGCCTTACCATAAATATTGGTGTAATTGTCCCTGTTTTTCCAACTGGAAAAATTCGTTTTGCCGCATCGCCTCATAGGCTACAATCGCCACCGAATTCGATAAATTTAAAGAACGAATCTCCAGATACATAGGAATTCTAATAGCAGTTTCTTTATAATTCAATAAAATTTCTTCCGGAATCCCTGCACTTTCCTTTCCAAACATAATGTAGCAGTCTTTTTCATATGTAACATCTACATATGTCTGTTTGGATTTGGTGGTGGCCATATATATCTTTGCTCCTGGATTCTTCTCTAAAAAATCCTCAAAATTGATATATGTGGTGACATCTAATTTATCCCAGTAATCAAGTCCGGCTCTCTTTAAAGATTTTTCATCCAGCCGGAACCCCAATGGTTCAATCAAATGAAGTCTCGCACCCAGTGCCACACAGGTACGTCCAATATTTCCTGTATTGGCAGGCATCTCCGGTTCATGTAAAACGATATTAATCATAACAACTTCCACCTAAATCATACTCTTAAACGTACATTTCTTGAGATTCTTCATGACAAATCCTCTCATGACAATTTCATAAACTTAATCCTGTTTTAATGCCAAATTCAACTCAATGGATTTCGTCTCTTCGTACATAATTGGAATACACATATTCGGACTTGCTGCATTCATAGAAAAATCTCCCTGGAACATAGTAGGTGGTGTGATATCAATTCCGATTCCTTTTACGGAAAATACAGTAGAAGCATTTCCCATCACCATGTTTCCTAATTCACAAATCGCACTCTTTGCCATATCATCCAATTCATTTACTGGCATTCCCATCATCATCTTAGACGCAATATCTTTCGCTGACTCTGCTGGTAAGGAAAGCATAACCTGTCCTTTCATTTCTCCTGTAACACCTATCATAATTACAAGTGTATCTTTCGCAAAATCTGTCTTTCTGACATATGGTTTTCCTATTTGGGGTTGCAAACCACACATCTCCGATAAAATTTTAGTTGCTGCCATCAAAAATACATTAATGTGTTCTGCGTTAATTCCTGCCATAAGATAATCCTCCTCAATCTATATTTATACGCGCAGAAATAGGAACAAAAAAACTATGCTATTTTCACATATGAAAAATAACCACCTGTCCCTATTTTTTGTATTTAGGAAATTCGGGGAATATCCTAATATACGAAATAATCATTATCAGAATATAAGTTCCAATAATGATTAGTTAGTTTTATCTATATTCAAGTATATCAATGGTTAAATGCCTTGTCAAATGATTTTATGACTTTCTTCTTTTCGAAATGGTTCCAAAAAACGTCTTTCCTCTTCGTTATATACCACTCTGTCTTTGGAATCTGTCAAATAACCGATTGATTTTGCCATTATCCCTGCCTTTTCCAGTTCTGCAACTGCCTTAGCACCTTTCTTTGTAACAAAAAGAAGAGTTCCGCTTCCGTCTAACTGATAGGGATTTAAATCATACTGCTCACACACTTCAATGGTAATTTGTTCCAAAGGGATTTTAGTAAGGTCTACCTCCAATCCCTTTTTGGTAAGCATGGCTAATTCCCATAATCCAGCGAAAATTCCACCCTTGGAAACATCATGCATCACACTGATTTCCAAATCTTTTACAGCTTCAACCTCTCTGCGGACAGATAACTTTTCTAAGAGCATTTCTTCTTTGTCCAGAAAGCTATTAGAAAATCTTTCCTTTAACTCTTCCTTCTTTTCCATAAGAATCTGATAAGTACCTAAAATCCCCGTAGCCTTTGTAATGATAATTTCATCCTCTGCCTCCGGCTGGATTTCTTGGAAAGTCATTTCTTTTTTTCCTATCATGTGAAGTGTCATCATTGGACAAGCGATTCCTTCCACCCACTCTGTGTGACCGCCCATCACCTTTATATCTTCTTTCTTGCACTCATCACTGATTTCCTTCATAATGGTGCGAAGCAAAGATTCTTCCGTCTTAACTGGCATCAATATTACAATTTCAAGGGCAACTGGGATTCCACGGCTCACCATAAAATTATTTAATGCCTTTTTAAATACTAAAATCCCGTCACCTGTATGAAGATATGGAAGAAAGGCATTGGAGGTAACGGTGTGGTAATCATGAAAATCCAGTTCCTGATAATCTCCTCCGATTCTTGGCTTAGTAACAGCCTCCTCTTTATTCAGCTTAATTTGTTTGAAAACAGCTCGGTCTAAAACATTTTCCGGTGCTTTTCCTTTTTTCACCGCTTCCTTCACCTCTTTTATTCGATATCGTATGCTTACAAATTGTTATGCACTTCCCTGTTTCGGCAATTCATTTTATCATGCAGCCGGTGTTTCCGGTACAACAGGCTCTGCCGGAGCTTCCGGACTTTCTGCCGGCGGAGTCACCTCCGGGGTCTCCGGAGTTACTACCGGCTCGGCACCACCTTCTGTTACTCTGGCTGGCTGCGCCCCGTAAGAACTGGTATTTACCACTTCTGTACTTACTAAATTCCCATCTTCATAAATGTATTTGATTAAATTCACCTTATAACCTGTATGCGCCGCCTGTGTAACCTTGCGGTATCCTACCGGTTGTGCCGGGTCTATGGTAACAATCTCTGCTCCGGGCTGAATCACAGATAATACCTGATTCTTATACTCGATGGTACGGTTACCTGGTCTGGTTTCTTTTCCATAAATTTGGAAGGTAAGCTGGGAGTTCGTATAAGTACCTTCAATGTAAATCGGAGTATCTAAATTATTCTTAAAAATAAAATTTTTCGCCTCTCCTGAAATAGCTGCATCTGCTGCAAGCTGAACATATCCTACCGTCATGGAATGTGGATATCTCTGAACCACTTCCAGTTCAGAAAGTAATACCGCATTATATAAAGTTGTGGAAACCTGACAGACACCACCACCCAGACTCTGAACCACTTCTCCATTCAAATAAGAACCGGCATCATAATAACCATTCGCTTTCGTAAATGGCATAATGGTACGGCTGGTATTAAATTCTTCTCCCGGCATCAAAACAGTGCCATTAATAAAATTGGCAGCATTTTGTACGTTCTTCTTTCGATTCCAGGAAGAAGAACCATAATTCGTAGTAAAACTTCCAAGAACCGTAAATTCAATCTGTTCCAATTCCTCAGAAGTAATGTCCGGAGTCTCCTCTGTCACCACCACCTCAAAGGAAGTGGCACCATATTTAAAATTTTCATCCAGAAACGTACGGAAAGACTCTTTGGTAGCCTCCATATCACAGGTAGTACCTACCACTTCATCCGTAATCTGTATTCCTTCTTCATTTTTATAAATAGTGGCATTCTGAGCCGTCTGAAACCATGTCTGCCCATTCACCTGAAAAATCTCTTCGAATGCAGCTTCATTCATTTCATAATCAAAATACAAATGCAGTTCGTTATTTTTCGCATCTTCCTGCTCTTTAAATCGCTTAATTAAATTCCCTGTCTTTCCATACCGAAATGCTTTTTCCACTACATCATCATAAGAAAAAGTAATACCTAAATCACTCAATGAAAATTCATAAGACTGTTGATTGATGTTCAATGTAACCAGTTCCGACTCTTTTTGTGACATCATCAAATCCAGTTTTTCTATCGCTTCTTCTTTCGTATCTCCACCGACATAAATATCTTCAATGTAAATGCCGGACATAATTTTATCCTTTTCTTCCCCGGCAAAAATCTGATTGGCAGAAAAAGCTGCGGTTCCAAACAAGGTAAGTCCTATGGCACCGCATAACACATACTGTTTCCCTCTCATCTTATAAACCTCCATGTTGACAAAACAATCACTTTTTTGTATTGTACTAATGTATTACATGATACCTTGGTAGCATGTATTAAAGTAACCCTGCTAAAACTGTAGTAAGCAGCATTGTGATTAAAATAACTGCAATGATAATAATTGTTAATTTTTTACGCTTTTTTGTGTTGTAAAGTTTAATCATGATATTTTTCCTCGCTTTCTATTTCCGGCTTTTATGTATTGAAAATAATACTTTCCTAAGATTTTATACGGTAGAACATATTTTTTCGTACCACTTCTACGATAACATAAAAAAGTATAACTTTCAATCATCGATTTATTAACTTTCTGAAAGGAGTTCATTATGCGAAAATTTCCTCTTATTTTACCCTCTTTTCTTGTTTTTATTGTCTGGCTCACCTACGAGTTAAAGAAAAACGAAAAGAAAAACAAAGAAGGGCTTCAAGCGTTTTTAAAAACAGAAGAAGAAGCAAATAACACCAGAAAACAAGATATTTCCCATCTGAATTATGTCCTTTTCTCCCTTTCAACACTTCCGGAATACACGGGAGAAGATACTGAAATTCTGACCCAGCAAAAGAGACTGCTTTTCTTCGAAGGAAAACAGATGCTAAATTTAAGTGCCTACTCCAACACCGAGTTAAAATTAATGTATGGTGCTGCAAATCTGGAATTCTTAAGTACAGCAGATGTAAACTTCATTAATTTTTCCAGAGAACTTTTCAAATACGGTCAGCTTCTTTACGAAAAAGGGGCAGAAGAACAAGCTCTTGCTGTCTTAGAATACGGCATCCACATTGGAACCGACTTAAGTAAACACTATGCACTGCTTGTGGATATTTATGTAAAAAATCAACAGCTGGATAAACTTCTGCTTTTAAAAGAAAATGCCGAAAACATCCACACCTTAATGAAAGATTCCATTGTAAGCAATTTAGAAGCCCAGATTACACTGTTGGAAGCCATGAGTTAGTAACATGGATTTCTCCACTTTGTTCTGATTCCATACATGATTGACACAGTATTCATTAAAAATATCTCTGCATAATCTTTCCATGCTGAAGAATGATAGAATCGATTAATTTAGAGGCCTCACTTTTGGATAATCCATCTATGTTGGTCTCTATTTTAATTCCATGATACTGAATCAAATCCATCAAATACTTTTTCTGTTTCAATGTCATAGGCTCTACCTTTTTTACTTTCACTGCACTGATTTGCGGCAAAAAACTATCTGGGTCTATACCAAAAAACTCTTCCTTCATTTTTTGATACACATGATAGGTAGCCATAGCATCATCCAAAGCTCTGTGGGCATGTTCATTGACATAACCATAATGACTGCAAAGGGTTCCAAGCTTTCGATCCGGTAAATCCTTTAAATGTTTTCTTGCTATTTTTAAGGTATCCAGAGTCTTTTTCTCAAAAGGCAGAAAAAGACTGTCTGCTGCCGCCTTCATAAATTTGTAATCGAAAGAAATATTATGTCCTAACACCGTATCTTCACTGGCAAAATCCAAAAATCCCTGAATTGCCTCTCTTTTTTCTAATCCACCTTCTACCATTTCCTGTGTAATGCCCGTAAGAGCTATGATTTCTCTTGGCAAAGAAATATGGGGATTGATGAGACAGGAATAAGTATCTGCCACCATACCTTTACAAACCTTTATGGCACCAATTTCAATGATTTCATTCTTTACCGGATGTATTCCTGTAGTTTCCAAGTCATATACAATAAATGTATCCATTATTTTTCTTCCTTTCTGGAAGGACAAACCGAATTCAATGGACAGATGGCACAGTTCGGATTCTGTGCTTTACAGATGGTTCTGCCGTGAGTAATAATCTGAATATTATATAAAATCCACTGCTCTTTCGGTAGGACTTTCATCAAATCAAACTCTATTTTTTCCGGGTCTTCTTCCTTTGTTAATCCTAATTTTCTTGAAATTCTCTTTACATGAGTATCCACCACCACACTAGGTTCATGAAAAATATTGCCCCGAATTACGTTGGCAGTTTTTCTCCCTACTCCGGGCAAAGATACTAAATTTTCCAGTTCTCTTGGAACTTCTCCCTGAAATCTGGTGATTAACTGTTCCGTGCAGGCTTTAATATTTTTTGCCTTATTTTTATAAAATCCGGTGGAATAAATGTCCCGCTCTAATTCCTTTACATCGCACTCTGCAAAGCTTTTCAAATCCGGATATTTTACAAACAAGTCCTTTGTTACAATATTTACCCTCTCATCGGTACATTGGGCACTTAGCATGGTGGCAATCAGCAACTGCCAGGGAGTTTCGTGATTTAAATAACACTTATATTCCATGCTATAGGTTTCATTTAAAATCCTGATAATTTCTTTTACCCGTTCTTTTTTTGTCATTTCACTACTCCTATTGTTGCATCATTGGTCAAAGGATTTCTTTCATCGTAATTAAAATAAATATGCATAGGTTTTCCTGTCCTGCTTCCTGTTTTGGCAGTAGCAAAGATATCAAAGGAGAAGGTTTCTATATGGTGTCTTTTCCCTATCCATTTACTATCCAGCTGCTTTTCCCGTCCGATCTGCTGATACAGTTCCACATACAACTGCTTATATTCCGATAAATCTTTTGCAAATGTCGGTCTGGTTTTCAAATTTTCTCTGGCATATAAATCATAAACCATTAATTCTTCCACTACCTTTTCCTCTATGCCTTTATTTTGACATTCCTTCTTCACAAAAGCAAGTAAATTTTCATAATATCCAATTCTTGCATGTTTTTTTGAAAAATAGCCTTCCTTCTCATAAAAATCTCCCAACTGTTCATAGAAAGAAAATGGTGTTTCCCAAAAATGCAGTAAGTAAGACAAAGTCTGTTTAAATTGGCTGCTGTTATAATACACCTCCAATACTTCTTCCACCTGTTTTAAACGGATAATTTCATCATAAGAAATCCATTTCGTACAAAACACTTCATAAGGAGCCTTTTCCTGGTAAATCAGCCCATATTCTTCCCTGTTTTCAAACATCTTAGAACCTTTTAATACCTTTAAAAACCCTAATTGCAACTGTTCCGGCTCCATATGGTATACCTCGTTAAAGGAAGTTTTAAAGGTGTCATAATCTTCAAAAGGAAGTCCTGCAATCAAATCCAGGTGTTGGTGGATGTTTTCATAAGAACATACTGTTTTTACATTTTCTTTTACTCTGTCCAAATCCATTTTCCGGTTAATTTCTTCAATGGTTTTTTCATTCGTGGACTGTACCCCGATTTCAAGTTGAATCAGTCCCGGACGCATCTTCTTTAAAACTTCTAATTCTTCTTTGGTAAGCAGGTCGGCGGCAATTTCAAAGTGGAAATTTGTAATCCCATTGTCACGACTTTGAATGTATTCCCAGATTTCCATGGCATGTTTATGATTGCAGTTAAAGGTTCTATCTACAAACTTTACCTGCGGAACTTTCTGGTCTAAGAAAAATTGTATTTCTTTTTTCACTACATCGATGTCACGGAACCGTACTTTCTTATCAATAGAGGACAAACAATAACTACAGGAAAAAGGACATCCTCTGCTGCTCTCATAGTAAATAATCTTATGTTTAAAATCCTCCATTTTCTCGTAAACAAAAGGAATCTGATTCATATCCATAAGAGGACTGATTGGATTTATGATTACTTTGTCTCCTTCCAGATAAGCAACAGATGCTATGTTTTTTCTTTCTTCTTTTAAAGTTCCCTTCACATAAGCTTCCACTACTTTGCCAAAAGCACACTCCCCTTCAGAATATAAAATCAGGTCAATCTGGGAATTTTCCTTTAAAAATGTCTCCATTTCATAACTTACTTCCGGCCCACCCACAATAATACTACAGTCTGGAAGCAGTTTCTTTATTTCTTTACTCAAAGACAGTACCATGGATACATTCCAGATATAGACACTAAAAGCCAGAACATCTGGTTTCTCACGATATAAATCCATTAAAATTTCCTGTTCCAGCTGATTTATGGTATATTCCTTTTTTTGAATAGGATATGGGGTACTGGCAGTCAGGGTGTACAATGCAAGATTGGAATGAATGTATTTTGCATTGATGGCAGCTAAAATGATTTTCATACTCTTTGCTCCTTATAAAATACTCCCCAAACAGGCAAATCATTGCCTATTCAGGGAGCTTGGTGTTTTTATTATATTCTAAAAAGATATATGGTTCCTAACTTAGTTTTCCTGCTGATAAGTTTCTAAAAATTCTGCCAACCTTGTAGTTGCAACCTTTAACTGGTCTACATTTGGCAAATATACGATGCGGAAGTGGTCTGGCTCTCCCCAGTTAAATCCGGTACCATGAGTAACTAAAATCTTCTTTTCTCTTAATAAATCAAAAGCAAATTTTTCATCGCTCTTGATTTTGAATTTTTCCGTATCAATTTTAGGGAAAATATAAAATGCAGCCTGTGGTTTTACTACGCTAATGCCCGGAATGTCATTCAACGCTTTATAAATAAATTCTCTTTGTTCATAAATTCTTCCACCTGGAAGCAATAATTCGTCCGCGCTCTGATATCCACCTAATGCTGTCTGAATAATAGCCTGCGCCGGTACATTGGAGCAAAGACGCATGGTGGATAACATATTAAGACCTTCTATGTAACCTTTTACTTTTGTTTTATCGCCGGATAAACTCATCCAGCCGCTTCTAAAACCTGCTACGCGGTGGGATTTTGATAATCCGTTAAAGGTTACCATGAACATATCCGGTGCCAAAGATGCAATGGAAGTATGTTCTAATCCATCCATAAGCAGACGGTCATAAATCTCATCAGCAAAAATAATCAATTCATGCTCTCTTGCCACCTTAACAATATCCATTAACACTTCCTTTGGATATAATACACCGGTAGGATTGTTTGGATTGATAATAACGATAGCCTTGGTGTTTGGAGTGATTTTACTTTTAATATCTTCAATGTCCGGGTACCAGTTTGCCTGCTCATCACATACATAATGAACTGCCTTACCTCCTGCTAACACAACAGAAGAAGTCCAAAGCGGATAATCCGGTGCCGGAACCAGTACTTCGTCCCCATTGTTTAACAATCCTTGCATAGACATGGAAATCAGTTCACTGACACCATTTCCGGTATAAATATCATCAATTCCTACATTTGGAATTTTCTTCAACTGGCAATATTGCATAATGGCTTTTCTTGCCGAGAAGATACCCTTGGAATCGGAATATCCCTGAGACGCTCTTAAGTTATAAATCATATCATTAATGATTTCATCTGGAGCATCAAAATTGTATGGTGCAGGATTTCCAATATTTAATTTTAAAACCTCGATTCCCTGCGCAATCATGCGGTTTGCTTCGTCCATAACCGGTCCACGAATATCATAACAAACATTATCTAATTTTGACGATTTTTCAAAAGTTCTCATTTTAACGTCCTCACTTTCCAAAATAAAAAACACCCTAAGCCAATCAGCTTAGGGCGAATATCTCCGTGTTACCACCTAAATTCAGAATTTCTTCTGCACTCATCTCTGCACTATCATGCAGCTTCCTTATAACGGAGGAATCCGTTGAAACCTACTGAGTTTCCCTTTGGGCTCCAATGCTCAAAGACTGCTTCCACACTTCTATCATAAAGGCTTTCACCACCGCCTTCTCTCTGAGATGTTAGGGAATGTGTACTCCTTCTTATCATCGCTTTTATATATTAAATCTTTTATTAGGATAGCACCATGATTTCAAAATGTCAAGAAAAAATAAGTCAATAAATACATTTTCATATTATGTATATTTTATTTCCTTTTTCATATCCTATATCTAAGAGTTTTTTAATGGAGGATACTATGAAACATCACTTAATTAAAAATTCCTTAATCCGTTATTGCCTCTATGGTTTTCTTTTCGTTTCCATTTTGGGAACACTGGCTCATTTCTTTTATGACTGGAGCGGGCAAAATCCCATCGTTGGATTCTTTTCTCCAGTAAATGAATCTACATGGGAACATATGAAACTACTCTTTTTCCCAATGCTTCTTTATTATGTGCTTACTTATCAGAAACTCGAAAAAGCTTATCCTTTAAGTCCTTCCACGTATCCCTTATCCATTCTTGTTGGAACATGGCTTATTCCGGTATTATTTTATTCTTATTCCGGCATTTTAGGATTCCATGTAGCTTTTTTAGATATCCTCACCTTTTACGTTAGTGTCTTTTTGGCTTTTCTATACTTTTATTTTCTCACCAGAGACTATCCTGCTCCTTCAGAATCTGAGGCTTATTATCAGAAACATCCAAAGAGAAATGCATGGCTTATGAAATTAAAACCTTTCTTTAGCTTTTTGGTTTTTTTGCATCTGCTTTTGTTTATATTGTTTACCTACCGCCCACCAGAATTAGGAATTTTCAAGGAGCCTTAAGGTCAATTGACATAGCTTGTAAACAGGTGGCATATAAGCATAGCACTTAGCCACGCTGGTGGCTGTTTTTACGATACGTCGCGAATCATTGAGAGAATATATCATTTCCCAAAAAGAAAAAACCTATACACCACCAGAGGTATATAGGTATTAAAACAAAAAAAGCGCGAGACGGGGATCGAACCCGCGACCCCCTCCTTGGCAAGGAGGTGCTCCACCGCTGAGCCACTCGCGCATAAAGCGGGTGATGGGAATCGAACCCACGTATCCAGCTTGGAAGGCTGGTGTTCTACCATTGAACTACACCCGCATATTCAATTCA
>JAFQBM010000021.1 GCA_017399685.1 Lachnospiraceae bacterium
CCCGGAAAGGATTATGGTAGAATCCTTAAGGCTTGTAGTTTCGCTGTATAGCTTAAAATGTGAATGTTTTACCGGGGAAACTTTGGTAAGCACCACAGAAGGTGATAAACGCATCGACGCAATCGAAGTCGGGGATTATGTTTTTGCATATGATACCGAAAAGCAAGAAAACGTTCCTGCAAAAGTAACTTATGTATCCATTACAGAAACGGATATCCTTGTTCATGTATATACTTCAGAAGGTGAAGAAATCAAAACCACCATGTTCCATCCGTTTTATGTGAAGAACGTAAAGAATGGTGGGGATGAAGAATATGGAATGTGGAAAGCATCTGCCAATCTGGTAGCAGGGGATGAACTTCTGGCGGAAGATGGAAGGGTTGTATATGTAAAAGAGGTAAGGATTGAAAGGCTTGCTGAAAGCATTAAAGTATACAATCTGGAAGTGGAAGGATTACATACTTATTATGTCGGTAGTGGGGTGCTGGTGCATAATGATTATGCTAAAGGGAATGACAGTAATGGAAATAGTAATGAGAGTGGTAGTAAAGCTGTAAACAATGTTAGTCAAGCCAGTCCATTTGATTTACAAGCTACACATTCTCAAACGTTAAGTAAGAAAAATATGAATAAATTAATCGATGATATTAAAAACAATGGCATAAATGAAACTATAAAATATGTGGAATATAATGGACAAAAATATGTAGTAGATGGTCATCATAGATTAATTGCTTCAAAGAGATTGGGATTGGAACAAGTTCCAATTGAACAAGTAGAGTTACCTTATGCAGGATATAAAACAGTTGAAGATTTGTTATGGTTTGATTAGGAGGCTTATCATATGGCAGTGTGGCAGTTTGATTTTAATGTGGTGCCAAAAGAGAAAAGTTTAATAGCAGAAAAAATATGTAGTGAAGATATATTATCTTGGAAACAAGAGAATATACCTTCAGTAGAAATTAATTTTTTAGAAAAACAAACAAGTTGGACAAAAGATATAATTCAATATGGAAAAGAAGATGAAACATGTATTCAGATTCTATATGAGGATGAGAACTTAGAAGAAATCAGTTGCAGACTTGATTTACGCTCATTATCAAAGAAAATGTTAAAAGAAATATTAGACTATGTGGAAAAGATAGGAGGGATGATTTTTTACGAAGAGAAAGTTTATTCGCCAAAACTTGATGAAATAATAGACTTGATGAAAAGTTCTAATGCAAATAAATTTTGTCAAAATCCAATTAATTATTTTGAGGAATTGTCCAACGGTTGATTTTTGTTAAAATAATGTGCAGTTGAGTGAGGAATGGAGATACCTTGATGTATTCGCTTTAGGGTATCTCCATTTTGTCATTTCAAATCTGCCAGTTCCAAAAGCAGTGCGAAGCAACACTGCATTGCCATACGGAAAACAACTGTTGTATAGGCTTCGTTTTGTGCATGTATGGCTTCTATCCAATTAATTATAACTTTTCGCTGGTCATCAGATAAATTAAGACTTTCATACTGAGAACATAATTCTTGTTCCTGTTGCGAAAATTTCAGATAATCAGCATCCTGCTTGGCATTCTGGTAGATGTTGTCATAGCGTCGTTCTTCCAGATGATTGTAGAGCAGATTCCAAAAATCAATATTCATTTGCATGCGACCTCCTTACAGCAACACAGGATACCGCAGATAAGGAGCATAATCCATTCAGACAAATGGACAAGAATTACAGATAAAATGTATCAGATTGAACAAATATACTGTTTTATGAGCGGTATCAATTATAAAAAAGATGTCCTAAAAGCGGTAATTCAGATATAAATAACGGTCAAAAAAGCGGTAATTCTTATGAGGATATTCTTTCTGCCTACGGCAGGTAGAGGATGCCTATTTTTTTATTTAATTATTGCTCCACATAAGGACACCCAACCACCTTCCGTTTTAACCATAACCCTAACTGTCTTTAACAAAAACTTTCGACTTGCCCTTACGAAGTAATAGGCAATAGAGAAAGTTTTTATAAAGACAGTTCTAGGGCGAAATTTGCCCCTGGGTGCACTTAAGGACATTCAAAACCAAAACCTAATATTTAGTTCCAAAACGCTGATATTAACGCACTTCTTTTAAAACAAATTTTTGTTGCGAAAGAGGTGTGTTTTTTATGCGTGTAAGAAAAGTGAACTCAAATGACGTTAAAATACATGATTCAGTCCAAGTAAAATTGAAAACTGCTGGTAACACTTCAGTTGTCCAGTTTACGGCTGGAAATAATAAAACGTGTTCAGTTGTAAATCTTTCAAAAGATACTTACTTAGATAAAAAGACTGGAGAGGTCAAGCAGAAGAAAAAATCCCAAAGTCGATACCAGTCTCCAAAGAGTGTGCGTAAAAGCATTAATCGTCTGATGGATTTGATACGGTGCAATGCCACAGATTCTGCCAAATGTAAGTGGCTTACGGTTACTTACGAAGAGGTGATGACTGATGGTAAACAAGCATTTTTGGACGCAAAGTTGTTTCTGCGAAAACTCAAGAGATACCTTGCCAAGCAGACTGATTTTTCTGCTGGTCAGAAGTCTTTTCAATATATCACAATAGCAGAACCGCAAGGGGAGAGTCATGGCAATTCGTGGCATTTGCACATCCTACTCATTTTTGAAGATATAGCTCCATTTATTGCTAACGATACAATTTCAGAACTCTGGAGTCATGGTATTACATCCACACATAAAGTTTTTGATGCTGATGGTCTGGCTTTGCACTTTAAGGTCTATTTAAGTGATATCGAATACGAAGATGCTAATGCAGACGATGAAGATAATGCTGATAAACCTGCTACAGTGGAAAAGATAGTTAATGGTGTGTCCAAGCAGTTTCTAAAAGGTGAGAGACTGAAATATTATCCTAGAGGTATGAACCTTTATTCTTCCAGTCGAGGTATGAAAAAGCCAGTCGTGGAAGAAATGACAAATAAAGAAGCTATGACTCGTGTGGGAGATGCAGAGTTGGTGTATCGTGAGACGTATTCTATTGGTGCTGATAATAAAGGCAACTTGGTGGATAAAAGGTATTATAAGAAAAAGATGTAAGCAAAACTTTTAGATAATTCTACATAAGTGAAGTACCGTAGTCATAATTCAATAATTCCATTTTTGTACTGGTAGATGTAAAGACTGCATCTCCAATCGTAACAAGTCATTTATAGTCTCGCTACTTTGTATGTAGTTTTTCTTTTTGCATAAGTTCTGGTATTTGCTATAGACTGCCACAAACCTACAAGTTGTGTGATGTGCCAAGTTCCATAATTCCCAGCAGTCTTGGGGTATCCTGCTTCGCCTATGACTTTTATTTTTTTCACACGGTGGTACTTTTCAGATGTTTTTTATAAAAAATAAGTGTGTGATTGAGACTGATGACACATTTTTAGCATAAATACAATCAATTTTTGTAACGAAAATTTGCCCCCAATATAGGAACTTTGGAAATGTTAGACCTTATCCAGTAGCCCTCATATTGTTCTAAGTCTTAAAACGAACGACAGGAGGTAATAATTCATGGTTTATGGTATTGTTTCACAAGTAGATGATGCAACAACAAGAGCCTATTTTAAGAACAAGAGAGTACCAGATGTGAATGTAGTGCATATCATACAGCTTCCATCCTTGTTACAGATGTTAAAGTCTGGTGATGTGGTATTTGTAGTCAGCGTCAACCGGTTTGCAAGTGTCTCACAGTTTTTGCAATTTGGAAAGTTCTGTATGTCGAATGGGGTATCCTTGCATCTTCTTGCTCAGCCATATCTTGATTTAGGCAATGGAAAGCACTGGAAACCATCAGTGGTAAGTCAGATGATGCGTATGGTGGAAGTTGAGCGGTATGCCATTGCAAATATGACAAATGGTTATAAGTATTCCAATGAATACTGGGAGTATCTTTGCAGAACCTTCGAGATAATGAACCTTGAGATTTTGGCTCATACATTCTCGGCAGATGGTGTGTTAAAACGTGGTAGCTGATAAAGATTTACAAAGTATAGCTGTAACCAGTAAGTTTGGCGGTGCGTATTGTTCTGGGGTAAATATGCAGGGCGGTTTTTTCGCCCTGCTCCTGCCTTTGGGGTATGGTCTTGTGGCTTCTGCCTGCTTGCCCTTATGCCTGCACACGATGCCCTACGTTTTGTTTTTCGCTCCTTGGTGCTTACTACTGCCACTATGGTATAAAAATCGATATTTGGGCTTTCTACGGCTTTGAACTATAGTTCCTATTCGTACCGTTTTTGGAACTGGTGCGGTACTGCTGGGTTCTGTGGTGGTGGTAGCTTCTGTAAGGAACTTTACTAGTGTACTTTTAGGAACTGGATACATTTTTAGTGATATTTTTGCTGACCTTTTCATGGTTGGCTTCGGATGATAAATGGATTGGAGTTGGTGTGATGAATAAAAGAACAAGAGCAATAGACGAAGATACCTACAAGCTGATTATTGCCACCATGAAGAATGGTTTTTCTTATCAAGGTGTGCAGTATAAGCCTAATGAGAGGATTGCCACCGTGCTGGTGCTGGAATACAATCTGGGCTTACGTGTCGGGGATATATTAAATTTATGTGTGGATTCCTTTGTAAAGGATGGTAGTCGCTATCGGCTGGATATTTATGAGCAGAAGACTGGCAAGTATCGCAATTTCACAGTACCTAACGAAATCTATCAGTATGTACGTGATTATGCCTATGCCCACAACATTTCTTCTAAGGCAAAGCTGTTCCCTATCACAGAGCGAGCAGTATTAAAGCATTTAAAAGCAGTATGTGCTTATCTTGGCTTAGAGGGTGTAGGTTCGCATAGTTTTCGTAAAGGTTTCGCAACGAATGTCTATGTAAATAACAATTATAATATCGAATTAGTCAGAACCCTGCTTCAGCACTCCAGTGTAAGTGTTACCCAGAGATATATCGGTATAGGCAGTAAGCAACTGGAAGATGCTATTCAAAAAAATATATGTTTTGGTTGATATAAATGTAAAAATCAAAGACAATTCCATATGGCTGCATCCTACATGGCACTTTATCAGTAGGATGTGGTTTTCTCTTATTTTGGCAATAAAAACTTTGAGGTTGATAAGATTGATTATTTGTTTCGTGAGTGGTTGATAACGGGAGTAACAGCAGTAACTATATGATTTAGTGTCATAAATCGCTTAGTTGGAAATAGTGCATGTGTGAAATGTCTTAAAAGTGCTCAGCTGGTAAAGATGTGGTAAGTGAAAGAACAGAATATATAAGCATTTTGGAGTATGGTGTAAAATGTCTTTTTCTTTTTAGAGAAAGCAGAAATAACTTGAATATGACGGTATTCAGAGTTAACATCACGACACTTACAAAAGCAGTTCGTAAGTCTTTTGTAAGTCCTGCGTTCTGCAGGATACATCCATCTTTATGAAGTCAGCGGTGTCCGTTTGGGATATTTTGTGTCTGATTAGAAGTAGATTGACTATACCACTCTTGCCGACCCAGTTGCAGAAGCGTAATTCTGGGACACTGGCTTAACAGTTGAGATTGCCACTATTTTGCCAAACATTGAGAATGGAGTTGATTTTTATGACAAAAGAAGATTTTATTTTTGTGGGTATCGATTTACACAAAGAGACCCATACTGCAGTCATCATCGACTGCTATAATAACAAACTTGGAGAGATTACTTTTCTCAACAGACCAGCGGATTTTCCGAAGTTGGTAACAAAGGTTAAAAAATGTAATACTGATACAAAAGAAGTAGTTTATGGTTTGGAGAATGCTTACGGTTACGGCAGAGCCTTAGCGGTATGGCTGATTGATAAGGGGTATCTGGTAAAGGATGTAAACACTGCGATATCTCATCGACAGGCAAAACACCGAGGTGCCATGTATCGTAAGAGCGACAGTGATGATGCGGAAGCCATTGCCCTTGCAACCTTAAATATGTTGGACAAACTTCCAGATGCCTGCCCGAATGATGCATACTGGTCACTTGGTCAGCTGGTGCATCGCAGAGACAATATCATGAAGCAGAGAACCAGACTGGTTAATCAGCTTCACGAACAGTTACATATCGCATATCCGTCTTATAAGTCATTTTTCAATGATATTAGTAGACCCACTGCATTATATTTCTGGGAGAATTATCCTTCAAAGAAATATTTAGAGGATAAGACTGTGGAAGATTTACGAGAGGAACTTGTTCCAGTGAGTCATAATAAATGTTCCACCAAGACCTGCGAGAAAATCTTAAATGCGGTCTCTGGTGATAAGGTTAAAAATGTTGATTACCAAGATGCCAGAGATATGGTGACACTCAGCATTGTTAGCGATTTAAAGCATTACGACAAACAGCTTGCTGAAGTCGATAAGATGCTGGAACAGATGTATGAGATGCTGAATTGCACGCTTACAACCATTCCTGAGGTAAATACCATTACAGCTGTGAAGATTCTGTCAGAAATCGGTGATATCAAACGTTTCGGTAATGCGAATAAACTTGCTCAGTTTGCAGGAATAGCACCGCTTCATTTATCATCCAGCGGTAAGGGTAAGGATATGGCTACCAAGCAAGGCAACAGACGATTACAGGCTACGATTTATTTTCTTGCGATTCAGATGATACAGATATCATCAAAGGGGACACCAAGACATCCAGCCTTTCGTGCGTATTATGAGAAACGTAAAGCTGAAGGTAAGACCAGCCAGCAGGCATTGATTTGTATATCCAGACGTTTGATAAGTATTATTTATGGTATGTTAAAAAGCGGTACTGAGTACCGAATGCCAGTAGTGGAAAGTGTTGGCGAAACTTTATAGAAAAAATGGCAAATATGTGATATTATTTTAAGCAGATGAAACAATCGGCTTTGGGAAGTGTACACATTTTTCGGGGTAGGGGCATCGGCTTGGATAATTATAATGATAAAGACTTTATGTCAAGAGTGGTAATGAATCTTTTGCTGATATGATGACACCAGAAGAAGCTGCTAGATATGAAAAATATTTTACTCAAAATACACCAGATATGGTTATTCCTGGAATAAAAGAATTAGAAGGAATACATATACATCATAATGGATTAACAGGAATTGATGAGGTTCAACCATGGAAAGCATTTTATGATGATTTTGGAAGGTTAATGGCAAGAACGGACTATAATGCTGGAAATAAAACAGCAGGAATACCAGCTATACATTATCACTTATATGAATGGGGGGAAAGTTTTGCTGGTTGGAAAAAGCCTCATGAGTATGCTAGTCATTTGGAAGGAGAATTTCGATGAATAATGAACAGTTAAATGAAATCTATGAATTGATAAAAAAAACAGGATATATTCAATCATTAAATATATATAGAGAAATGAATGATGAAAGTACCAAAGAATATAGCTTAATATTAGTTATAAGTACATGCCCGTTTTATGAGGGGGATGCGAAAGTGAAATTCATATTTAAAAATGTTCAAGAATTCAAGTTAGGTGATATCAACAATTTTTATAAAGTTCTCTTTGAAATTCAAGATGTGTCATATAGGCAGTTAGAGGATATTAAGTATTATGTTAATGAAATTGAATATAATATGATTTCGTTTGGATGTTCTGATATTGAATATGAGACCTTTTAAATTATTTTGGAATATATTGTCAATAAGTAAAAACTATCTTTTGCATAATCTATAAATGTAGAGTAATTGCAAGAGATAGTTTTTTATATTATGTTAAATCAGTCAGTTCTAGAAGAACAAAAAATCCATACTGCATAGCCATACGAAAGGTAACCGCAGTGTAAGCACATTCCTGAGCGTGAATGGAATCAATCCATTCATTTATAACCTTTCTCTGCTCGGCTGTTAAATCCAGATTTTCATACTGGTTACAGAGTTCATCTTCCAGTTGGCTGGCTTTCAGATAGTCAGTGTCTTTTTTTAGATTTGCATGAATGTTGTTTGACTGACGTTCTTCAAGATAATATTGAACCAGTTGAAAGAAATTCATATTGTTCAAAGATATCCCTCCTTTCCGACCACACATGATACTTGGAAATGATAAAATAATCTATTCACAGAAATAAACAAGAATGTGAATATAACATAAGCAGAATAAACAAAGGTTATGGGAAATGTGGTGGTCTTAAATTTATTTAATTATGGTTATACTTTAGGATTCCCAATCCCTTTCCCTTTTTCAAAAAAATCTATTTCTTGCCTAGTCCACAAATGTGGAGCCAATGCAAGAGATAGATTTTTTTAGTCCATTACCAGAGGGAATGGACTGCTTTTTTTATTGATTATGTATCCAAATAAGACATCTATTATATTAAATACTAAAGATTAAATTTTAACGGAGATAACCCTAACTATAGTACTTTTTGGGTATCTCCGTTTTTATGTGCACCTTACGGCAACTGCCGCTAATGGATGAAAGTTTCTAATCCAATCTGGTAGTGGCAAGGATGCAGCAAAGACCAAGGGTGTCCATTGTGAGATGGAATTTGAATTAAAGGTGAGGCAAATCTCTGGTCTGACGAATAGAAATCACATCAGGCTATGGTTAAGGATAAGGCTGCGTAACAAGCTGAAGTCTAATAACTACTCGAAATTAATCGTAGTAAATAGTTTTTTTAGTCCATTACCAAAGAAAACATCTCGAATTCTTTTACCGAAATGGTACATACTAATGGCAATCAAAAGAATCGAGGATTTAATATGAAATCGTTATGGAGAAGTAGGGAAAATGGAAATCCTGAAAGAATCAGCATAGAACGTTCAGTGGCAGAAGGTACGCATTGGGATGTGATAGTAGTGGGTGCCGGTATGGCAGGGATTTTGACTGCGTATTATCTAAAAGAGCAAGGAAAGCGGGTTTTAGTGCTTGAGGCAGATAGAATTGCATCGGGGCAGACTGAGAAGACAACAGCGAAAATCACAAGTCAGCATGATATAAAGTACAGCAAGCTGATTAAGACCGTAGGTAGAAAAAAAGCGAAACTATATGCCGAGGCAAATGAAGAGGCAATCCGGGAGTATGAAAGACTGGTGGCACTTAACAGGATAGAGTGTGAGTTTAAAAGAGTTCCAGCTTATCTATATACATTAAAAAATCAAACAGCACTTGAGGAAGAAGCAAGAGTGGCGACATCTCTTGGGATAGATGCTTTCTTTACGAAGGAAACCGAACTTCCTTTTTGGGTGGCGGGAGCGGTGTGTTTTCAGAATCAGGCACAGTTTTCGCCATTAAAGTTTATCCATTCGATTTCATCCGAAGTAGAAATTATGGAACATACCAAGGTAATTGCCATTAAGGGAAAAAAGGTAATAACGAAGGACATGGAAATAACAGCAGAAAAAATCGTGATTACTACCCATTATCCAATAAAGAATGTTCCAGGATTTTATTTTATACGTCAGCATCAGGAAAGAAGTTATGTACTGGCACTTTACGGATGTAATAAAATCAATGGTATGTATTATGGTGTAGACCAGGACGGACTGTCTTTCCGACAGGCAGGGGATGTTTTATTGCTGGGAGGAGGTTCCCATCGCACAGGGGAAAATAAAAAGGGAGGAGCCTACGATTTTCTGGTACAGGCCTCCAGAAAGTACTTTCCGGATTGTCGGGAAGAAACCCGCTGGTCGGCACAGGATTGTATGCCCCATGATGGAATTCCTTTTATCGGGAAGTATTCTATGTTTACTCCTAATCTATATGTTGCCACCGGATTCCAGAAATGGGGGATGACATCTTCTATGATTGCAGCTATGGTTTTACGGGATGAATTGTGCGAAAAAGAAAATCCTTATGCGAAGTTATTTTCTCCACAAAGAATTCAATTACGGGCGGCACTTGGAAATTTGCTTTGTGACGTAGGAAAAAGTGCAGAAGGACTTTATAAAGGGGCTTTCCATCGTCCAAAAGATAAGGCAGAATCTTTGTTGCCGGGACATGGAGGAATCGTTACAATAGAAGGAAAACGCTATGCTTGTTACAAAGATGAGGAAGGCAGACTTCATAAAATCTCAGCTTCTTGTTCCCATATGGGGTGCGAGCTAAGCTGGAACCCGGATGAAAAAAGCTGGGATTGTCCTTGTCATGGTTCAAGGTTTGATATGGATGGAATGTTATTGGATAATCCGGCAAAAAACGATGAATGGATAAGATAAATCAAAGGGAATTACTTTGAATAGAAATGAAATAAGAAAAAAGGAAATAACTTTGAAATAAAGAAAAATATAGTACCAATCCTTGTATGGAAACAAAGATTGGTACTATACTGGTTTTTGTTGGAATATTTCTTATTGGAAAGGTGGAATGTTTCCTTTGCTCATGGTACTGTTATGATAAGCAGAGTCCATGGTGACGTCTTTTGCAAACCAGTCTTCCATTTGGTAAGAAAGGGCAGTTTCTTCATCTTTAAATTCAATTTCAGCCAGAATCAGTCCTTTTAAGTCTCTTTCAAAAATATCTAATTCTATGGTAAGCTCCTTTTCAAGGGGAATGCAGTAACGTTCTTTTTCAATGACTATTCCGTCTGCTTTTTTTAGCAGATGTTCAAAAGAATCTTTTGTTAAAGGCATTTCTATCTCTTCCCGTGATAAAAGTCCTGCTGATTTATAGGTTAAAATATATTTGTCGTCTTTTTGACGTATACGAATTACAGGTTCCGTACATAAATAAGCCTGGGTAATATGGTGATGAGGATAAGTTTCCAGATTTTTAGGTAGTTCTTTGATTAAAAATTTACGTTCAATTTCCATAAAATAATTCCTTTCATAATCAGCTTTTATTTGTAGGGTTGTTGGTAGGATTCCTTTCAATCCATTTGGGATGGTTATGGTTTTCTTTTAGTATACACAATTTTGTAAGAAAATTCTAGGGATATAAGACTTGAAATTACCAAAAAAAAGAATTATAATCGATACAGTTTACACAAGCGTTAATAGGAGGATACAGTATATGAAGAGAATTTGGACATTTTTGGCTGAGGGGTTTGAAGAAGTAGAAGCATTAACGGTAGTGGATATTTTAAAAAGAGCAAAATTTGAGGTAACCATGGTATCCATATCAGAGGATTTATTTGTTACCAGTTCCCATAATGTAGTAGTGAAGGCAGATAAGAAAATATCAGAGTTAGAATCAGAGCTTCCGGATGTAATTTTCCTTCCAGGGGGTATGCCTGGAACATTGAACCTTGGAAATCATGAAAGTTTGAAAGATATCATTCTGAAAGCTGTAGAACAGGAAAAGATTATGGCGGCTGTCTGTGCAGCACCTAGTGTTTATGGACAGATGGGATTATTAAAAGGAAGAAAAGCCACCTGCTATCCGGGATTTGAAGACAAGTTATTAGGAGCAGAGTATCAGGCGGAACAGGTAGTAGTAGACGGAACATTTGTTACCAGTCAGGGTATGGGTACCTGTATTCCATTGGGACTTAAATTAGTGGAATTATTATCTTCTGAAGAAACAGCATTACAGGTGAAAAATAGCATCCGTTACTTTTAAGTGAAAACAGAAGGAGGAACTTTCATGAATGCTTTGCGGTTTGCTTATGAGAAAGTGTTAAGGAAATCATTGACTTATTGTATTTTACTTGCCTTTTTAAGCAATTTTATAGTAGAAGTATTAAGCAGACGTTCCCTGATGGCAACCTTTTCATTTATTGGAAATAAACCTATGGTATTTCTTTATAATACCATGTTAATGTTAATACCATATCTGGTTGCTTTATTGGTTCGTAGAAGAGTTTTTATTTATGTGCTGGTGACAGCGATTTATCTTATTGCGGGTTTTGTGAATTTTTACATGTTGAGTTATCGTACTACACCATTTACCGGTGTTGACCTGACTTTAATTGAATCTGCACTGGATATTGTAAATAATTATATGTCATTTTTTCAGGTTGTTCTGATTATCATTGCAATCATTCTGGTAATTACATTAATTGTTTTTTGCTGGTTTAAATCTCCGAAAAAGAGAGGAAAAAGGCATATTCTTGGCAGTACCTTATTTATTGTTCTGTATTTGCTCGTATTTTCCCAGGTAACAGAAAAAGCTATAGAATCCGGTATCTTATCGAAAAAATTCGGTAATCTTAAAATTTCATATCAGGATTATGGTTTTGCTTATTGTTTCGGTGTAACAGTCATCGAAAGTGGAATTGAAATGCCGGAAGGTTACAATGAATCCATGATGCAGCGTATTTTGGATCCAAGTAACTCTGCCAATAAAGACAATGAGGGATATTCTACACCGAATGTAATTATGCTTCAATTAGAGTCTTTCTTTGACCCGACAGAAATGATAGGTCTGGAATTGTCAGAAGACCCAGTTCCGAATTGGCATAAGTTACAGGAAAAGTACTCAACAGGTCATGTTACCATGCCAACGGTAGTAGCAGGAACCTGTAATACAGAATTTGAAATGATTACGGGGATGAATCTTGGGTATTTTGGTCCGGGAGAATATCCTTATAAAACGATTTTAAAAGAAACAGTATCTGAAAGTATTCCTTTTGATTTGATGGAATTAGGATATTCTACCCATGCCATTCATAATAATAAGGCGACATTTTATGGTCGTAATAATATTTTTGCAAACATAGGATTTCAAACCTTTACGTCTTTGGAATATATGTATGATTACGAGTATACGGAGAATGGCTGGGTAAAGGATAATGTATTGACAAAATGTATTATGGAAACCCTTACAGACACAGAGGGTCCGGACTTTACTTATACCATATCGGTACAGCCTCATGGTGCATATCCTACAGAGCCTTATGAAGAAGAAACACCGATTAAGGTGCTATCCGGTCTGGAAACTCCGGAAGAAATTGCAGCAATGGAGTATTATGTGAAACAACTTCATGAAATGGATCAGTTTGTAGGAGATTTGATTGCTGAATTAGAGCAGTTTGATGAAGATGTAGTGCTGATTATGTATGGTGACCATATTCCGGGACTAGGGCTGTCTGATGAGGTGCTGACCTATGGCGATATTTATCAGACCCCATATATCATTTGGGATAATACCGGAAGAAAAAAAGAAGATGGTGACCGTATCGCATATCAAATGGCATCTTTGGTACTTGGAGAATATGGTATTAATCAGGGAACTTTGATTAAATTCCATCAAAATTATAAAAATACAGATAATTATCAGGAAAACTTAAAACGTCTTCAATATGATATGCTTTATGGGAAACGTTATATCTATGGAGGAGTGACTCCTTTTGAACGTACCGATATCCGGTATGGAATTAAGAAAATTTCTGTGACCGGAGTTAATTATGAAGGAAGTACTCTTACCGTTTACGGAGAGAATTTAAACGAATTTGGACGTCTATCTATTAATGGAGAGGACTATGAAAAGGGTACCTTTACGGAAGAAAAAACGTTGGTATTTACTGATGTAACCTTAGAAGATTCAGATATTATTGTAATCGGACAGATTCGTGGGGACAGTCTTTTAAGCGAAACCAGTCCGGTGGTGTATCATGCAGATACCATGGAAGTAACTCCATTAGAAGCTTTCAGCCATGATGGAATGGTAGGCAATACAGTGAATTCAGTGGATGTTAAGGCTTATGTGGAGGAAATGAAGGCTTCTGAAAATCTGCAAAGTGAAGGTCAGGAATAAAGCGGGGAAAGAAAACATGAAATTATCGTTAAAAGAAATTGTAGAAATAACAGACGGTGTGTTAATCAGCGGGAATCCGGAAGATGAGGTCTTAGACCTTTGTATTGATTCCCGGGTGGCAAAAAAAGGAGACTTGTTTGTTCCTTTGCTGGGAGCAAATACAGATGGACATCATTACCTTCAGGCTGCATTAAAAGAGGCAGCTGCCGCACTTTGCAGTCAGGAAGGAATTTTAGTTCCGGAAGAAAAGGGTCTGATTTTTGTGAAAGATACAGAAAAAGCCATGGATGCCATTGGAGTGTATTACAGAAAGCAGACAGAAAAACCGATGATTGCAGTTACAGGAAGTGTAGGAAAAACCACTACCAGGGAAATGATTGCCCATGTACTTTCTTCTGGGAAAAAAGTTTATCAGACACAAGGAAACTATAATTCTACCATAGGAGTGCCAATTACTCTGGCACGGATGGAATTAAATAGTGACTGTTTTGTATTGGAATGTGGCACCAATCACTTTGGAGAAATTGCACAAATTACAGATATGGTAAATCCGAATATCGGGGTAGTAACCATGATAGGGGTTTCTCATTTGGAAAACTTTTTGACCAGAGAAAATATTCTGAAGGAAAAGATGGACATTGCTAAGAATATGAAGGAATCCGATGTTTTGTTTTTGAACGGAGATGATACATATTTGAGGCATTTAGAGGAGAATGAAATCTATACTTCCAGTCAGATTATTTATTTTGGACATGGTGAGAATGTAAGGGCAAAGGCATCAGAAAGTAAGTACGAAGACGGATTTATGACTTTTATGTATGAAAACGAAGGAGTTGTTAAAAAAGTTCGCCTTAGCGTTTTGGGAGAACATAACGTATTAAATGCCACAGTTTCTTTGGCTATCGCACAATATTTAGGACTTGATATGGATGCAGCCGTAAAATCGTTGGAAAGCTTTTCCGGGTTGCGACAGAGATTGATAGCATCGGAAAAAGCATTGATTTTAGATGACTGTTATAATGCAAGTCCGGATTCCATGAAAGCCAGCCTTAATGTTTTAATGGATATCCCTTGTAAAGGAAGAAAAATCGCTGTGTTAGGGGATATGTATGAATTAGGACAGGAGGAGAAGGAATTTCATGAAGAGGTTGGTAGATATGCGGCAGGCTTAGAATTACAGGAATTAATTACCATAGGAAATTTAGGGGAAAATATTGCTCTGGGAGCAAAGAAAGCAGGAGCCGGATTTGAAATGATTTCTTTTTCAACCAAAGAAGAAGCAGGTGAGTATTTGCTAAAGAAGATAAGCAAAGAAGATTTGGTATTGGTAAAAGCATCGAATGGTCTGCATTTGAATCAGTTGGTAGATAGGCTGAAATAAAGAAAGAATATAAAATGAGTGAAAAGGAAGCGTTTTTCGGAACGTTTCTTTTTTGTTTTGTGGGCATTCAATTTGTGACCTTTTTTGATACCAATGCTCCCACGAATTACTTCGCTCTGCGAGCTTTCGTAATTCTGCAAACATTCGAACTCTGCTCTGATAGGGCTACGTTCTCATGTTTGTGCGGGTCTCAAAGTCACAAAATTGAATACAAGTATTCAATTTGTGACCTTTTGACCCTGGGATCATATACTAAAAGGGAGCAATTAAATATGAGGATAATATATGGCAACCACAATTATGTTAGATGCGGGTCACGGAGGATATGACAATGGAGCTACTTATATGGGAAGAAGAGAAAAGGATGATACCTTAGCACTTACTATGGCATTAGGTGATATTTTAAAAAATGCAGGGTTTAACGTCCTTTATACACGAGAAACAGATGTTTACCAGACACCACTTAGAAAAGCACAGATTGCAAATGAAAGTGGTGCGGATTTTTTTATTTCCCTGCACCGGAATGCAGCTTCTTATCCAAATCAGTATGATGGGGTTCAGACCTTGATTTTTAATCCTGGAGGCGTAAAACAGGAAATGGCAGAAAATATTAATGATGAACTGGAGGATATAGGATTTAAGGAGATAGATGTCAGCATCCGTCCAGATCTTGCCGTGTTAAGGAGAACTCAGATGCCTGCTTTGTTGGTAGAGGCCGGATTTATTGATAGTGATAAAGACAATGCTATTTTTGATAATCAGTTTCAACAGGTGGCACAGGCTATTGCGGATGGAATTATAGAAACGATAGGAACGGAGGAGACTATGACAGATTCTGTGGTTCCCAATAATGTTCAACCAGAGAACCAGCCAAACCAGGGAAATTCCATGAATAACAGATGGCCGGGTGAAACAATGAGAAGTCCAATAAACAATAATCCAATGCCGGGAAATGCCATGGGAAATCCAATGAACAATAATCCGATGCCGGGTGAAACAATGAGAAATCCAATGAACAATAATCCAATGCCGGGAAATACCATGGGAAATCCAATGAATCATAGCCAAATGCCAGGCGGAATCATGGGTAATTTTGGTGTTTTAATTGTGGGATTTTCCAGTATGGAGGAGGCACAGCAGTTAATCCGGGATATGGAAATGAGTGGACATCAGGCAGTGATTGTGAAGCAATAAAAACGAGAATGATTCAAATACTCCGCATACATGGGAAAAAGTGTATTTAAAATGGTTGAACTTAAAGCTGATTTATGATAGACTTAAGATTACGAAAGGATTAGGTTCGTAGAGAGAACTAGGAGGTTGAATCAATGAATGACAAGACGAGAAAAATCATCGGAGTTGTTTTCTTAATATCAGGTATCGGGCTTTGTCTTACCGGTAAGACAGTTTTACTATTAGCCGGCTTGGTAGTGTGCGTGTTAGGTGCACTTGTTTTTATGGATAAAATACCATTTCTCCATGATAAGAAGGCGAAGGTAATTATTTTATCTCCACCGGAAAAACTTGCGAAAGCTGTAGAAGCTGCTGACAAGATGAAGACGGAAGAGGCTATGGAACTGTTGGAAGAATTGGTGAATTTAGAATCCAATGATATGCCGAGCGAACAGGCTCGTACCAAGGCAGCGAAAGCACTTGGAGAATTATATGAAAAAGGACGTTTTAGCGGACTTTCTCAGCCAGCAGATATGAGCAAGGCAGTAAAATATTATAAAATTTACTTAAATGGAAACAGTATGGATGGGGATGTATCCTCAAGAATCGCTCAATATTTCCTGGAACAACAGCAGTTTAAGGATGCCATTACTTATTTTGAAATGGCTGCAAAGGTTAAAAATCGTTTTGCAACACAAAAGCTGGCAAATATGTTTGAAGAAGGTATCCATAAGACAGATAGTTATGGAAACAGAGGTACCCAGGTAGTTGCTCCAGACTTTGAAAAAGCGGAATTCTGGTATCAGAAGTTAGCAGATATGGGATATCCGGAAGGCGAAGCAGGAGTAAAGAGAGTACAAAAGAGAATTACGAACAGTGACAGTGTAGAATTCGAAGAAAAAGAAAAGATTTATGCAAAATTATACGAAGAACGTAAGAATGCAGGTGTGAAGTTTGCATTTAGAAGACAGGATGTAACCCAGTTCCAGTACCAGTACACTTATGTACATGATGAGGCAGAAGGTTATATTCATAAGCTTCCAAAGGGATGGATTCAGGATGTGGATGCAGAAACAGATGAAATCTACTATGCAAAAGATACAGAAGATGAAGATTTCAGAGTATTTGTAGTTTATGACAGCATCCCTAGGGAATCAGAACGACCATTGGATTTGTTCTTAAAATATCAATGTGATGTTTTGGATTATGAACTTCCGGTAAAAGAATATATCTCAGAATATGCAGATGGTATCTGTGCTACATTCTTTAGAAAAGAAGATGAAAAGAGTATTATTTCTTTTGCATTCCAGAAACAAAATCGATATGCAAATATTAAATTTATCTGTTCTTCACCGGAAATTATGAGTGCGTATGAAGAAATTATCTTTGAGGTTGCGAATTCCTTTGCATTCGTAAATCCTAGCATTGCAAGTGAGAACAGCAGAAATCGTAAAGAAAATCAATACTATTCAGAAGCTGCTTTTTATTATGGATTAGATCAGTACTCTTTGGCACTGGAATATGCGAAAAAGGCACAAAAAGCAGGTAGTAATAAAGCTTCTTACCTTATCATCGAATTATATTATGATGATGAAAGTCCATATAATAACCTTCAAAAGGCAGTTTCTTATGCAGAAGAGTTGTTCGAGAAGGAACCTACCGCAGACATTGCTTTCTTAGCCGGTAATACATATGAAAAATTAAAGACATACGAGAGAGCCTTAGAATGGTATGAAAAGGCTCACGAAATGAAGCATAAGAGAGTTTCATTCTATCTGGGACGTTTATACTATTATGGTGTACTTCGTGTGAAACGAAATGGTCGTAAGGCACTTTCTTACTTTAAAGAAGCATTAAAGAATGGAATCAAAGAAGCTCAGGCTTATATTGATGATATTGAAAGTTTAGGATATCAGGATTTACAGGAAACCATTGACCGTTTAGAAGCTGCAGTTCGTAACAATGATCCGGAAAAGGCATATGAAGTTGCCATGAAGAAGAAAGATCAGGTATTCTATCTGGCTTCGGATAAGGAAATTGAGAATGCTTTCGTAGTAGCATATCAATTAGGTAATATTCATGCAGCATATGAATTAGGCTGTATTTTAAGAAATGCAGAGCGAAATAAAGAAAATCCAAATTATGAAAATGCCATGAAGTATTTTGAAATTGCATTTGATGCAGGATTTAATGATTTTGACAGTGACGCTCTTTATGAAGTAGTAGAGCGGAAACGCCGTAAGGGATTATCTGAAATCCAACAGAGAGTTCTTTATTTTAAAGCAGCTGCTATGGGACACATTCAGTCATTGGAAAAGGTAATTGAGTTGACGCCAACCATTACCAACGATATCCGTAAGCTATATAAGGAGTGTAAGCTGAAAGCAGTTCAAGGTGAAAAGATTGGGCTTCGTAGTATGAGCAGATTGGAACGGGCATATATTGAATTGGTTGATTTAGACCCTGAAATCGCGCAGACAAAGAAGGTGATTCAGAATAAATTCTTTAAACTTGCAGTTCCTAAGGAATGTGTAGCAGTCATTAATGACGAAGGTGGTACCATTAAGATTGCAGACTCTATCGTAGATTTTGCTGTTGCAGAAATGCCAATTAAGACAGTAGAAGATGAAAGCTTCGAACAGGTATTTGAATTGATTCAGAAAGAATACCGGGAAGCAGAAAATGGAGATCTTCAGGTTGTAAATTCAAGATTAGTTGGTGGTTCCATGCTGAAATCTCAAGGAAATGAACATTCCTTAAGTATTTTACTTGTAAGTTCCAAAAACCAGTACTTATTTAAATTATCTTCTACAAACAGAACGGAACTATATAAATATAAAGAATCTGTATTAGACATTGCACAAACCATTGTTGAAACAGGAGAGACTTTCATCGAAACAGATCCAAAGAGAGCTTCTCATATTGGCATTGGTATGTTAATCGGAAATGCAGAAGGCGGAGTATTATCCATTGGAAAATTAGAATAATGCAAACAGAAAAAACGACGCAACAGTCGTTTTTTCTCGTCTTGCTATAGAATGAAAGGAAAGAACAGATGATAAAGAAAAAATTATTAAAAGGTATTTCAGTAGCTATGCTGCTTACTTTAGGAATGGGAATGGCAGGCTGTGGTAAAAAAGAGGAAAATGGAAAGGATTCATTTGTTGTAGGCTTTGATGCAGCATTCCCTCCATATGGTTACATGGATGAAGAAGGGGAATATGTAGGTTTTGATTTGGATCTTGCTGCAGAAGTATGTGAAAGAAGAGACTGGGAGTTGGTGAAACAGCCAATCGACTGGGACTCCAAGGACTTCGAATTAGAGTCAGGAAATATTGATTGTATCTGGAATGGATTTACCATGAATGGAAGAATGGACGATTATACCTGGTCGGAAGCCTATGTGGATAATACCCAGGTATTCGTGGTAAGAAAAGATTCCGGAATCACCAGCTTTGAAGATTTGGAAGGTAAGATTGTAACCGTTCAGGCAGCTTCTTCCGCGTTGGATGCCTTAAATTCTGATGATTGCAAGGAATTGACAGAAAGCTTTCAAAAGTTAGAAGAAATTCCGGATTATAACCAGGCATTTATGAACTTAGAAGCTGGAGCAGTACAAGCCATTGCTATGGACGTTGGTGTTGCAAAATATCAGTTAGAGCAACGTGGTGATGAATATGTGATGTTAGAGGAGCCAATTATTACAGAACAGTATGGTATTGGTTTCTATAAAGGAAATGAAGAATTGAGAAATCAGGTTCAGGAAACGTTAGATGAAATGGCAGCAGACGGTACATTGGCAGAAATTGCTGAAAAATGGGGCTTGTCAGATAGTATAATTTTAGGAGAATAGTATGAGTGCATTTAAAATGTTTGACTTGATGAGTTCCGGAATGCTGGAATCGATTAAGATTTTTTTTCTGACTTTGATTTTTACTTTACCACTTGGAATGATAGTTGCTTTTGGAAGAATGGCAAAATGTTCCCTGATTCGTAATATTACGAAATTATATATTGCGATTATGAGAGGAACACCTCTTATGCTACAGTTGTTTGTAGTGTATTACGGACCGTATTATTTATTTAAGATACCTCTCACCACAGAGTATCGTTTTTATGCGGTTATTATTGGGTTTGTAATCAATTACGCAGCGTATTTTGCTGAGATTTATCGTTCCGGCATCGAATCCATGCCAAAGGGACAATATGAGGCGGCTAAGGTACTGGGGTATAACAAAATACAGACTTTCTTTAAAATTATTCTTCCACAGGTGATTAAGCGTATTTTACCATCCGTAACCAATGAGATTATTACTTTAGTAAAAGATACATCCCTTGCTTTTGCCATTGGATATGTGGAAATGTTTTCTTTGGCAAAGTCAGTGTCAGCGGCTCAGACTTCTATGGTGCCATTTGTGATTTCTGGTGTATTTTATTTTGTATTTAATTTGCTGGTTGCCTTTGTTATGGGAAGAGTAGAGAAAAAAATGAGCTATTATAAGATATAACAGGAAATTCCATAAGGTTCATTGATGCGCTGGGATAGGAAGAACACGGATGATTGAAAAGGAACTAAGTCGTGAATCGTTGAGGATAGTAAGACAGGAAATGCAAAAGTGAGGATAATATGGCATTATTAGAGATAAAAAACATAAAAAAGAGTTTTCAGGATTTGGAAGTTCTTAAAAATATTTCGTTAAAAGTGGAAGAAGGAGATGTGTTATCCATCATTGGTCCTTCCGGCTCAGGAAAATCCACTTTATTAAGATGTGCCACCATGTTAGAAACCATGGATGGTGGAGAATTGATTTATCTGGATGAAAAAGCAGCATGGAACAATGAAAAAGGTCAGTCGGTGTATGCGAAAAAGTCTGATTTAAGAAGAATTCAGGGCTATTTTGGACTGGTATTTCAGAATTTTAATTTGTTTCCACATTATACTGTGCTGAAAAACCTGGAAGATGCACCAATTCATGTGCAAAAAAGAGACAAGAAAGAGGTTCGCAGTGAGTGTATGGAACTTCTTAGACGTATGGGATTAGAGGAAAAGGCAAATGCGTATCCTTGCGAGCTTTCCGGTGGACAGCAGCAAAGAGTATCCATTGCCAGAGCACTTGCCATGAAACCCAAAATATTGTTTTTTGATGAACCTACTTCTGCATTGGATCCGGAACTGACAGGGGAAATTTTAAAGGTAATGAAAGAACTGGCACAGGAACATATGACGATGGTGATTGTTACTCATGAAATGAGTTTTGCAAGAGATGTTTCAAGTAGAGTAATTTTTATGGAAAATGGGTATATTGTAGAGGACGGGGATCCTAACGAAATTATGGTAAATCCGAAAAATGAAAGAACCAGAGAATTTTTAAGCCATTTTAATGATAATCTGGGTTAAATATTGAAGGGTTGCAGAATGGTATATGGGTCGGTAGAAAGGAGAAGGTATTATGCTGATTGATATGCATACCCACATTGGTGGTGCAAAGGTGGGTTTTATTATGACAGAGGATATGATTTTAAAGGAAATGGAGAAGTATCATGTGGACTATTGCATCGTTTCTAACGGGGATTCTGCGGAATTCGATCATGAATTAAATCCCCTTCCGGAAGAATTTCAAGTGTCACAGAAAGATTCCTTTTTAAGAACCATTCAGTTTGCCAGAGAGAATCCAGGAAAGATTGGTATAATGCCGTGGATTAAGCCTGCAACAGAAGGTATGAATGAAGAACTGGAGCATTTAATCCGGGAGAATATAGATATCGTAAAAGGAATTAAGGTACATCCTTTTCATTCTAAAACTTTCTTTGATTCAGACAGAATGAAACCTTATATTGAGCTTGCACAAAAATATGAACTTCCTGTTATGAGTCACACTGGTGGGTGTGAAGCGGCAGATGCCAAATATGTTTATGAAATGGCAGTAAAATACCCTAAGGTGAATTTTATTATGGCACATATGGGACTCGGTACAGACAATAGGGAGGCTATAAATCTGATGGAAAAAGCAGATAATCTTTATGCAGACACTGCCTGGGTGCCAGTATCTTCTACCATAGAAATTATAAAACGATTTGGAAGTAAAAGAATCTTTTTTGGCTCAGACAGTCCCATTGATGGAGTAGATACTTATCATTGTAATCGGGAAGGACAGCCGTCCATGTACCGGGAATACTTTCATGGATTGGAAGATGTTATTGGTACAGAGGCATATAAGGATTTAATGTATCGGAATGCTATGGAATTTTTTGGGATTGAACTTCCTGGGTATTAGAAAAATCAGGATAAAGTGTATAAAAGTATCCTATAAAAGTAGGGATATTTAACACGGAATCGAGTACTTTGCTAAAATGGAGACGTAACATGAATCATACAAAATAACAGGGGGAAACAATGAAATTATATATCAAACAAAGAGTGGTGAGTCTGTTGGACTCTTATGATGTATATGCTGATAATTTCAATAAAAAGTATACGGTAAAGGCTCAAATGGAAGATTTCTTTAAGCTGGGAGCCCATTTACATGTCTATGACTTGTTCGGTCGTGAAGTGGGAGTAATAAGACAAAAAGTATTTCAGCTTATGCCTACTTATGAAATTGAGGTAGATGGGCAGAAAATTGGAGAAATAAAGAAACAATTTAATCTGTTGAAGAAAAATTTCGATGTAAATTATTTGGGATTGCGGATAGATGGAGATTTCTTTGGCTGGAATTATTATGTGTTTCAGGATGATAATCTGGTTATGACAATTTCAAAGGAAGTGGTGTCACTGGGAGATACTTATATGATTGAATTTAACGATTCTGACATAGAAATTTATGGATTGATGCTGGTGTTAGCCATCGATGCAGCATTATTTAGGGGACGAAGAAACAGTATATGGAATTAAAAGGAACTTACAGATGCCACTTGACAAATGTGAAAAGTTCTTATAGACTAAAAAGGTCTGTGTGGACAGTTACATAATAATATAAGTGAGAAACTTAAAGTTTAAAATTTTAGATTTATTCTAAAACATAACATAAAAATTCTGGTTACCGCATAGGCAGTGAACAGAAACAAATACGAATTAAAGGAGAAAATTTATGGCAAGAGAGCAATTTAAATCCCGTCTGGGCTTTTTATTTATTGCAGCGGGATGTGCAATTGGACTTGGGAATGTATGGAGATTTCCGTATATTACAGGAAAGTATGGTGGAGGAGCCTTTGTGCTACTTTATTTTGTTTTTCTGTTATTACTTGGAATTCCGGTGTTGAGCATGGAACTTTCTGTGGGACGTGCCAGTAAACAAAGTGCCATTAAGTCCTTTGAGGCTTTGGAACCTAAGGGAACGAAATGGCATGTGTTTGGTTATATTGCATTGGCAGGAAATGTGTTGTTGATGATGTTTTATACGACTATCTGTGGATGGATGCTTTCTTATGTTGTGAAGATGCTGACAGGAGAACTTAGTAATCTTTCTACAGAAGGAGTAAAAGTTGCTTTTGACGACATGTCTACGAAACCAGGTCCTATGATTTTCTGGATGTTTGTTTCTATATTAATTGGAACTTTGGTATGTTCTTTGGGACTTCAAAAGGGTGTTGAGAGAATTACCAAATGGATGATGATTTGTCTGTTCGCCATTATGATTGTGTTAAGCATCAAGGCAGTTACCCTTCCGGGGGCGGCAGAAGGATTGAAGTTTTATTTAATACCTGATTTTTCTAAAATGGTAGAAAATGGAATCATGGATACGATTTTTGCTGCTATGTCCCAGGCATTCTTTACATTAAGCATCGGTATTGGTTCTATTGCGATTTTTGGCAGTTATATTGGAAAAGACAGGGCTTTATTAGGTGAAGCCGTCAGTATCGCTTCTTTGGATACTTTTGTAGCTTTGGTGGCAGGTATGATTATATTCCCTTCCTGTTTTGCATTTGATATTGAGCCGGACAGTGGTCCGAATTTAATTTTTGTTACGTTACCAAATGTATTTAACCAGATGGCTGGAGGTAAAATTTGGGGGGCGTTATTCTTTGTATTTATGTCCTGTGCAGCGTTATCTACTGTTATCGGGGTATTTGAAAATATCATTTCCATGTTAATGGAAAATTGGAATATATCCAGAAAGAAAGCGGTCCTGATTAACTTTGTTCTGATTTTGGTTCTAAGTCTTCCGGCAGTTTTGGGCTATAATGTGCTTTCAGGAATCAAGCCATTAGGAAAAGGTACAACGATTCTTGATTTTGAAGACTTCCTTGTAAGTAGCAATATTTTACCACTGGGAAGTCTGGTATATGTATTATTCTGTACCAGAAAAAAAGGCTGGGGATTTAAGAAATACTTTGAAGAAGTAAATACAGGAAAAGGATTAAAGATACCGGAGAAAATTCGTTTTTATGTTACATGGATTTTACCAATTATCGTATTATTCGTTTTCGTACAAGGATATTTATCCATGTTTGTATTTAAGTAATAGAATAAAGAGGGGCGACTATATTCGTAATTTGACGTTTTAAGTTATGAATATGGCTGCCCTTTTGTTATGCGAAAATTTTTGGTTATAAATAAGCCGTTGTCTGGCTGTTGTTTTTAATATCGGAGGTGATAACTCGGATTTTGGAACAGTATAAATGGTTACTATCAGCTTTCCTTGGTTGACAAAAGCCTTGAATCGTAGTATAAATGATGTATATATCCTATTAAATAAATATGAAAAGTGAGGATTAAGGTTATATTTATGGTGATGCCTGAAATACAGACATGTCCTTTTATGATAAATTTGACAGAAAAGAGGAAGTTTTAGAATGAATCAGTTAATTTATTTAGACAATGCAGCGACCACAGCCTTGCATCCGGAAGTATTTCAAAGGATGCAGCCATATTTTACAGAGATATATGGAAATCCATCCAGTATTTATTCTTTTTCCGGTAAGGCAAAGAAAGCCATTGAAGAAGCTAGATGTGAAGTGGCAGCTTTTTTAGGTGCGAAAGAGAATGAAATCTATTTTACCGGAGGTGGCAGCGAATCTGATAACTGGGCCATTAAGGCCACAGCATTTGCATACCGTAACAAGGGGAATCATATTATTACTTCCAAAATAGAGCATCATGCAGTGTTACACACCTGTGAGTATCTTGAAAAATTAGGATTTGAGGTAAGTTATATTGATGTGGATGAAGATGGTGTCATTAAGCTGGAAGAATTAAAAGCAGCCATTCGTCCAACTACCATATTAATTTCTGTTATGTTTGCAAACAATGAAATTGGTACGATACAGCCAATCAAAGAAATTGGTGAAATTGCAAAGGAACATAAAATTTTGTTCCATACAGATGCAGTGCAGGCTTATGGACATCTTCCCATTGATGTAAATGAGATGAACATCGATATGTTAAGTGCAAGTGGACATAAAATCAATGGACCTAAGGGTGTTGGAATTATGTATTTAAGAAATGGTGTAAGAATGGGGTCTTTTGTTCATGGTGGAGCTCAGGAACGAAACAGAAGGGCAGGTACCCATAATACTCCGGGAATTGTAGGTTTTGGTGCAGCAACAAAACTTGCTAAGGAAACCATGGAGGAAAGAGCAGAATACGAAAAGAATTTAAGGGATTATCTGATGGAACGGGTGATGAAGGAAATTCCTTATGTAAAACTAAATGGCCATTCAACGTTAAGATTGCCAAATAATGCGAATTTCAGCTTCCGTTTTATAGAAGGGGAATCTTTATTGATTATGCTGGATCAGAAAGGAATTTGTGCTTCCAGTGGTTCCGCTTGTACTTCCGGTTCCTTGGATCCTTCTCATGTGTTGCTTTCTATTGGTTTACCACATGAAATTGCACATGGTTCTTTAAGAATTACCTTATCAAAGGAAACCACCAGAGAAGAAATTGATTTTGTTGTGGAAGAATTGAAAAAAATCATAGAGCGATTAAGAAGTATGTCGCCATTATATGATGACTTTTTGAAAGAACAGTCACAGAAATAGGAATTAGATACGGATAATAAATCAAAAACAAAGGAAGAATCATTGAAAAAGGATAGAAAGAGCAGGTATAAGATATGTATAGTGAAAAAGTAATGGATCATTTTACCAATCCAAGAAATGTAGGAGAAATGGAAGAACCAAGTGGAGTTGGAACCGTTGGAAACGCGAAGTGCGGGGATATCATGAGGATGTATCTTGATATTGATGAGAATGGTGTCATTCAGGAAGCCAAGTTTAAGACTTTTGGCTGTGGAGCTGCGATTGCTACCAGCAGTATGGCAACAGAATTAGTAACAGGAAAAACTGTTCAGCAGGCTTTGGAAGTAACCAATAAAGCGGTAATGGAAGCATTGGATGGTCTTCCGCCGGTAAAGGTGCATTGTTCATTGCTTGCGGAAGAAGCAATTCATGCAGCTTTGTGGGATTATGCACAAAAAAATCATATTGAAATTCAGGGATTAAAACCTCCGGTGGAGGATATTGAAGAAACCGAAGCATATCATGAAATGGCTGAGGAGTAAGTATGGATTATACAATAAAAAATAAGAAAAAAGTAGTAATAGGAATGTCTGGGGGTGTTGACTCTTCTGTAGCAGCCTATTTACTAAAGGAACAAGGATATGATGTAATCGGTGTCACGATGCAGATTTGGCAGAAGGAAACAGTTGAAAATGATGGTGGATGCTGTGGTTTAAGTGCTGTGGAAGATGCGAGACGAGTAGCCGGAATGCTGGATATTCCTTTTTATGTCATGAATTTCAGGGATGTATTTAAAGAGCAGGTCATTGATGATTTTATTAGAGAGTATTCTTTGGGAAAAACTCCAAATCCATGTATTCGTTGCAATCGTTATGTAAAATGGGAAGCTTTATTAAACCGGAGTCTTGAAATCGGAGCAGATTATATTGCTACCGGACATTATGCCAGAGTACGCTCGTTGGAGAATGGGCGTTATGCTATTTGTAAGTCAGCTACAGCCAGTAAAGACCAGACCTATGCACTTTATAATCTGACCCAGGAGCAGCTGAAACATACATTGATGCCGGTAGGAGAATATGAAAAGGACGAGGTACGAAAGATAGCACAGGATATCGGTCTTTTGGTGGCATCAAAACCAGACAGTCAGGAAATCTGTTTTGTTCCTGATAACGATTATGCCGGTTACATTGAAAGAGAAAGTGATATCACATTCAAAACTGGCAATTTTGTTGACCGGGAAGGTAATGTACTGGGGCAGCATAAGGGAATTCACCGATACACCATTGGTCAAAGGAAGGGGTTAAATCTATCCTTTGGGAAACCGGTGTTTGTTTGTGAAATCAGACCTGAAACCAATGAAGTGGTGTTAGGAGACAGTCAGGATGTTTTTTCAAAAGAACTTGTCTGTCATAATATCAATCACATGGGAATCGCTGATTTTAAGGACTGTGGAGAAATTACAGCAAAGATAAGATATGGACAACATGAAACCCCATGTCATGTGGAATATATGAACCAGGATACATTGAAATGTATCTTTCATGAGCAGGTACGGGCGGTTACTCCCGGACAGGCTGTGGTTTTTTATGATGGTGATGTAGTGTTGGGTGGAGGAATCATAGGATGAAAATATCGACAAAGGGAAGATATGCCTTACGTCTGATGCTGGATTTGGCACAAAATGATAAGCAGGATCCCATAAGTATTAAGGATATTGCGGCAAGGCAGCAGATATCAGATAAATATCTGGAACAAATTATTTCAATTTTAAATAAGGCAGGGTACGTGAAAAGTATACGAGGACCTCAGGGAGGATATTTCCTGGCGAAAGCACCTGCTCACTATACCGTGGGGATGATTTTGAGGCTTACAGAGGGAAGTCTGGCACCGGTTTCCTGTCTGGAGGATAGTGAGAATGGCTGTGAAAGACAAACAGACTGCGTTACATGGATTCTTTGGGGAAAAATCAATGAGGCAGTAAACAATGTCGTTGACAGTATTACGTTGGCAGATTTATTGGAATGGCAGTCTCAAAGAAGACAAACAAATCATGAATAAATCTATTAAAAAAGAATATTAGAGGATGGGTGTATAAAGTGGAAGAAAAAGAGAAAAAACAAACAATAGATTATAAGGCATTGGAGGAAAATATCTGTGATACCATAAAAGAGTGGCAGATGAAAATTGGTTACCGCAGAGAAAAAATGCAGTTATACTATAAGGATAGTTCTCTTTGTTCTTTATTAAATATAGACTTGTCTTTGACGGGAGCGGCACTCTTAAATGCACTGGCTGGATTTCCCCAGTATAGTGCAAGTCGTTTAGGAGAGTGTCGTTTTTCTTACCAGGGCAGTCGATTTTGTATTGAGGTACCGGAACAAGGAACTTTGTTTGTGAAAGAAAATAAACCTGACTCTGCATTTTTAAAAGAGTTTATTGATATTGTCAGAAAGAAGGGGGTTACACCGGAGGAAATAAAGAGAGTTTTTTCTTCTTACTCTGATGATTTTGTCTTTGAAGATAGAAGGGAAGACGATTTGGGCTATGTATTTTTCTTTAAAGAAGATACCATTGATAAATATGTGTATTGTATTGAATGGGATGAATTTGGAACTACTTATCACCGTTTTACCAAGAAAGACTATGAAAATCTAGTTGCGTAGTGAAAGAAGATATAATATAATAATATTATGATGTTGGGGTCAAAAGGTATTTTGCCCCATGATACTTACGAATTGCTACGCACTTTATGCTCTCGCAATTCTAAAAACATTCGAAATCCGCCCTATTCGGGCTACTTTCTCATGTTTTTGCGGGTCTCAAAGTCATACTTTTCATGCCAGCATGAAAAGTATGACCTTTTGACCTTGGTATCATATTATGAGTGAAAGTTGCATCGCAACGTATGAATTCGTAGTGTTAGTGAGTGGTAAAATTTACTTTTGGCACTCATATCAATATATATATGTGGATCAGAAATATGGGCGAAAATGTCGGAACGGTATGGCATTTCACAGGAATGAGAGAACATTTCTGGATAGCAGAGATTCACCATAGAATTAAATATTGGAAAAGGAACGGGATGGTATGGTAAAAAAAATCATTGCATTAGAAGAGTTTAAGGCTGGTATGATTAGTGATGAGGATATTTATTCCAAGAGCGGAATGAAGCTGATTTTGGCTGATACAGAATTAGATGATAGAATGATACATCTGCTGAAAGTCAGTGGTGTAGAAAAGATACATGTGAAATATTATGAACAGTTTCCAGAGGATAGGGTTACATTTTTACATATGAGAAGAGATTTTCAAGAGGTATTGGAAAAATTCTCAATGTTCCATGTTTCCATTGATATTAAAAAATTCTTAAGACGGTGTGATGAACTATTTTTATCAGAGGAAAAGAATTATGTTATTTTTGAATCCTTAAAGCAGTTAAAAGAGAATTCTTATGTAAATTATATACATTCTATTGGTGTTTCCATACTTAGCTATTTTATGGGTGTATGGTGTAACATGGATCAGTACAAGATAGATTTATTAGGTGCCTGCGGTTTCGTCCATGATATTGGAAAGTGTGAAATTGCTCCGGAATTGTTGAATAAGGCAGAAGCCATTACATCTACAGAGCGATCTATGTTACAAAGACATACAGTAATCGGTCGTCGATTTATGTCAAAACTTCATGTGCCTAAGGAAGCGGAAGTAGTAGTGATGGAACATCACGAAAGAGGAGATGGTTCTGGTTATCCTATGGGATTTACACTTCCTCAAATCAGTGATTTTGCGCGGATTGTGGGAATCGTAGATGTTTATGAGGCGATGGTTTCTGACCGTCCTTATCGTGGGGAATTTTGCCCCTTTGAGGTAGTGCGGTTTATGGAGTCAGAAGGTGAACATAAATTTGATTCTACCTATTTAAGTATCTTTTTATCGAAGTTATTAGAAGCATACATTCATGCTAAAGTTCGTTTGAGTGATGGCAGTGAAGGCGAAATTATGGTGGTAAATAAAAGTTATCTATCCAAGCCGATTGTTAAGATTAATGGCAGAAATGTAGATTTGTCGCTTAAGAAGGATATTGAGGTTGTAAAAATTATATCAGTATAAATGGTACAGATAAAAGACAGTAAAAGAAACATGGTGTGGAGACAGAAAAGTTTCCTGTCAGAATGTCTGTATAGAATAAAAGAATAGGGGTAGAATAAAGGAGGAAAACAGTCCTCCTTTATTCTTTACTATGAAACTTATAGGAAGGAATCTTTGGGAGAGGTGTCTGGGGACACTTGTAAAAGGAGGAAATGCAAATGAAAAAGATAGCAAAAAGTTTAACGGAGTTAATTGGAAATACTCCGCTACTAGAGCTTACCAATTATGAAGCAAATCATAACTTAGAGGTGAAGATGATTGCCAAGCTGGAATATTTTAATCCACTAGGAAGTGCTAAGGACAGAGTTGCTTATGCTATGATTGAGGAAGGGATAAAAAAGGGTGAAATGAATCAGGATACAGTAATCATTGAACCTACCAGTGGAAATACAGGAATTGGACTGGCATTTGTAGCGGCTGCAAAGGGCTTGCATTTGATTCTTACCATGCCGGATACTATGAGTATGGAGCGAAGAAGAATAGTTGCTGCATTGGGAGCGGAGGTAGTTCTGACACCGGGAAAAGAAGGTATGCAGGGAGCAATTAAAAAGGCACAGGAGTTAAAAGAGGAATATGGAAATGCTGTGATTCCACAGCAGTTTGAAAATGAAGCGAATCCGGCAGCACATAGGGAAACTACGGCACAGGAAATCTGGAGAGATACAGAAGGTAAGATAGATATTTTTGTAGCAACTGCCGGAACAGGAGGAACCATAAGCGGAACAGGGACCGCATTAAAGGAAAAAAATCCTGATATTAAGATTGTAGCAGTGGAACCAGCGGGTTCTCCGGTACTTTCCGGTGGTAAGGCAGGTTCACACAAGATTCAGGGGATTGGTGCAGGTTTTATTCCCAAGGTCATGGATTTAAGTGTGGTGGATGAAATCATCAAGGTAGACGATGAAGCAGCCATGGAAGCTGCAAGAGAGATTGCCAAAACGGATGGAGTGCTTGTGGGAATTTCTTCCGGGGCGGCATTGTATGCAGCAACACAACTGGCGAAAAGACCAGAAAATAAAGGGAAACATATCGTCGTATTATTACCGGATAGCGGAGAGCGGTATCTTTCTACAGAATTGTTTGAGGTGTAATCTATGTTTGATATTTTGATTATTGGTAGTGGTCCGGCAGGTTTGTCAGCGGCAATTTATGCGAAAAGAGCAATGTTTAAGGTTTTGTTGCTTGATAAACAGGGATTTGGTGGAGGACAGATTATTTCTTCCCATAAGGTAGATAATTATCTGGGATTACCTGGGATGAGTGGATTTGATTTGGCTTTGGCATTTTGTGAACATGCCCAAAAGTTAGGAGTTGAGATTGAGTCAGCGGAAGTAGTAGAAATTCAGGACAAGCAGGAATATAAAGAGGTGATTCTTTCAGATGGAAGAATCATAGAAACGAAAAATGTGTTAATAGCCACAGGAGCAAGACATCGAAAATTAGGTGTTGATGGGGAAGAAACATTTTCTGCCGCAGGAGTTTCTTATTGTGCTACTTGCGATGGCAATTTTTATAAGGAGAAAGAAGTGGCAGTGGTAGGCGGAGGAGACACGGCTTTAGGAGATGCTTTGTATTTGTCAAACTTATGTAAAAAAGTGCATTTGATTCATAGAAGGGATTCTTTCAGAGGGTCTAAAACTGCACAGGAAGAAGTGAGAAAGAAAGAAAATATTATATTACACCTTCCTTGGGAGGTAAAGGAAATAGCAGGAGAACAAGGGGTGGAGAAAATCTGTATTAGGAATACAGAATCTTCGGAAATAGAAGAAATTCCTGTTTCCGGTGTCTTTATTGCAGTAGGAATGCAGCCTATAACGGAGTTTGTGAAAGGTTTGGTGGAACTGGATGCAGGTGGATATATTATTGCCGGAGAAGATGGAGTTACCAGTAGGGAAGGAATATACGCAGCAGGGGATGTAAGAACGAAGGCATTAAGACAGATAGTAACGGCTGTTTCGGATGGGGCGAATGTAATTCATCATATAACAGAATTATTTTAGAGCTTTCATTACGGAAGAAATAGAAAAAAGCAGAAATGTTAAAGTAGAAGAAAAGACCAATTTAATTCCTCATCGGGAATAAATTGGTCTTTCGTAAATTTATGAAAATAAATTTAAATTAGTTTAAAGTGATGCTTGAAAGAACGTCATCCATTTCTTTTGATAATGCATCAAAGTTATCGCTAAGGCAAGTTAACTGAGCAATGTAAGTGTTTGTTCCGTTTACAAAGATTGCCTGTCTGATGTAAGCTGTAACACCCATTGTTCCATCAGGATCTACCATTTTAGAAGCATCAAGAGTGAAAACGATGGAAGTACCACAAGCAGTATCGAAGTTGCTTTGGTCGACAAGAGTAGCACCCATGTCTGCATAAGTCTTGATGAAGGTATCAGCTGAGCTTTGTAAATCATCAGATGTTAATTCTGTACCAACATCAGTAGCCTGAACGATAAAGTTATCTCCGCTCTCAGCAGAAATCATATAAACTAAAGAAGAACCTTCGATGCTGCTGCTATCTAATGTCCATGCTTCATTTACGGTAAAAGAAATATCACCTAATGTTGTAGAACCAGCGGAAGCGTTTTCGTCTGAGTTACTATCTTCAGAAGAAGTATCTTCGGTATCTTCAGTGTCTTCAGTATCATCTTCATCTTCAGAGTCTTTATCCTTGTTGTCTTCTACCTTAGTGTCTTCTTTGTCTGTCTTCTTGTCATCGCTATCACCACAAGCTGTAAAGCTAAATAGTAATAAAAGAAGGGTTAATAAGTAAGTTAGTTTCATTGTCTTTTTCATTTTTTTCTCTCCTTTCGAAACATGAGTCCTATTCTAATACATTTTCTTTTGGATTGCAAGAAAAAATATTTAAAATATGAATTATTATGAATAAAATAAATAATTCGCAAGGATTCATGAGATTTTTTGTTCACTTTTTCTTGACTTCCAAACGGATAAAATCGTTGTTTTTTATTTGCAACCAGATAAGAAATGTTATATACTTGTTCATAAAGTGTAGAAGTTGATTCACTGGAAAGAATTATGGATAAGTTTGGATGGAGTATGACTTCATTATTATATAGAAAGGGCAGGACATGGATTTATTTGAATACATGAGAGAACAGAATAAAGAGAAAGAGTCTCCTCTTGCTTCCAGAATGCGTCCGAAAACTTTGGAAGAGGTGGTGGGGCAGTCTCATATTATTGGAAAAGATAAATTACTTTATCGTGCCATTGTGGCAGATAAATTGAGTTCTATTATTTTATATGGTCCGCCGGGAACGGGAAAAACTACGTTAGCTAAGGTGATTGCCGGGACTACCAGTGCTAATTTTGTACCTTTAAATGCCACTACCTCTGGGAAAAAGGATATGGAAGAAGTGGTAACCGAGGCGAAGAAGAATTTCGGTGCATATGGAAAAAAGACGATTTTATTTGTAGATGAAATTCATCGGTTTAACAAGGCACAACAGGATTATTTACTGCCTTTTGTAGAGGATGGAACAGTGGTGTTAATTGGTGCCACTACGGAAAATCCCTTTTTTGAAGTAAATAAGGCATTGCTCTCCCGTTCAAATATTTTTCGTTTGGAACCTCTTACCAAAGAAGATTTAAAGACATTGATTTTAAGGGCAGTTACGGATGTAGAAAAGGGAATGGGAGCATATGGTGCAAAGATTACAGAGGAAGCCTTGGAATTTCTTGCAGATGCTGCTGGGGGAGATGCAAGAAATGCGTTGAATGCAGTGGAACTGGCAGTTTTAACAACGAAGAAGAATGAAGAAGGAGTCTTGCTTTTAGACCTTTCTGTTATGGAAGAGTGTATTCAAAGACGGGCATTAAAATATGACAAAGACGGGGACAATCATTATGATACAGTTTCTGCTTTTATTAAAAGTATGAGAGGTTCCGACCCGGATGCAGCGGTTTATTATCTGGCAAGGATGTTAGAAGCAGGAGAAAGCATTGAATTCATTGCAAGAAGAATTATGATTTCTGCCTGTGAAGATGTTGGGCTTGCAGACTCTAATGCCATTAACGTGGCGGTTTCCTGTGCCAATGCAGTGGAACGGATTGGGATGCCGGAGGCACAGATTATATTGGCTCATGCGGTGCTTTATATTGCCACTGCACCGAAAAGCAATACTTCATGTATGGCGATAGAACATGCCATGGAAGCAGTAAGGAAGAAGCCTTTAGGTCAGGTGCCGCCACATTTAAGGGATGCCCATTATTCCGGGTCAAAGGAATTGGGACATACGGGGTATTTATATCCACATATTTATGAAAATCATTATGTGAAGCAGCAATATCTTCCGGATGCTTTGCTGGGAGAACAATTTTATTTTCCAACCCAGCAGGGAAATGAAAAAGTGATAAAAGAGCGTTTGGAATATTTAAAAGGTGACGAATAAATCAGAAGAACGAAGGAAGGAGCAATTACCAATAAAGGTAGTGGATTTTTTATGTATCAGGAAAGAGTAACATTATGTGGTGCCAGTGCATATGAGAAGAAATATTATTTAAATGAGGATTTTGAAGGTTTGCCGGAAACCATAAAGGATGAATTAAAGATAGCATGTGTTTTATATACAGAAGACGTTGGGGGAATTCTGACTTTGGAATTTGATGATGACGGAACCTTGGAATTTGTAACCAATGCAGATGAGGAAGATTTATTGTATGATGATATAGGAAGCATACTAAAGATAAAGCAGATGAGAGAGGAAAAGAAAGAACTTTGGGAATCTCTGGAGTTATATTACCGGGTGTTTTTCCTTGGTGAAGATTTAGAAGCATAAAGAAAGGTAGTAAAAATATATGTTATTAGCAATTGATGTAGGAAATACAAATATTACGATTGGTGTGTATGATGGAGAAAAATTAGAAGGTATTTTTCGCCTTATGAGTAAGTCTTCAAAGACTTCTGATGAATATGGTGTGATGATAAAAGGAATGTTAGAGGCGAAGGGATTAGACCCGAAGAAAATAGAAGCTGCCATTATTGCTTCGGTTGTGCCGAATTTGATGCATTCTTTGGTGAGTGGAATTTATAAGTATTTTAATGTGAAGGTAATCAATGTAGGTCCTGGTATTAAGACCGGAATTAAAATTGGTGCGGAAAATCCGAAGGAAGTTGGGGCTGACCGAATCGTGGATGCAGTAGCCGCCTATGAACTTTATGGTGGTCCGGTATTGGTGATTGATTTTGGAACTGCCACTACTTATGATTTTGTAACAGAAGATGGAACCTTAAGTGCGGCCATTACTTCTCCGGGAATTCGAATTTGTGCCAATGCCCTTTGGAATGAAGCTGCGAAATTACCTCAAATCGAAATCAAAAAGCCGAAATCCATACTGGCAAAGGAAACCATATCCAGTATGCAGGCTGGTCTGGTGTATGGTTACATTGGACAGACAGAATATATCATTGAAAAAGTAAAGGAAGAGACTAAAATACCGGACTTAAAAGTAGTAGCTACCGGAGGTCTTGGAAAAATTATTTTTGACGAAACCAAGAAAATCGATGTGTATAACAAGGATTTAACATTAGAAGGATTAAGATTGATTTATAATAAACAGTAAAATGAGATGATTCATAGAAGATTCATAGAAAAAAAGAAATAATGTGGGTCATCCAGTAGAAGGGATTTAGAAAGTATGAAGATTGGAGCAATTTCCATAGAGAATCCTTTGATTCTTGCACCTATGGCAGGCATTACAGATTTACCTTTCCGTTTGTTATGCAAGGAAGAAGGCTGTGACATTTTATATACGGAGATGGTAAGTGCAAAAGCCATTTATTACGAAAATAAAAATACCATACCTTTGTTAAGTTTAAATTCCAAAGAGCATCCCATCGGAGTGCAGTTGTTTGGGTCGGAGCCTCAGTTAATGGGAGATATGGCAAAAAAAATTGAACCATTGGGTTTTGATTTTGTGGATGTGAATATGGGTTGTCCAGTGCCCAAAATCGTGAATAATAAGGAAGGTTCTGCCCTTATGTTAAATCCAAAACTGGTGGGAGAAATTGTTTCTGCCATGGTAAAGGCAACAAAAAAGCCGGTTACCATAAAGATTCGAAAAGGCTTTGATGACGACCATGTCAATGCAGTGGAAATTGCAAAAATAGCGGAACAAAATGGTGCGGCGGCAGTGGCAGTACATGGACGTACCAGACAACAATATTACAGTGGAGAGGCAGACTGGAAGATTATAAAAGAAGTAAAAAAGGCGGTTTCCATTCCGGTGATTGGAAATGGTGATATTATGGAGGCAGAGGATATTATTCGCATGAAGGAAGAAACGGATTGTGACGGTTTTATGATTGGAAGAGGAGCCAAGGGAAATCCGTGGATTTTCAGCCGGGCGAAAAAATACTTAGAAACCGGAGTTCTGCCACCAAAACCAGAATTAGAGGAAGTAGTAGAAATGATGAAGAGACATGCTGCTCTTATGTTGGATATCAAAGGAGAGTATACTGCAGTAAGGGAAATGAGAAAACATTTTGCCTGGTATACGGCAGGATTTAAGAATTCAGCCAAATTGAGAAATCTGGTGAATCAGGTAGAAACTTATGATGGACTTTTGGAACTGATTGACCTTTGTGACAGCCAAGGGGATTAGAAAGGAAACAAAAGATTGATTTATAAGGTACATGCTCCTGTGAAAAGAAATTTATTGGTTGCGTGTGTGTTATAGTCGCTATAGCTGTAGAAGGAGAGAATTTGATGAAAAAGAGTAACGATATTCGTACAGAGGAATTGAGTCAGTTGTTTCAGGGAATCTTACAATTAAAGACAGAAGAGGAATGTTATCAGTTTTTTGAAGATGTTTGTACCATCAATGAACTTCGTTCCATTGCACAAAGATTTGATGTGGCAGTGAAATTAAGCAAAAAGCAGACCTATACGGAGATTGAGGAAAGTACAAAGGCTTCCAGTGCCACTATCAGCAGGGTAAATCGTGCTTTAAATTATGGGAAAGACGGGTATCGCCTGGTGATTGAGCGGATGAAAGAAGAAAAATAGTGCAATTATATGAGGATTGCAATGTGGTACTTTAATTAAGTGAAAAAACCGTGGTCCAAATAATAGTGAAAAAAATTGGTGAAAAAATAATAAAATTATGGAAAAAATAATTGACAGAAAAGCCCCGATGTAATATACTATTCTAGTATGTGACGAGAAAACTACTCAAGCCAAAGCCCCGGTAAAGAGTATTTTCAATACATTTTGATAAAGATTAACGTATTTTTTAAGGAGGAACATCCATGAAGAGTTATATGGCTAGCCCAGCAACAATTGAAAGAGAATGGTATGTAGTTGACGCTACAGGACATACATTAGGACGTTTAGCATCTGAAATCGCTAAGATTTTAAGAGGTAAGAACAAACCAACTTACACTCCACACATTGATACTGGAGATTATGTAATCGTTGTAAATGCAGATAAGATTCAGGTAACTGGTAAGAAATTAGATCAAAAGATTTACTACAATCACTCTGATTATGTAGGTGGTATGAAAGAAACTACTTTGAGTGAAAAATTAGCTAAGAAGCCAGAAGATGTTATCTATTTAGCAGTTAAGGGAATGCTTCCAAAGGGACCTTTAGGAAGAAGCATGATTAAGAAGCTTCATGTATATGCAGGTCCAGAGCACAAGAATGCAGCTCAAAAACCAAAAGAATTAGAAATTAAGTATTAATAATAATTAAGGAGGACATTACAGTGGCTAAGACAAAATATTACGGAACTGGTAGAAGAAAAAGCAGTATTGCAAGAGTATATTTAGTACCTGGTACAGGTAAGGTTACTATTAATAAAAGAGATATGGATGAATACTTCGGTTTAGAAACTCTTAAGTTAATCGTTCGTCAACCATTAGAAGCTACATCAAATACAGATAAATTTGACGTGTTAGTTAATGTACGTGGTGGTGGATTCACTGGACAAGCTGGTGCAATCAGACACGGTATTTCAAGAGCTTTATTACAAGTAGATGCTGAATACAGACCTACTTTAAAGAAAGCAGGATTCTTAACAAGAGATCCAAGAATGAAGGAAAGAAAGAAGTACGGCTTAAAAGCAGCTCGTCGTGCTCCACAGTTCTCAAAGAGATAATTATCAAGAGATTACAAACCCTCGAAAATCAATACTTTCGAGGGTTTTTCTTTATCCAATTCCAAGCATTTGGTGTTTATTTGGTGTTTTTTCTATCAAAATCTGTTCCATAAGTTCAGCAGTTTTAATACGTGAACTATCTAAGACAGCAGTATAAGTACCTGCTGTAATCTGAATATCAACATGACCTAAATGCTCTGAAACAATCTTTAAGTCAATTCCATTATTTAGCAATAAAGTAGCGTTTGTATGTCTAAGTTTGTGTAAAGTCAGATATTCAAAGTCTTTACCTTTTAAGAAACGCTTTAATGAGGTATTAAGACAACTACGGTCTTTATAATTGCCTGTAGAGGAAGTAAACACTATTTCGGGATGTTTGAAGTTTGAACCCATGCAGAAGAACGCTTTCCACGAGAACGGGACATTACATTCTCGTACATTTCTTCCAAAAAAATTTGCTTATGTTTAAAATAAAGTTCAAAAAAGAGCATGGTTGCACCACATTCACATTTTAACGGGTTGTAACCAAAAGAAGAAAGAATAGAAGTACGCCATTGGTTAAAACTTCTGTAAAATTAGTGCTTTTCACGAGAAACAGCCCGGTGAAGTTTCTTATCAATCTCACGATGACGTGCATAAAGACCACCATAGCGTATCATTTTAAAGTGTTTTTTCGGGTATGTGTTGAATAAGAAGTTGAATAAAATCCATAAGGGGCTAAGAGAGGACTTAGGAAAAAGGTCTCAAAGAGGATTGCGCATAAGGAATTGGAACGAAGACAAACAAAAGAATTACAAGAGAAAGCAGATGAGATTAGCAAGAAAACTGCTACTTTAGAAAAAGAGTATACAGATAAAAGAAAAAAGCTAGATACGGAAATAGCAAATCTTGAGCAAAAAAGAGGCATTGAAAAATCTTTATCAGATATGGATAAAAGAGAAACGCAGTGTATCTCAATAGAGTTGGAATGCAAGATGTTGGAACTTCAATCTGTAAAATAGGAAATTGTAGAAAATGCTGATAAGGCAAAAGAGGCTGTATTGATACTTGATAGAGTGAAATCATTTGTATCTGCATTCAAATTGTTTGCACCTACCATAGAAGAATATGCCAATCAGGTGAAAGCAGAAAAACAATTGATGTAGGAAATTCATTTCGTGGAATTTTATATGAAATCGGAAAACTGCTTGAGGCATTCAAAGAACTGATAAAAGAAGGCTTATGTTGGTTTCCAAGGATTATGAGGTGGAAAACTTCAAAAGGCGAGGTTGCACTAGTGTTTAGTGAGAAAAGTAATGGATATTCATATTTGATATATGGATATATGAATGTGGAAACGAAGGAAAATTATTTAAAGGAGACAGTACAATGGGAGATAAAGGCACAAAATCGTACGAGAACAGCGGAGCAGATGGATGCTAATATTGAGGCGATGGCAAGGGATTTACAGGAGATATTGGGGCTGAGTGCGGAACAGAAGAGATTGTTGGAGGCGTAGGAAGGGAGGTAGTGGAAGGGATACCGCCTAATAATAGGCGGGAATAACGAATTGTATTAACTATATTTTACAATGAAATACTAATAAATACTACAAAAACATATTGAAAACGCAGAACATATGTGCTATGATTTTGGTAGCGTTTTAAGAATAGGAGAACAAATGTGATGGATAATTATATGGAAGATTGGATTGGAATAGACGCAGCAGCAAATTATTTGGACGTAACCAAGGATACAATTAGAAATTGGATTAAAAAAACAGATATTCCGGCACATAAAATCGGTAAACTGTGGAAGTTTAAAAGAGTTGAATTGGACGATTGGGTAAAGAGCGGACGTAGTGCGATAGATTAGTGGGATTATGTGTTTGAGCACTGATTATTAAGAGCAAGGAGGAGGCTGTTATATGAACATTGAAAGATTAAAGCAATTAATAATGCAGTATAAAGAAAGCATGAGTTATTATCATGATGCTAAAAATGCTTACAATGAGACAGAATGTCGCGATGAATATATTAGTCCGCTGTTGGAATGTTTTGGTTGGGATGTACATAATAAAAAAGGGAAATTGCCTCAATATAAAGAGGTTGTAGTAGAGAAATTTTCTAATAGCTCGGAAAGACCGGATTATACATTGACTTTGAATGGAGTGTCTAAGCTTTTCGTTGAAGCAAAGAAACCAAGTGTTGATATAACTATTGAGGTTGACCCTGCAATGCAGACTAGAAAATATGGCTGGAATGCTAATCATGCATTAGCAATATTGACAAACTTTGAAAATCTCCTCATTTATGATACCACGAACAAGCCAAAAGAAGGAGATAGTGCAAGCACTTCATTATATAGAAAATATAGCTACGAAGAATATGTGGATAAGTACCAAGAAATTGCAGATTTGATTTCCAGGGATAATGTGTATTCTGGACAATACGATGAATTGATTAAATCAAATTTTCAGAGTGATACCAGGTATAGTACGGGGATTGATGAAACTTTTCTTAAGCAAATTAATAAATGGAGACTTGAAATTGGTAGTTATCTGTATGAAAACAAAGAGGACTATAGAAATATCTGTGTGCTTAATGATACAGTACAAGATTTTATCAATCAAATTATTTTCCTGAGAATCTGTGAAGATAGAAAATTGCCTTTATACATGAAATTATACGAAACAGTGGAAGATAGGGCATCCTTGCAGAAGGTATTAACTACTGTTTTTAAGGAGGCAGATAAGCGATACAATTCAGGATTGTTCAAAAATGATAGTCCAATTTTTGATTTGAGCTGTGACATTATTTTTGATATGATAGAGTCATTGTATTATCCGAAGACTCCGTATATGTTTACGATTATTGAACCAAGTATCTTGGGGAAAATATACGAATCCTTTTTGGCTGAAAGTCTCGTATTGCAAGATGGGAAAATAGCACTAGCGCAAAAGAAGGAATATTTGTATAAATCAGTAGTCAGTACGCCGGTGGAAATAGTGAGATATATGGTGAAAAATACATTAGAGCCCCTATGTAAGGGGAAGACACCTCAAGAGATTTTGAGTTTGAGGATTGCTGATATTGCATGCGGCTCAGGTATCTTTTTAGAAGAAGCATATCAATATTTGGTTGACTACTGTACTGAATGGTATAAGTTGAATGATACAGAACATCTATTGGTGGTGGAAGATGGTATGGAGAAACTGCCTTTAGTTGACAAGAAAGAGATTTTGACAAATTGTATTTATGGTGTGGATATTGATATCCATGCAGTAGAAGTTGGTAAATTTTCCTTATTATTAAAGCTGATTGAAAACGAAACGGAACCATCTGTTATGAGTAGTAAACCTATATTGCCAGAATTGGAGGATAATATTAAATGTGGCAATTCTTTGGTGTCGGATGAAGATGTTGAGGGATTAAATATTACATCGGAGGATTTAATAAATATAGGTCCGTTTGATTGGCAGGAAATCAATGGTGGAGATAAGTTTGATGTGATTATTGGTAATCCGCCTTATGTTAAGACGGAAGATATTAAAAAACTTCATACCAACGCAGAAGTCAAAATTTATAAGAAGTATGGAAGTTCTCATAAACAGTTTGATAAATATTATTTGTTTATTGAAAAGGCATTGGAATTGATTAATGAAAATGGCTTAATGTGTTATATTGTGCCCAATAAATTTCTGCACACAGAATCAGCAGAGAAACTTCGACTTATGATTAAGGATAAGATTGTTAAACTTGACGATTTTGGCGCTGTTCAGTTATTTAAAGACAAGACAATATATAGTTCGATTCTCACAGTGGGTACAACTAATGTGGAAAAATTAGCATATAGGACAGTGGATAAGGTGGCACATTTGTGGAATGACGAGGTTGAACAATATAATCTTATTCCTAAGCAAAGGTTGAATTGTATGCCATGGGCTGAAAACTCGAATATTAATGATGGTTCACCATGGCTAGTGTCAGATGACGATGTGTATTTGAGTATGATGAAAAATGCAAGAGCAAAAATAGTTTCTTTGGAGGATATTGTAGAGATATATAATGGAATTCAAACAAGTGCAGAGAAAGTATATAAGATTGAAGGCAAGACAATTGTATCTGATGATGAAAATTATGTGAAGTTCAGAGATCAAGATAAGGAATATATGATTGAAAGGGGAATTTTGAGATTATATTTTAAACCTACCAGAACGGAACAAGGTGCATTGGATACCTATAGCGATATTAATCAAGTTAAGGTTAATTACAATATTTTCCCATATGATGAAAATGGAAATTTTATCACTAAGGATATAATGGAAAAACAATATCCACATGCGTGGGAATATTTATTAGAACATAAAGATACATTGTTGCCAAAATCATTAGGTGGTAATAGAGATGTGCAACCGACTGTTTCTGATAAAGATGAATGGTATCGTTATGGAAGAAGTCAAGCGATTACAAGTCTAAATAATAGAGATAAAATAATTGTTGGGGTTAATCGTAAAAAAGATGATCCGTTGTATCTTATGGATAAAAACCATTACTTAATTGCTTCTGGTGGAACAGCCGGTTATGTGGGAATATCCTTGAAAGAAGACAGTGAATATCAGCTAGAGTACATACATGCATGGTTATCACATCCATGGACAGACGGGTATTTACAATCAATTGGCAGTGATTTTGAAGGTGGCTTTATAGCAAGAGGAACATACACCTTGCCAATGGTTCCTTTTATCAAGCTGGATTTTGAGGATAAAAAGCAAAAGGAATTATACGACCAAGTCGTAGCTAATACAATACGAATTAGTGAATTAAATGAAGAGTTGTTAAGAAAGAAGGATAAAGCGACACAGAATGTGATAGAAAAGGAAAAGGATAGGCTGATAAAGAAGAATGAGGAAATGATAACTAAAGTTTATCAGCAGAATTTTTAGGTGATTATATGAAGTTAAAAGAAGATAGTTCAGTACAGAAGCTTAGAGGTGCCTATTATACGCCATTACCATTAGCTGAGATGATGGTTAAGTTGTTTGCAAACAGAAAAGATTGTAAGAGTGTTCTGGAACCAAGCTGTGGAGATGGTGTATTTTTGGATGCATTAATTAAAGTGGATTGTGTTAAACATTATGTGAGTATAGATGCTGTTGAAATTGACGAAGCAGAGGCAAAAAAAGTAGAAGAAGGAATGAAATCCTATAAGAATATTAAAGTGATAAATGAGGATTTTTTCGACTTTTATAAAGCTAATAAGGCGTCTGTTCAATACGACTTGATATTAGGAAACCCTCCGTATATTAGGTATCAATATTTGGAAGAACATCAGAGAGAGTTAATGTCTGACATATTGACATCTCAAGGAATGAAAGCCAATAAACTTGTAAATACATGGGTTGGTTTTATTGTCTCTTGTGTAGATATGTTGAGTAAGAATGGTAAAATAGCGTTTGTAATTCCGGCTGAAATCATGCAGGTTGCATATGCTGAAGATTTGAGACTTTTTTTGTCAAATAATGTTTCTAAAATCACGCTTATTACATTTGAGGAACTTGTTTTTCCTGATATAGAGCAGGAAATCATTGTTTTTATCGGTGAGAAAGGTGATGAAGAAAAAGGTATTCGTATTGTTGAATTAAATAACTTAGAGGATTTAAAGTCATTTGATATTAATGCTAATGGATTTCAAAAGTTACAACATGTACATGAAAAATGGACAAAGTACTTTACCAGTGTTGAAGAAAATACCTTGGTTAAACAAATAAGAGAAGACAAGCGTTTTCAAAAGTTGTCAGATATTGCACTAATCAATGTTGGAATAACAACAGGTAATAATAAGTATTTTTCTGTGGAAAAAGAAACTGTAGAGAAATATCAGATGCAAGATGTTGTAAGACCACTAATTGGAAGAAGTTCTCATGCAAATAGTATATATTTTAAACGTGAGGACTGGATGCAGAATGTAAATAAAAATAAAGCGGCATACTTAATAGATTTTCCCGATGTTGATTATAAGCATTATCCTAAAAAGCACAAAGAGTATATTAAGATGGGTGAAAAGAATGGTGAGAATAAGGGCTATAAGTGTTCTATCAGAGACCGATGGTATCGTATTCCATCTATATGGGTACCGGACGCATTCTTTTTACGCAGAAATAATTTGTACCCTAAATTTGTTTTGAATCAGTGTGATGCAGTATCTACTGATACAATGCATAGAATCAAATTTAATGAAGGCATTGAACCGGAACGAGCTATTTTATCTTACTATAACAGCATTTCTTTTGCGTTCACTGAACTTTGTGGAAGAAGTTATGGTGGAGGAGTGTTAGAAATTCTTCCGGGTGAAGTTGGAAATATTTATGTACCTAAGTTAGATATGGTTCCTATTAAAGAAATACGAGAACTGTTGGAGCAAATTGATTCAATCGTAAGGAATAACCAAAATGTTGAAGATGTACTGGATATAGTGGACAAGAAGATATTAGTAGATATTCTTGGCTATGAACAGAGAGTATGTGCAGATGCAAGGAGTATTTGGAAGAAGCTGCAGCGAAGAAGGTTAAATAGAGGATAAGATTTAGAGGATTATAATATGACGCTTACTGCTTTTGGATAATATGTGAGGAAATATATAACATGAGATAGGCACTTATTCATATGGAACAAAATATTATGTGTTGAGGAGGGTATGTATGTCGGATAATAATACTACAAATAAAAATAGTTTGATTAATGTAGAATTACCAGATTTTGTTAACTGCGCAGGGGAGAATTTAACAAAACAAGTTACAACAAATGCAGGACAGACATTTGGAGATATATGGTTTTTAGTATTTGGTGGTATATCACAATTGGCTGAAAAAAGGAAATTAAAATATGCTGCTGAATTAGATAGGTTTAGGAAGGAATTAGAAGAAAAAATAGAACAAATTCCACAAGAAAAGCGTGTTGAAGCAAATATGCAAACCGTAGGACCAGCATTAGAAAATTCAAAATACTGTATGGAAACAGAGGAAATTAGGCAGGCGTTTGCTAATTTGATATCACGCTCTTTACACCAAGATTATTCGAAATATATACATCCTTCTTTCGCAGATATGTTGAAGCAAATGAGTCCTATTGATGCTCAAAATTTGACAATATTTAAGGGACAGAAGAGTTATCCGATTTGTGACATTCACTATACGAAAAAGGGTTCACAAGGATATAGTGTTATTTTTAATAATCTATTTCTTGCAAATACTGTACAAACTAATTATGACTTGCAAACACAGTCAATATCATCATTGATTCGTTTTGGGCTAGTAGATATTCCTGAGTTTTCTTCATTGGCAAATCAAACATTGTATGATGAGTTTGAAACAAATGCGATGTATCTTTCAATGAAAATGGGAATTCCAGAAGAGGTGGGAACAGTAACATTAAAAAAGAAAAAGATAGATATTACTCCTTTGGGGGAAATGTTTATTAAAGCATGTTTATAGCGAAGGCGGAGAGAGAAAACAAGGGGAGTTTAGTTAAAATCCCAATCGTTTTGACGCGCTCTTGCAATTTTGTAGTGGTGAGTACCAGTCAGGTATACAGCCTGGTTTGTTCTCTGACAAGCATTGAAAGATATGTGATATCAGAAGATTCGTACACCCGTATGGAAGCAGTATTTTAATAGTAAAATATCATAGGAATGAGTTGCATAAGATGAATAAGAAAAATCGAAAAACATTATCAACCCAGTATTTATTAAGGATAAATAATATATTTGAAAAAAACAAATGGATAATAGAATGTTCAGAAGATAAAAACATGTCTCAGTTTAATAGATTTTGTCAAAGAGTTTTAGATATTGGTGAAAACAAGAAAAGAGACTTATTTTTAGAATTGTCAGAGAGATATTTATGGTTAACACAAGAACATTATCTAGAGTGCTTGATTGCAGTTTTGAAAAAATTGGTTAATGATATAGACAAAGATGTGAAAATTTTTGTAATGCCTTTAATTGCACCAGAAGATGTAGGAAAAGCAAAAAGTTCAATGTTTCTTACATACTTGTTTAATGATGTAAAAATTAGATATGACAGTGTTTTGGGAAAGTACAAATATGAAATGGTTTATGATGTTGCAGGTGTATGCAGAAAAATGAAACAAGAAAAATCGTTATTAGTTTTAGTTGATGATTTTATTGGAACTGGAAATACAGCGGAGAAATGCTTGAATAGTATGGATTTGCCAGAGGAAATTTATGCAAGAACAAAAGTACTTGCTTTGGTTGCACAGGAAGAAGGTATTGAATATATCGAAAAACTAGGCATTGAAGTTTTTGCAGGTATGGCTAGAAAAAAAGGCATTTCGGATTATTATGATGATGAAGAGGCAAAAAAGAGAATAGAAATGATGGATGAAATAGAAGAGAAGATGTCCGTGAAAAAGGATTATCGATTAGGATATGGAAAGTCGGAGGCACTTGTAACAATGTGCAGGACGCCTAACAATACATTTCCGGTATTTTGGGAAGAAAAAGGTAATATGAAACTCGCACCATTTCCAAGGGGGTAAATAATGGACGATAGAATAAGATATATGTTACTAAAATTATTAAGCACTGAAGGTAATGTGGATTCGCTGGAAAAAGCGGGATATCAATATGCACAAATCGCGAGTGCTTATTCTCAGATAATAAATGAACAATTAATAGTAATAGATAATAGACAGAAATTTATTTTGTCTGATGCAGGTTTGGAAGAAATGCAAAAATTGGCAGATAAAATTAAAGATGAAGCTATATGGAAAATTGAACCGTATGTTGAATATAAGATTGAAAAAATGGATAAATATGATATATTTATAGAGTAGGATATTAATTTCAGTGGCATAATTAGCCTCATTCACGCAAGTGATGGTTGATGAGTTCGTCAATCAGAGAAGAACTTACTTTTCTAGCCTGTGTTTAAACTCCTTCCTTTTCGCAGGAGCGAAAACTCATGAGTTTAAACACCTACACAAATTTTTCAAATTTGTTACGTGACTTTATCGCTCATAGAAGCGGTTCTATGAGCGATAAAGTCGGAGATATGAATTTGTGATTATGCCACTGAATTAATAAATATAGGAGAAATATGAACTGGAACGAATATGAAAATAACTATATTAGATTAGCGAAACTAAGTGGTAAATCGGATGAGTATTGTATAAAACAATTAGAATATGCAAAGCATTTATTTGAACAAGATTTGCCTGTTATTTATACCCAAGAGCATTTATGTCGATTGGTTGGTTATGCAACAGAATATGTATATGCAATATCAAATTCAGCGAGTTGTTTTTACAGAACATTTAGCATTAAAAAAAAGAATGGGAAAGAAAGAATTATAAATGAACCATTACCAAGCCTGAAAGAAATTCAGGATTGGATATTAAAGGAAATATTAGAAAGGATAAACATTAGTCCGTATGCTAAAGCGTATGTCAAAGGTCGTTCAATTAAAGATAATGCAAGATTTCATAAACGACAAAATAAAGTATTAACAATGGATTTAAAAGATTTTTTTCCAAGCATAACGTTTGGTAGAGTCTTGAATGTTTTCAGAAAAGTTGGTTATAGAGAAAACGTAGCAGTTATGCTGGCTAATTTGTGTTGTTTGCATAATGAGCTACCGCAAGGTGCACCAACTAGTCCGGCTTTATCGAATATAATTGTAAGTGGATTGGATTATAAGATTGCTGAATTTTTAAAAGGAAAAGAAATAAGGTATACAAGATATGCAGATGATCTTACTTTTTCTGGTGATTTTATTGAAGGTGATATAATTAAATCTATTGAACGAATAGTATGTAGACAAGGATTTAAAATAAACCATAGTAAGACAAGAATAAGAAAACGAAATCAGAGACAAGAAGTTACAGGTGTTGTTGTTAATGAAAAGCTTCAGGTTAACAGAGAGTTGCGCAGAAGAATTAGAAGTGATGCCTATTATATAGAAAAATATGGATTCTATTCGCATGTAGACTACACAAGTCAAAATAGAAGTAATTATTTATACTATCTTATAGGAATAGCATCGTACTCACTATTTATTAATCCCTATGATGATAAAATGCGGGAGTATTTAGAGATATTTAAAAAAGAACTTGCTAGATGTAAACAAGAGGGTGTTGATGTATGTAGCCCTTAATTAAACTCCCCCATCGCCTCAACACACCCTTGCGAGCCACCATCTCTGGAAGCCAATTTAGCATACAACCCCGGGTCTTCTCTGGCAAGCCTTGTAAGATATGCAATATCAGAAGGCTCGTCTAAACGAACGGAAGCATTGCATTTCTGGCAGTCAAAAGAGAGGCGGATTTCATTGTCGAGGTTGACCTCGACACAGTTAGTTTTAGGGTTATACATCGCAAAGAGTATTTTAATCATAAGTAGCTCCTTTCGGGGAATAAAATATGTTTACGTGTAGGTACACAGAAGCCGTGGAACGCTTTGGGTAGTCCACCATGTAAAACACGTATGCAACAATTGATGTGAGGAATCCCTTGTTTCCGGGCTTTTCTCGTTCTCAAAACGTTAACAAAGAGATAATCACATTTCCAAGGACAATTCAATACGGCATACTCTCCTCAGGACTTTTCGAAGTCTTGGGGAGTTTTTTTATTCTCTTTGTTGGTGAATTGTGGTAGAATTTATATATCCAATTTATAAAAATTGTTACTAGAAAGGTATTTGAAAGATAAGTGTAAAAAATGAAAATATCAAAGCGTAAAGGGATTGTGAATAAAACAGAACGGAGGTTTTTATGGCACTAATAAAAAATGAAATACCAATATTAGAATTTGATTCGGAAGCACAGGCAGTATTAATGCCTGGACATGGATGGGATTATAAGTTCACAGAGAAAGCAGTGATGCTTTTTATGGAACCTGAAATCGAGGAATATGTGTCAAAAAATAAGTGTGAGATTGTTGGGAAGTTTGAGAGTGTAACAAAAACATTCTACGTTTATCGAACAGTACATAAGAGTGTAGAAATTACATTTTGTCAGGCACCTTTAGGTGGAGCAGGTGCTGTGCAGATTATGGAGCAGTTAATTGCAGGTGGAGCAAGGGAGATTATTGCAGCGGGTTGTTGTGGAGCATTGGTAGAAGATACCGAAGGAGATTTTTTCATACCAACTAAAGCCCTTAGACAGGAAGGTACATCTTATCATTATCTGCCACCTGCAAGGGAAGTTGAACTGGATGAAAGAGCAGTTGGGGCAATCGAGAAGGCATTGATGAAAAATGGGAAAACATACCAAAAGTGCAAAACATGGACCACAGATGGTTTCTATCGAGAGACAAAAGAAATGGTATTATACCGTAAAGAGGAAGGATATTCTGTGGTAGAGATGGAGTGTGCATCTTTGGCAGCATGCGCAAAAATGAGAGGCATTATATTTGGACAACTATTATTTACAGCAGACTCCTTGGCGGATATTGAAGAGCATGCGGAAAGAAATTGGGGAAATGAACATTTTGCATATGCTATGAAGTTAGCATTTGATGCAGTTTTGGAGGTATCGTGATGAGAACAGAGAAAGAAATGTACCATATTATTATGCAAATTGCAGAAGAAGACGAACGTGTCAGAGCTGTATATATGAATGGTTCAAGAACGAATCAAAATGTAGAAAAAGATATATTTCAAGATTACGATGTAGTGTATGTCGTAAGGGATACAGAGCCATTTATTGATGAAAAAGAATGGATTAATAAGTTTGGTGAAATCTGGTTTATGCAGTATCCCGATGAACATCCGGATTACCCAAGTGACAAGGAAAATTTTTATGGTTGGCTGATGCAGTTTAAAGATGGAAATAGAATAGATTTGCATGTGGAATCCATAAAACATGCCAAGGAACATATTACAGATGATAAGTTATGCAAAATATTATTAGATAAAGATAATATGTTGCCTAAGATACCGGAAGCTACGGATGAAGATTATTTTGTTAAGAAACCTACGAAAGAACAATTTTTTTGTACCTGCACTGAGTTTTGGTGGTGCCTTAATAATGTGGCAAAGGGGTTGTGGAGAGAAGAAATTTTGTATGTGCAGGATATGATGAACTTTTGTGTGCGTAAGCAATTAGAGAAGATGTTGTCATGGAAGGTGGGGATAAAAACAGATTTTTCTGTTAGTGTAGGAAAATCTGCAAAATACATGTACAAGTGGTTAGAGCAAGAAGAATATGAAAAGTATTTATCTACCTATGCCACAGGAAATGCAAAAGATTGTTGGCGGGCAGTATTTGAAATGACAGGTTTATTTTCAACGATAGCAAAGAATGTGGCAGAAAAATTAGGGCATGAATATAATTCGAAAGAGGAAAAAGCCTGTATGGACTTTTTGAATCTTGTTCGTGATTTACCAAAGGATGCGAAAGAAATCGTTAAGGGTAAGGAATAAATGTCGTTATAATGGTGGAGCGTATATAGTATCATAGAATATAGAAAGGGATGGTTTATCATATAGCAAAGCAGGTATTGACATAACCTATATGGACACAATAAAAAAAGAAATGTCAAAGCATCTGGAAACAAGTGATAAACGTGTTTTGAATGGATTAGGCCCCTTTGCTTCTTTGTATGACATTCATTTTCCGGAGATTAAAAATCCTGTTTTGGTATTGAAATCGAAAGAACCTGGTTCGAAGCAAAAACTTGCAATGGAATATGGTTATACTGAATCGATTTGTCATGATATGATCAATCATCTGGTAAATGATATTGTGGTTATGGGAGCCAAGCCATTAGCGGTGTTAGATACCATTGTGTGTGGCAATGCAGAAAAAGATACGATTAAATCCTTAGTAAAAGGAGTATCTGAAGCATGTAAAATGAATGAATGTTCTCTGGTAGGCGGTGAAACCTCTATACAGCCCTTGGTAGTGGAATCGGGAGTTTATGTTCTTACTTCGAGTATTGCTGGCATTGTGGAAAAATCAAAGGTAATTGACGGTTCTGCAATCGAAGAAGGTGATGCTATTTTGGCAATTGCTTCCAATGGTTTACATACAAATGGATATTCCTTAGTACGTTTGTTAATGGATAAAATGCCACAAATTAAGCTGGAAAAAATAGATGGATTAAGTGCGAAAATTGATTTGTCCAAGATACGGGTGTTGAATATTTTTAAATACATTCGGAATGGTGGAAATGTCAGTGATGAAGAAATGTTGCGAACATTTAATTGTGGAGTGGGGTTTAATTTAGTTGTACCTCAAAAGAATAAGGATATGGTCATGAAACATATCCAACAATTCTATGATTGCTATGAAATTGGAAAAATAGAAAAGGGAGATAATAAAGTAGTATTTGAAAAACGAATGAATTGGTTGTAGTTAGTAAAATACAAATAAAAATTTGACAATAACTATTACTTTTCTTATACTGTAGGATAATAGAGCTTTGTATTGGTGTGATATATGATTACCAGCAGAATTGATAGAAACCATACAACAATATGTGAGGGCACTGAAAAAAGCATTGTTTTTTGTATAAATCATTATAATATAAACAAAAAATCTCAAAAGAAGAAAATTTTATAATAATTTCTTTTGGGATTTTTTATTTAACTCCTTTATTTACACTCTTTGATGCATTATTTTTCGTTCAATAGCTTTATTATTCTTTTAAGATTTACTGCAAATATTGTTATTGCCCCTTGCATTTGCATACTAACCAGACCTGATGATGATGCAACATCATAACCATGTCTGTTCTTTAATTCACTATTTTTTGCTTCTATTTTATATCGTTCTTTTGACTTTTCTTTGAAATATTCTGTTTCCTGAAATTTTGCCTGTTCGCTGTGCATATCACAAATCAATGTTTCTGAATATGTCTTTTTTTTACTGTTTTCCTTATAACATCCTTCTCTGTAAGGACAACATTTACATTTCTCTATATCAAAGAAATATACCATTCTTGGATTCTTATTTTTCTTTTCAGTTTTTCGTTTATCCAAATATTTGCGAATAGCTAAATGTCCCGCTTTGCATTGATACATTCCTGCATCTTTATTAAATATAAATTCATTTTCCTTTGTACGATTTCCTTGAGTGATGATGCTATTTAACCTTGCAATTAGTTCATAATTATTTTCTTGTGAATCTTCTATGTTATCTTTGCCGGAATATGCTTTATCTCCAATAACTGTAGTTACTTCCATTCCCGCAGCTCTGCTTTTCTGAACCAGTTCAGACAACTCTTTTCCATCAGGCTTTTCACCGCTTGTAATAGTTGCTGCTGTAATAATACGTTCTTCCGTCATTGCAATATGTGTTTTATAGCCAAAAAATGAAGTGTCAGCTGTTTTATGCCCTATTTTTGCATCTTCATCTAAAGAGATCTTCAAATGTTCCAAATCATCATCCATCGTTTCCTGTAACAGATTTAATTTTTCTGATATATTTGGGTAATTACAGAGACTTTCGTTATTTTTTATACTATCTATAAGCTTGTTGCAATAATCAATTTCTTTTTCCAATGATATTTCTGTATTTTTTGGTGGAAAATGTTCTTTCATATTTTCATCTATTTTATATACTGCATGACGCAGTTTTTTTGACTGTTCTTGTAATGCCTGTTGTGGTGTTTTTGAATTGTATCGGGATTTCGTATGTGTTGCATCTACAATAATACTCTTTGATTTTATGATGTTATTTTCGATGGCAATAGCAACAGTTTTTGAAATAAGAATATCCAAAAGATTAATATCTTTTAAACGTAATTTACGAAATTTTGTCAATGAACTCGGATTTATTACATTTTCTTACGGTGCCATATCCAAAAAATATTTAAAAGACATATCATATTTGGAACGTTCAACTACATCTTCGTCTGATAAATCATAAATAATTTTCAAAAGAAGATATTTGAACATACGAATTGGAGGAATCGCATTACGCCCATTATCTAAAGAATATTTATCAATCAATTCATCATATATAAAGTCAAAATCTACTAATTCTTTAATTTTTCTCAGAATATTATCTTTTGGTACAACCAATTCATATATTTTCATGTATGGACTTAAAATCATTTTTTGCTGTTGAACTAACATAAAAACACCACCTATATTTGATAGCTATATTATATCAAATATAGGTGGTATAATCCACTTTTTCAGTGCCCTCCAATATGTTCAGGGGGAATACATTTACATTCCAATTAAGGACAAGATAGAAAAACAGTCTCCAATGGAATATGAGATGGAATTGCAAAAAAGGGATGAACATATTTTTAGAAAATCCTTGGAAGGTGTAAACAATAGAAAACTTGGGATTATGTATCATTTGTCAGAATCCAGTATCAGAAGAATTATTATAAATCAAAGAAAGAGGTATCAAACTATGGAGGATAGAGTGAAAAACTTTCTAAATCATTGAAATGTAAAAAATCAAACAGTGACTCAGATATATGACACGACCTGGCAGGTGGGGGAAACATATATTTTGAAAGTATATGATAACCTTACTTTGTTGGAAAGAAATATAAAAATCATTACCATACTGGATGATTTGGGGATTCCGGTGGGGAAAATAGTGCCTACTGCTGAAAATACTATGAAGATTTATCAGTTTGTGGATGATAATGAAGATAAGATAATGAAGAGTATATATGATGTGTGGAAAGGTGACATGTAAATATATACCTGGTTATGCTGGTGGTTAGCTGGATATGTCATGAATAATTCCGTAAAAGAAAAAATTAGGGCTGATACATTAAGAAAATGATACAAGATATAGAATCGGTATGTTAAAAACAGGCTATATCTTGAAAGATTTTTCTTAATGTGACAGCTCTATTTTTATTGTTTGAAATTTTGTACTTAATTCAACTTAAGAATGTGAATCAGTTTGGTTTAATAATCAGCATTCTGGCTTTGGAGGCTTTTTATCACATTCATCAAGAATCGGTACAATTAAGTCCAGTTTTGCCTTTAGTATGGTTTCAAGGTCTGTGATTTTATCAATGGTATCTTGAACGGATTTGTTGACTTCAAGAATATCCTTACTATCACAGTTATGCAAGGTAAGAACTTTCTGAATTTTTTCACCTTCCGCATTTAAGATGTGGGAAATCGCAGTTTCCTCCAATGCAATAGATTGAAGAAGAGATGCGGCAGCACAACAGGTTTCAATGTGTTCACATTCAATTTTTGGCATACTCATAGGAGATGGCTCCGTAAGCTTTTTATATATGGTATGCACAAAGTAGTAAAATGTGAACCTGATTCAGAGGTTAGTTTTTGCTTCGTGAAGTGAATTTGCATGCAGAAAGCAATATGTAGCTGTTCACATGTGAACAGTTACATATTGAGTGAAATAAAACCTTCCTAAATAAAATTTTACTTGTAAAATAAGGAAGAAAAAGGTATCATGATATCAAGGAGAAAAGAGTTCGTCGGGGGAAGCAAAACATTTTAAAATGCGAATTACGGAGGATTACAATCATGATGAAGAAAGTAAAATTGGTATTGGCATTTTTGTGGGAATCAATGATAGCATTTACAGCTCCATTTTGTATTGGACTTCTTTATATGGATTTTACAGGACATTCTAAAGGTTACGGATATGAGTTAGGCAGCGAGCGGGGATTGTATGTGTGGTTTGGTTTTATTGAGCTTATCATTTGGATATTACTGTCCGTTCCATGTGGTGTATATCTGTTTAAACAAATGAGAAAAATTGGACTAAGAGCTGTCTGGCTCACGGCAGGTGTAATGTTGTTGCTATTTGCATGCTGTATTTTGCTGATGGGAGTAGATGAGTTTCTTGCTTGCTTTGGATATAAACAATAGAAAAAAATAACCGTATTTTAGGAGGAAATCATGAAGATATTATATGGCACAGGAAATCCGGCGAAGCTGGATGCAATGAAAAGGCATTTGGTTGGTTTGGGAATAGAAGTGATTGGTCTCAGGGATATTGATATGGAAATACCGGAAGTAATGGAAGATGGGAATACGCCTTTAGAAAATGCCAGGAAGAAGGCGGTAGAATACTATCAAGCATTTCAGATGCCTGTTTTTTCCTGTGATTCAGGACTATATATCGAGAATATACCCGAAGAGGAACAACCAGGGGTTCATGTGCGAACCATTAACGGAAACTATTTATCAGATGATGAAATGATTGATTATTATGTTGGATTAGCAGAAAAATATGGAGATTTAAAGGCACAATACAAAAATGCCATCTGTCTGGTGCTGAACGAACAGGATATTTTTGAGGCAATGACAGAAGGTATGGCAAGTGAACCCTTTATCATCACTTCCAAGCCTCATAAAATCAGAAAAAAAGGATTTCCCTTGGATAGTCTTTCTATCGATATAAAATCAGGGAAATATTATTATGATTTAGGGGAAGAAGAATTGGATGAGGTTGCTGTGGGAGATGGATTTTTGGAGTTTTTTAAACAGCATTTTCATGTTTAAAACAATATGGAAATAGTAAAACGGAGGGAATTAGATGAGGAAGAGAAAAAAAGTATTTTTACTGGTGACAATTTTTTTATTGGTATTGCTGGCAGGATGTATTAGTGATAGCCCGGAGCAAAAGAAAATTAATAAACAAAATATAGAACAGGCAAAGATAAATGCTCAAAATTATATTGAACAGAAGTATGGTTTTACTGCTGAAATTACAGATGCTATTCTTGAAAGGCAGCATGGTATATTTGGAAGTTCACCTCGATCTACGGTTCTTGTAAAAATGCAATATGATGGGAAAGAATTCAATGTTTATATAGATGGTGCAAATGTAAATATAGATGGTGCAGATGATTATCAGGTCGAATTAATTACTGAATCAATTGAAAGTTTTTTTACGGAATTGATACCAGGAGAGTGTAGTATTTATCTGTTAGGGGGCGATGTACGTGTTTCTTATGATGAAATAGAAAATGAATTTGACATCATGTTTTCAAATTATTTTGATGGTACTAATTTTGATGAAGTTTTAGGAAAAAGTCGTTGTGAAATTGTTGCAGAATATGTGCAGCAAGATTTTTCTTCTTTGGGAGAAGAGTGTTTTAGTAATAAGATGTTTTCCAGTGAGAATATTTATGTGACATTCATTTCTTATCGTTCCCATGATTGTATGCAAATGGTAGGAAGAGATCATAGTAATGATGAAAAATATGTAGTATATATTGATAACGATTTATCAATTAATAATGGGGTGATTACAAAGAAAACATATGAGATAGGACATTTTGATGATTTCTACTATTATGTTCCAGGAGGAGTGCCGGAAGATGTTACATTTAGAAAAATAGTTCCAGATGATGAAGACTGTTGGGATGGACATGGTATAATAGATGGCACATTTTTGACAGATGCATATTCTGTGAATTGTGATTATGAATGTGAAGTATATATATATTATCCATGGAATGAATTGGAAAATCTTCCTACTGAGAAAATATCAATGACAATATGCAGGGAAAAGGAAGGAGAAAAGAAATATTCGGCAGATGTTTCGATGTTTTGCAATGTTGGGGAGTATATAGTCTATGAGATACCAGTAGAAAAAGACGATTCTCTTTATTTTGCTTTTATGAAAAAGTAGGGACAGGTGGATGTTTGAATGTAATTAAGTTTTTCTCGTAAAGATTCAGAACCAATCAGATGTATTATAACATCGTTAGTGATTTGGTTCTGTTTTTTTATATAAGTGTGTATGGATTTAGATTATGTTCAATATAGGTAATTTAAAATATTTTGTAACCTTTTTTGGTTTTGGAACTCTAATAGGTATAAGACATGTCTTAAATTCCTGTATTTTGAAAAACTTTTACATGAGGACATTTGAAAACAGGATAAATTTAATCTGTGATAAATTAATAAGATGGATTGTACTAGAAAGGAAGGAGGAAATAGTGGCTATTTTTAAAGAAGTTTATAAAGAATACGGGAAAAGAGTTTATTATTTCCTGCTTTCCCTTACTGGTGATGAAAATATGGCGGAGGAATTGTTGCAGGAAACTTTTTATCAGGTATTTTTGAATATTGATAAATTCGAAGGAAAAAGCAGTGTATATACGTGGATTTGTCAAATTGGGAAAAATGCATGGATAAAAGAATGTAAAAGGAGAAGCAGATTTACAGATAAATCCGTTGAAGATGAAACAGTAAAAGATTTTGCGGTTTCACCAGAAGAGGCGGTAATTAAGAAAGAACAGTGCAGGAAAATCCGGGAGGCAGTTCAAAGACTGCCGGAACCATACAAAGAAGTTTTCGTGCTGCATGTGTACGGAGAAGTCAAATTAAGAGAGATTGCTGCAATGTATGAAAAATCAGAGAGCTGGGCAAAAGTGACCTATTTTAGGGCGAAAGAAAAAATCATAAAGGAGGCAGGATTATGAAACAGAAATGTGCGATTGTAAGGGATTTATACATACTATACGAGGAGGATTCTATAGCAGAGGAAAGTAAATCTTATGTGAGGGAGCATTTAACGGAGTGTAAAAATTGCAGGGAATATTACGAAAAAATGCAGGATTCTTTTGAGTTTCCTGAGGATGAGGAGGAAATTGTTAAGGAAAAAGAATTCAATCAAAAAGAAGAAAAACGGATAAAGAAAAGTTTTCGGAAAATCAGGCAACGTTGGATTGCTTCCTTGGTGTTGATTGCAATTTTGGTTCCTGTGACAGGAATGGGAACCAGACTTACCATAAATCAAATGGATGGATATGGATTAAAATTTACAAATATAGATGATGTAAGGCTGTGTAAAAAATGGTTTCAATCTTTACAGGATGGTGAGTATCATGAAGCAACCAAAATGCTTATCAATCATTTAGAAGATTATTATGAGTGGAAGAAATTACTGGATGAATGGGGTTCAAAATATGATGGGGAAAAATTTCTTCTAAACGGTGAAGAATGGTATATGCTTGATGATACGGATGCCAAGATAGAAGATGAAGAAGAATACTGGAACAATGCAATTGGTAGTTATCAATCCGGCGTACTCATTCCGGAAGATATCTGGAAAAAATATGTGCCGAATCAAGGAATTATGATATGGAATGAGTCTGGGGTTGAAAAGCAGTATTATTATCCGAATCAGAAAGAAGCAGAGGCTGCAAAGGCAGAGAGATTTGAAAATGGGGATACAGATAAGGGATTTGTGAGGATGGATACAGAATGGGGAGTTTATTACATTAATTGTTGGGCGACAGGAAGAAACAATGAAAATGGAAATGGCATAATGTATCGTTTTGATAAAGGAGAAAAAAGTTCTGTAGCATTATGTGCGAGTTGTACCTATGTTCCGGCTCAGATTGTGGAAGATGCAAATGGACGATTTGAGGAATTTTATGAGGAGCAAAAAGCATGGTTTGAAGAAACATATCAAGAATTAGCAACTCTGGAGGAAGAACAAATAGAAGAATATTTTAAGAACCGTACTGCTGGTAAATTGGAGTCATTTTTTTCTAATGGCTGTACCATTGAAAAAATTATTTACTCTGATGCTGAGCAGTTTCCGGTGATAGCAGAGGAAGGGTATGACAGCATGGAACGGATTTCCATTGTGATAAAGAATCCGGAAGGAAAATTAGAAGAAGGTTGTTTTACCATGGGAACAAAAGATGGAAAAATACGTCTCTTGCATGTAGATACCAATAGCGAACAGTTGCAAAATCTGTTTGAAATCATGGTATATTTTGAGTGATGATTCAATGATATGATTCATAGACGGAATCATGAGGGGTAGGTGTAAATTAAAAAGATGTAGAGGAAAAACAGAATAAAATGAAAAGAACTTCCGGAGTGTCCGTGAAGTTCTTTTTGTTATAAAAATATTACTAAAAAGATTAAGAAAATATTCACCACTATTCTGCAAAAAAACAGATATATCCATCTGTTTGATTGATATAGAATCCGCTAATATGTGAATGATTCAAATTGCTATTCTCTGTTAGGATGAATACAGAAACATTTTTTTTATCATCATCTGAAATTTCATCTTCTTCTGGGAAATAGGTTAGTTTCTTTGCATCCTTGCTGATCCAGGTGCGTTCTTCCACGGCGTAGGTATACAGGGTACTGTTAGAAGCATAGGTTTCATAAATTTCTTCTAAATACGAATCATCTGCATAAAAAAATAATGCTTCATATCCGGAGCCTTGTAGTAGCCCAGAAAGACATATCCATTTAACTTTGGAAGCGGAATCTGGAATGGTATCTGGAAAATGAGAATAAACCTGTGGACTCTCAGATTTTAAATTTTGAATATCATTCTTATATTCATAGGTTGCATGGTAAGGATATAAAACATTGAAAGGTGAACAGAATATCCACAAAATAAAAATATCTGCAACTCCCAAAAAGGTCTTTTTCCACAATGTTTTTTTCTCAAATACTTTTCTTGAAAAAGCGATGGATATACATTGAATAAGGCTGAAAAAGAGGATTAACCCGAAATTGATTCTTGGATGCATTATGGTAATCACTAAAAAGAGTAACGATATGATACACCAAATTCCTACAGTGACTTTTTTTGTATTCATTTCAATATTCCTTTCTGATCGTGTCTTAGTAGGTAATTACGAAACTCTAATATTATATTTGAATCACTTAATATAAATTTTTTGATGGTTTCGCAATTTCCTAATTGTCTCAGTTATTTCTATTGTATCACTTTTTATAAGCTTTTTCGCGATTTATTTTATGAATATATAGCTAATATGTAGTTGTTAAGTTTAAAATTCCGTGATAACATAAGCATAGAAATTTTGTTTTTATGTTATTTAGAAGCTGGTATTATACCTGTTAGAAAAATAGATAGAATGAAAATTGCTTATAATAGGGGGGAGAATGAATTGATTAGAAAAATAAAAGAAGAAGAATATAAACTATTAGAAGATTTTTTATATGAAGCTATTTTTATACCAGAGGGAATGGAACCACCGGAAAAATCTATTATAAATTCTCCAGAACTAAAGGTTTATATTGAAGAGTTTGGCAAATTCAAGAACGATTTATGTTATGTCGCAGAACTGGAAGGGAAAGTGGTGGGAGCTGTCTGGGTTCGTATCATGAAAGATTATGGGCATGTTGATGATGAAACGCCGTCTCTTGCCATTTCTCTTTATCCGGAATATCGAGGAATGGGGATTGGAACAGAATTAATGAATGGGATACTGATGGAATTGAAGAAAAAGGGCTATAAACAGGTTTCTCTCTCTGTACAAAAAAATAACTATGCTGTGAAAATGTACCAAAAAGTTGGCTTTATCATTTTTAATGAAACTGAGGAAGAATATATTATGATAAACTGCTTGCAAGATATGTTGTAAGTCATGGAGGTTATCAATAGTTGTAGTTTAGATTTAAATGGAGGGAGTTATGGAGAAAGAAAATAAAAATTATTTAAAATATCCATGCCTGCTTGTGCATGGAATGGGATTTCGGGATAATAAAGTGGTAAATTATTGGGGAAGAATTCCACGGGTATTGGAAAAGTGTGGTTGTAGAATCTATTACGGAAATCAAGACAGCAATGCTTCCATAGAAGATAATGGGGGACATTTAAAAAACAGAATAGAGCAGATTGTGAAGGAAACGGGCTGTGAAAAAATCAATGTAATTGCACATTCAAAAGGCGGACTGGATATGAGATATGCCATATCTTCCCTTGGGGCAGGCAGGTATGTAGCATCCTTAACAACCATCAGCACACCGCACCATGGTTCTAAAACCGTGGATTTACTTTTAAAAATGCCGGATATCTTAGTTCGGATTGCGGCGAAATGTACTGATATCTGGGTGAGGATTTTGGGAGATAAAACTCCAGACACGTATCGTATTTTTCAATCTTTTACCACTAAGAATGCGGAAAAGTTTAATGAAAATAATCCCGATGATGAGAATGTGTATTACCAAAGTTATGCCTTTGTAATGAAACACCCTACCAGCGATATTTTTTATTGGTTTACGAATCTTGTGGTTTCCATGGTAGAAGGAGAAAATGATGGATTTCTTACTCCGGAAGCTGTAAAGTGGGGAGAATTTCAGGGCATTCAAAGAGGGAACACAAGACGGGGGATTTCCCATAGCGATGAAGTGGATTTAAGAAGATTTCGTTTAACCAAAAAACAGGGACAGGGAATTTCAGATATCACTGACTTTTATAAAGATGTGGTGGGAAAGTTAAAGGAGCGAGGATTATAAAATCACTTGAAACAAACGAAACAGTGTGTTACACTAGAATCATAAAAAAGGAACAACCGCCCACAAGGTGGGTTGACCCATTGTTGAGATAGAAAAATCCACCCCGTCGCCGGTCAAAGTTCAGGGGTGGTTTTTCTATGTAAAATTACTCACAAAACGTAAAAACGAATGTAAGTAACGCTAAGATGAATATACCAAAAGTTAGTAAATCCATGAAATCAAACTTAGGACTGGTTTTGGATAACAGAAAGGAAAAAAGATATGAAAAGGGTAAACGTAAACTTTATATTAGCGATGGCAGTAGTAGTGGTGCTTTTCATGACTTCACTTTCTGTTTGGAATACGGTTCGAAAAGCAGATAAGGAACTGGAACAAATTGAAAACAGTATAGAAGAAAAACACCAGGAAGGTGAAATTGGTGATGTAGAAGGCCACGGAATGATACTGGAAAGTTTTGCATATTTAATTGGAGGCATGGGGGTAATTCTCATTAAGACCATATTGATGATTATGGTGGGATATGCACTACTTCTTTTTGTGGTTGCATTAACAGCCAGATTGGTATATAAAGATTTCGGAGGAAGGCTGCTTGCGTACCGGATGATTATGGGGATTGAATACGCATTGCAGGCAATCCTGGAAGTGGTTCTTATTATTTCCATCACTCGACTTCCAACCATAAGCAATGTTCTTGTAGCAGTATTATTAGGGGCAGAGATTATCTATAGTGCCAGAAATACATATACGCCACGAATTTGCATGACGGAAAATGATAAAAATTAAAAAATATCTTGACCTTCCCCTTAGGTTATAGTGTATTTTCAGCATAAATGATGCAGAAAAATTATAATAAATCAAGATGATTCACGATTTGAATCATTGTGGCGAAACATCATTTAAGCGACTTTAAAATTTACATAAAAAGAAAGGGAAGAGTATGACAATTAAAGACGTAGAAAAGCTGACAGGATTAACACCCAAAACGATTCGTTATTACGAGTCGAAGGATTTAATTACAGTGGAGCGGAATGAGGATAATTCTTATCGCAGTTACAGTGAAAATGAGGTAAATCGTTTAAAATGGATTAAATTATTCCGCTATCTGGATTTTAGTATTGAAGAAATCCGTCAGCTTCTAGACAAAGAAGAAGATGAAATTAAGGAAGCACTTCGGGACAAGGCAGAATCCTTTTCGAACCAGAAAGAGGTCTGCGAAAATAAGCGGGGGATGTGTTTATCATTAGCAAAGGAATATAAAGAGGCACCACAGTTAATTGAAGAATACAATGAAGCGATTGAATTTTTGGAAGGTGATGAGCTGGCAGAGGTGATGGAAGAGTTAAAGGATTTTGGTTGTCCCAACCTTTCCTATACCATCCTGTTGTCTTTTATTTATTTAGCACCGGTTTTCTGGCTGTTTTATAATATTCAGAGGGGTATTTCTGGTGCTTTGACATTAAATGCTGTTTTTGCAGTGGCAGGAACTGCATTGCTTACCTTTAACTGGATTCGTTATGTAACTCAGTATCGTCGGCATAGAAATCGTGTAAAAAAACAAAATAAGCAATGGGCATGGATGACACCGGTTCTTATCATTACCTGTATTGTTGGAATTGCGGCAGTGGTAGGAGTTATGAGATTATTGGAAAAACTGACGGCACCAGAGAATTATTTGTTTTTTGAGTATCATCCGGTGGCAGGAATAGTTCTGATTTGGCTGGTTATGATTCCGGTAATTTTAATTTGTTTGTTGTTGGCTACCAAAATCAGTGGAAAAGACAAGAAACAGATGGAAAAAATGAATGATATGGTATATATCTGGAATCATCTTGGAAAGTGGCGGGGCATTGTGATTGTTCTTTGGGTAGTAGGAAGTTATTGCTGTGTTACGAATGTAAACTTTGTAACAGAAGATTCCATTATCTGTTGTACGCCGCTCTGTCCAAAGGGCATAGTTTACGAATACTCGGACATAGAGTACATTTCTACGGGATTTGGAGACAAAAATTTTGCCATTGCAGAGTATAAGAGGAAAGGTGAGTTTTTTTATCAGATTACATTAGATGGCAGAACCATTACCTTTCATGTTCCTAGTGCTAATGAAGATATTGAAAGATATCAGGAAGACTCTTATTTAGAACTTGAGGAATTTGACCAGGCATTGATGAAACTGGGCATCCCTAAAAATGCAAGTGAAAAAGGATATGAAAACTGTGATTTTGACCAGGAGTTCGTAGACCGATTCCTACGAATTATAAATTCAAAATAATCAAAGATAAGCACAAAAATGCGGTGAATTAGATAATATGAAAATTCCTTATAAATGTAAAAAAGCTTTTTGATTTTGTGTTGTAGCAAGATTTTATAATCTGAACTAAAGTATAAAAAAAGTGGAAAACTCAAAATTAATATCGGGTTTTCCACTTTTTATGTAAAATATATTTCCTTTGTAAGGGTTATTAGGTTATGAAATTTTACAGGTTTAACACAGAATACACTTGGTTAAATTAGTCCTCATCCCAATTAATAGAGAAAAGATAATACTTTCCATCTATCTTACATACAATAGCTTCAAAGGTACAGTCTACTTCATCATCGTCTCCTTTTACTGTAAAAGTTCCTTCATAACAATAGAATTTATCTGCATCTTCATAGTTATCATAGTCATCTTCGTAGTATTCATTCATTTCTTCGGCATCGGAACCCTGTAAGGTTTCTTCCATGTCTGTAGAGTATTTAGTAATTTTCATATCATCTCCGCAAACATATTCAAAAGATTCTTTTAGAATTTCGAATGCATCTTCAGCATCATCACCATACTGTTCTTCGGCAATATAATCTGGAAAATAAGAAAGTACCTTATCGTAATCTTCATCCACAAGGGCATTCATAAAGGATCTTGGGATGAACATACTTTTTGTAAAGGATACAATAGCGATGGTAACGACAATAGCTATCATTAAGAAAATTCCAATAATAGACAAAATAATCATTAATGCTTTGCTTTTCTTTTTCTTTCCGATACCGTCTGTAGGATTTACGGTATTGTAAGTATAAGATGAAGCATTTGAAGCTTGTTGCATGGAAGCTGGTTCATCATACATAAGGTTACCACATTTGCAGCAGTAAGTTTCGTTGTCAGCACCAGTGTTTCCACAGTAAGGACATTTTTTCATGTCGGAGTTCCTCCCTCATTAAAAGTATTTTTTCTAATATAAAAATTTTTACATTGTTTTGATTCTATAAGATGTAAAAAAATAAGTCAATACTTTTGATGCATTTATGTAGGATAATAACATATTCCGCATGATAATTCTGACATATTACCATATATTATGATACAAATGTAGGAAGTAGATTTTTATTGTTGCAATGTGGAAGCAGATGTTATAATGTGAAAGATAGATTGGTGATATTAGGAGGAACATATGATATATAAAATACTGATTGTAGAAGATGATTCTGATATCAATACACTTTTAGCGAAAATAATGAAACAACAAGGTTACGAAGCGATACAGGCTTTTTCCGGTACAGAGGCAGAATTAAGATTATTTTCAAATATAGAAGAAGGAGAAATTGCTGATTTTGATTTGATTCTTCTGGATTTGATGCTTCCAGGAATGATGGGAGAGGAGTTACTTAAAAAGGTCAGAAAAGTCAGTGATATACCTGTAATTGTGCTATCAGCGAAATCTTCTTTGGAAGATAAGGTAACAGTGTTAAATTTCGGTGCAGATGATTATTTGGTAAAACCTTTTGAGCCGGAGGAAGTAATAGCCCGGGTGAATGGTGCTATCAAACGTTATCAAAGATATGTGAAAAAAGAAGAAAGACAGATAAGGGAAGAAGAGAAAGAAACACTGACCTATAAGAAGTTAATCCTTTATCCCAGGGAAAGAGAAGTGAAAGCAGAAGGTGTTTCACTTTCTCTTACTGCCCATGAATATGATATTTTAAAGCTTCTTATGGAACATCCAAGTAAAGTATTTTCCAGAGAGACGCTTTACGAAACCATCTGGCAGGGGGGATATTATGGGGAAGATAACACAGTAAATATGCATATCAGTAATCTTCGAAAGAAAATCTCTGCGGTAATAGAAGAAGAATACATAAAAACAGTGTGGGGAATCGGGTATAAGCTGGATTAGATTTTAATTTATACTTTCTTTATACTTTCTTGAGTACTAATTTAGGAAAAATGTTTAAGATAAACATGTAAACAACGAACAAGGAGTGAGAAAGAAATGAAAAAAGAAATCGTGATTAGAACCCATAAGCTTACAAAAAGTTATGGAAATACTATAGCGCTTCAGAATGCTGATATTACCATTTGTAAAGGGGAAATTTATGGTCTTGTAGGTAACAATGGGGCAGGAAAAACTACTTTCTTAAAGATGCTGGCTGGAGAAATTGTTCCAACCAGCGGGGAGTTTACCTTACTGGGAGAGAATACACAAAAAGGGTACCTAAAGGCAAGAAAAAGAATGGGTGCCATCATTGAAAATCCAGCATTTTTTCCAGGAATGAGTGCAAAGCAGAATTTAGAATATTATCGCATTCAAAGAGGAATTCCAGGAAAAGAAGTGGTAGAACAAACATTGGAGTGTGTTGGGCTTACTGAGGCAAAAAATAAAAAGTTTAAAAATATGTCTTTGGGTATGAAACAAAGGTTAGGTTTAGGCTTGGCATTAATGGGGGAACCGGAACTTTTGGTTTTGGATGAGCCAATTAACGGACTGGATCCTTCCGGAATCATTGAAATCCGGAATCTTTTACTGAAACTGAATCAGGAAAAAGGAGTTACCATGATTATTTCCAGTCATATACTTGCGGAACTCTCTAATATTGCTACACAATATGGTTTTTTGAGTAAAGGTAAAGTAGTGGAACAGATTAGTGCCGAAGAATTAAAGGAAAAAAGTCGGGATTATTTGGAAATACGGGTGACGGATATAGAAAAATATGTAAGCCTGTTGGAAAGTAAGATGGAATGCAAAAATTATAAGGTGATGGCAGACGGAAGCATTCATATTTTAGGAAAAATCGATAAACTGACAGAATACAGTGCCTTAGCGGTAAATCATGAAATTGGGCTGTTATTCTTCGGAATGAAAGAAGTAAATCTGGAAAATTACTATATGGAAATCATAGGTGAAACGGTAGAAGCAGAGGGGGATAAGTAAAATGATGAACTATATGAAAAGTGAATTATATCGAATTCAGAGAAGCAAAGGAGTTTATATCTTAATTGGAAGTTGTATCATGTTAATGATTGCCATGAATGTGATGTTGTGGGCATTTGGAAATTTCGATGAGAATTTCCGTTATGCAACGACAAAATTTTCTTTTTCCATGCTGACAACAGGAATGCAGTGCGTATTCTTTGTTACCTTAATGATTAGTGGTGTGATATTTGGGGATGAATTTAAATATAGAACCTTTTCGAATGCAACTGCTTTTGGATATTCTAAGATGACGGTATTTTTCAGTAAATGGCTTCTTACCTTATTTGTTTCTGCCATTGGCTTAGTTTTAGTAGTGGGAACATTGATTGGAAGTGGTCTGTTGCTATTAGAACACAGTAACGTTGGAGAATTAGAGAGTGCATTAAAGTCATTAGTTGCGTGCATCCCAATTTTTATTTGTGGTGTTACGGGAGCTTATGTGTTAATCTTTCTTTTGAAAAGTGAAACGGCTGCTATTTGGGCATGGTTCGGAGTTTTTATGGGAGTCACTATGCCGATTTCTTTGTTGGGAATGAAATTTAAGTTTTTGGAACAGTTAAGTAAATGGCTGGTATTTGATATTTTAGGCGATATCACATTGGATGAGGTTACCGGTAGCTGGTATATGATATGGGAAACAGCAGAAGGATTTACAAGGACCATTCTGGCTGGTGTTTTAGGGACCATCGTTCTTCTTGTAATAGGAATCCTTGGGATTCGAAAGCAAAAATAAGTGAGATTTAGGAGTGAAGATATTCTGTGTGGTGGTGGATTGCAGGACTTACCTTGGTTAGTCTGATAGGAATTGGTTTTATGATATGTTATTATAGACTAAAAAACAGTATCAGGAATATGACGATGCAGTTAGAAGAGATACAAAAAGAACCGGAAGATAACCGGATTCTGCTTCTGGATTTTTTTCAAAAAGATTTGGAACTGCTATATAAAACCATGAATGATTATATCAAAAATAACCAAAAAATGAGGATTATACAACAAAATAAGGAAAAGAAGTTAAGGATGCAGATAGAAAGTATCAGCCATGATTTAAGAACTCCCCTTACCGCCATGTTAGGATATCTTTCTTTTGTAAATAAGGAACATCTGGAGGAAGAAACGAAAGAGGCTTTGGAGGTGGTAGAACGTAAGGGAAAAAACCTCCAAAGTCTGATTTGCAATTTTTATGACCTCTCCAGATTAGAAATGGATGAATATTATCTTTCCATGGAGAAAATAAACATTTCAAGGTTCCTGAAAGAAAACATATTGTCTTCCTTTCAGCAGTTAGAAGAAAGTGGACTGCAGGTTAAAATAAACATAGAAGAAACAGACTGTTTTCTGATGGTGGATGTCAATGCAATGGGGCGTATTTTTCAAAATATGATACAAAATGCCATACGATATGGTGAGACTTATTTTTGTATTGGTGTCAAAAAAAGAGAAGATAAGATTTGCATTCTTTTTGAAAATGATACCTATTCTTTAAAAGAAGAAGACCTTTCCCATATTTTTGAGCGTTTTTACATGAAAGAGGAATCCCGGACAAAGGAAGGAACCGGACTTGGACTGACCATAGGAAAATTGCTGGCAGAAGCCATGGGTGGAAAGGTAGAAGCCAGGTTAGAAGGAACTAAGTTTACCATTGCTTATGAATTTCCGGCTGAATAAAAGAGTAAAAGTATGGAGGAATGAATATGAGAGATTCTTTAGCTTTATTATGTCAAAACTTTATTGAAAATAGAAATACCATTAAATCTGCCTTTGGATGGGATAGTGAATATATCTATCCTGTCTGTGCATCTATTTTTATAGATAAGGGTCAGAAGGTAGATGTGGGGAAAATGAAACGTTGTGAGAAAGTGTTAAATTCCAAGACGGGTGTGTTTTCTGACTTTCGCGGGGATGGAAAACTGGCAATGATTTCTATGCTGGCATTAAGTGAAAATCCAGAAGAAAAATTGAATCAGGCAATGCAGATTCACGGAATGTTGAAAAAACAACGTATTTCTTCCCAATGCTTGTCTATTACGGCAATTACCATTGCTAATATGACAGAGCCAGAGAAATACGAAGAAATTGTAAGCCGTACCGGAAGTATTTATCAGAGGATGAAAAGGGAACACCCATTTTTAACTTCTGGGGAGGACAGTGTATTTGCGGCATTGTTAGTACTTACCAATCAAAGTGAAGAACAGATACTAAATAAAACCGAGCAGTGTTATAAAATGTTAAAGAGTAAATTTTTTTCAGGAAATGCGGTACAGTCTGTCAGTCATGTATTGGCATTAGCAGAAGGGAAACCGGAGGAGGAATGTGTAAAGCTAAAGGTACTATTTGACGAAATGGCAAAAAAAGGATACCGATATGGTACCGATTATGAACTTGCAGTTCTTGCAGTCCTTTCTTTGCAAAGCGAAGATGTGCCAAAGATGATTGAGGATATCAAGGCAGTGGATGGATTTTTAGCAGGAAAATCCGGTTATGGGTTATTTGGTCTGGGAAGAAAACAAAGATTGATGCATGCAGGCATGATTGTATCTACGGAGTATTCCGGACAAAATGATAATTCCGTAATGAATTCAACAGCCATTAGCGGTACCGTGGCTATGATTGCAGCACAGCAGGCGGCAATGTGTGCGGTTATTGCATCTACAGCAGCGATTTCAGCTACCACAACAAACTAAATTCAAAACTTATTTTTGATAGAAAACAAGCCCTTCTTTGTACGGACGATGGTCTTTGCAAAGAAGGGCTGTTTGTTAGAATATGAATATCACCATATGAGTGGTGGGTTTATAAGTTTAGCTTTATCAAGGTCTAGCAATAATATTCCATTGGGTAAGCCATATATGAAATTTCTTCCAACTGGTCGGAGGTAACATATCCTGCAGGTGCAGCAAGCAGACTAGGAATACGATTTACCATGGTAGCACAGGTGTGTTCTACGGTAGCAGGTTTCACAACATGGAATTCTGTATCAGGTTCGCCTGTAATCCACCAGTCACACATATCACCATCATCAGCACCGTATACTTTACCAATGGTTTCTTCTTCCACAGTAATACCTTGCATGGTTTCAATGGTAACAACTGCAGACATACCAATGCAGTTTCCGGCAGCAATGGTCTTTCCTAGTGTTGAGGAATAAATGTCCTTATCAATGATACAAGGTACATGCTTTTGTTCGATGGATTTAATTGTAAGTCCCAGTTTGTTACAGATGGCTTCAGCAGCATTCCATGCATAAGAAGGTTCAAATTCGGTTGGGTGAGCAATCTGTTTTTCGAATTCATCCGCAGTCAAATCGCAGCCATGAGCTTTGGCAAGAGCCAGACCATACTCGTCTACATTGTAGCTGTAAGCACCTTTGATTTTTTCAATCTTGTGGCAACCACCAGCAACCATGGCAACCATGTTAATCCAGAAAATATCCTGCATACCGGAGCCGGTAATGGTACAACCGGTTTCTTTTGCCAGTGCATCCAGTCTGTTAATCTGAGCAGCAGAGGTAGTCCAAGGATAGATAGCTTCTTCACAGGTAGTAATGACATTGATACCACGGGCAACACATTTTTCCACGTGGTCGTAAATATCATTGATGAAACTGAACAAAGTTACAATCGCTACGTCAGCATCACATTCATCCAATACTTTATCCGCATCATTGGAAATGATAATGCCGGTTTTTACGCCAAGTTCTGCATAATCCCCAACGTCCAGTCCTACGACTTCCGGATTTACATCGATGGCACCTACGATTTGTGCCCCGTGTTCATAAAGATAACGTAAGATATACTTGCTCATTTTACCGCAACCATATTGTACTACTTTAATCTTCTCCATATCAGAATCCTCCTTTTTGATTTGTCCGATAATCTCCAATGAGTCATAGAGTTTTAGATAAAAACTATGACTTATTTCGATTAAATTTGCTTGTTATTCCTATTATAAACCCTCATCTAAGGAGAGAGTCAAGGGACAATTGTCTATTGTTTTTGCTTCGTAAAAGGAATTTATATACAGAAACCTATGTTTTGAATGCTAATATAGGATGATATATAGTTTGCTCATTAGGACAGAGAATCACACTGACTAATATATGGAAAACTGACAGGAACCTGCAGTCGCATGAACATATTTCTATGACCACTGTCGAAGACGGCGAATTCGGTCAATACTTCGCAAAGATAATTCCCTGAAATGGTGTATTGTTGTTCCTTGCAAAAAGCTAACAGTTTCTTTGCATAGTCCAACTCTTTATCATAGTTGTCAAGATAAATACAGGCAAACATGCCACTGTCAATAATCGCATTGCCTTTCTCATTTGCCCCGAAGTTTTTATCAGAGAAAACAAAGGCTTTGTCAGGAATGAAATTTTCTTCTATAAAATGCTCCATGAGAATGGAGGTTCCGGTATTATAGGAATGAAACTGTGAAATGCCATTGGCAATCAATTCTCGTCTTAGTTCAATCAATACTTCTTCATAACTACGGATGCCTTTGGCATAAAAGTTCGTAGTGCATGGAATCGCCCAGATATAACGCCGGTCAATATATTCCAGAGAAATCGTACCAGTTCGTGGGGATTTACGATAACGCTCGATGCTGGATATGGCACGGGTTACAGCGTCGTGACGTGCATTCAGTTCCCGAATCTGCTGGTGAATCTGTTCGTTTTTTCGTGCAAGAATATCCTCGATTAATGTGATATCCTCTTTTTTTAGCACATTTCCAATTTCCGCAAGGCTCATACCAAGTTCTTTCATGTAGGCAATCATATCCAGACGGGCATTTTGCTGGATATCATAATACCGGTAACCGGTTTCCGGGTCCACATAGCGAGGATGCAAAAGCCCCATTTTATCATATAAACGTAATGTGGCGATGGTAATTTGATTGATTTCTGCCATTTTACCAATGGAAATCAGTTCGTTTTTCATGGCAAACACCTCCAAAACTCTATCTATTGATTAGAGTTTATCAGATGGAAGAAGGGGATGTCAACTAGGTAGAATTAAATATGCGAAGGTGAAAGTAGGGGATGAAGTTACTATGAGAACAGTGTCTTGAAAATGAAATTAATTCAAAATGGGAAGAAATTAATTGACAATGAATCAAAACCAATATAGAATAATAAATAAGAAGTGCAACATTGTGTTACACTTTCGTGTTGAAGTGTGGCAATTGTAAAAGATAATATGTTCTATTTGAAAAGGTACTACCGTAATGCAGAACGGTTGCCGAAAATTTAATAGGTTACAATACAAAGAAAGTAACTGTTCAGTTTCCGAGGCTGAGGACAGTTACTTTTTTGCATTTTTACCAATTTCATAACCTAATTTATATGCAGCTCCGCATAAAATGCTGGCAATGCCTAAAGCATAATAAATTGATTGTAATGAAACAGTTATCATAAGCAAATGTCCTCCTTTCCATAAGATTCCTTAGAAAGGTTTCTATGTAAACAAGGCTGAAACTCCTTGGGAAGACAACCGTCCTACCGTACTTAGTAATACCATATATTATTTTACAAAAGTCTGGTTATATTGTCAATTTAAATTGTATAAAGATAAAAAACAAACTAATATTTCAATCGCAACAGTAAACAAGATAGAAAATAAATAATACAAGGAATGATGATAAATTATTGGAAAATGGTGTAGGTGGATTGAAGGGAACAAGGCATTTTAGTGAGGTTGTTAATAGAAATCACGAGAAAGAAATTGTTCTTGGAGAAGAGATATAATTTGGGGTAGTACAAATCATATCATAATTTCTTGATTAAAAACACCCAACAGTAGGAGGAGTATGGAATATGTACTCCACTTATTGTTGGGGATTTTTATTTTGTAGATTTTCAAAGAAGGTGTTGAAATCAACTTGAAAAAGTTCTGAAAGCGCAATCAGCTCTGATACACGGATATTATATGTGCCACATTCAATTTGTGAATAACTGCTTCGGGATATTTCAATACCTTGTAGCTGCAATCGGGCGACGACCTGCTCTTGGGTAAGATGAGATTGTTTACGTAGTTTACGGATATTACTACCAAGGGAGATATCTTGCTTTATTTTCTGAACCATAGGCATAACTCCAATCAAATGATTTGCAATGAATAAATTGCATTTGTATTGATTTTAGTTTGTTTTAAAGATATAATTGCAATGTATAGATTGCAAAATAAACTTACTAAATAAAAATATACAAGTTTTTGGAGGACAAAATGGAATACTTTCACTTAACTACACCACAACAGAATATCTGGAATTTACAAAAATACTATAAAGATACATCTATTTCAAATTTGTGTGGTGCTATTTTTTATAATGAGAAACGAAATTCGTTATTAATGCAACAGGCGGTTTGTCGGTTTATTCAAAATCAAAGTGGTCTTCGTCTACGTTTTTGTGAAGGAGATGTACCCAAACAGTATGTGTCAGATGAAATGGAAGAGGAAATTCTGATTTTGACATTTTCATCCATTATCTGTCAAAAATAAACCCGGAAAATGATTCAATAACAATCGGGGGGCCTGTATTAAATCGTAGCAATGTTAAAGAAAAAAATATAGCTGGAATGTTTGTTTCTACTTTGCCATTTACGGTAACAGTAGAGGAAATTATGACAATAGAGGAATTGGAAAAGGAAATTACAAAAGGGCATATGGATATGTTCCGGCACCAAAAATATCCATATACCAACATTTTAAAATCACTTCGAGAAAAGCAAAATTTTTCTGGAAATTTATATGATGTTATGATGAGTTATCAAAATGCATTAACTTATGTTAAATGAATAGAGGGAATAGTGATAAAACCATGGGAAATGGCGGTTTCTCATGGTTTTTGTTATGTTTGAGATTATGGAGAAATATCGTAACGTGGTGTAAATTGGTGTAGTTTTGAGAAGAATTGGTGTCAAAATTGGTGTAGAAAATATGGACGTGTACATGGGAGATGTTCTATTGGAATGAATTATCTGATGGTTTTTTGGTATAAAAATTAATTTATGTGCCACAAATCTTGAAATAATCAAAAATTGTGGCATAATATATTTATAATATTATGTGGAGGACAGAACATGTATATTAAGAGAGAAAGATATTTAGATAAAATTCGTCCATTTTATGAAGTTGATTTGATAAAGGTATTGACAGGAGTAAGACGTTGTGGGAAATCTATCTTGTTAAGTCAGATAGAAGATGAGTTCAAAGAAAATGGTGTTGCAGATGACCATATTATAAATGTCAATTTCGAAAATGTAGAATTTGAAAAAATTCGTACTTGCGAAAAACTTAATAAGTATGTTTTGTCTAAAATTAAAGATGAAGGCAGATACTATATTTTCCTCGATGAAATACAGCATGTTAGAAGTTTTGAAAAGGTATTGGCATCTTTCAGAGCTACCTTGAATTGCTCAATTTTTGTGACAGGAAGTAATTCTAAATTGTTGTCTGGAAAGATGGCTACTCTTCTGGTTGGAAGATGTGTTGAGTTTAGAATAATGCCGTTTTCTTTTAAGGAGGCATATGATTACAATATTTTGATTGGAAGGAATATTACACCGGATGAATTGATATTTGATTATATCAATTGGGGTGGTCTTCCACTGAGATTTTCTTTTACAAGAGAGACTGATATAAAAACATACTTGGAACAGACATATAACGGTATTATAGAAAAGGATATTGTCACTGAACGATCCAAAATTAATAAAGAGAAGTTCGTTAAAGTAGCAGCATATATTATGGCGAATGCAGGAAAAGAGTTTTCGAGCAGAAACATAGAGTCTTTTTTTGCAAGTAATAACAATGAATCTTTAGAGAAAAAAATGATTTATCGCTATCTTGATAAAATGGAAAAGGCGTGTTTAATCGACAGAGTAAAACGATTCAATATTGTTGGCAAGCAGTCAATGGCTTATATAGAAAAGCAATATGCTGTTGATACAGGATTCAGAATGCTGAACACAAACTTAGTTAATTTCGAAGATACTTTTTTTCTTGAAAATATCATTTATAATGAGCTTATTTCGCGTGGCTATGAGGTGTTTACCGGAAAAACCTATAAGGGAGAAGTAGACTTCGTTGTAATTGATGGAAGAAGAAAGTGCTTTATTCAGGTGGCATATTATTTGCAGGGACAACAAACGATAGATAGAGAGTTTGGCGCATTTAGTCCGATAAGTGATGCATCACCTAAGTATGTATTGTCGCTTGATAGATTTGATTACTCCAGAGATGGAATTATGCATATAAACATTGTTGATTTCTTGTTAGGGAAAAAGGAAATAAGTTTAACCTAAGCCACAAATAAATAAAAATTTCGAAATTGTGGCGCATAAATGACTTGCGATACCTGAAAAGGAGAAGGAAAATGTCTGAAAAAGAAAAAATTGTATTGGTAGGTTGACGTTTTTTGCATTTGCGCATAAAGTGAAGTGGATAACAACATATAGAAAAGATGATAAACTGTTTCGCTATTCGATTGAGATTTCAGAAAATGATTTGGATGATTATTCTAGTATTTTGATGGAACGAGAAGAAAAACAATATGCATATGGAGAATATTCATTTGAGGTGGTATTTTGTCGTTGGGAGAAGCGATTACATCAAGAATATTCAAAATATTATTGCTTGAATGGTGCTGGGGTAGAGAAATATAAAGAGAATACTACTTTAAATAATAAAGGTGATAATTTTTACCACAGTTTATATATAAGGAGTAGAGTGTTTGATGATTTCTCGTTTGCTAAAACCAGTGGACAATATAGAATGGAAATAGTAGGAAAAAATAGAGAGGATGAGGCTTTTAAATATTTAAAAAGAGAATTGGATAAGTATATTAGAGAAAAACGAGATCCATTTATCCGAACAAGCACAAAGAAATTTTTAACCAAATTAGAAGAAAAAGATGCATATCCAAATTATAATTTGAACCATTATCACCGCACACACTGCGACATACATTTGCGACAAGGTGCATAGAGAGGGGCATGAAGCCAAAGACATTGCAGATTATTCTGGGACATTCTACAATCCAAATCACAATGAATCTCTATTGCCATGTGACAGACGATGTGCTCATAGCTGAAATGAGCAAGTTTGAAGCTGGAGCAAATAATGACAATCAATCGTTTGGTGTCAAAGTGGTGTAATCCATCAATTTCATATCAAAAAATCCTTATTTTTCAAGGGAAATTCCCCGACTTTAACATTTCTTTAACAAAATTGAATCATTTCAAAAACATAAATTTTCTAAAATAAAGTCATGAAAAATTTAACTAATAAATATAAACATTACAGGGAAAATAAATAGAAACCGTAATTATGCAATCAATCATTATAAAAAGAAATGAAGAGGAGACCACTATGTTATTAAAACGAATCCTATTACTATCCGGTGTGCTGTCCATAGCAGGTTATTGTGTAGGAATATATGAATCCATATTCCTTATTCCCATCGTATTTTTACTTTGTGTATTGGCACTGATACTACTATGGGCGGTGAGTTGTTTTATCTGCACCAGATTTGTAAATATGAAGAAAGAATATAATGAATCCAGCAGACTTTATCGTTTTTATACCAATTGTATTATAGATTCTTTAAACCAGTTATTAAGGGTGAAACTACGTGTTTCAGGGAAGGAGATACTGCCAAAAGAAAAATTTTTGTTTGTATGCAATCACAGGGGAGCAATGGATCCGCTGATTACCATGGGCGTGCTTCGAAACTATAATATGGGCTTTGTGGCAAAAAAAGAAATCTATAAAATACCCATTATCTCCAGACTGATGCATAGATGCTTCTGTTTATGTCTGAACAGAGATGACATCAAAGAGGGAGCCAAGACCATATTAAAGGCAAGTACTTTCATAAAGGATGACAAAGCCTCCATCGGAATCTATCCGGAAGGAACCAGAAATACAAAGAAGGAAATGTTACCATTTATGAATGGCGCGTTTAAAATAGCCAAAAAAGCCAACTGTCCTATCGTAATTGCCACAATCAAAAATACAGAAGTAATAATGAAACATGCACCATTTAAGAAAACAGAAGTATTTCTGGATTTTGTGGGTGTGCTGGATAAGGAATTTGTGGGAGAAAATAATACAGCACAAATAAGTGACAAGGTGCGAGCTATAATGGAGAGGTCTTTGTCTACAGAAAAATCTTCCATATAGGATTTTATGTTGTTTTCAGTATAAATTTAAGTTAAAATGAACTGAAACAATGAATTTGCATGATAGGAGAAAACAATGTCAGAACCATACATTAAATTTCAAAATGTTACCAAAAGTTATGGCAGTGGTAATGCACAGATTAACGCTCTTGACGGCGTGAACTTTGAGATAGAGCAGGGAGAATTTTGTATTTTACTTGGTTCTTCCGGTGCAGGAAAAACCACTCTTTTAAATTTGCTTGGCGGTATGGATACTATTACAGGCGGAACGATTCAGTTCGATGGAAAAGATATATCCTCCCTAAAAAAACGGGAGTTGATTGAATACCGCCGTCATGACGTGGGATTTGTATTTCAGTTTTATAATCTGATTCCCAATCTGACAGCTTTAGAAAATGTGGAAATCGCTGCACAGCTTTGTAAAAATCCCATTCCGGCAAAAGAAGCCCTTGATATGGTAGGGCTTACAGAAAGGGCAAATAATTTCCCGGCACAGCTTTCCGGTGGCGAACAGCAGCGTGTAGCCATTGCCCGGGCATTGGCGAAGAATCCCCGTCTGCTTTTATGTGATGAACCTACGGGAGCCTTGGATTATGTAACAGGAAAAGCGGTTTTAAAACTTCTTTATGACCTAAGCCGAAAAAAGAATACTACCGTCATTATTATTACCCATAATCAGGCCATTGCCCCTATGGCAGACCGCATTATCAAAATCAAAAGCGGAAAAATACAGTCCAATGAATTAAATCAAAACGTCATGAACATTGACGAGATTGAGTGGTGATAGCCATGAAAACTTCTATTTTTAAAATGACCTGGCGTAGTATACGCACCTTTTTTGGACGGTATATGGCATTGCTTATGATTGTAGCGTTAAGTGCAGGCTTTTTTTCAGGGCTTAAAATAACGAAAGATGCCATGGTAAATACTGGCGATAAATTTTTAAAAGAACAGAACTTTTATGATTTCCGTTTGTTTTCTACCCTTGGATTTACGGAAGAAGATGTAGAACATTTTGCGTTAGTTTCGGAAGTAGAGTCAGCAGAAGGAATGAAAACGTTAGATGCTTTGATGGAATATGAGGGAGAAAGCAGGCCATTTAAGCTTTTTTCTATGCCGGAAAACATCAATCTTCCTTCTTTAACTTCCGGAAGAATGCCGGAAGCGGATACAGAGTGTCTGGCAGATGCTAACAAATTCGATGAAGAAGACATTGGTACGGTAATTCGTCTTGCAGAGGATAATGAGGAATCCATAAATAGTCAGATAAGTGGCAGGGAATATACCATTGTTGGCTTGGTGGATTCTCCTTTATACATCGGTCTTGACCGTGGAAGTACCAGTATTGGAAGTGGAGCAATCTATGGATTTCTTTATTTACCGGAAGGGAATTTTACTGGGGAATATTTTACGGAAATAGATATTACGTTAAAGGAAACTGCAGCTATTTACAGTAACGAATATGAAACAGAGATAGAACGTCAGGAAGAAACGATAACAAAACTTTGTAAGGAATTGGTGGACAAGCGGTACGAAGATATCCTTTCTAGTCAGGGCTTAACTTCTGAACTTGCCGGGCAGATGGGAATGAATCCTCCGGAAACCTATGTCCTGACGAGGTCAGAAAATGCAGGATATGTAAGCTTTGAAAACGATACAGCCATTGTCAGCGGTGTTGCTAATATTTTTCCGGTTTTCTTTATTTTGATTGCCATGCTTGTATGTATGACCACCATGACAAGAATGGTGGATGAAGAACGAACGCAAATCGGTGTGTTAAAAGCCTTGGGATACAGTGATATGAAAATCATGGGGAAATATCTTCTTTATGCAGGAAGTGCTACCGTCATCGGCTGGGGAATCGGATTTTTCCTATGTACCTGGGGACTGCCACTGATTTTTTGGTTTGCCTATAATGCACTTTATGATTTTGCACCCCTTTCTTATCTGTTTAGCCCGGATTTAGCAATGATTACATTGGTGGTATCATTGGCAGGAATCCTTGGAAGTACCTTTTTCTCATGTCGGAAAGAACTGGGAAGAGTGCCGGCAAAACTGATTCGACCACGAACCGCCAAAAACGGAAAGAGAATTCTTATGGAACGGATTACGCTACTTTGGAACAAACTGTCTTTCTTGCAAAAAATTACAATGCGTAATATGTTCCGTTATAAGCGAAGACTGATTATGATGCTGGTAGGAATCAGTTGTTGTGCAGGTCTGGTGGTAACTGCTTTTGGTGTAAGGGATTCCATGATTGAGATCGGTACCCTGCAGTTTGAAAAAATCCAGACCTATGATATGGAAGCGACCTTTGAAACAGGTATGGAAAATGAGGTTGCTATGAAATTGGATGAACTTACGGAAATTGAAGATTATCTTACGGTTTCCAGTCATCGGGTGGATTTAGTTGGCAGTGATAACATGAATTCTGTCAGTATGCTGAGTTTTGCAGAAATGGACAGGGTTTTGGATTTTTGGGGATTTTACAAGGAAGAAGAACGAATTTTACTACCTGAAAAAGGAGAGGCAATCATCAATGAAAAGATTGCTGAAAAACTTTCCTTGTCCATAGGGGATAGCTTCGAAATCCGAAATGCAGATATGCAAAGCTACACCGTTACCGTCAGTGGCATATTTGATAATTATATTAATAATTTTGTAATCGTATCTCCGGAAACTTATGCAGAAGTCTTTGGAGAATGGGAAGCCAATACCGCATTGATTGATGTGAAAGGAACGGTAGAAAATACCGAAGACATGGCAAAAAAACTTACCGAAATGGAAGAAATAAAAAGCGTATCCCAGCTTTCGGTTACAAAACAGAATGTAGACAGTGCATTATCCTGTCTTGATTATATTATCTGGCTGGTTGTGTTTTTTGCCGGTGCGCTGGCATTTATTGTTATTTTTAATTTGACTAACATCAATCTGGCGGAACGCAGCCGGGAAATTGCCACAGTGCAGGTATTAGGATTTTATCCAAAAGAAACAGAAAGTTATGTACTAAGAGAAAATCTGGTACTTTCTATCATAGCAAGTTTTATTGGATTGCCTCTTGGAACAGTGTTCCATAGAATTGTTATGAGCATGATAGTGATAGATACCTTTACCTTTGACCTTCAGATAACGCCATTAAGTTATGTATTATCCTTAATCTGTACGGCAATCTTTGCACTTATAGTAAACCTCTTTATGAAACGTCATATCGGAAAAATCTGCATGACAGAATCATTAAAGGCGGTTGAATAAAAGAAGATGCTTTATTAAAGTGAGACAAAAAAGGAAGGACAAAAAGGAATAGAAAATTCACATTATGGTTATTTTACGAATATAAAGTTGAAAAGCTGGTATAATGATGGTATAATTAAGCCACAACTAAAGGAGGTGCAGGTTATGCCACAGATTATTCCAATCAAAGATTTAAAAAATACTTCTGAAATTTCTGAGTTATGCCATAAATCTGAAGAACCTATTTATATCACTAAAAATGGTTATGGAGATTTAGTAATTATGAGTATGGATATATACGAGCAGACAATGAAACAGTTGAACTTTTATAGAGAACTGGAATTGTCAGAAAAGCAGATAAAAGAAGGAAAAACGAAAGATGCAAGAGAGTCGTTGGCATCTATGAGGGAACGCTATGCATTATAAACTGATAATTACAGAAAGGGCAGAAGAGCTATTGGATGGACTTGTCAGATATCTTCTTTACCGTATTAAGAATCAGCAGGCAGCCCTTCATCTGCTTGAAAGCATAGAAAAACTGTATGACCGTTTGGAATATAATCCATTTCAATATCCTTTTTGCAAAGATGAGTATCTTTTGCAGAAAGAATATAGGGAGGCAGTATTGACAGATATGAATTATCTTGTGATTTATAAGGTTGAAGATGAGAATGTGTATGTATTAGGTGTTTTTCATGAATTAGAGCAATATAAAAATAAATTATAGTAAAATATCAGATGGAAATGAACAGAAGTCCAAGAGTTTGACTCGGAAAATAAAGAAATTCTCTTAAAGTAGATAGGTTAAATAAAAATCTACTTTAGGAGAATTTTTTGCATTTTTATTAGTCCTTCCCCTTCGTGGCAATATCAAATTTAATGAAGGCAGATTTTAAAAGAGTCCATTTTCTTCTTGATACAGGAAGGATTTCGCGATTTTTCAGTATAATGGTGTGATTCTTTATCTGTTCCACAGCATTTAGATTCACAAGATATTTTTTATGGCAGCGGAAAAAGATATTCGGAGAAGTTTTTTCTTCCCATTGCAGCAGACTCTCTTCACAAAAGTAAGAGGTATCTGTGGTTTTTAATTCGCTGCCCCCGGAATGGGCTGCAAAATATAAAATGTCTATGATTGGAATTTTTTGTGCCATTCCACGCCGAAGGAGGATGATAGATGTGTACAAATTTAACTCATCAAGACAAGCATTTAAGTTCGCATATAACTCCTCTTTTGAGAAAGGCTTCGTCATAAAACGAAAGGCTTTAGCAACATAGCCTTCTTTATAACGGTCTTCATAAGCTGTTAATATTAATACGAGAGCCTGTGGAAAACGTTGGTGTATCCTTGATGCCCATAAAATCCCATCTTCCTGTTCTGTTCCAAAATTCAAATCCATGAAGATAATGTCTACAGATTCTTTCCCCATATGAGCATAAAGTGCAGATGGAGCGGTAAAATAAAGAATTTTTGCCTCCAACCCTCGCTCTTTGGTATAGACGAGTAATAGTTCTTCTAGATTTTCTGTTGTGTGTTTTTTATCATCACAAATCGCGATATGTATCATGGCGTATTCCTTTCTTTTATTTCAGCGAAAGCATGCTTGCATTGTTTTATTTTTTGTATCATTTTATATAGAATATTTAGTTTCGCAAACACGTAATCTTTCAAAAATTTCTTTTTCCTGTATTTAAGGCATTTATCATAAAAATCCGCTTTAGAATGGAAGATAAGCGGTAGTTATCATTTTACCATCTTTTAAAGTCTGGTTAAATTCACCATTATATTTTTCACAAATACTCATCATTTTATGCATTCCGTGACCATGATTACGGTCTAAGGCACGGGCTTTTTTTTTCAACTTAATATCAGTACTTTCCGTGGGAGTGGAATTGGTAATGGTGATGGAAAAGTATTTCGAACCATAATCAAAACCTACTGATAATTGTGGGGAATCCTCGGAAGAACATTGGTTTACCGCGTTAATTGCATTGGATAACATGTTACTGAATAAAGTGCAAAGGTCAATGGAGGAAACAGTATGAATATCCATAAGTTTTCCGAATACAGTCCACTTTACATGGGAACCACACTTCGTTGTGATATCATGATTCAGTATGGAATCAATGATTAGATTCCCTGAAAAATATAATTTCTCCTGAAATGCAAAGGAGTCCGTTAATTCTGCAAAATAATGATTAAACTCTGTGTAGTCCTTATTATCTGCTAAATATTTCATTACCATAAAATGTTCCTTGATATCATGTCGGAATTTACGCAGTTCATTATCCATCAGATCGCAATTTTGATAGTATTCTAATTGTTTTTCCATCAAGTAAACATTTTCTTTTTCCTGTTCCTGTTCTTCTACTAGAAAACGCTGTACAAAGAAGGTAATAAGGAAGAAGGATATGGATGTAAATGAATATACCATGATGCGATAGGTTAGGGTTTTATTTGTTTCATTCAGTGCGGTGGGAACTAATTGTTCAAATTGCAGGATATGTGCCACAATCTGAAAAATGGCATAACCACTGATATGCGCAACCATAAGCTTTGTATCAAATAAAAAGGTCACAATTCCTAAAAAAATAAAGGTACAACTCCAAGTGTTATAACATGGAAAAGCATACAAAATAAAATTGTATTGTATAAAAAGAGAAATCGTAATAAAAAGTTTTATTTTAAAAATATCTTTTTCAGTAAAATAGGAAAGTTTCTTTTTTTTATGTATAAATAAAAAGGAAATCGTCAGGTATAAAATCTGACTGGAATCAAACAAGAGAATCAGTGGCCAAGAGGTATGATATAAGCCGGCAATATTTCCCCAAGTATAGAATATTCCTGCACAGCAACAGGTCCCCGGAATTAATAATAATATATATAGATAAGCGTCATTCAGATATTTTTGACTAATATTCATAACAGGTTTTTGCTCCTTCATGTTCATTACTTCCATTTTAATCGGTTCTTTTTTTTTGTCTAGTTCTTTTTGTGGCAAAATCGACCTTTAAATAAAAAAAATTAACCGTTAAATGGAATACATTACCCAAGAACAACGGTTAGAGGTAAAATATGAGATAAGAATTATTCCGTAAAAGAGAAAGTAGCGGATAAGTTATGCTTAAGGAGGAAGAAAATTATGGGAAAGAAAAAAACGGCGGTAGAAGTATATTTATCTACAGTATTTAAATGGGGACTTATTATCTTGGTAAGTGCATGTATGTGTGCAACGGTCATGTTTAACACAGAGAAGTTACTTGGACTTTATCCGGATGTTCCGTGGCTTGCTTTGATTCTGTTTGCAGCTATGGATATTTCCTTCTTTATAATTGCAATCTTTATTGTGCGAACATCCTTTGATAAGGATGGGTATCTAAAAGAAGGACGGTTAAAAATTGGTAAGCTGTTTTCTGCTGTGGTGTTAATCATTCAATGGAATTACATTTTGTATATGATTCCTTCCAGAACCTTCTGGGGATTCTTATTTTTCTTTTTGATTCTTATGGCATTTTTCCTGGATATCAAACTGGTACTTATTAGTGGATTAGCATGTATGGGTTCTTTGTTTGTTGCATGGGGAATCCATGGTACATATCTTTTACCAGTGAAAGATGAACTGTTTCTTACGGATATTTTAATGTGTCTGGTAGCACTTGTTTTATCCTTAACAGGGTTGATTATTTTTGTATTTTTCGTTGCTCATTTCTTGGTAAATGCGAAAAAAGATGAACTGGAAAAGAACAATGAGCATGTTATGAGTGTTTTGGCTTCCGTACAATTATTGTCTGACCGTTTACGTGAAGCCGGATTTTCCCTTTCACAAGTTTCAGAAAATGAAAGTGCGTCTGCCGAAGAACTGGCTGCAACAAGCCAGCAATTAGCAGAAAGCAGTGATATTCTTAGTTCCAGAACAGACGAGAGTATGGCAAATCTTGGTGAATTAAGTGAGTGGGAAAGCGTAGTTGCGGATAATGTAGAAAAGGTAGAGGCAGCATCTAAAGATTTACTGGATAAATCAATAGAGAATGAAAGGTTGTTAAATGATTTACATACCATAAATGGTGAAGTATCAGAATCCATGAAAGCTACCACCGATATGGCAAAAACCCTGGCAGATGCAGTGGAGGAAATTGGTGTTACTTTAAAACTGATTAGTGATATTTCGTCTTCAACTAATTTATTGGCATTAAATGCCTCTATTGAGGCAGCAAGAGCAGGAGAAGCAGGAAAAGGTTTTGCAGTTGTTGCAACAGAAGTTGGTAATCTTGCAAATAGTACTCAGGAATCCTTAAAGGAAGTAGAATCTGTGATTGAGAGAGTACAAAGTAATGTTAAGAAGATGACCAAGCAGATTGAAGAAAATTCATCTAAATTAGGTACTCAAAATGAATATTTTGCCAATGTATTTAAAAGTATGCAGGATATGACAGAGTTACTTAATGTTTCTGTAAGTGCCATCAATACAATGGGTGATGCTCATGATAAACAGGCAGAAGTAATCCGAAAAACAGTATCTATTAATCAGGAAATCGCTGAAAGTATTCGAAATGAGAATCAACAGTTTGCTGCCATTAATTCTATGGCAGAAAATAATGCAACTGATACGACAGAGGTTGCGAATCAGGCTGGTATCATCAATGAAATGGTAGATGAAATGGGTAAACTATTAAAACGTGAAGATTAAAAGTTAAGTTCACCCTTTCAAAAGAAATGAATAAGATAAAAGAAAATGCCTAAAAATTGTAATAATGATATTATTTTATCTAATGATTATAATGATTTTCTTTTTCTATCCAGTGGGCAAATTCAAAATGTGTTAGAAATGTACCCGGATTTATGTGTGATTCCAATCAATGCAAGATATTCTGTTATTTACTCCAAAAGACAGGAAGGAGTGGAGTTTTCTGCTACGAAAGACAACTACCACATCCTTCCTAAATTGTATGGACTTATGCAAGCTGAGGAACTGGATACCAGCGGCATTACTCAGGTGCAAAATCAGGTTGTTCTGGGACTACGGGGTCAAGGAAGCATTATTGGGTGTATCGATACTGGGGAACGAGTTATAATAATGTCAAGTTAGTAAGAACCCAACAAAATCAAGGGTTCCCGCTGATTTAGTCCTACGAAAAAATGCCAAAGTAATGGTTATTTTGAGTAAGGATGAGCTCATTTTTATCTTCAAAAAATTTAACTTGCACTAATATAACACGAGGTGTATTTGACCATTTGGCACTAGGGGTAGTATGCCCTAAACAACTTAATAATGTAAATTTAGATAGGACTAAATTAGCTCTTGTGTGGACAAGTTCCATATTTGTATAGCTGACTTAGTCCTAATTTTTTTGCCCGGAAAAGGAGGATTAGGTATGGCAATGACAAGACGAGAGTTGATTCAGTTCATGGATGAGCTGGTGGAGTTAGCCAGTGAAGAAAATAAAGAAAGAGCAATTTACATTAAGGAAAAGTTTATCAGTAACTTTAGAACAATTCGTGAGTACGAAAAGGAGGTTCAGACAGAGATTACAGAACTGCCACCATACTATATAGCAGCTATGACGGAATCGGTACAGGAAGAAATAAAAGCAAAGGTTATAGCGGCATTAACAGAGTGTGGTGAGTGTACCCCGGAAAATGTGGAAAGAGCAATGAGTTCCAAAATCTATGACTTAGACGATTTGATTGATATTAAGGAATATGTCAGATGCATGGAAGAGGAACAGCGAAAGAAAGCAGAGCAGAAGCGGGGGAATGGCAGATGATAAAAGCAATTATCGGTATAGGAGTTGCTTTGGTGTGGATTACATTCTTTGCACTTGTTAAAGCAGCAGGTATGGCAGACAGAAGATTAGAAGAAATACAGAGGCTTTCCGCCGAGAGAGAGGCGGGTGGAGTTTGTGGGAATTAATGTAAAGGTACAGAAATCTCCGAAGCTGAGAGATATTGTAACAGCGGAGATAAGATTGGAGCGAGATTTGAAAAGCTGTATGCGATGCAGATTCTTTCACGGTAACAATCGCCAATGTATAGCAAAGAAATGTGTTAAGGAAGAAAAGAAACAGCCGGAAATAACGGTTGAAGAAAAGCAGAGTAAATGCTTTGGATGTCCTTATCCTCA
>JAFQBM010000022.1 GCA_017399685.1 Lachnospiraceae bacterium
AAACATACATCTTACTTCAAAATTGGTAATATCCAGTTCATACTCCGGTCGTTTTCCCAACATAATTTCATCATAATGTTCTCGGCTTATGACTTTTAAATATCCGCTGGCAAGAAGCAGACTCCAGATGGCAGCCTTACTACCATTTAACTGATCATATACAATCTGTTCATCAATGGGACAAATCAACCTTTCTCCCTGAAGAAGTGACTCAAATTCAGTCTTTACCTGTTTGTTTCCTTCCCGAATCAGCTTTCCAACGAGACTGTTGGAACTGGTATTTGCCCAGTAGGTGTTGTATTCACCTTTCACCAAAAAATTAAGAATCGACCACGGATTATAAATATCCTCGTATTTTCCAAATACAAACCCATCGTACCATTCTTTTACTTTTTCTTTCTCTTCACCCTTTCCAGCGGCATCTAATGCTGCAAACACCTCTTCTTCTGTGAACCCAAAAGAGGTGGCATATTTATTCGAGGTAGAGGTTACTACCTCAAGATGATTCAAGTCCGAAAAAACCGATTCTTTCGAAACTCTGGTAATTCCGGTCATAATTGCCCGTCCCATATAAAGATTGGTTTTAAAGGTGGAGTTAAAAAGGCTTCTGGTAAAGGCTACCATCTCATCCCAGAAACCATGAACATAGGCTTCCTGCATTGGGGTATCGTATTCGTCAAGAAGAATGATGGGCTTCTTACCATAATGCCGGGACAAATACTCTGACAAACGGTGCAACGAAGAACAAGCCTCAAAAGCATCCATCTCCCTTGTCATCCTGCTTACATATTCCTTTTCATTTAAAGATAATTTATCACTTTTCATTAAAAAAGAATATTTTTCAAATTGTGCCATCAGTAATTCAATGATTCGTCTCTTGGTGGAGTCAAAATCTGTTTCCTTTATCCTTGCAAAAGATAAACTGATAACAGGATAAGTACCCTGAAGATTTCGGTATTTTTCTTCCTCCCAGATGGAAAGTCCTTCAAATAAATCCCCTCTTCCTATATAATCTACAGAAAAAAATTCTTCCACCATAGACATATTCAGAGTTTTTCCAAAACGTCTTGGACGGGTAATTAGTGTTACACTGTCATTGCTTTCCCACCATTCCTTGATAAATGAGGTTTTGTCAATATAAAAATTATGATTCTCACGTAATTCCATAAAATTTTGAATTCCAATTCCTACGGTATTGGTCAGGTTGGCTGTATTTACCTTACTCCTTGCGACTTTTGTATCTTGTGTATTTGTTCTTTTCATACTTTCCATATATGCTCACACCCCTCCAAAATCTCCTTATTACTTATGATTATTATAACGAATTTCCTTTTAAAATGCAATAGTTCTCCATTGGACAGTTAGTCCAATAAACAGCACTTTCAAACAAAATCGGTGTTTTATTTTAAAATGCATTTTTCAAATGAATCTGCACGTAAAAAGAACCTTTATAAGACTGTCAAAAGTACAGGGAAGGTCTTTTACTATTTTAGTGACATTAGTACCCAACCAAAGTGCAAAATGGGCTATGCAGCAGGATAAATAGTTACAAAGAAAAAATTATTTATCATTATCAAATCTTTCCTTATTCAGTAAAAGTGTGATAAAGTTGATTGTATTGCTAATAAATCCAAGTGCACCTACCAAAAAAATCAACAATAAACTATATCCGAAATTCAATTCCTTCGTAGGAAGAAGGAAAAGTATTAACATAGTAAGTAATGTGGATGCACCCCACATAATAGTAAGCGTCCTCTCAGATTTTTTGGATAGCTGCTTTGGGAGTTCTAAAGCATCTTTTAAGTTATCCTCAGCTGCATCGACAAATTCGTCTGAGGTGAGTTTCTGACCTGATATAATTTCATTGATACTTATTCCATAAATATCTGAGAGCATTGCTAGACATTCAACTGGTGGAATATAATTTCCGTTCTCCCATCGTGACACGGTCTTATTTGTCACTCCAATTTTTTCTCCAAGCTGTTCCTGAGTAAATCCATTTTCTTTTCGAAGTTCTTTTAAGAATTTTCCTATCTTTACTGTATCCATATCAGATACCTCCATTTCGTTTTTTATGATTAAAGCGTACCTAATTATGCCTTAAAAGTCTTTACCATAGATGGAGAATCACTCATTTTTAGAGAAATTACCCACAAATAATGACTGTAAAAATATATATATTCGAACAAGACAAATTCGAATTCTATTACGGTGCTTATTATAGCAAATAAGCACCAGATATTTTATTTGAATTTTGAATTATGATAATATGGACAACTTTATTTTACGAATATCGTGTGGGCGAGTAGAGAATCTGCGAGAGAGTTTTTTGGTGAGATTTGGTAAGGAGAAGGCGTGAAACTAGCTGAAAATGCTGTTGTGGAAATGGTTGGGGTATTATATAATTGGTACTATTAAATACTAAATACGAATTTGACGGAGCGGTTTTATGGAATGGTTTAATATATTTGGTTTGATTTCTTTTTTATCCTAAGATTAAAACAATTTTTTCTATTTTATCTTTATCACAGAATCAGATAAAAATCAATTATTTTTTCATCTTTAGTGTATTTTTTTAAGAATCGTAACTGTTCACATTTGGACAGTTACAAAAGAATCGCTACCATTTCCGTTTGAACAGTTGCAAAGTGGCTGTCGCACTCAGAATAATTTTTCCAAAACAGGAATTGTGCCATAAAATATAAATCAAATCCTGTGTACTATATTCTTACTGCAACAGCCACCTTTCGTCAAATGAAATCCGGTTTATCCGATTAGCACATTCTTTCCTTCAAAGGCAAATCCATATTTTCGTATCTTTTCTTTCGGAATTCCTCTTTCCATAAGGGTTGCTTCGTACCTTTTTTCTTCTATCTGATTCAGGGCTGAAGTAACCGTTTCTTCCAGAGACTTCTCTTTCCTTGGATTAAATACCTTAAATTCAATGATAATGGCATCATCCTGTTCCTTTTTTACCGGTTCTAACATAATGTCATATCTGCCAAATCCACTTTCCCGGTTAGACATAATCTGATACCTTCCTCTTAATTCCACTAGCAATCCTAATACAAATCCGTGATAAAACCGT
>JAFQBM010000062.1 GCA_017399685.1 Lachnospiraceae bacterium
CCCAAAATCAAGCATAGTTGTTATGTACATTACAAAACTTCCAATAAAATCTGCCGCAAATCCCATAAGCCATACCCTTACAATTACGGCTTTTGCCTTCTGTTTCATATCTGAAATCTTCAAATATTTCATCGTTACTACTACTACAAGTAAATCTATAAAAAAATTTACAGGTAATACTACAATCCATGTCAACGGAACAATCCATAATAACCACACCGGAAATACAAGATTATATAATGTCACTGTTTTTTTCATTGTCATTCCTCTCTTTATCTATCTAATTTATATTGTTAATCCAATTATAATTTGTAATATACCCGTACCTATCATAACAGCCAAATAAAGATAATTTAAAATCCTATAAATAATTTTGTCTTGTATTGCTTTAAAATTACTAACCTTATATAATATAAAAACATAAACTTGACAAATTATTATATGTAATAATGTACAAATCACAGTACGTGATGTTGAATTTGAAACAACCAGAAAGTCAGGTTCACGTAAATATAGCACTGCTAAATATGATAGAAAAGATATTAGATGTATTATGAATAGTAATATAATTTTTATAACAATTCCCATGCTTCCTCCATATAATTTTATACACACAAAACCATATTAAAGATATCATCATTTTAACAACTGCATATGATTTCTTGCAATCAAACATATATATGCTTTGCAAGAATGGTCGTCACACTTGAGTTGTTGCTCCATTATTTCATCGAATAAAAGTAAAGATGTTAGGTTTGCCACAAATTCTTTTGCAGCAAACCCTCATTCTATGCACCCACAATAATCCATTTCCTTCTCTATTTCCCCTTTTTGAAACAAGCCTGGAATATTAATCCAAAAAGAAGAATGGCCACTCCCAAAAACACGCTGAAATTACCAAACATATCACATTCAAAACGATAAAAATATATTTATATACCCTTTCATCCATTTTATTAATCATATAAATCATATAAACAACTATTTGATAAAAAAGAGCAATTCCTAGCAACATTAATAAACCTTCTATACCGGAACCCGTATCATCATATAACCCATATACTGCAATTGTAATATTGCTCAAAAAATGAATTGTTAACAACAATATTACTTTTATAAAAAAACTATAAACGACCTCATATCTCTATCCTCAAAATCTTATATAAATCAAATTTAAAACTATTACTTTTTTCTTCTATTTCTCTCTTTAAACTTCCAGGAGAAATTGTAGATGTAAACTCTTCTTTGTCAAAAGCGTTATTCCATGCTGTTACCGCTGTTTTTGCACAATTATTCGTTAATACGTTGTAATAATCTTTATCTCCGCAGTATTGTATCACCTTTTTTATTTGTGCTTCTGTTATCGGTCTGGAATATGCACAATTTTTATCATATTTCTGCTCGAATTTCTCCGAATTATTCTCATCATATTTCGTGTCATAATTAGTTTTTTCCTCAGCAAATTCCCTATTAAAGAATATACCTGAATTATCACCATCATGTAAATCAACAAAAGATTCAAATGATGTTTCAAGCTCTCCCAGCACTGTGCTGCTACTTCCTATCGTTACATATTCGTTCATACCGATTTCATATTTACACGCTTCTACTTCTTTCCAGGTCATGTATTCAAACCCACCTGACAATCTTCTAAAATCCAATATATCATTGATATAACTATGATATACCAAAAAAGCATGTCCTGCAGGATTATTCATACTTGATACAATGATCAATTCTCCGGTTACTATATCATCCACTTCCTCAGAATAAACCCTCTTTATTTTAGGTCGATTATCCTCTCCATCATTAATTCCATCTCCATCTGTATCCACACATTTTGGATTACTTTTCATTCTAAATACATACGCATTTATGTCACATGGTACTCCAGCAGCGTCAAATACTTTTATAATTTGAGAGGTTGGAATTGCTTCCACTTCTTTTCCATCCAATAATCCGTCTCCATCTGTATCTGGGTTTCCAGGATCTGAATAAAGTGGTTCAGCACCATTCGATGTCTTCATTGCTCTAATTTCATATACATCCGGTAATCCGTCATTATCTCTGTCTGTAAAATCAATCTTCTGTCTAATTGCTATCTCATTGCTCACATTTACCAGTTGTTCCGATGTAGTTGCTTTATAGTACCTTCCACCAGTTCCCTGTGCCAATTCCTGAAGTTCTGTACGTTCAGAATGATAACCGATATATACTGTATTAACAACAATTCCTTTTGAAGCTGCTAAAGCAATTGTATCAGGAGCAATAGTAGAATCTCCATCACTTAAAAATAAAATCATTTTTTTCGCATCTGTATTACTTTCATCAAAAACACCAACAGCTGTATCAATTGCAGTATCAAAATCTATACCACCCAGAAAATCAATTCCGTCCAATGCTTCTATCGCTGTCAATCTGGACTCTGTCAAAGGACACGCAACCTCTGCATAATGAGAAAACAAAACCACTGCTGTCCTGTCATCTTTTCTCTGAGTATGAATATAATTCTCTGAAGCTAATTTCCTGTAGCATGTTTTTACAGTATAGGATGAACCCGGATACAGGGTATCTCTGTATGTATGGTAAAAAAATGCATCATTGGATGACATACTTCCGGAACAGTCAATGGCTAATACAGTGTCATAGGTACACTCTGTGTAATCAATTTCTTCTCTCCATGCATCATACCATTCACTTTGGTCTACTAGCATGTATTTACTAAAATGAGAAACCGTTGCAGAAACCGTCATATTTTCCGTATCAATTGTGGTTTCCTGTACGACAAAAATATCATTTTCCTCATCATACCATAATACCAGCATATCTTCAATCTCTTCCACACTGACAACATCAGGATTTACGGAAAAACATATGGTAGCAGTATCAAATTCCGCTGTGCTGTTAATTTCCACCGGTACACCTACCAGTCCCGCTGTGGCTGAAACATACAAATCTTCTCCGTATAAATCTTCTATGCTGGTGGTTGTGTTAATATTTCCTGTTCCTTCAAAAGAAACAGTTACTCCTGAGACTTCCGTTCTTTCCTTATTTTCTATGGTGACACTGATACTCTGGGCAACCCTTTCATCACAATCTAAAATACCATCTCCGTCTGTATCCTGTAGCAACGGACTGAATCCCAGTGTCAAATCATCTCCATCACTCAGGGTATCTCCATCTGTATCTGTAATCAAAGGATTTGAACCAATCTGATTTACTTCTTCTCCGTCCTGAATGCCATCGTCATCTGTATCCTTAGCACATGGATCTGTTCCTAAATTAATTTCCTTTCCATTGCTTAATCCATCCTCATCCGTGTCGGCATCAAAATCAGATACATCATTAGTAAGAGAGTCATATACAGCAGGATGGGTTCCGGTTAAATATGCCTCTTGTCCATCCATTAAGCCATCTTCATCGCTGTCTGTTTTTGTATTATCACAGCCTAAAGCAATCTCAAAATAATCTGAAAGATCATCTCCATCACTGTCTATTTCAAAATCAATCATATCATCGCCTTCATAACAGGAACCACTGTCATTCCAACCTGTTACTTTGATATAATTTATTCCATTTTCATATTCTTCATAAGTCAGCTTTACAGAACAATTCCATAAAGTATCTGAATTCCCTCTCCAAAATCTTAATACATCTTCCCCTGCTTCTTCTTTGGTTACAACATAAGCATAAATATCCTCACTAACTTCGAAATTTATAACTTTTGCATTGTATTTATTCTTGTCAGCAGTAGACAAATGGATATCATTTCCACCATTTTCCTCTTTGGAAGCATCGGTAAAATTCACATACATCAACGCATTATTATTTCTCCATGCTGTAAATTCAGAAATATCAAGATAAATAATATCTCCTACGGAAAAACCAGAATACTTTCTACTTTCCCAATTTCCATATTCATGTCCTTGTGCTACATAGGTATTATGTTCACTTCTGCCTCCGGCACTCCA
>JAFQBM010000065.1 GCA_017399685.1 Lachnospiraceae bacterium
AGCGAACATAACACCACTTAAGATTTTGCATAAAACGATGCAGTGGGCGAATATGGTGGTTACCGTGTATGACACATGGGAAATGTGTGAAAAGTTACAAAGTGGAGAATCCACTGTTATGGATGTAGCCTTTGTTATTATGGGCGGAATACTAATAAACGGTTTGCTTCAGTGTTGGGTTGGCTCAGAAACAGCAGCTATCATTTTAAAAGCAGTCAATGCAAAAATGAGCAGCAATTCTCTGAAAGAAGCCATAAAAAGCCGAGACCCTGAAAAAATAATGATAGAAGTATTGCGATTTATGGTGGCATTATATTCCTTCCACTGTGAATGTTTTACCGGAGAAACACTGGTCAGTACTACAGAAGGCGATAAACGCATCGATGAAATCGAAGTTGGGGATTATGTTTATGCATACGATACAGAGACGGAAGAAACCGTTCCAGCAAGGGTAACTTATGTATCCGTAACAGAAACCAATATCTTAGTCCATATATATACTTCCGAAGGAGAAGGAATCAAAACCACCATGCTTCATCCGTTTTATGTGAAGAACGCAAAGAATGGAGAAGATGAAACATACGGAATATGGAAGGCATCTGCCAATCTGGTAGCCGGAGATGAACTTCTGACGGATGATGGAAGGGTTGTATATGTAGAAGAGGTAAGGATAGAAAGACTTGCTGAAAGTATTAAAGTATACAATCTGGAAGTAGAAGGGCTTCATACTTATTATGTGGGTAATGGAGTGCTGGTGCATAATCAGTATGGTAAAAAGAATACAAATGATGGTAATGAGAGTGGTAGTACAATAAGCGATCAAGAACCAGATTTATACCACTATACAGATGCGGATGGAGCCAAAGCTATTCAGGAATCAGAAATGATAAAAACGGATAGCAAAGGAAGAGTTTTTGTAACAACCGACGAAATCAAACCCCAAGATGCTAATAATGCGTTGTTTATGGGGACAAAAGGTGATGACTGTGCTACACATAGAGTAGAAATTACATTGGTCGATCCTAATGATATTAATTTGACTACGAAAGGAGTTACACAACCTAATGAATTAATTTATTTTGGAATAATTAGAAATGGAAAAAATGCTAATTTTATTGTAAAGGAGAATGATTTTTAATGAATGAAACGAAACTAGAAATCGGAGATTATTATGTATTATTAAATTTGCATAAAGCATTATTAGAGGCAAAGTTTCATATGAATCCGGATAATATATTAGTGTGTTCAAGTCCAATTATTGCAGATTTGTCTAATGAAATAGTAGATATATTAATTAAGTTGGATGAAATCAAGGATAAAAATAATAAAGAAAAATGGGAGAACTGGAGGAGATTGAAAAATCAAGAATTTTATAAAGAAAGAGCAGTCAAAAATGCTCTTTTAAATGATAGGTGGCTAAAGTTGGATGATGAAGGCAAAGTAAAATGTACAAAAAATTTATTAAGTCCGTTTAAAGCAACAGAAGACGAAATTAAAACTTTTATTACAGAGGTCAATGAAGTTTTTTGTGTTGCTGAAGAGATTGTTGGAAATGACACCAAATAATTGTATCAAAGAAATTTAATGCAATTATATATGAATTTCGGGATTAATAGAACAAAATACAATTTTTCGATAAGGATTTTAAGGTATAGAAAGCAAAAATAAATAATTATATATAGCTTGTTATTATGTGTAAAATTTATGATAAGCCTGTAGGAAAAAACAGTGGATGCCGGGGGAGAAACAGTTTATAGTTATGATACCTTCGGAAGACTTATAAAAGTCACAAACGATATGGGTACCATCAGCTACACTTACGACGAATACAGCCGTATTTCCTCAAAAGACACCTATGACCTTGGAACCATTGTTTACGGTTACGATTCTTATGGAAGGGTAGGACGCATCACCACAAAAGTAAACGGAACCGAAACCGGAACCACGTCCTATGAATACGACCGGATGGACCGTATTGTAAGGGTCATTGCCCATGACGGAACCGCCACTGTTTATGAATATGATGCCATCGGAAACCGCACCGCAGTAAGACACGAAGGCGGACTGACCGTAACCTATGAGTATGACACCTGTTCAAGATTAATCAATGAAACCGTAACAGACAGGGATTCCAACGTGTTAATGTTCTACCATTACACCTACGGAAACGCCGGAGAAAAAACACAGGCAGTAGAAGTGGTAAGGGAATCCGCTAACGACACCACGGTAACCGTTATCTGTAATGATTATAGTTATGACAACCTGTTAAGATTAACCGGAGAAACCATACAGGTGGCTGAAAATGTACCGTTTGATACTGTGGTAAAAGGAACTGCAGGAGATGAAGATTCCCAAAATGCAACCACAGAAAATGAAACTTGCAATGATGGAAGTTCTGAAACAGAAACTTCCGCAGAAGAAACAGTAAGTAGAGATTCTGGTACTGAAAGTACGAACACCATCGATATCACAGGAATTACCTGGGATGGCAGTATCACGAACCAGTACACCTACGATGCAGTCAGCAACCGCATAGGAAAAGTCACTACAGTAAACGGAACTGTTTACGAAATGGCAGACAGCGTCGAAACCGGAACTACTGTTTATACTTACAACGAACTGAACCAGTTAGTTTCAGCAGTAAACGGCGACACCACCATCACCTACACCTACGATATCAATGGAAATCTGGTATCCGAACACGGCGGAAGTGAAGACAAGACCTATACTTATGACACCGACAACCGTCTGATGATTGTGACCTTAAGCAGTGGAAACAACGTCACCATAGAATCCTACACCTACGACTACGAAGGAAACAGGATTAACAAGC
>JAFQBM010000023.1 GCA_017399685.1 Lachnospiraceae bacterium
AGCTTCGCTAATATCTACTCTGCATACATTTATCTGTCCCATCTGAAATACGATGTATTCAGATGGTCTATTAAAGTTACCCTTTTTTACTTCACAATTTTTTTCAAAAAAACTCTTGACTATTTATAGTTTGTCACCTCTTTTCTATATGGAAACATATCCGCTGTAAATGCCTTCTCTGCAAAATGGAACGACATTATGAATACAGTGGCTCCTCCATACATTCCCAACACTTCTACTCTTATCTTAATATATACATCATCTGTTCCATTATATACCTTACCAAACTCTCTCATCTCACTTCTCTTCGGAAATTTAAGGTCCTTCACAGTTCTTATATATTCTTCCACTGTTAATGTCCTTAACTCTCTTTTTAAAGCTTCTTCCACACTTTCATCTGGAAACAATGTATTCATAGTATATTGGTTGGTATATTTTTCATTTCTCTCTTTATCGACAAGCCTTTTTACCTGAAAAGTAATTTGGGCTCCATTGTCAAGAGCAAACTTTAAATTCTGTATATACGCTTTAACCTCTAATTCACTTTCAATCCTCTCCTTGACTTCTTCTGCCAATTCTGCTCCTCCTCAATGGTATCAATTGATACTTATATGGTATAATATTGATACACCTTTGTCAATCCTAACAATGAATACTTTAATGATAATATAAATTCAGGGAACTTCTTTGCTAATTTTTTAATGTAGCAACTGCCTTACGCTACCAAATCCCGCCTCGTATACCTTCCATATGCCAAGGCCACACTTACAACCATTGTAACCATCCCAAGAACCAATGCCCCTGTTTCAATCTTTCCTGCACTAAATAAATCTGCTGCATTTGCATAGGAAAATGGACTGATAAATTTATAATCTGATAAATCAGGAATGACTCTTGCCATCAAATCATAGGCATAAAACAACATCACAATGCCGAGACCGAAGCCTAACTTGTTCTTCTTCATAAATGCAGATAAGCCAAAACAGATTCCGGCTATCTCCAGATGCATGAAAAGCTGCATTCCATGATACAAAAAGAATCTTTTAAACTGTATCTCCTCATTTAATAAAAGGATACCCAGTGCGTAAATTCCAACGCATATTACATTAAATAGAACCACATTTATCAAAACTGCCATAAACTTTGAAGTAATAACCTTAGCTCTTGATACGGGAAGGGTAAACAGAAATTCGCTGGTATGCCCATCCTCTTCTTTCGAAAGCATCACCATACTTATGATAGCTACAAACATTGCTGCCCCTAAACTATGTATGGTTCCCACCTCAGTGGCGTAAAATCCCTCTAGAGTTGCTATACTTAACTGGCTCATACCAAATGCATCTGCAAATGCTCCCATATTAGAAAACCCTTCTGCCATACTTGCCATTTCACTCTTCATAGAGTGAAATAGCAGGATACATAAAAAACATAAACCACCTACAGACAAAGTCCATATTAGAAATGTTTTATACAATAATTTCATTTCATGCCAAACTATGCTTCTCATCCTTCTACCTCCTGCTTTTCGTAATAATGCATAAATATCTCATCCAAAGACGGATCTTCTATCAATATATCCTGTATATCATGCCCTGCCAGTTCATCTGCCAGCTTGTTCAAATCACCCTGGTACAAAAAATCCTCCTGTTTTCCATCCCGAATCATCTTGATTCTCTTAGCATTTGTCTTCGTAATTTCTTCCACAGTGTCAACCTGAATCAGCTTCCCGCTTCTCATAATTGCCACATTCCTGCAATAATTTTTAACTTCTGACAGTATGTGGGTTGAAAGCATACAAGTCGCACCATTTGCCACGTACTCCTGAATCAATTTAAAAAACTCTGCCTGCATCAGGGGATCCAAACCACTGGTTGGCTCATCGAAGATAAACAGTTTCGGTTTGTGCTGCATGGCACAAATGATACTTACCTTCTTACGATTGCCAAGGGATAATTCATTTATCTTCTTCTCAGTATCCACATTAAGAATCTGGCACAGCTTGTCTGCCTCTTTTCTACAATCAAGCTTTCTAATACTTGCTGCCATTTTAATGACATCCTTCACTTTCATATCAGGATAAAACATTGCTTCCGATGGCATATATCCTACCTGTGACAGTATTCCTTCCTTATGGGATTTCAGTTCTTTGCCAAAGATTTTTATGCGTCCTTTTTCAAACTGTATCAGTCCAAGCATAGAACGAATGGTAGTACTCTTACCTGCTCCATTGGGGCCCAAAAAGCCAAAGATGTCACCCTCTTCCACAGAAAATGTCACATCTTCAATACCACGATGCCTGCCATAGTTTTTAGTTAAACTTTCGATTTCAATTATCTTACTCATTTTTTATTCTCCTTTCCTGAAATGCCTTAAGGTCATCGTTTAGCATCTTTGCATCCAAGTTTCTTTTCATCTTATAAACAAGAAAACCGCAAAAATAAAAGAACACCACATACAGAAAAAATCCTGCTGTAACCCCGGTATTTTGGTCAAACCAGCCACCAAGCCATGATACATAAGTATATATCCCTCCACATAACATGGTAAAAAAGAACTCTTTCCATCCAAAATGTTCCCCCTCATCAAAACCCTTTAGCAGATAAATTTGAACATAACACATTGCATAAGTAAGCAGTATCATTTCTGCCATATAAATTATATTTGCATGAAAGCTGCCGCCCACAAGCTTATAAACGGAATAAAAGAATAAAATACAAAAGAAATACAGACAAGCTTTAAACTCTACACCTATTTCTTCTATCAGATATCGCTCAAATCCGGACAGTTTTTTCTTGTTTGATTTATCCATGTTGTGCTCCTTTTCTAAGTATTCTTCTAAATTCTGATGCATAGGTTCTTGAAATTATGATGTGTTCTCCATTCACCATCTTTGCATCGATACGATTGGAAGGCAGACTTTTAAGGCTGTCCACCTTGTCAATATTGATAATCATTGACTTACTGCATCGGAAAAAATTAATATCATTTAGCAACTGCTCTACCTGGGTTAATGTATATTCCAGTTTTAAAACATTGTCTTTTGTGTAGGCGAAGGTCTTACCATCCACTGTTTCGATATATAATATGTTTTTTGTATCAATTACCTTTTGTTCCTTCTCCTTCCAGCCGACAAGTCTAAGTTGTTCCCGTTTTATGAAATGAACGATGCGCTCTACCTCCGGATTCATAGTCCGGTAATTTACGATTACCTCATCTTCTCCATTGGATATTTGGTTTATGGTATATTTCATTGTTCCCTCCTAACTAAGTATGGTTTGATTTTATCAACCAACAAGTTTCATGACAATACCAAAAAGGGTGAGTGGCACATATTTTAGGGTTAGATGCACTTTGTATACAAAAATAGCTATGCGCTATTTCTTAAAAAAGAAAAAAGTAACATTTTAGATAAAATCATCTAAAATGCTACTCATTTTGTACAGCTGTCCTGATTGTGGCAAATTAAAATTTGTTCCTTTCCACTGTCTCAATCAACACCGTTTTTCCCTCAAATGCAAATCCATATTTATATATCCTGTCTGCCGATATTCCTTTTGCAAGCAAGCTTGTATCATATCGTTTCTCTTCTATCTGATTAAGAGCAGATTTCACAGTATCTTCTAAAGAAGCTTCTCTTTTCGGATTAACCACCTTAAACTCAATAATGACTGCCGGATTCTTCCCCGGATTCTTTGGTTCTATTACAACATCATATCTTCCAAAACCACTTTCTCTATTAGAAGTTACGATATATTCCTTACGTAAATCCACCATTAATCCTAGTACAAAACCATGATAAAACCGTTCCGGCTGTAGCTTTTTTGATACTCGCTTTCCGGTATCAAAACTGCTAAACAATTCTATGCTCATCTGGTTCATGTACTCATTCATGGCATCTAAATCTTTATGAAACATCGCGTTTATAAAATCATTATAATCTGTCTTTGTTTTTTTAAACCAGGATTTCACCATTCCATCAAACATCATATGCACTTCCCGGTTCGTCACTGCAAGCTCATAACAAGCCTCTTCCCCTAATTCCAACTCATCCAAACAATCATAATCTAAAACCTTTAAATAACCACTGGCAAGCAACAAACTCCACACAGCGTCTTCATTTTCATCCAGCTGATTATAAACAATCTGCTCATCCACCGGCACTCTCAAATGCTTTCCTTGAAGTAATTCTTCAAACTGCTTCTTGATTGCACCATTTCCTTTCTGAATCAACGTTCCAACCAGACTGTTAGAGCTGGTATTAGCCCAGTAAGTTCCATACTTTCCTTTATCTAAGAAATTAAGTATGGACCATGGATTATAGATATCCCTATGCTCACCAAACACAAAACCGTCATACCATTCCTTAACTTTGCCTTTTTCTTCTCCAAATCCACATTGGTCTAATGCCATAAATACTTCTTCCTCTGTAAAACCAAAAGCTGTAGCATATTTATCCGAAGTAGTTGTTACCACTTCCAAATTATTTAAATCCGAAAAAATGGACTCTTTCGACACTCTGGTGATACCGGTCATAATCGCTCGTTCCATATGAGGATTCGTTTTAAAAGTAGCGTTAAACAATCCCCTCATAAATGCCACCATCTCACCCCAGAAACCATTCACATAGGCTTCCTGCATAGGTGTATCATATTCATCAAGAAGAATGATGACCTTTTTACCATAATGACGACATAAATACTCTGACAAACGATGAAGAGAGGAGCCCGCCTCAAAAGCATCCATTTCATTTACCATCTGTCCGATATATTTCTTTTCGTTTGAAGATAATTTATCACTCTGTGTTAAAAAAGCATATTTTTCAAATTGAGACTTTAGTATTTCAATGATTCTCCTCTTGGTAGATTCAAAATCCGTTTCTTTTATCCTTGCAAAAGAAAGACCAATGACCGGATAAATCCCCTGTAACTTCCTATATTTTTCTTCCTCCCAAATAGAAAGTCCCTCAAACACATCTCCTCTTCCTGCATAATTCACAGAAAAGAACTCCTCCACCATACTCATATTCAGAGTCTTCCCAAAACGTCTCGGCCTTGTAATTAAAGTTACACTGTCATTGCTTTCCCACCATTCCTTTATAAAAGAGGTTTTATCAATATAAAAATTATGCTTCTCGCGTAATTCTATAAAATCCTGTATTCCAATTCCAACAGTATTTGACATACTTGAAGTATTTACCATATCTACCCACTTCCTTTCCATTCCCCTTTGGTTCGTTATCCTTAGTATAGCGGATTTTCGTTTAAAGTGCAATGTTCAACCATTCTTTTTACAATTCTTGTAAAGCAACTCCTGAATCACGCTATTACGTAACCTGACAGCAAGTGTCAGGTTACTGTGTGAACAGTTACTAAACCTCCACTAACGTGACTAAGTGCCATTTTTATATGTTACCTATTTCATCCTTGCCTACCATATACTTCACCTGAACAAAATAAACACTACCACCAATATCTGCTCTTCTTAATATATAGTTTTCTCCCCAAGTAGACACAATAAAATTTTCTTCTTCATCCACTTCCCTTACATTCATATAATGCCATTCTTCCACGTACAGCTTCTTTCTTTTCTCATTTATCAGAACAAAATTTCGTGTCATCATAATGATGTAACTATTTTTTTCTTTCCAATGTTTTTCCTCTAATCTTAACAATAACTTTATTTTCCCTTTTATATGATACCTTTTAATAAATTTATAAAATCGATGCATCAATTGCCCAATGGTCATCCCATATCCCACTTCATCGGTCATACAATAAAAATCTAACAAAAGAAGCTCTCCATTGATCTGAAGATTTTCATCATACAAGGAAAAAGGAAATATATTTGAAACCAGATATCTGTTATTTTGAAAAAAATCCAAAAGTGTAGATACGATGGCAGCATATCCACACCCTTCTTCAGACAAAGCATATAACATAAATTCTACATCCTCTTTCGCATATTCCGGATAATAGTTATGTATTACCGATAAATATTCCCTCATCCTTTCCTCTTTCTTCCAGTTATAGATTGGTTTCTTTTGAGAACAATTTTTATAAACCAAATCACTATCGCACAATTTTTGTTTTTGTTCGTTATACTGCCACAACAAACTCATATAATCAATCTGATTTTCTTCAAAATATTTCACACAGGCATTCTTTATCTCCAAATGCTCCTTCCAAAAATCATATACCAGTACCACTTCATTTAAAACTTCTACGCTAGGATATTGATTTAAAATATCTAATGCCAGCTTTACCACATATTCACTATGATCCAATAACAATTCGCGCACCAGATACGGCTTCGTTGACCATAATTTATGATAGGAAATATTCTCTAATGCAGCACGCCTGCGATAATAATCTTTATTTCTAAGCTCATTTTTTAAGATTTCAAATGATTTCTCATCCTCTTTCCATGCAAGTGCCCGTAAACATACAACATAATCCCTCATTGCACCATTTAATCCCTGTTTTAACTGTCTTATGCTTGCATCATAAGGAACTATAACTCCATTGATATTCGGTGATTTGAATGTACGATACATAGGCACTACCCTCCCTTATTTTTTCATATGTTACTTGACACTACCCATTTTTTATCTCTCAGAATCTTTAAGCTGGTAAATATAAGCTTTCCGATTACTTTTTCAAATCCCCTCCACTTTATTTTATATCATAAAATAAACCAATAATCAATTTTTCCTACCTTCCATCCATTTGTTTTACTAATGTTATGACTTTTGTATAATCACAGTGTTCATATTTTTTAATTTCCAAACCATATTTCTTAAAATACGAGTATAAGTCTTTTTTTATAAACTCTCGATATGACTTTGGTTCTAAATAATGAATGGGCATAAACAGTAAACGTTTTCTTTTCTGCCTGCTTGGTTCCCACTCTGTGATAATAATTTCACCTTCATCCTTTAAAACACGCTTTGCCTCAACAATCATTTGTCCGGCAAGGTCTTCCTCAAGCTCATGTAGTACAAGCGATAGCAATATTTTATCAAAAGTATTCTGTTTAAACTTTAACTTCGTTGCATCCATAGGATAAAACTTAACATTTCTAATTCCTTGTTTTTTTACTTTATTCGATGCCACTTTCAACATATTCTTGGATAAATCCACTCCAATTATCTTTGTATTTGGCTTTTCTTTTGCAATTCTAATGGCATTGGTTGCAGTGCCTGTACACAAATCCAAAATTTTCTCATTCCCGGATATGGATTCAAGGACTGCTTTTCTTGGACTTTTTTCATAATTTCTAAAATATATCACATCAAGCAAATCATAAACTCCGGCAATCATTTTATAAAAAAGATTCGGCTTCATTGTCATCCCCCTTGATTGTCAATGTTTTTTCAATCATTACGAATATTATTACTTTTCATAAATCACAAGTAAACCATATTTCTCTCCTAAATCGCTAAAAGAAATGTTTTTAAATCCAACTCGTTTCCCCATTTCTACATATTCTTTTGGGGCAAATTTTTTAAATCCGTTTTTGGTATAGAACACTTTATCCAGACTTTCTTTGGTAAGAACTGCATTATAGAAAACACCATGCTCACTTAAAACTCTGTATATTTCCTGTAATCCCCGTATTGTATCATCCCAGAAATAAATGGTATTCATAGTAGCGACGATATCGAATGAATTATTTTCAAATGTAAGGTTGCAACAATCTCCTACGGAAAGATGAATATCTCCATTTGCAATCCCTTTTTTATTCTTTGCGGAAGCGGATTTCACCATATCTTTTGATATATCAATTCCATAAATGGAACATTTCACTTTTCTGTAAATTAACTTTTCTAAGTATCCATTTCCAAAACCAACATCAAGAATTTTTATATCTTCTGATAGTTTCATATGTTCTATCATACCATGATACATTACATTATTTGCACGATTCATAGCCCAAGTCATAATGCTGCCAATCATCCCTCTGGGATTCCCACATTGAGATGCCCAATAATCACCAAACTTACTCATATTCTTACCCTTTCCTTTCCCAACTTTTTACTTTTAGATAATTGCGAAACGTCAAATGTACTCTTTTTTCTGCCAATCAAGATACATTCCCAAAGTGGATTTCCTTTTACCAATATCGAATCCACAACATGAAATCCTGCATTGCTGACATATTCCGTATATTCGTTTTTCTGCCACTTATGATAGGTTTTAAATCCAACCTTTTCCATAAGCCAAATCAGTAACTTTGAATACCCTTTTTCATATACAAATGTTGGTGCGAAAAGTATTCCATCTTTTTTAAGAACTCTATGTATTTCCTCAAGAGCTTTCTTCGGTTCCGGCATAATATGCAGGGCATTCGCTATTACAACCACATCAAAGGTTTCATCTTCATATGTCAGATTCGTTGCGTCTTGAACAAGGAAGGAAATTTTTTCACTCTTATTTTTATCTCCATTCATTTTCACAGCTTCTTTCACCATATTTTCGGAATAGTCCGTTGCTTCCCAAAAAAGTGATTTTTCAGCCATACGAAATGTAATCTGTCCTGTCCCACAAGCTAATTCCAATACATTCTTATCCTTATCTATGTAATTCATCAGTACATCACAGATTTTCTCATAAGCCCTATCATTTTTCGACATAAATAAGGTGTATATCTTTGCAAACTTCTCCCAAAAACCCTTGTTTGTAGTATCCTTAGCCATTATCATCCCTCCATATGAATATCTAACGAATTGTTTTTTATTAATATATGAACATTTAATCATATGTTTAATTGTTTGTCAATCTTTTTTCATAAAAAAAAGCAGTCTTACTCATTCATAGTAATCTGCCTCATAAATTAACCATACTTATTTTCCCCCTTTCTGCGTTGTGAAAGGAGAAAAATAAATGTGTACATTACACACTTTTTTGTGTATACGATATCTTTTTCATTAACCGAAATGAAATCATCATATTTAAACTAACTGCAAATGCATGATGCTGATGGTATAAATAATTTTTTTCCCAAGACTCAATTTATTCTCTTCAGACCTAATATCGTTTAAGAAAGAGTTCATAATACTCCTCACTTCCATTTAAATTTAATATCATCTGTTCATCTTTAATCAGAAAAAGTATCCTTCATCCATTGATAAAACTTTTGCTCCTCTTCAAATTGTGGATAATGTGCTGATTCTTCAAACAAAATAAATTCTTTTGTTCCTTCTCCCGTTATACTATATAAATAGTTCTCTGCCGCTTCCGGCGATGTCATTCCATCATATTTTCCCATTACGAAATAAACCGGTATATTGATTTCTGTTACAATATCAGTAATAGGATTGTTTAGTGCTTCCTGAATCAAGGAGTCCTGATACTTCATTGAAGCTATATAAAATCCAATCGCATCCAGCAAATTATATTCTGTTCCAAATAAAAAAGCTTTCAAATAATCCGCATTATCATCTATTTTTCTTGCTGCAAAACCATATTTACGTACATAATTTCTTGGTGTAATACATTCGCCCTTTAATATTGCCGGTTCTAAACCTTTCAAATACTCCGCATCGCCTTGATTCCCTGCATTTTCAGCCTCTGTAATACATTTTTCCAGACTATTCCATTCACTATCTATGGTGTTTGACATCTGTCCAATGCCTATATATGCCTGATATAAATCTGGTCTTTGTGCTATAGCCATTGTGGCAATATATGTTCCATAAGAATGTCCTATTAAGATGACTTGTTCCTTTCCTATATATTCTTTTATATATTCCGTAAGTGCAATTAAATCATCCGCATGGGTAACGGCAGTAATCTTTGTATTGTCTTCTCCAAACACATATGATTTACCGCTTCCTCGTTGATCATAATGTACTATGGTAAAGTCTTTTTCCAAATTCTCTTGATATTTTCTTACATAGGGAATTTCAGAACAACAAGGTCCTCCATGAACAAATATTAGAACCGGATTATTTTTATCGCTTCCCCGTATCATTACCTCAAGGTTCACTCCATTTATCTCAACTTTCGTTAATTCACTAATGCTATTTTCTCCTTTGATAGAAGGAGTCCATGTGGGACTAAATAATCTAATAGCTATAAACAAAAATAAAATTATAAATATCGTTTTCAAAATCTTAAAAAGCTTTTTCTTCATCATTCATACCTCCAATTGCAAATTTAAGATTTTAATCTGCAATCCGTATTATATCAATTATTTTCCACACTGTATATAAATTATTAGCCAAGATTATTCATGAATTTACTCATAAAAATGTTCTCATAAAAAATTTTTCTTTGCACAGAAAATATTTTGATTCATACAATAATATAAAAAAAGTGGAATCATAATATGAATTTCGGTTATGATACAGAACAAGTAGATTATGGTCCTAATCCATATGTCGCAAATATAGAACAGTTAGGAATCGAAAATAAGAATTTTCGAACTGCAATCTGGACAGGATGCCACTTACAAATGACTCTTATGTGCATTCCTCCTTGTGGAGAAATTGGTCTTGAAATACATCCCACTACAGATCAATTTATCAGAATTGAACAAGGAACGGCCAGGGTAACCATGGGTTCATGCAAAAACTATCTGGATTACCGGCAAACCATGTGTAAAGGAGATGCTGTATTTATACCAGCCGGAACATGGCATAATATTGTCAACCTTGAACGGCAGCCTTTAAAAGTATCTGTCATTTATGCTCCACCAAATCATCCAAAAGGAACCGTTCATCGCACCAAAAAGGATGCCGAAATGGAAGACTATTAATAAAAAGTAGGGAAGATCCCTACTTTTTTGTATTTTCTGAAAATCTAAAATATCAATCGTTATTCGCACGATTAAAATCCACCCGCCTGATATGCACGAGCAATTACATAAGATGATTCATAATAAGCACTGCAATTATAATCATCTATAACATTGCAAATATCATCATTATATACCCGAACTATACCATCTGCATAATCTTCTTGGGGTTGCATTGTGTCAACGATTAGTCTTTGATACACCTTCCCCATCTGTATGGAACTTGGTACTTCTGCTACCAATTCTTTATTTACCGCTGTAATATCAAAGTTTCCTTGCACCAAAGAATATTCTTCCATCCATTCATCCTCTACATCTAATGGATTTTCTGCATGCAATACATTAGCAACGCGATTTCTGTACAAAATACAATCTGATGTGTTGGATATTTCCGGGAAAATGCAAACCTTTAGATTTTCACTCTGAGTATACGTATAAAAATTCACTATGTTATATATTCATTCTCCTTTGTTGGACAAGGCACTAATAATCCATTGGTTTAAATACCTTTAATTAAAATATCTCCATTGATTTCTCATATTTTCCGATTTCCTAATTTAAAATTCTTCGCTGTTAATCAATTTATATTAAATATGCCATAACAACTTCATTTATTTTTTCCAAATACACGAATCCATTATTTTCCGTTTTTATTTCTTTAAATCTCGAATAACCCAAACGCTCATATAATCTAATATTTTGAGGACATCTGATGCTTGCGTTGATTTCATATCTTGGTGCTTTGTTGATTTTTTCCAAAGTTTTTATCATTGCAGTTCCGATTCCCCTACCTTGATAATCAGGATGGACAAACGTCTTTCCAATATATGATGTTCCCTCTTTGATATATCCTCGAATTGACCCAATAATTTTCCCTTCATTATCAACCGTTTTTAAAAACACGAATACTTTGTATTCTTCCTCTAAATCCTCCAATGTTTGTGTCATCGGTTCAATATCGAAATCGTTAAAATCTTCTGCCTCTTTTGTAAATGCCATATGTTGCACTTGAAGAATTTCTTCTAAATCACCTTGGGTTGCTTTTAATATTTTCACGTTCACACCTCTGTAAATACTTTATTTTTCATAATACACATAAAACTCAAACATCTCTTCTTTTTCCTTAATGCATCCATTTGAAACATCATACATTTTTCCAGTGTTACAAACCAGAGTATTGTTGTTTTCTATAAACGCACATGCAAAATCATCAATATCAAGCCTTGATATCACTTGTCCATTTTCAGCATCTATTATTATGATTTTTTCAGAACCATACATATTCATGAATCCGCAAATGGTATGGTTTTGTTCCTGATATACAAGATTTCCTATATGTACATCTTTATTTTCCCATAACAGTTTTCCATCGTTGTCATAAAATTTAAGACCATATTCATCGCCAGCCGGAACTAGCAGAACTCCCTTCGGTGTGCCAAGGGCATCTATAAAAGTAAAACTTGGACTTTGAATTCGTCTCTTACCAATTATCGCAACATTATTTTCCGGAAAGCAGATATCTTTTCCATATGGATTAAAATATCTCTTTTCTCCGTTTTTATGAGTTTCCATTTGACCATCCTGAATATTTAGGAAATAAATACCATTGTATCGGCAACTGACTACTACCTGTTTATCATCTTTATCGAAATAAACGTCAAAAATCTTTTTCGTGATTTTTTGAGTCCATAGAACCTCTCCTGTGGCTACCCTTATCAAAGAAATTCCCTCTTTCTGATATGCAGAGCAGACGGCAAATTGACCGTCATTTGTAATATCAAAGGTGGATTCCATAATCTGACTTTGAGCCACAAACCTTCCCATAATTTCTTTTGTTTTTGTGTCGTAAACGGTGTAATTTGCCTTATCTTTGCTGGAGAAGGTATCGGATGACATTAAGTATTTTCCATTTTTTGAAGAACGCATCAGGTTTATGACCTGACGCACTTTCTTAATTCTCTCCTCATCCAAAATCTGCCCGGTATGTTTATCCAAATAAGTAAATTCCAGTTGATTATTAATTACTTCGATGATATCAGAATCAAAATAATTAAAACGGATTTTATCAATCTTTTTTATTTTAGGGTTGTTCCATAATACCTGACCGCTTTCACAGTCCATACAAATCACACCCTTTTTCACTGCATAGCCCATTAAAGCAGTCTTTCCATCCTGTGACAGAGCATAACAACATTTATTTCTTATGTATTCTGATTGAAACTGGTAGATGATTTCATAGTTTTCATGGATTCTGTCTCCGGTGTTTAAAAGAACCAGATATTCTTTTTCTTCTGCATCCTGTAACCAGTCTGGCACCCATAAAAAGTATTTATCATCTGCCATACCATTTGTCATGGATTGTGCAAGTTTCTGAATGTCTACAGATTCCAAATCATAATTCATTAAAATATTTCTCCTTTCAAGTGAACTACCCGCCAGGTAATTGCAAAAATATGATAATATTCCGAAAAATTTTTCCCAAAATTTCTTATAGTTTACCACAAAATAAACACTTTTTCCAACATTCAAAAAGTATTTCGGTTAGTTTACCTTTAAGCATCTTCCCCTGTCTGATACCTCTGTTCTCCCCACCATCCGGGCATTAATTCCCCTAAGGTAATGGTTTTCCTTGATTTAAAATCTGTCATAATTTCCATGTTTCGATTTTCATAGGACAACTGCATCAAAAACTCTCTGCAGGCACCACAAGGCATACCACTTCCTTCTAGTTCTGTATTGGGTGCTTCCTCACGAAATACAATCAGTCGTTTGATTACCGTCTGATTGCTGTTCACATACATATTCAGTGCTGCAACTCTTTCTGCACAAAGATTCATCACTCCACTACAGCCTTCTATGCAAAAACCGGTATAGATTTCTCCATTTTCACTTTCTATGGCACATACAACATGATGTGCATATATAAATGGAGAGACTTTTGCCGGGTGATATTGTTCCTTGGCTTTTAAATATAATGTTTCCCATATGTCCATAGTAATTTACCTCGTATACCATCCGTACCAAATATAATTTTTTCTTCACGAACTTCACTTCTATTGCTTTTAATTTCTTTGTAAGCTTGTAATTCATTACCTATCAATTTTTAAATTTAGCTTGTTTTATATACTGCACGTCCCGCTTGTTTTGTTTCTACATGACGAAATCCTGCTTCATAATAAATCTTTTCAGCCGTTTCTCCATCAGGCCATAAATAGCAATTATCTATTTGATTGGCACTACAATATTCTACAAAACTGTTTATCAATGCTCGTCCTACACCTATGTTTCTATACTCCTTTGAAACAAGCAAATAATCAACTCTACATACACCATCTGTAATATGGCAATGTGTCATTCCTACTGGTTTTTCCTTATAATAGGCAACAAAAAATAATGTATTACGATTCATCAATGCCTTTTTTACTACATCAATTTCCCATGGTTCTCCTGCTTTCTCAAATATCTCTATTCCATATTCATCTTCCCATTTGATTACTTTTCGAACAACAACTTCCGAATTAGATATAATTACATTTTTCTCAGATAAAACCATATATTTTTGTGATTCAGTCCAACACTCAAACCCATATTCTGAAAGTTCTCTTCCTATTTCTTCAAAATACCCTTCTTCACATATGGATTGGTATATACTTGGTCTAATCCCCTTTTCTTTATAAAACCATATGATATCATTAAGAACCTTCTCTAAATCGGATACTCTGTTTTTAAAAATAATTGCATGATTCGAGTCAAAAGAATCTTTATTTTCCTCATTATAAAATAAAAAACCATAATCTCGCTTTTCCCACTGTGTTATCTCTCTGGGAAATAAATCTTCTTCCGTATATATCTTATTTAAATTCATATCACACCACCAAATTCATTTTAGCCTTCATTTTCCACAGTACTGATAATCATATCCAGCACTTTTTCCACTGCCTCATTAAGATTCTTTTCTCCCCATCCTAAATCCCATCCACTTTCCATATGTACATCGGAAATAACATAGATTGCGGAAGCAGCACAGTTTCTGTACTTTGCAATAGTGAAAAGTCCTACACCTTCCATTTCCACACATAATGCTCCTTTTTCTCTATACTCCACTACCTGCCCCCAGGTTTCTCTGTATCCCGCATCTGTGGTCCAATGGATTCCTCTTTTGAATGGGATTTCCTTTGTTTTAAGCAGGCTGCTTAATTCATCCGTTAATTCTTTCGAAGCTTCAATCCTATCATAATCAAATCCATATAATCTTGCAACCGCTGTATCATTATAAGCTCCCTCTGTCAAAACAATATCACCAGGCTTCATATCCGGTTGTAATCCCCCGGCAAATCCTATATGTATTAATTCTTTTACCCCTCCGGCAATTAAATCCTCAGCTTGTGTTGCAATTGCCGGAGAACACATATTACCTTTGATAAATCCAATCTTTTCATTTCCACTAAATACATAAAGTTTTCCGCCTAATGGGTATTTATACGTTCCACAATTTCTTTCCAGTATGGCATCATAAAGGCTATCTGCCAATAAATACACTCTTTTAGGGACATTTATTTTATCTAAATCAAATCCTGCGTTTTCCAATTCCTGTCGGACTAATTTTTTCGGGTCTGTTAGTACATCATTTAAATTCATATTTTTTATTCTCCTTTTAGTTCCGTTTCTTCCTAGATAATTGTGAAATCATAGTATATTGTATAAACGTGATGTAAAAGAAACAAAACAACGCAGGCATGCTTTCGGTGCGTTCGTCTCGTAGCGGATTACTGTTCATGCGAACAGTAATCTATTGGTTTCTGCATGCAAATTCGCTTCGCGAAGCAGAAACCAACCCCTGAATCATACTATTACGTAACCTGACAGCAAGTGTCAGGTTACTGTATAAACAGCAGTGCTAATAGTAACAGATTCGAGACAGGTCGCTCATTAAGTACCGCGGCCGAACAAGCACCTGCTAATGTATTTGTTTCTTTTGCATCACTTACGATAGGTGTTTGATAATTTCACAATTATTTATCATTTCTTCTTTTTTTTGGCTATCTAAACATACCAGCTCTGGCACAACATTTCTTTTTCATTATACTAGAAACCCAAAAAAACTTGCAGTGTCTCAAATAAATAAAAGAAAGCAATACACAAAAAAGAGATAACCGATATCTCCTGATTTCTTCGTAGTTCCACCCGAAATCAACCTATTTACATCGTTTATCTCTTTTTCTTTTACCTGTATAGAATCTTTTTTATGGTATCATATGCCAAATGATACTCTTCCATTAACTCCTTAATACTGGCACCTTTCTTTTTCTTATCACATATTTCCCGGTTTCGTTTTTCTAATTCGCTTTTGGTGGCAGTCTTCGTACCCCAGCTACACCTTTGTTGGTCTGATTTTGGAATATAGATTAAGCCTCCACTAAAATATTTTTGAATTTCAGATAAAACGTTCTCCGGTAATATTTCTTTTCCATTTCTATATGACATGTATATCACTCCCTCTAAAGTAAATACATCGTAATCATGCTATTACATAACCTGTTATCAAATGTCAGGTTACTAAGTGAACCGTTACAATATATCCACAAAATAGCCACTACTTATTCTTACCTTTTGAGTGCAACACATCTCATATTTTTACAGCGATTCTTTCCATCGCTCTATGCCTCGAACCGCTACACAAACATGTTTTGTGTTGCATAGAGCGTAGTCTCTGACCTGTTTGCTTTTTTTATATACATCAAAAATTTAAGCATAGTACGCCTCCCTTCTGAGTTACTTCCTACATCTTTACTGTAACATGAATCACTACCATTTTTTTACTAAATCGAACTCATTTCTTTTTGTCTTGAATTCAAATTTGTTTCTTCGCCACGTAGCATTTTCCCAACAATTTATACATAAGACCTTCCTGGATTCTTTCAGAATCAGCATGAAAAATATCGATTTTTTCTTTCTCTGCACTCCTATTGCAAAATGCAGGATATAAGAATCCAAAGACAGGTTCCGCCGGCTCGTATGCAGCCTTCATGGGACTTACTGTACAAATAATAAAATCATATACTTCCTCTGATTCCCATAAATCTTCCTTGTCTGTCCCTTTTAACGGCACATCGTATACCCCGTGAAACACAAATACAGCAAATTCATTATCAACAGGGTAACCATCTGCAATCTGTTCATACAATAATTCCATCAATGCATCATTTTTTAATCCGCATTCCTGAATCCCACGAAGCAGTTGCCACATACTGTCTTTGCCTTTTACCTTATCAGGGAACGTATATTCCTTTAACTGTATGTTGGTTTTCGCAAAAGGAATTGCCTTTGCCAGTTTTAAATTTCTTGCTTTTTCAGAGCCGGAAAGTTTTCCGAAATGAATATTAAAACTTTCATCCACTTCCCCTAAATCATTCATATATGCTCCTGCAATTCTGTCAAAACAGCTTCTTGCCGGTGTCATACGCCTTGTTAATTCCAACATATCTTCACGATTAATCATTTTACTTCACCCCATGTTGCCTATTAAAATACTATAAAAATTCATAATTGCCGTGTAGTTTTTTAATTTTCCAGTATTTTCGAGCTTCCCGGACCATCAACATCTATGTATTTTTCACTTTTCCCTTAGAATCATTTTTCTATCTGAATCGGCTCATACCCTTTTCTATCACATACATTGGCAGTATGAAAAAACTCATGAAAAATTTCCCTACATTCCTCTTCACTACATATTTTACAGATAAGCTTGGTATGGTCATCCTCTTCCAATCCTAGTTCTACATCAATCCCCTTATCAACTCTGCACGCCTGAACAAATCGTATTCCATAACGCGCGCTTGGCACTGATAAAGTAATGAACTGTTCTCCATCATCAAACATCATCTGTAAATATTCTTCCATATCCAATGAAGAACAATTTTCGATTGCTCCATTTTGATTTTCTAATTTTATTGCATTTTGCGGTGCAACCTTTTCAAACTTCACATCTGCTGTTGTCTTTTTGAATAACTTTTTAAATAATTTTGAGAATAAACCCATTATATCGTCCTCCTAAAGGTAAAATCAATGATTCTCATTCATCCATAAACCTATCCTAACATAGTTTTAATTTCATATCTATTTTTCGTCCAAATCAATTTCTTCGCCACAGTCATATACATTTGCCCCAAACACTATGGCTATTTCTTTAAGTTTTGCCAACATTTCCTCAGAAGCATATTCACAACCAATACAGCCTCTTTTAAAATTAATCTCCACGCCATTAAATATAACACGACCTGGTATCTCAATTCTTAATTTCATCTTTGTCAAGGGATTTATCCCCTCAGTCACTTCTGTAAGAATAAGCTCATCGTCTGACTTCACATAATCAAGCCATTCCTGAAAAGATATTTCCCCTTTTTCCCTTTCAATATAAATATCCATAATCAATCTCCTTTGAATATCGATATTTCTTTAACTACATGGGCAAAGCCCCAGAAGAATAATAATATAATTCCTTACACTTTTCTTATTACAAGTCCAACCGTAGACAGATACTCCCCGATTCCCTTTTCAAAGAACTTCTCATCATGTAACGCCAATTCATGTTTGGACAAAAACCACTCATTCCATGCTACATCAAAGCTCTCCAAATCAAAATTCATCACAACCTCAAACTTATCGCTCTGACCAATATGATTCAACCACCATTCCCTACTATGAAATAAATTATATTCACTTTCTTCACCATCCAGCCATTCTAGTATAACTTCCGGTTCATTACCATGTATCTCTTCCTTCAACCCCGGCATTGCAATCATTGCCACACCGTTCGTTTTTAACAATGGTAAAATCTTTTGTTCAAAGAAGTGTGATTGTGTTGCAACATAGTGAAAGGAATCTATGCTCACAATAGCATCGAAATATTCCTCCGCAAAAGGCAAATCATTCGCATCCGCATGAATAGGTATTACCTTTTCTGAAATCTGCCATTCATTGAAATGAATATTATTCTCCGTTGCACTAATCCATAAATCAGTTGCAAAAACATTTACATCAGCTTCTTTCGCAAGAAACAAACTTGTTAATCCTTTTCCACAACCTAAGTCCAATACTCGTGTTCCCCGTTCAAGGGGATATTTTTCAAGCATTTCCTCAAGTAATCTCACACTATTGGGTCCCATTAAATATTCATTATTAAAAAGTTCTTTATATTTATCAGCTTTTTTCACTATACTTCCTCCATCATTCTCGTATTATTGGATTCATATTCATGTATAATCCCCTGAATTCTTTTTTCAGAGAGATAATACACTTCACTTAACTCTGTAATCGTCTGACCTGAATAATAGCGTTTTACTATCGTTTGACGAGATTTCTATAACAAAATATAACAGTTATTAAATCCCTAAAAATACCTTCAGTGAAAATTTTAATTTCAGTTCCTATTGTACCAAACATACCCTTTACATACCACACATTTTTTCATATAATCCCACACCAGATGATGTTGCCAATATCTGCATTACCGTTGCTACGTCAATGATTGCGTATCCCACCATAATCGGTAATGTAAGACTGGCATTACATTAATAAAATTTTATACCTTCCTTTCCTCTCTAACCAAAAATGCGGACGAGAAATCAAACAGAAAATGTAATACGATTCCCGGCACCAGAGAATCGGTTACAAAATAAATGGCAACAAACAGCATTCCGCCAATGCTTGTCTTTATTACTCCCGACATGCCCTGATAACAATGAAACACACCAAACAGCAATGATGCAATCACTCCAATTACTACTATATGTAAATCCTGAAAAATATCACTTAACAAAAACATGAGGCAGCCACGCAAATGTATTTCCTCACAAACTCCTGCTGTGAATGAAACAAAAAAGAAATACATTTTTTCCTTCAAAGTGCGTGGAAGAATCAAATTAAATACAACTTCATCATAATGATTACCACTATTCTTTTTATTTTCTATCTCAATGGCAGTTTCTTTTCTAAATTTTTCATTAGAAAAATACATAATCACCTGATACGCCAAGGAAATAATCATGATACCTACTATAATAAATACTGCAATATTCAACCACATAAAATCACTTAACACTATCTTACGAAATCCGATATCCTGTATACTCATGGAAGTAAATACCATAAACAAGAAGATAATACCTACAGGAAACCAGCCCCATATTATTGTTTCCTTATAAAAATCAATTCTCATTTTTTCTGTTATGTCTATTCCTTTCCGTTTCTTTATATCACGCATGTCCATCACTGATGCCACGGTCTGGTATGTAATAAGAATTAACAATAAAATAATACTCATACGATTCACGTCCTTTCTCTTAATATACATGCATCGTGCATGTATATTTCAAAAAATAAAATCGTCTTGCGACAATCTTATTCTTTTATTGCTGTTTTTCTTCAATTTCTCTAAAATATTTTTCATCAAAAATGGGAAGACCAATGCTGTCTAAAATGGTTTTGATCATCATTAACTTCTTCCATGTTTCTTCCTCGTCCGTAGGAAAAATGGAAGGTATGGTCCAAAAATTGATAAGATAAACCAACAGTTCTGCTGCTAATTTAGCATCTTCTACCTGTATGGAACCATCTTTAATACCTTCTTCAATTATTATCTGGCATGTAGGTGCTAAGGAGTCTCGATTGGTATCAATAATAAGCATTTTTAAAAACGCCGGACTTTCCAATAACGGCATAAGTGCCAGGTTAAATTTCCTCTTGTCTGTTTCTTCCGTATTCGTCTCCATAATGGCAGCCCTAAGCTTTTGCAAACCGTTCAAATCATCTCGCTGCATTACCTTAACAAAAGATGTTGCTTCCTTGGCAAACTTATCTCTTAAAGCATTCAATACTTCTTCCTTTGACTTAAAATGATGATAAAATGCCCCTCTGGTCATACCACCCATATGATTAATAATATCTAAAACAGTGGTTTCCTCATACCCTTTCTCACAAAAAAGTTTTAATGCTGCATCTAATATTTTTTGCACAGTTTCTTCCGGATATTTATTTCTTGGCACCCAACCACCTCTTTTCATTATACATGCACTATGCACGTATAATATAACATAAGCTACATCGCTTGTCAATTAAGATTTTATCTGATTTGTTGTCAGGACTCTCCCTTATTCACATACTCTAAAAATTCCTTCGTTTGAGACCAGTATTTTACTCCCCAATTCTCAAAATTCCATTCTTCCATATAGTCATTACACTCATAATCAATATAATATAACTTACCCTCTTGTACCACGAAATTCGTTGGAAAATAATCAATATTCGTATTGGTAGCATATAAGCATATACACATTTCTTTCATCTGCTCTACAAAGTCCTGTTTTACCTCATTTCGTAAAACATAATCAAATATGGTATCCCCTATGATATACTCTTTTAGAATTCTTTCATTTTTAATATCCACGTCCAGTATCTTAGGCATGGGGATTCCAATTTTCTTCAGGCGTTCATAATCTCTTATTTCTGCTTCCAATTTATTTCCAAACTGATAATAATCACATGGCTCATGATGAATTTGTTTTAAAACATATTGGTTTGTACCATCTGTTACAAGATAGGAATACCCACCTTTTCCATGTCCTAAAAGTTGAATCATTTCATATAATTTATCATTTACATATATTTTTTCCATTACATCTAAGTTCATATACATTACGTATAATCCAATTATCCTCTTTTGAGGGTAATGGATTATTCTCCTTTCTCCCAAACTCTTGGGTTTTATTGAATACTCCATTATAATACTTAAAGCACTGTGGATCTGTATCTATACTACTACAGCTTTGACTGTTCGG
>JAFQBM010000024.1 GCA_017399685.1 Lachnospiraceae bacterium
AGCCCTAAAGAAAGCAGATATTGGTGTTGCCATGGGTATTACAGGTACGGAAGTTTCCAAGGATGCAGCTGCCATGATTTTAACCGATGATAATTTTGCCACTATTATTAAGGCAGTAGCCAATGGACGTAATGTTTACCGAAACATTAAAAATGCCATTCAATTCCTGTTATCCGGTAATATGGCGGGAATACTTTCTGTATTATATACTTCCTTAAGGGCATTACCGGTACCATTTGCACCAGTGCATCTGTTATTTATTAACTTATTAACAGATTCCCTTCCAGCTATTGCCATTGGTATGGAACCGGCAGAAAAAGATTTGTTAAAACAAAAACCAAGAGATCCGAAAGAAGGAATTTTAACCAAGAAATTTATGTCCGATATTTTAATGCAAGGTTTGTTGATTGCCATTTCAACTATGATTGCATTCCATATGGGGCTTGAAGCAGGTGGAGCGGCAGTGGCAAGTACTATGGCATTTGCAACTTTAACGGCTGCAAGATTATTCCATGGATTTAATTTAAGAAGTGAACATTCCATCTTTAAAATTGGATTTAAGAGAAATTGGGCCAGCTTAGGAGCTTTTGCAGCAGGTATGGTATTCCTGAATTTAGTATTATTTGTACCGGCACTTAGCAAGCTATTTTCTGTAGCTGCTCTTACAGGAAATCAGATTGCAAGCGTTTATTTATTGTCAGTAATACCTACGTTTATTATACAGCTTGTAAAAGTAGTAAAAGATTTAAGCAAGAAGTAAAATAAGAGAAATATAAAAAAGTAAAATAGAGTGAAAAAGCTATCAACTATGTCTATTAATAAAACATAGGAGATAGCTTTTTTTATGTTATATCCAAAATCTTCTTCTTGAAATAAAGAGGGGGCTATGCTAAAATTCTTGGTTAGATAAAGCTAACTTCAAGGCAAATACATAAAGGATTGGTGTAATAGAAATGATGATGAATAAAAGACTGATTGGAACAGTCAAAGAAAGTAAAAAGTATATTGTAGGGAACGTTTTGCTGCAATGGTGCTCTCTGGTGGCAAACATTGCTATGATGGCAGCAATTACCTGGTTACTTGGAGGTATTTTTAGGGAGACAGCCGGAGGAAAAGAATTTGCAATTACTGCAATCATTGCAGTTTTGGCAGTCGTAATTAGATTTCTATGCACTGTCTTTTCCAGCCGTATGGCATATTTGTCTTCCAAAACCGTAAAGAAGACTTTAAGAGAATTGATATATATAAAGTTGTTAAAATTGGGAACTTCCTATAAAGAACAAGTCAAAACCTCTGAGATTGTACAGGTGGCAGTGGAAGGAGTTGACCAGCTGGAAACCTATTTTGGTGCTTATTTGCCACAGTTTTTTTATGCCATGCTGGCGCCGTTTACTTTGTTTCTTGTGTTAAGTTTTATAAATCTTCCATCGGCGGTGGTATTGCTTATCTGCGTACCGATGATTCCGGTTGCCATTGCCCTGGTGCAGACATGGGCGAAAAAATTGTTATCTAAGTATTGGGGACAGTATACAGCATTAGGGGATACCTTTTTAGAAAATCTTCAGGGGCTGACTACCTTAAAGATTTATCAGGCAGATGGTTTCAAGAATGAAGAAATGAACCGGGAATCTGAGAAGTTTCGCAAAATTACCATGAAGGTACTAACTATGCAGTTAAATTCCATTACCATTATGGATTTTATCGCTTATGGCGGTGCAGCTCTAGGATTGATTATGGCAACAACCCAATATCGTAGTGGAAATGTTTCACTGAAAGGGTGTCTGTTGATTATCTTATTATCTGCAGACTTTTTTATTCCTATGCGGCAGCTTGGTTCCTTTTTTCACATTGCCATGAATGGTATGGCAGCAAGTGATAAAATATTCCGCCTGTTGGATTTGCCGGAGGAAGAGTCAAGGAAGGAAGAAGTATCGGCAGATGTTTCTATAGATTGTTCCGGCTTACGTTTTTCTTATGAGCCGGAACGGGAAATTTTAAAAGGAATAAATATGCAGTTTCCAAAGGGAAGTTTCACATCTGTCGTTGGGGAAAGTGGTTGTGGAAAGTCTACCATAGCAGCGATACTTATGGGAAGAAATAAAGGCTATACCGGTTCTATAAGACTGGGTGGCAAGGAACTTTCTGAATTATCAGAAGAGAGTATTATGAGCAATCTTACCTACATTAGTCATCAAAGCTACCTTTTTAAAGGAACGGTACGGGATAATCTGCTGATGGGAAACAGCCATGCGACGGAAGAAGAAATGTGGGAGGTCTTAAAAAGAGTGAATCTGGCAGACTTTATGAAAAATGAAAAAGGACTGGATACTCCTCTTTTAGAAAAGGCATCGAACCTTTCCGGAGGCCAATGTCAACGTCTGGCATTGGCAAGAGCACTTCTACATAATAGTGAAGTATATATTTTTGATGAGGCTACTTCTAACATTGATGTGGAAAGCGAAAATAATATTATGGCAGAAATTTATCATCTGGCAAAAACCAAAACCGTGATTCTTATTTCTCATAGACTTGTGAATGTAGTAGGTTCAGACCAGATTTATGTAATGGAACATGGAAAGATTGTGGAAAGTGGAAGCCACGAGAAATTGCTAAAAGGAAAAGGTGTTTATTCGAAGCTGTGGGAGGCACAGCAACAGCTTGAAAATTTCGGAAAGGAGGGACAATAAAATGAAAAAGAGAAGTGGATTTTTCGTTATGGCAAGACTGATAGGTCTTGTGAAGCCTTTGACAGGTTTTATGATACTTGCAATTTTCATGGGACTCATAGGGCATCTTTGCGCTGCGTTTATCACCATATTTGGAGGATATGCAGTACTGGAACTTTTGGAATTTAAGACGCCCTTTACTCTTACCGTGATTTTTGTCTGTGTTGTAGCTTTTGCTTTTTTAAGAGCAGTACTTCGTTATGGGGAACAGGCCTGCAATCACTTTATTGCGTTTAAGCTTCTTGCTCTGATTCGAGATAAGGTATTTTTGGCATTAAGAAAATTATGTCCTGCGAAATTAGAAGGAAAAGAGAATGGAAATCTGATTTCTGTCATTACCTCAGATATTGAATTGTTGGAAGTTTTTTATGCCCATACCATATCACCGGCAGCCATTGCCTTTTTATTTACAGTTGTGATGTGTGTGTTTATTGGAAGTTTTCATGAAGTTTTAGGATTAGTGGCTTTTTTTGCATATATTACTGTGGGAATGGTGATTCCAATGGTGACTTCCAAGTTAAGTGGGGATAGTGGAATTCATTTTCGTAATCAATCTGGTGAGTTAAGCAGTTTTGTACTGGATAGCCTTCGGGGACTTTGGGAAACCCTGCAATATGGACAGGGAGAAAACCGTTTAAATCAGATGAATACAATGACGGATGAACTTTCCAAAGAGGAAGAACGCATGAAACGTATATCAGGGCGAAATATGGCGGTGACGAATACAGTGATTCTGCTATTCGACCTTATCATGTTATTGGTTTCAGCCTTGTTGTCTGTAGAAGGTGTAGTGGATTTTGAGGGGGTACTGATTCCAACCATTACGCTTATGAGTTCCTTTGGTCCTGTGGTGGCACTTGCCAATCTGGGAAGTACCCTTCAAAACACCTTTGCAGCAGGAAACAGAGTGCTTGATATTTTAGAGGAAGTACCTATCGTGGAGGAAGTGGAAGGAGAAAGCGAAATTACCTTTACAGAGGCAGAGCTTTCTGATGTTTCGTTTTCTTATGGAGAAGAAAGGATTCTGGATGAGGTATCGGTGAAGATTCCGGAAGGTTCTGTTGTAGGAATTGTAGGAAAAAGTGGTAGTGGAAAGTCTACACTTTTAAAACTTTTGATGCGTTTTTGGATTGTGGAAAAAGGAAAGGTACAGATTTCCGGTAGAGATATTGAAACTATAAATACAACGAATTTACGGGATATGGAAAGTTTTATGACCCAGGAAACCCATCTCTTTCATGACAGTATTAAGAACAATTTACGGATTGCAAAAGAAGATGCGAAAGAAGAGGAAATCATAGCAGCTTGTAAAAAAGCCTCTGTTCATGAATTTATTATGAGTTTGCCACAGGGCTACGATACGCCAGTGGGTGAGCTTGGAGATACCCTTTCCGGTGGTGAGAGACAAAGACTGGGACTGGCAAGGGCATTTTTACATGATGCACCATTTCTTTTATTAGATGAACCTACCAGTAACTTAGACAGTTTGAATGAAGCAGTGATTCTTAAGTCATTGAAAGAAGAAGGTAAGGATAAGACTGTTGTATTGGTATCTCATCGCCAGTCTACCATGCGGATAGCAGACGAGATTTATTCCGTAGAAGAACTGTCAAAAACAGGGGGGAGGGTAAGTTGATGACCGATGTTCAAAGTAAACGGGAAAGAGAAAAAGCAGTGGTGTCCAAAATGATTGCGATTTATTGTAAAAAAAATCATTCAGGTAAGGGTGGTCTTTGTCAGGAATGTCTGGAACTTGAAACCTATGCAAGATTCAGAAGTGATAAGTGTCCCTTCATGGAAACAAAGACATTTTGTTCAAACTGTAAAGTTCATTGCTATAAGCCGGAAATGAGAGAGAAAATACGAGAAGTCATGCGATTTTCAGGTCCCAGAATGATATTTTATCATCCGGTAACAGCAATTCGTCATGTTATAGAATCAAAGAAGGAAAAAAGGAGAGTGAAACCATGAAAATGAAGAAAATAGCATATATTATTACAGGATGTATTGGAGTAGGACTGGGGGCAGTAGGTGCAGTCCTTCCGTTGATTCCTTCATTTCCATTTTTATTACTGGCAGCCTTTTGTTTTGGAAGAAGTTCAGAAAAATTAAATCACTGGTTTACCCATACAAAACTTTATAAAAATAATCTGGAGAGTTATGTAAAAGGGGAAGGAATGACTCGAAAAACGAAAATCCGCATTATGATTACAGTAACATTGTTAATGTCTGTTGGATTTATTATGATGAGCAGAGTTCCAGTGGGAAGGATTGTGCTTTCCTGCGTATGGTTGTTCCACATTCTATATTTTACCTTTGGAGTAAATACTATAAAAACAGAGGGAGTAGAAAGTCTGCAGGATATGTCATGAATAAGTTACTGCATACAAATTTACTTTAGATATAAGTTTTTCGAGTGGATGAAAGAAATACCTTGTACATCTGGGAAGGATGTGCTAGAATTTGTTCTGTCTGGGGAAACAAGTGAAAATCTTGTACGAGCCCGTCGCCGTGAAGTACAAAAAAGCAAGATTCATCTTACCAAAAGCCGCAGTTTAGGGACAAGCCATTGGAGAAAATCTGAGAAGGCAGATGAATTTAACTTAAGATATGTCATGAATTATTTGATTTTACTAAAAGTAATTTGTGCTGACTTAAGTTTGGTACCAAGTCGAAATATCCAGGCAAAACAAACCTCATAGGATAACTGCGAGTGCCGGTTCTTGGGGAAATATCATCGAAGGAGAAAAACATGAAAAAAAGAACAATGAAAATGGAAACAAAGAAAAAATCATTGTCACTGATCCTTTGTAGTGTGCTGATTGTGGCTATGGCACTGTTTACAACCGGTTGTGGTGATAATACAAACGAGAAAGATACCTCCACACAAGAATCACAGGTAACCCCTTCTGAAGAAGTTACTGTTTTAGGAGAGGGTGATACAAAGTTTAGCTTTTCCGTAGTGGATAAAGAGGGAACAGAAACGTTTTTTGAAATTCATACGGATAAGAAGGTAGTGGGAGAAGCATTGCAGGAACTTGATCTGATTGCAGGAGAAGACGGACAGTATGGTCTTTATGTAAAAACCGTAAACGGTATTACTGCAGATTATGACAAAGATGGTATGTACTGGGCATTTTATGTGAATGGTGAATATGCACAGTCTGGTGTGGATACCACTGAGATAAAAGAAGGAGAAAGCTACTCCTTTAAGGTTGAAAAATCGTGAAACTGACCATTAAGGAAATGACCATGTTTGCTATGTTGGGAGCATTAATGTATATTTCCAAAGTAATTATGGAATTTGCCCCTAATGTTCATCTTTTGGGAGTATTTACCATAGCATACACGGTAGTTTATCGAAAAAAGGCGTTATATCCTATTTATATTTATGTGATTTTAAATGGAGTTTTTGCCGGATTTGCCCCTTGGTGGCTGCCATATTTATATGTTTGGACGGTACTTTGGGGTGTTACTATGCTGCTACCAAAAAAAATGCCGAAAAAAATTGCACCTATCGTATATATGGTAATATGTGCGGCTCATGGTTTTTTATTTGGAACCTTGTATGCTCCTGTGCAGGCAATTCTTTATGGATTAGATTTTAAAGGGACAATAGCATGGATTGTTGCCGGACTGCCATGGGATTTCATTCATGGGGTCAGCAATTTCTTTTGTGGAATCTTGATTGTACCAATCATTTCAATATTAAGACGTGCAGAAAGAAGCATAGTAAGAAACTAAATATATTTTTTTCGGATGCCGGAATAGAGAAATCTGTTCTTGACGAAAGATATTTATTGACAAGACTTTAATACTATGATATTCTAACAAAAGTTTAAGAAAAAAGATGATTTAGAGTTTTTCTTATAACAATTATTAGGGACCACTCGTAAGAGTCAAGGCCATACGGACAGCCGGGTCCACTGCCGATTGGCAACTTAGTTGCCTTATTGATTGAGTTAAAAGCTCAAATTTTATAAGTTGGTTTCTTATAAACCGAATAGCGCAAAGCGCTGACTTGTGAAACAGTCAATAAGAGTAGTAAAAGTAATGATTGCTATATAGACTCTGAATTTATTATAAGTAGAAGTATCTGAGGAATCCATTTCTTTGGTAGAATAGATTTTTATTTTGTCACTTTACTGCATTACAGTGGCAAGGAATGGTTTGATACAAGATTATGGTAATGTTTGACGTTTCAAGCAGCGTATTTTATAAATACGCTGCTTTTCTTTTTTATATCTGTCAGTTTACAGTGTTTTTTACTCAGACAGGTGGTTTGTTGATGAGACTTTTAGAATAAACGGGAGGACTTGAGCGTTGGAAGAAAGGATGAAGCAGTTAGACCAGTCAAGAGCGCCTATTTATGAGGCTCTTGAAGAATTCAGACAAATGAGGGTAGTTCCTTTTGATGTGCCAGGACATAAGAGAGGAAGAGGAAATCCTGAACTTACAGAATTTTTAGGCCAGCAATGTATCGGGGTAGACGTAAACAGCATGAAACCGTTGGATAATCTTTGTCATCCGGTTTCTGTCATAAGAGAAGCTGAGATTCTTGCAGCGGAAGCTTTTGGTGCCGAAAATGCCTTTCTTATGGTAGGAGGAACTACCAGTGCAGTACAAAGTATGGTTCTTACTGCCTGTAAACGCGGAGATGAAATCATTCTTCCAAGAAATGTACATCGAAGTGTGATTAACGCTTTAGTACTAAATGGAGCAATTCCGGTTTATGTAAACCCGGAAGTAGATAAACGACTAGGAATCGCTCTTGGCATGAAACGGGAACAGGTGGCAAATGCCATCAAAGAGCATCCAAATGCAGTGGCAGTATTGGTAAACAATCCTACGTACTATGGAATCTGTTCTGACTTAAAAGCCATTGTAAAAATGGCACATGACGCAGGAATGCTTTGTCTGGCAGACGAGGCTCATGGCACACATTTTTATTTTGGAGAAAATCTTCCGATATCTGCCATGGCAGCGGGAGCAGACATGGCTGCTGTATCCATGCATAAAAGTGGTGGAAGTCTGACCCAGTCCAGTCTTCTTCTTACCGGAAAGAATGTAAATCCGGGTTATGTAAGACAGATTATTAATCTGACCCAGACTACTTCAGGAAGTTATCTTTTAATGTCCAGCCTTGATATTTCAAGACGTAACCTGACACTTCGTGGAAGGAAGATTTTTAAACAGGTACAGGAACTGGCAGAATATGCAAGGGAAGAAATCAATGCCATTGGTGATTATGATGCTTTTGGAAAAGAGTTAATAGATGGTGATGCAGTGTTTGATTTCGACCCTACCAAACTCAGTGTACATACCCTAGATGTGGGACTTGCGGGAATTCAGGTTTATGATATATTACGGGATGAATATGACATTCAGATTGAGTTCGGTGATTTAGGAAATATATTGGCATATTTATCTATTGGCGACAGAGTGCAGGAAGTGGAGAGACTGGTGAGTGCTCTGGCAGAAATCCGAAGAAGATTTAAAGGAGATCCTTCCGGTCTTATGACGCAGGAATATATTGAACCGATTGTGGTAGCCAGTCCTCAGGAGGCATTTTATGCTCCGAAGAAGAGTCTTCCGATTATGGAAACAGAAGGATATATCTGTAGTGAATTTGTAATGTGTTATCCTCCTGGAATTCCTATTTTAGCACCAGGAGAAAAGATTACAGCGGATATTTTAAAATATATTTCTTATGCACATGAGAAGGGCTGTCAGATGACGGGACCTCAGGATCCAAAAATCGAGAATTTAAATGTACTTGATATTTAGCTTGAATTATTTGTAAATCATCGAGATTCAAAAAAAGAAAACGGAAAGAAACAAAAGATAGAATCATGCAAATATTCCATTCGTTTTATCAATTGGATGGTTTTGCAAGCAGGTCAACGAAATGAGGAGATAGAAATGGAATTATGGTTTAGTGAACATCATACACCGGATGTAAAGCTTAGTCTTAGAGTAAATAAGCAATTGTATTCGGTGCAAAGTGATTACCAGAGAATTGATGTTTTTGATTCTGTAGAATTTGGTAGGGTGTTATCTTTGGATGGAAATATCATGCTTACGGAAAGAGATGAATTTATTTACGATGAAATGATAGTCCATGTACCTATGGCGGTTCATCCTAATGTGAAAAAGGTACTGGTAATTGGTGCCGGGGATGGTGGAGTGGTACATGAACTCACCAGATATGAGACGATCAAACGAATTGATTTGGTGGAAATGGATGAGGAAGTAATTAAGGCATGTAGAAGTTATTTGCCGGAAAATGCCAGCCGTCTGGATGACCGAAGGGTAAACATTTATTTTGAAAATGGATTAAAGTTTATCCGAAAATGCGAAGATGTCTATGATTTAATTATTGTGGATTCCAATGACCCTTTTGGTCCGGCGGAAGGTTTATTCACAAAGGAGTTTTATGGAAATTGTTATAAGGCTCTAAAAGCGGATGGAATTTTAGTAAACCAGCAGGGAAGTCCTTTTTATAAAGAAGATGCCAGTGCCATGAAAAGAAGTCATGGAAGAATTGCAAGTACCTTTCCTATCTGCCGTGTTTATCAGGCACATATCCCTACTTATGCAGCAGGATACTGGCTGTTCGGCTTTGCCAGTAAAAAATATCATCCTATTGATGATCAGGACAGTGAAAGATGGAACAGCCTGAATTTAAGAACAAAATATTATACCACAAGATTACATAAAGGTGCGTTTTATCTTCCTGCGTTTCTGGAAGAGATGTTAAAGGAGGTGGAATAAATGAGAGAAACATTATTACAGAATGTGGAAACTTTTATTGGTTGTGATGCTTCTTTTGAAGAAGCAGAGATTGTACTTTTTGGTGCTCCTTTTGATTCCACCACAAGCTTCAGGCCGGGGGCAAGATTTGGTTCTGCTGCCATAAGACATGAAAGTTTTGGTTTGGAAACTTACAGCCCTTATCAGGATAAAGATTTGACAGATTATAAGGTTTTCGATAGTGGAGATTTGGAACTTTGTTTTGGAAGTTCGGAACAGGCCTTAAAAGAGATTGAGGAAAGAGCTTCCATAATCATAAATCATGGAAAACTTCCGGTTTTAATCGGAGGAGAACATCTGGTAACCCTGGGGTCAGTGAGAGCAGCGGTGAAGGAATGGAAGGATTTACATATCATACATTTTGATGCACATGCAGATTTAAGAGAAGATTATCTGGGAGCGAAATTAAGCCATGCCTGTGTCATGCGGCGTTGTCATGAACTTTTAGGGGATGGAAGAATTCATCAGTTTTGTATCAGAAGCGGTGACAGGGAGGAATTTCGATTCGCCGATCAACATACCGATATGCATAAATTCGATTTTTCCGGGCTTTCGGAATTGGTAGCAGAATTAAAAGAAAAGAAGGTACCAGTGTATTTTACCATTGATTTGGATTGTCTGGACTCTTCTATCTTCCCTGGCACAGGAACTCCGGAGGCAGGGGGAGTCAGCTTTAAGGAATTATTAGATGCCATGTTACTAGTAAGTCAGACCAATGTGGTGGCAGCAGATGTGAACGAACTTGCACCAATGCTAGATACCACAGGAGTTTCTACTGCAACAGCAGGTAAAGTGTTAAGAGAGTTACTATTAAGTCTTTTGGGAAAGTAGAGAAAGAGAGGAAATTGAAACATGAGTAGAGTTTTAATTATAGGTTGTGGAGGAGTGGCGTCTGTTGCCATTCAGAAATGTTGTCAGGTAAGTGAGGTCTTTACAGAAATTTGTATTGCAAGCCGTACCAAATCAAAATGCGATGAATTAGCAAAGAAACTGGAAGGAAAAACCAGTACGAAAATTACCACTGCCCAGGTGGATGCAGATGATGTAAATCAGCTGGTTGAATTAATTAAGGGGTATCAGCCGGAACTGGTGATGAATATTGCCCTTCCATATCAGGATTTAACCATTATGGATGCCTGTCTGATTTGCCGAGTAAATTATATGGACACTGCCAATTATGAACCGGAAGATATCAATGAGCCTGAGTGGAGAGAAATCTATGAAAAACGTTGCAAAGAAGAAGGATTTTCTGCTTATTTTGATTATAGCTGGCAATGGGCATACAAAGAGAAATTTGAAAAAGCAGGGCTTACGGCACTTCTTGGCTCTGGATTTGACCCGGGAGTAACTCAGGCTTACTGTGCATATGCCTTAAAGCATCATTTTGATACCATTGATACCATTGACATTCTGGATTGTAATGGTGGGGATCATGGCTATCCTTTTGCTACCAATTTTAATCCGGAAATTAATTTAAGAGAGGTTTCTGCACCGGGAAGTTATTGGGAAAATGGAAGATGGGTCGAGATTCCGGCAATGAGCATTCATAGAGAATATGATTTCCAAGAAGTAGGAAAAAAGGATATGTATTTATTGCACCATGAGGAAATCGAATCTTTGGCAAAGAACATACCGGATGTTAAGAGAATTCGTTTCTTTATGACCTTTGGACAAAGCTATCTTACTCATATGAAATGCCTTGAAAATGTAGGAATGCTTTCTACGGAACCAGTGCTTTATGAAGGAAAGGAAATCGTTCCAATTCAGTTTTTAAAAGAATTACTTCCAGACCCTGCTACCTTGGGACCACGTACCAAGGGAAAGACAAACATTGGTTGTATTTTCACCGGAAAGAAGGATGGACAGGATAAGACCTATTATATTTATAATGTTTGTGACCATGAAGAATGTTACAAGGAAGTAGGTTCTCAGGCTATTTCTTATACTACCGGTGTTCCTGCAATGTGTGGTGCATTGATGCTGCTTACGAAAAAGTGGGAGAAAAAGGGAGTATTCACAGTGGAAGAATTTGATCCGGATCCATATCTTGAGGCACTTGCAAAGTATGGACTTCCACATAAAGAAAGCCATACTCCAGTATTAGTGGATTAGAATTGCTACGCATTTTGTGATTTTGCAATTCTTAAATAGGCGTTTGCGAAACTATAATATTTTATTTGAAAGTGATTCAAAGGAAACAAAACACCGCAGGCACGCTTTCGCTGCGTTCGGCTCGTAGCGGTACTAAATTCGCGACAAGTCGCTCATTAAGTACCGACGGCCGCCCAAGCACCTGCTTATGTATTCGTTTCTTTTGAATCACTTAATATAAGTTTTGAGTAGTTTCGCAATTACCTAAATTCTTAAAATATAAAAGGTGGACGATAGAAATGAATCAGAAGAAAGAAAAAGATGAAAGACCTCCTTTTATGGGGCTTAGTCAGTATGATGTGAGAGGATTATTTGAAAACATAAACACTCCGGCATATGTCATTGACGAAGCCATGCTGCATAAAAACGGAAGGATTTTAAAGGGGATTCAGGAAAGAACAGGATGCAAGATTTTGCTGGCACAAAAAGCATTTTCTAATTATGATGTTTATGGTATGTTAGGCAAGTATCTTGCAGGAACGGAAGCCAGTGGGTTATATGAAGCAAGACTTGGAGCGGAGGAAATGCCGGAGGGGGAAGTCCATGTTTTTTGCGGTGCATATAGAGAAGATGAGTTTGTAGAATTGTTAAAGTATGCAGACCATATTGTCTTTAATTCTCCAGCCCAGTTAAAGAAATTTGGGCAGCGGGCAAAAGAAGCAGGAAAAAGTGTGGGAATCCGGATTAACCCGGAACATTCCACAGGCGGGGAGCATGAGATTTATGACCCTTGTGCCAAAGGAAGCCGTCTTGGAACAACCAAAGAACAATGGGAAAAGTACATAACTCCGGAACTTATCGGGCTTTTGGATGGAATACATTTTCATACCTTATGTGAGCAGGATTCCGATGCTTTAGAGGAGACTCTTACAGCAGTGGAGGAGAAGTTTGGAACCTATCTAAAACAAATGAAATGGGTAAATTTTGGAGGGGGACATCATATTACAAGACCTGGCTATGGAATCGAACGGCTGGAACAATGTATTAGTAAGATACAAAAGCGGTATCAGGTGGAGGTTTATTTGGAGCCGGGAGAAGCTGTAGCATTAAATGCCGGATATCTGGTAACGGAAATACTGGATGTAGTAGAAAATGGTGAAACTACAAATCTCATTATAGATGCCTCCGCTGCCTGCCATATGCCGGATGTAATTGAAATGCCTTATTTACCACCACTTTACGGTACGAAGGAAGAGGGGGAAGGAAAAGAATATCGTATCGGAGGGCCTACCTGTCTTGCTGGGGATATTGTAGGAGATTATTGTCTGGGAGAATCTTTAGTCCCAGGTGACCGTCTCATTTTCGGAGATATGGCAATCTATACCATGTGTAAAAATAATACATTTAATGGTATGCCGCTACCTTCCATTTGTCTTTTAAAGGAAAATGGAGACATAGAGGAATTGGTTTGTTTTCAGTATGAGGAGTTTAAAAGAAGGCTTGGAACAAAAAGAAAGATATGATATGATGGGATTGATAGGTTTCCCATTGGAGCAGGTGACGTGAAATTATGTCACCTGTTTTTGTTAGGTAGGATGAAAAAGGTATGGGGAAATAACAAGCATGTAAGAAAAAATGAACTAAAAGAAAAGGTTCAACGGAACCTTGGAAATTGTTAATATTTAAAGTAGGAGGTCTTCTAAGTGGAAGTTTGGGATTTATATCAGGAAGAACGAATAAAGACAGAGCAAACCATGATTCGGGGAGAAGCACAACCAGAAGGAGTTTTTAGGCAGGTGGTTCATGTCTGCATTTTTAATGAAAAAGGAGAAATGTTAATCCAGCAGAGACAGCCTTTTAAGAAAGGATGGTCAAATATGTGGGATGTGACGGTTGGTGGAAGTGCTGTTTCCGGGGATACCAGTAGGTCTGCAGCAGAACGAGAAGTATTAGAAGAGATAGGACATCAGATATCTCTAGAAAACGTCCGCCCGGCACTTACCATTAATTTTCCTGGTGGATTTGATGATTATTATCTGGTTCAGGAAGAGATTGATATTAATACATTGAAATTACAGGAAGAAGAAGTACAGGCAGTGAAATGGGCATCTTTAAATGAGATTTTAGATAAGATAGAGGAAGGAATGTTTATTCCTTATCATAAATCATTTATAGAGTTGATGTTTTTTATGCGAAATCATAGAGGAACCCATACAAGACACGAAAGATAGAGTGTTAATTGGATGTTGTTCCAGCTATATGAGGTTGGAGCAACAGTTTGCTTTTTGTGTATTATGGATTTTTCTGTTGAAATATATGAAAGAGTGTGGTAGACTTGTCATAAGGGTACCCATGACAGGGTGGACAGCCTCCCGGCTTGGTAAGACGGTTAACCGGAATACATAAGAAGGGAGGTGACGTGTATGACAGACTATGAAATCATATCGATTTTTATGGGGATATTATCATTGATGATATCGTCTAGTAGTTTGGTTGTTGCGTTGCTTGCCTTTCTCGATAAGAGAAACAAGCGAAAATAAAAATGCCTATCCTGTCACGCACACAGGATAGGCGACATCCGTAAGGATAAAACCTAGCTTGGGAGCATCCACTTTGGAGTGGGTACTCTTTACTTGTAATATAGCATAAAAACTAAATGATTTCAAGTGCTTTTTGATGGCTGACAGTGTAAATTTGTTTTCAGCCATATTATGAATGGCAACAAGTGTTACATCACAGCGAAAAGCAAGGGTTGGTTCGTAAAGGAGGATTGCTTTATGAGAAGGTATGTTATGGTTGCATAGCACTGGCTATTGCAATGAAAAGGAAGAAATATTGTTATAGCCATTGCTAATCCTAAGAAAATTTTATTTTAGGAGGCAAATATGGGCTATGTAAAAGCAGAAGAAATTCTGCCTATGGAAATAATAGAATTAATACAACAGTATGTGGATGGACAGAATATTTATATTCCGAGAAAAGAGGAACACCGAAAAGAATGGGGTGCCAATACCAAGATGAAACAGGAATTGTTAGTCCGGAATCAGGAAATTTATCAGAAGTTTTTGGCTGGAATGAAGATTGGAGATTTGGCATGTAAATATTATCTGTCAGAAAAAAGCATACAACGAATTATAAGAAAAATGAAAGTGTAGAAAAGTAAGGGGTTTATCATTTAGGTGGTAAATCTCTTTTTATATGCTTTTCTATTAGCCCAAAATGAAAAAAATTGATTTTGGCAAATAGAATTGTTTGTTGTAGCTATAACATCTGGTCTTTATCAGATGGAATATATTGAGCAATATCTTGTAATTGACAATCAAGAATACGACATAAATCATTTAGTGTTGTGGTATTCATTGGCTTATTTTTGCGTAGTTTATCAATAATTGCACTGGATATGTGATGTTTATTGATGAGTGAATATGTTGTTTCGGATGAATTCTTTAATGTTTCCCAAAAGGGACTGTAATCTATCATTTTATTTTTATATCTCCTAATAAAATATAGGATAATCATAAAATATGGTCTTATACTTGACTATAGTCAGAAAAGTGACTATAATAAAAGAAAAATTAAAAGGAGTGATTGAAGATGATTAAAATGTTAAGAAAAACCAAAAAAGTGTTGGCAGCCGTTTTAACAGCCGGTATGCTTGTTGCTGCAGTTTCTGCTCCTGTAGTAGCTGCAACGGAAGGATGGAAAAAGAATTCCATAGGATGGTGGTATCAAAATGTGGATGGCTCTTTCCCTGCCAATCAGTGGAAGAAGATAAATGGTGCATGGTACTATTTTAATGTGAAGGGTTATATGCTAGAGAATGAATGGACTAAAGATATGTCAGGAAAATGGTATTATCTGGGTGCCAATGGGACTATGAAAACCAATACATGGGTACAAGACAAAGCTGGAAAATGGTACTATCTGGGAACAGATGGTGTTATGAAAACCAATGCATGGGTACAAGACAAATCCGGAAAGTGGTATTATGTGGGAACAGATGGTGTTATGAAAACAAGTACATGGGTACAAGACAAAGCTGGAAAGTGGTATTATCTGGGAACAGACGGTGCCATGAAAATCAATGAGTGGATTGAAGAAGAGTCAGGAAAAAGATATTATGTGGGTGCCGATGGGACTATGATAACGGATAACAATGACAATGGTGACGACGATAATGTTTCTTCTGTTAACAATGCAACGATTGGTGATCTTAAATATACTGTAGATGAATCATGGACATTGAACAGCAATGCAAGTAATAGTAATTTTACAATTTACGGGATTTCTTCTGATGATGGAAATGCTAATAATTATTTTGGAGCTACTGTTTCTGAGAGTGGTGAAGAACTTTCTGAAGAAGATATAGTGTCTTATAGAGATGTGCTTATCCAAGAGTTTGAAAATATGAATGCTGTTATAGTGTCGGAAACTACTATTGATACAGTTTGTGGTACTGCATTATCCGTTACGTTTGACATTACTAATAGTACACCTAATAATGAAGGATTATCAGATTATACAAGATACACTAAGCAAGTGTATCTTGTTAATGGAACGAAACTTTATTCTTTCCAAATCTACTGCTCTGGTGATGATTTTTCTACTTTAGAACCAGAATTTGATGCAGTTATTTCAAACATTTCAAAGTAATTCAATATATTTATAAAAAGGTGTTGTTACAATTTTGAAAGTGTAAATGTAGTGACACCTTTTTCCTTAAATTTATCACAAATATCATTTATTCATTTTCATGTTGTATGTAAATAAAAGGTCTTGACACATTCACTAAAATGCATTATATTAAAATTAACTACTGTTTAATAAACAGTAGAGAGCGTCAGAAACATTTTTCAGTAACATTATTATTATTTTTTTATCTAACTACTGTTTGACAAACAGTAGCGAAAGGGGGATTTCATATGTCAAAAGTACTATCAAAATAAAGTTTTTTCCATAAGTTAAGGTTTGGCTTAGCATTTCATTATAATGATGAGGAGGCAGCCGGTATTTTAAGTGATTATGAGGAGTGGTTTGCAAACGAAGCATTACAGGGAAAAAGTGAAGAGGAAATTTGCCTTGGTTTAGAACCGGTGAACAAAATAATAAAAAATATAATATTGGAAAACAAAAGTCGTTCATCAAAACAATCTATTTTCTTTCATAATATTTTGATACGGTTTTTGTTGCTTACCACTATGTGTTTTTTGGCAGAATTGCTGTTACTAAAACTTTCGAATGAAACTTCACTTAATTATTTGTATGTTGCATTGTTGTTAAATTTCATGTATTTTATTCTTGGGATGAAAGTAACAGGAAAAGAACCTTCTGCACAAAAGATACATAACAAAGCCATGAATAAAGTCAACGTATTATTAGCGGGATTTGCGATAGCAGTAATATTATTTCAAATTTTTTTCCTGCCTAATAGTGAAAACATATATGTAGGAAAAATATGTGTGATAGTTTGTAGTATACTGTCAGTACTTCTGTTTATGGCAGACATATTCTTTGCTTTTAGAAAGTTAGCGAACGTTGGACAGGATAACTTTATTACAATGTTGCATATGTTTGGCATGATATCATTGTTATTTTTTATGATAAATCAGTTACATTCACTTTATGACGTTTCAGAATACACGAATTTGGTATTAGGCAGTCTAGGAATTTATATAGAAACAATTGTTTTCTGTTTTATTTCCTATTTCAAGCAAATTTATGCAAAGGAATGAGAGGGTTATGGATTCACAATTAAAGCGTGGAATATTAAATATTTGCATTTTACAACTTTTAAAAAAAGAAGACCAATATGGTTACGACATTATCAAAAAACTTCAAGAGTTTTTTCCGGATACAGAAGAAAGCACGTTGTATGCGATATTAAGACGCCTGAACAAGGAAGAATTAACGGATATGTATTATAGCGAGGTTTCCAATGGACCTCAAAGGAAGTATTACCAAATTACAGAGAAAGGGAAAGAATGCTTAGAAGAATATATTGAGTCGTGGCACCAGATCGAAAATATATTTTCAGCAATAGGCATTACAACATAGCAATTTGGAGCATTAGGAAGAAAGATAAATGCTTTTGTCATCCATGTATTAAGAATAAAGAACAAAAAATAAAGAAACATAATAGGTAATCTAAGAGAGATAGGATTCCTCTAAAGCAGAAAGACGAAACATAAAAAACGAATGCTTTAGAGGAATTTTTTTATGGAAATTTAATCTGCATCTGATGATTCTTTTTGGCATTTCATGCTGTCAATATGGCAACATAGGTTCAGATGCCTTGTTTCTTAAAATTGAAAATGTTATGTTTAACAGGAAGGGAGGGAATACCTTGAAAATATCAATTAACATAAATGAGAATGTAACAGACACAGAGATAACTGTTTCCTGTGCCAGGCTGACACCGGAAATAGAAAAAATACTTGCAACCTTGCGAATTTTAGAACGCAAATTAATGGTGGCAAAAAAGGATGAATCTTATATGCTGGACGTTTCCGAGATTGTTTATATGGAGTCCATAGACAGGAAAACCTTTGTATATACCAAGGATGATTATTTTGAATCAAAATTAAAGTTGTATGAATTAGAAGAACAACTTTGTGAATGTGGATTTTTTAGGGCAAGTAAATCTTGCATTGTACAATTAAAATACATTAAGTCCCTAAAGTCGGATATTAACCGAAGAATTCGTCTTACCTTGGAAAATGGAGAACAAATCATTGTTTCCAGACAATATGCAGAAGAGTTAAAAAGAAAGTTAGGGGTGGTATAAATGGAAGAAAGAAAAACGATATTTGACTATTTGGGTCAGATTTTTATGATTTTTGGAATTACCATAGCCGTATTAAATGTGTTATGTGTGTTATTTGGAGAAGATGCAAAAAGCGTTTCAGCCATGTTTTCATTGGGAAATCAGGGACTTAGCGTACCTATCGTGTTCCAGTTCCTGGGAGTAAGCGTGGTCATTGTTACCTTACGTTTTTTATTTTTTACAGATGTTATTATAAAAAATATGTCGGTGACAGCAAGGATGATATGGATGATAGTGCTGGTATTACTTACGATAAGTGCATTTATTATTATTTTTAAATGGTTTCCGGCAGATATGTGGCAGCCATGGGCGATGTTTTTTCTTTGTTTTGGAGTAAGTTTTGGAATAAGTATGGTACTTACGATAGTAAAGGAAAAAGCAGAAACAAGGAAAATGGAAGAAGCATTGGAACGATTAAAGCACGAGAATGAAAGATAAAAGAGAAAATATTGGGAGGAAAGCGATGAAGAATGGAATTGAAATAATGAATGTAGAGCAGACATTTAATGGGAAAAAGGTATTGAATGGAATCAATGTAAAGATAGAAAAAGGAGAAATTTTCGGACTTTTAGGGCCGTCCGGGGCAGGAAAAACTACCTTGATAAAAATTCTGACAGGACAGTTAAAACAGACAGAAGGGAAAGCGGAAATACTAGGGAAAGATGCAAGGAAATTAACGGGAGAAGATTATAAAAAGATAGGAATTATGATGGATAACTTTGGTCTTTATGAAAGGCTAAGTTGTTTCGATAATTTAAAGTTGTTTGCCAAGATATATGAAATTACAGATGATGAAATAAGTGGGATTTTAAAAGAGGTAGGACTTTTAGAGGCAAAGAAGGCTCTTGCCATGAATCTTTCTAAGGGAATGCGAAACCGCCTGCAGCTTGCAAGAGTACTGATGTTAAAGCCCAATATTTTGTTTTTGGATGAACCTACCAGTGGACTAGACCCTGCTACTGTGGATGCGATTCATGGATTGATTGAAAATGAAAGGCAGAAAGGAACTACTATATTTTTAACCACACACAATATGGCAGAAGCTGAGAAACTATGTGACAATGTGGCATTGCTCAATGAAGGCAAGATAGTGGAATATGGAAACCCAAAGGAACTATGCAGAAAATATAATCATCAAAAGAAAATTAAACTACATTTGTATGATGGGCAGAACATAGAATTGGAGCATGATAAATCTGTAGCAAAAATCCTTAACCGGTATTTTGAACAGGGTTTGGTTGAAACCATTCATTCTACAGAACCTGATTTGGAACTGGTATTTATGGAATTAACAGGAAGGAAGTTGGATAAATGATAAGAAATATAAAAGCAATACTGTGGAAGCAGATAAAAGATACCTTTAAGAATAAGACAATCTTAATTCAGTTTATTATGTTTCCTGTCTTAACATTGCTTATGGAAAATGCCGTAAACATAGAAGAATTACCGGAGCATTTTTTTGTAAAACTCTTTGCAGTCATGTATGTGGGAATGGCACCTCTTACTGCCATGTCGGCTGTTATTTCAGAAGAAAAAGAAAAGAATACATTAAGAGTATTGTTAATGTCGAATGTGAAGTCGATGGAATACCTGTTGGGGGTAGGAATTTATATCTGGGCAGTTTGTATGATTGGGGCAGGAGTATTTAGTATTTGTGGGAAATATAAGGGAAGTACCTTGTGTGCATTTATGCTTATTATGGCAGTAGGAATTCTGGTTTCCATTTTAATAGGAGCAGCCATTGGTACATGGAGTAAAAATCAGATGATGGCAACCTCTGTGACAGTGCCGGTAATGATGGTTGTTTCTTTTCTTCCGATGCTTTCCATGTTTAATACAAGCATTGAGAAGCTAGAGAAACTCACCTATTCCGGACAGATACATACTTTGATTGGCAATGTTGAAAATCTGGAAATTAGTGTGGAAAATGTACTTGTTATTTGTATTAATATGGCGATTGCGGTTTTGGGATTTTGGTTTTCCTATCGAAGGAGTGGGTTGGAATAAAATTCTAAAGCAAATCAAACATCCGACACTTTTAAATTGTAATCGATTAGCAAATCTGCTATAGTAAAAGAAACAAACCACCCAGCGGTTATTATGGCAAGAAACATTGCGAAGGGAATATGATGAGGAAGTGAGGAGGTTATTATGGCAAGAAACGTTGCGATTGGAATACAGGATTTTGGGGATTTGATTCGAAAAGGATATTTTTATATTGATAAGACTTCTTTTATTAAGGAATGGTGGGAAGCGGGGGACAGTGTTACACTGATTACCCGCCCACGTCGCTTTGGAAAAACTTTAAATATGAGTATGTTGGAACAGTTTTTTTCGATAAATTACGCAGAAAGTAAAGAGGTGTTTGAGGGACTGGCCATCTGGGAGGATGAGGAGTATCGGAACCTTCAAGGAACGTATCCGGTGATTAGTCTGTCTTTTGCTAATATAAAAGAGAATGATTATCAGACTACCAGAATAAAAATTTGCCAGATATTATCTAATTTGTATGTGAAGTATGAATTTCTTAAGGATAGCGAGGTATTAACCAAAAAGGACAGAGAGTATTTTGAACGGATATCGAAAGACATGGATGACAGCGATGCCACATTGGCACTTTACCAGCTTTCGGATTTTTTACATCGTTATTACGGTAAAAAAGTGATTATCTTATTGGATGAATATGATACTCCGATGCAGGAGGCGTATGTGAATGGATACTGGAAAGAACTGGTGGCGTTCACCAGAAGTCTGTTTAATTCCACTTTTAAGACCAATCCCAGCTTAGAAAGAGGAATTATGACAGGAATCACCAGAGTCAGTAAGGAGTCTATTTTTTCGGATTTAAATAATCTTGAGGTGGTTACTACCACTTCTGATAAGTATGCCACTGCTTTTGGATTTACAGAGGAAGAGGTATTTATAGGACTTACAGAGTGTGGAAAAGAAAAGGAAAAAGAAAAAGTAAAATGGTGGTATGATGGATTTACCTTTGGAAGTCATACCGATATTTATAATCCATGGTCTGTATTAAACTTTTTTGATAAAGGAATTTATAGTACCTATTGGGCGAATACCAGTGGAAATAGTCTGGCCGGGAATTTAATCCGTCAGGGGGAAAGACGGGTAAAAGAGATTTTTGAACAGCTGTTAAAAGGAGAAAGCATTCGGTGTCCTATTGATGAGCAGATTGTGTACAATCAACTGGATGACAATGAGGCTGCGATATGGAGTTTACTGCTTGCCAGTGGGTATCTTAAAGTGCTTTCTTATGACCGTCTGGATTTATTAGAGGCAAACGAAGACCAGATGTATGAACTTACCCTGACGAATTATGAGGTGAAACGAATGTTTCATAGCATGGTTAAGGGCTGGTTTACGAACGCAGGTTCTGCGTATAATGATTTTGTAAAGGCATTATTAAGTGGGAATTTAAAAGAGATGAATGTCTATATGAACCGTGTGGCGTTAAGAACCTTTAGTTATTTTGATACAGGCAAGAGACCATCAGAGGAAGAACCGGAGCGTTTTTACCATGGCTTTGTACTGGGATTATTGGTAGAACTTGCGAATCGGTATATTGTAACATCAAACAAGGAAAGTGGTTTCGGAAGATATGACGTGGTATTAGAACCAAGGAATCCAAAGGAAGACGGTGCCATGATATTGGAGTTTAAAGTATTTGATTCCACGGAAGAGAATTCTTTGGAAGATACGGTAAAGAAGGCTTTGGAGCAGATAGAAGAAAAGAAATATGAAGTTTCTTTATTGGAAAAAGGAATTCCAAAGGAACAGATTCGTAAATATGGATTTGCCTTTGAAGGCAAGAAGGTGTTGATTGGTTGAGATTATTTATAGTAAAAATGCATAAAAATTCCGAAGCAAGATGAAAATAAATGTTTCTTTTGTTTCAAAAATTTGGTATACTTTATTCTGAAGGTAGTGATAAATTTGTTACTGAATTTGAAATAGTGTGACTATAATTTCATAAGTTTTAGACAATGGGGAAATTCAACAGTAACAAGTTTCGAACAATGAGAATGTATGAAGTAATGGGAGGTACATGAAATGGTGAAAATGTTAAGAAAAACAAAAAAAGTAATTGCAGCAGTTTTGACAGCAGGGATGCTTATGGGTGCGATGTCTACTCCGGTAGCGGCAGCTACAGAAGGATGGAAGAAAGATGCTACAGGCTGGTGGTATCAGAATGCAAATGGTTCTTATCCTAAGAATAAGTGGGAAAAGATTAATGGAGCCTGGTATTATTTTGATGCCAGAGGATATATGTTATCAAATTCCTGGGTACCGGATAAATCAGGAAAATGGTACTATGTAGGTTCTACCGGAGCCATGAAAGCAAATGACTGGGTGAAGGGAAAAGCAGGAGAATGGTACTATATGGGTGCGGATGGAGCCATGAAGGTAAATGACTGGGCACAGGATAAGGATGAGAGTTGGTATTATTTTGGAAACGATGGGGTTATGAAGACAGACTCTTTCATAAAGGATAAGTCCGGAAAGCAGTATTATCTGGATTCTGAAGGAGTTATGGAAACCGATTCCTGGGTACAGGATAAGTTTGGAAAGAAGTATTATATGGGAAACGATGGAAGCATGATTATCGATTCTGACGGAAATACGATAATTGGTAGTATTACCTGCGATATTGATGATTCATGGACAATATTAAGTGGAGCCAGCGATGGTGCGATGTATTTGATTCCTTCTGCAAATGAAGGTGCGTTATTTTTAGCTCTGGTTTCTGAGACCAAAGCAGAAGTTTCAGAAGATGATTTAGTAGCTGCGAAAGACGCGTTGCTTCAACAGTATAAAGAATATGATTTGAAAGTGGTGGAAGATACTACGGTTAATACACCTTGCGGAACCGGGTTATCCTTTACATTGGATGTGTCAGATTACATGAATGATAAAATGGAAGGACATGCCGCTTATATTAAGCAGGTACTGTTCATGGACGGAAATGAACTATATTTGTTCCAGATTATCTGCGTTGATGATGATTTTGCTACGTTGGAGCCACAATTTGATGCAATTATTTCAAATATTTCAAAATAATTGAGTAATATTTACAAAAAGTAAGTTGTTTAAAAATTTCCATAAATGAAAGAAAATTAATCAAAGGGAGGTAATTAATATGTTAAAGAACAAGGTAGCTGTAGTTACTGGCGGTACCAGAGGAATTGGATATGCAGTAGTGAAGAAGTTTTTAGAAAATGGTGCTAAGGTGGCAGTGTTAGGTTCCAGACAGGAAACTGTAGATAAAGCCATTGCACAGTTAAAAGAAGAAGGAGTAAAGGGTGAAGTTCTTGGCTTCTGTCCGGATTTAACTTCACCGGATGAAATTGCCAAAGTATTTGCTGAAGTAAAAGATACCTTTGGCAGTCTTGATATTTTGGTAAATAATGCAGGAGTTTCTGCAAGAGAAAGTATTTATACTTATAATCCGGATGATTTTGGAAAAACCATTGATTTAAATGTAAAGGCAGTATTTGTCTGCGCTCAGGCGGCTGCTAAGATTATGAAGGAACAGGGTGGCGGTGTTATTTTAAATACCAGCTCTATGGTAAGTCTTTACGGACAACCATCCGGAAGTGGTTATCCTGCATCGAAATTTGCAGTAAATGGGCTTACGAAATCTCTTGCCAGAGAACTTGGAAGAGATCATATCCGTGTAAATGCAGTTGCACCAGGTATTACCAAAACTGATATGGTGGCAGCGTTACCGGAAGCAATGATTCAGCCATTAATCGCAACCATTCCATTAGGAAGAATTGGAGAACCGGAAGATGTTGCGAATGCATTTTTATTCTTGGCAAGTGATATGGCATCCTATGTAACAGGAGAAATTCTTTCTGTCGATGGAGCTGCCATGACCTAATAAAAAGGCAAGGATGAACCCGATTATCATCCCGTCTGGAGTCAAAGTGAACGAACTGTAATGGCAAGAATTATAAAAGACGGTATGAAGATTTTACGAGAACAATTAAAGAATTAGAAGCCAAAAAGGAATGTGACTTAATTATTTATAGTATGATTCAGTAAATAATTAAGAGGTAATTATCACATTCCTTTTCTTTTTTTTATTTTTTTCTTGACATACGCGTGCATATACTGTATATATATTTATATACAGTATATGCACGCATATAAATTTTTAGAGATGGAAGTTATGTCATGAAGTAAAAGAAATACAAGGTATGAGGAAATTTGTGTTAGAAATCGTTACTGTTCACGTGTGAACGGTTATGAGATTCCTTATGTTTTGGAAATTATTTGTGACAAATCATGCGAGCAGGACTAGAAATAGGGGAGGAAGATTATGTTAAAGGTAGAACATGTAAGTAAGAAACTGGATACATTTAAATTACAGGACATTTCATTGGAATTGCCGAAGGGATACATTATGGGACTTATCGGTCCTAATGGTGCTGGGAAAACGACTCTTTTCTATTTGATTCTCGGACTTTATAAGCCGGAGGAAGGAAAGATAGAGATAAATGGAAATGATATTGTAAAACATGAGGTGGCAGCGAAAAATGATATGGGCTATGTGTTAGCAGAAGAATTGTTCTGTCAGGATGCCACATTAATGGAAAATGCAGATATGTACGGTAAGTACTATAAAGGATATGACAAAGAATTATTCCTTCATTACTGTGAACGCTTTCATTTAAAAAAGGACCAGAAGCTAAAGAAACATTCCAAAGGGGAAAAGCTAAAGTTTCAGTTTGCCTTTGCCCTGTCACATAAGCCGAAACTTTTACTTCTGGATGAACCTACTTCTAATTTCGACCCGGAATTTCAAGAGGATTTTATAAAAATCATAACTGAGTTTGTATCTGATGGGGAGCATAGCGTGGTATTGGCAACGCACCTGACCTGGGAACTGGACCGCATTGCAGATTATGTTACTTTTTTGAATCATGGAAAAATGGTATTTAGTAAAGACCGTCAGAGTCTGGAGGATTCTTTCCGGTTGGTTTGTGGAGAGAATTATAAAATTAATTTATTACCAGAGGAACGGGTTATTTATAAGGAAAAAGGAACCTATTCTACGAAAGCACTGGTAAAACATAGCAGAAGAATGAAGTATGATGAAGAACTGGAAGTAAGTATTCCAACGTTGGAAGATATGATGTATTTTATGGTAAAGGGGAGAGGAACATGTTAAAAATAGTATTGGATGATTATAGACATAATTATAAAACCGGATTAAAGAAATATCTTAATTCCTATATGGTAAGTGTCCATCTCACCATGTTTATTATTATGCCGATTAGTATGGAAGGTAGTCTGCCTTGGTATTATTTTATCATCATTCCTTTGATTTTGGCTGATATGTTATCAATAGTATATGGCGGGATGGAGAACCGGACTTTATTTCTTTGCCCGTTGTCTAAAGAACAAAGAGAAACGTATTTTAAGACGTCTTTCTGGATTCGAATTAGTATTCCAATGATTCTGCTTGGAATCTCCGGCAGTATTTTAGTAGTTTGCGAACAGGCAACGTTATTAGAGTTTTTCATATTGGTAGTGGTGATGTTGATATATGTGATTTCCATTAATATATGTTGTTTGCCGGATGGAAAAATGTTGCCAAACCAGTCAGGGAAAATGAATTCCAGCAATTATTATATTTGGAGTGTAATCATACGTGCGGATGGTTTTGTAAATTTGCTCGCAATTATAACTGAAGTAATAGACAAAGATGATATTCTTTGGATCGATGGTGTTTATATAGGATTTATGACTTTGTTACAAGTAGTGGCATTGTTCGTTGCCATCACCCGGTATTATGAGCCGGTAAAACAGATATCTACGGATTATGAAGCATTAAGGGGAAGTTCAAAGAGTGCAGAAAAAGGGGGAAATGCAGCATGAAAATAATCATAAAACAACAGGGAACCCTTGCGATTTATGAACAGATCGTAAATCAGTTGAAAAATGCAATCTTAACAGGGGAATTATCTGCGGGAGAGGCCCTGCCCTCCATTCGTTCATTGGCTGCGGAGTTAGAGGTAAGTGTCATTACCACAAAGAGGGCTTATGAAGAACTGGAAAAAGAGAAACTGGTTCGTTCCATGCCGGGAAAAGGGTTTTATGTGTGTGAGTATAATAGAGATTTCTTAAAAGAAAAACAGTATATCGGACTGGAACAACGGATGCAGGAAGTAATCAATGACTGTAAAAAGGCAGGAATGTCGAAGCAGGATATTTTGTCTATGACAGAAACGTTGTTTGACAGTTAAGTAAAACAAAGTATGTTTATTTGAAGGTTGGTGGGAAAAATGATATTAGAATTTAAAAATGTAAGTGGTATATCAAAAGAATTTAAGCTAAAAAATATTTCTTTTTCTATAGAACCGGGTTTTATTACCGGAATTACAGGGAAAAATGGTGCAGGGAAAACGACATTGTTTCACTATATCATGGAACCGGAGAAAAACTATACCGGAGATATTATAGTTGGGGGGAAAAAACTTCATGAACATCATGCGGAACTTATGAATATCATTGGATATGTCTCAGAAGATAACCGCTTTTTCATGGAAAAGACCGGAAAAGAAAATGTAGATTTGCTTTCTGTATTTTATTTAGACTTTGATACGGAGCTTTTTCATGATGTGATGAAACGGATGAAACTTTCTTCCATGAAAGAGTTGAAAAATATGTCGAGAGGGGAATATTTAAAATTTCAACTGGCGTTTGCCATGGCTCATAAGTCAAAACTTTATCTTCTGGATGAGATTACAGGAGGCATGGACCCTATTTTTCGCAAAGAGTTATATCAGATGTTACAGGAGATATTAATGGAAGAAGATACCGCGATTGTTATGACAACTCATATCAAAGAAGAAATTGAAATGCGGATGGATTATGTAGGTGTGATGGAAGAAGGAACGTTAGTTTCCTTTCAGGAAGTAGGAGGAGAACCATGGACAGAGTAAAAAAATTTGACCGGATGTTAGAAAAAATAGAGGATTATAAATTTGTAATGTCAAAATTTGTGATGTATTTATGCCTGGTACTTGGGTGTTCCTGTATGTTAATGCCTTTTAATAGGGCGGAACCCTTTTTTGTGATTTCTTATTCTATTATTTTTACGGGTATAAATTGCTATTTAAACTCTTATGCAAGTGCGGAGAAGGGAACTTCGATTTATATGGTTTTAAGATGGATGCCTGTAGATAAAAAGGAAATCTATAAGGTAAGGCGGGAGTATCTGGACCGTCTGGTTTTAAAAGTTGCAATCGTTATTTTTCTATTGCAACAGGTAGGGGCATTGTTAGATCATAGCTGGAATGTATGGAATATAGTATATCCATTGGCGATAGCAGGACTGATATGGTTGTCCGGGGTGTTAAATATCAAAATGGTAATGAGAGTATTTAAGTAGCCTCATGAAAGTTTACTTATTACGAAGTATTTTCTATGATGAGTAGGTCAATTGACGTTGTTTGTAACTAGGAGACAGGTCAATGAGAAGCAGGATATCGGTGCAATTTCCTTAGCTGAAACAGTTTGGAGCTGTGGGGAGATTGCACTTTTTTTGTGTTTTTCGTTTTTTGTGAATAATATTTTTTTGCTTGACAATATCGATAGTCGATGTTATGATATCGATACTAGATATCGAGAATCGATATTTAGAGGATGATTTACTTCATGTTAGAATTGTAGAAGCTTCACCGTAACAAATTTACTTTAAAGTGAAAATATTTGACATTAAAAAGGAGGGAATATAGAAGTGGCTAGAGAAAAGTTACAGACATTAAGTGAACCCATGTATTATATTTTGCTTGCATTGTTGGAAGAGCGGTGTGGAGTAGATATTATGCAGAAGGTAGAGGAAATATCAAAAGGAAGAATCCGGGTGGGTCCCGGAACTTCTTATGCATTACTGGATAAGTTCCTGAAGGAAAATATGATTAAAGAAACCAAAGTGGAGGGGAGAAAAAGAAGTTATATCATTACGGAATATGGAAAAGAATTGCTGGAAAAAGAATATGAAAGATTATGCCAGATGATGGAAGAAGGAAAGGAATTGCTGGGAAAATAAAAGGAGTAGAAAAAGAAAGGAATGGTGAAATTATGGGAGAATCATTGATACGAAAAATTTATCTTGCAGGATCATATGATTTAAAGGCAGTGGAAGAATTTTTAGAAGAACAGGCACAAAATGGTCTTATGTTCGTAAAGCAAAGAGGGATATTTTATTATTTTGAAAAATGTGAACCGAAGAAAGTTCATTTTGCAGTGGATGTGTTTGAAAAGGCTTCCATTTATGATACAAGACCGGAAGCAAAAGCACAGGAATATATTGAGTATTGCGAAGAATGTGGATGGAAATTTCTCTTTTCCAATGGGAAAATACAGTTTTTCTATTCAGAAGAAGAAAATCCTGTGGATATCCAGACTGATGATGAATTGAAATTAAAAATTATCCATAAAAATGTGCTGTTTACAAGGGGAGCAAGCTGGCTGTGTGTGGTATTTATTTTGTTGATGCAGGTTGCATCCGGTGTGTTTCGTGAATTTATGGGAGCGGACATGGTAGAGCAGTTTATTCTCTTTGGTCCTAATTTAACTCTTATCGTGACATATGTTGGAGTTATGGTTTGTGTTTCCGTGGAAGTGATACGCTATATTCAATTTTATGTTAAAAATAAAAAACGGATTAAGAATGGACAGAAACTACAATATATTGAAAAGAAAAAGGTGGAAAAATATCATAAAGCCATCTGTATTCTGTATGTGGTTTTTTTCGTCCTATTGTTCCTTTCGTTTAGTACAATGGGAAGCATGGGTTACATTTCCATGGGAGCTATGTTGGTTTGTGTTCTTATTCTTTATTTTATGGAATTTTTCCGACAGGGAAATAAGAAAATAAGCCGTCAGGATAATATCATTATCGTCATTGTTACTTCTATAGTTGGAAGCGGTATTTGTATAGCAGGTATTACGTTGGGAGTATTTGTTGATTTCTTTGATTTTGATTCGCAAGTAGTGAAATATTACGATGAAGAGGAAAAGTGTTATGTATATACGGTTATTGAGTCAGACGAAATACCACTGACCATGGAAGACTTAGGAATTGTAACAGAGGGAGTGGAGTATAATCAGACTAGTGCGTATGACTATACTTCTATCTTTGGAGAACTTCATCAGTATGCACAGATGTACTTTGATAAAGACGTGCAGGTTATAGGACCGACGCTAAGTTATGATATCGTAAAGAGCAGTTGGGATAAGGTTTTGGATTCTTATGTCGATGACTATTTGGAACAATCTTATTATGAATGTACCGATATTACCGAAGAAGAAGGGGAGCTTTGGGGAGCGAAACAGGTGTATTCATTGCGAAATGTAGAAGAAGAGACGGAAGAATGTCTTGTGGTGTATGAAGAAGAGACGGAAGAACGTCTTGTGGTGTATGATGAACAGGTGATTTATTTTTCCTGTGATGGGATGGAGTATAGTGAAGATACGATTTCTATTATAAAGAAGGAATTAAATGAAGAAACAAAGTAGTTTATTTTGTTAAAAATGACAAAGAAAAAAGGGCATTCTCTTGGTTGAAATCATTGACTAATCGAAAAAAAAAGAGTAAAATATTAGTAATGTGCACAAAATATTTTTCGTAATTTTAAATTTTTTATGAAAAGTGCGAAATAAAGAGAGTGGAGGAGAATGCCTATGAAGAAAAGAGGAAGCGTTAACAAAAAATTAGGAATTATAGTTGCTATAGCGTTGTTGATTTCTTTTGTATCATTGACCATTGTTTCTGTGGTGGTTCTTAAGAACGAAGTCATGGAGCAGTGGAAGGAAAAAGATTATGACTTAGTAGTGGCATACAGCCAACAGTTGGAGGAAGGGCAATATAGTACGGTAGAGGAATATCAGAGTTTTGTTGATAAGCTTAATGCAGATGGCAGGTTTAATTATGCATTGTACATAGAAGATGTGAATGGAGAAGTAACTGCCATTGCCCACAGTAATCATGATAGAATTGGTCTTGTCTTAGAGGATGCAGGAAGCATTGCAGCAGCACGAGATGGGGAAGCGTATGTTGGTTATTATGAAGATCCGGTAAGTGGAAAGACTACACTGGATGTTTTAAATCCGATTTATGATAGTTCAGGAAATTTAAAAGGAGCATTGAATATAGGTGTTCCTGTAGATGATCAGACTATGGGAGAGATTTTAAAAGGCTCCATTGTTACTTTGGCAGTGACTTGTATGCTTTTTGCTGTTATTTTAATTGTTTTGTTAATCTTTATCATTCGTAAACTGGTATTACGTCCTGTGACAGATTTAAGTAAGGCGATTGATAAAATATCTAATTATGATTTAACTACTCAGGACGACGCTGTTTTAGAAAAATATCAGAAGCGGAATGATGAAATTGGTGGAATCAGTAAGGGCTTTTTAATGATGCAGGAAAGCCTGATACATATGATTGAAAATATTGAACATGTATCTGGTGAATTAACAGACCATTCTGAAGATTTATCCAAAGTATGTGGGGAAGTGAAGGACAGTGGAGAGCAGCTTGCACAGACTGTAGATGAAGTTGCTAATGGCGCTATGCTTCAGGCACAACAAACTACCGAAGGAAATTCCAAAATGGTGGATTTAAGCCTTTTAGTTGAAAAAGTAGAAGAGAACATGTTAAGTTTAAGTAAAACTACCAAGGCAGTAGGAGTCATTAAACAGCAGGGTGTGGATGTACTGGATGAGTTGGTAGAAAAGACAGAAGAAAACAGCCAGAATTCAAAACAGGTATTTAAGGTTATGAATGAAACCAGTGAACAGGCAGAAAAAATCAAAGAGGCCAGTGTACAGATTCAAAATATTGCAAGTCAGACGAATTTACTTGCATTAAATGCATCCATTGAATCTGCCAGGGCAGGTGAGGCAGGAAGAGGTTTTGCGGTTGTTGCTACTGAAATCGGAAATCTTTCACAACAAACCAATGCATTAACCAATGAAATTGATGGTGTTATTAATCAGTTGGTAGCGAAAGTAGAAGAAGCCTTAAATACCATGAAGAAGATGGAAGAAACTTCGAAAGAACAAGCAGAAAGTGTGAATGATACGAAGGACAAGTTCGAAGAAATTATGAGAAACGTACAGGATATGGAAGAAAAATGTACGATATTAGGTGAATCTACTGAGGAAATGAAAGAAAACGAAAAGATGGTTGTGGAGGTTATTGGAGATTTATCTGCACTTTCTCAAGAAAATGCAGCTTGTATGGAAGAAGCAGCAGCTTCTGTTGCTACTCAGGAACAGGCGATTGAGAAGGTATCCGTTTCTAGTGAGGATGTAGCAGAACTTGCAAGAAACTTACAGGAAGTAATCAGTAAGTTTAAACTGGATTAGTAATGAAAGAAAGCATTTTGCGTGAAATACGAAGTATTTGCGGTGGAATGCTTTCTTTTTTTTCTTTTGGGTGGACATAGAAATCATTAAAGGTTAAAATATAAGATGATAGAGGGGAGATGGTAAAAAGAATGAAAAAGAAAAAAGTATATCGAAGTCGGGCTTTAAATCTGCTTGTATATTTGGAAAAGCTAACATGGCTCATACCGGCAGCATTTTTCATTAAGTGTTTTATTGAAGGTGGCGATGTAAGAAGAGAAGTATTAGCGGCAGATGATTCATTGGTGGTAGTGATTGCAATTTTGATTTGTTGTGCCATTTATGCTTTTATATCATCCATAGTCCCATTTTTGGCAGTGAAACTTCTGCTTCGTAGTGCAAGAAAGCAGATGCTGCGAAACAATACCTTTATTACTGTAGAGGATTTTGATTATTACAGGGATAAGTTGGATGGTCTGTCTCCGGGAGCCATCAGTTTGATTTCAGATTTAAAGTTAGAACCCAGAAAAGATATTGCTGCTTCGATTTTAAAGTACAAAGAAATGGGTATTTTAACCGAAGAAAATGGAAAATACCATGCGGATTATTTAGAACAAAGCTCATTAAAAGAAAGTGACCGTTACCTGATAAATAAACTAGTACAGGGAAGTCAGGGAATAGAATATGATAAGGAATGGAAGCGACTGGTAGAAAAGGAAGCCATAAACGATGGCTATATGATAAGAAAAGGCAAATCTGAAAAGAAAGGTTCTGCAAGCTGCTGTCTTGCGGCATTGATACCAGTCATTCTTTTCATCATTATAGTGGTAATGACGTATACTTTAAATGAAAAAATGACTCCGGTTTTAGAAATTTTAGAACAGGCACCGGAAGATGCGTTATTGGGAGAACAATTAGAATATTTAAGTAATTATCCCGAGCATTATTCGTTAATTGCAGGAATGGTTATATATATCCTTTTGTTTTTCTTATTTTTGGCATCACCATTAGCGGGAATTGCCAGCTTAATAGGAAGAGCCGCAAACGTAAAATGGTTTAAGAGGACAGCACTTGGAAATGAGATGGCAGAATGTATTTACGGAATGAAGAATTTCATTCACGATTACTCAAATTTAAGTGAAGCTGACCAGGAACAGGTGGTTTTATGGGATGATTATCTCATTTATGCCGTGGTATTAGAAGAAAATCAAAAAATTATTGAAGATATTATGAAAAGGAGAAATGTAAGATGAATGGAACAGTAATAGCAGTGATAGCAGCAATAGTGGTGGTATTGCTTTTGGTGTACATAATTAAAATTTACAATGGATTGGTGGTTCTGAAAAACAGAGTAGAAAACCAAGATGCTCAGGTGGATGTACAGTTAAAAAGGAGAGCAGATTTAATTCCCAATCTGATTGAAACTACGAAGGGATATGCGAATTATGAAAAATCAACCCTGACAGCAGTAACCGAATTAAGAAATAAGATGGTAAATGCTTCGAATACCGGGGAAGCATATCAGGCAAATGTGGAACTGAATAAGGAATTAGCAAGAATTATGGTAATCAGTGAAAATTATCCGGAATTAAAGGCAAATGCGAATTTCTTGAAATTGCAGGATGAGTTATCAGATACCGAAGAAAAAATCGCAAAGGCTCGCCAGTTCTACAATGATGTTGTAACAAAGTATAATACACAAATTATGTTATTTCCAAAGTCTATCTTTGCTAAGATGTTAGGATTTAAGAAGAATGCTTTGTTGGAAGCTACAGAAAATGAGAAGGAAAGTGTAAAGATAGGGGCGGATACGTTTCAGTTTTAATTATATAGAGAGAAAGGGCATATCAGATGGATTGATATGCCCCTTTTGTTACTACTAAAATAAAAGGGGAGCCCACGCATGGAACTCCACCGGCCACGCGCCTCGCAAGCAACGTAGCACAACCAATAAATGCAATATACCATTGAAAACGAAAGTTGTCAAATGGATTTTTAGTGGTGGTAGTAGTTTATGCAAATCCTTGCAAAAAAATGATTGCATAATAACTTTTAAGAGTGTAAGATGTAAGAATCTTAACATTTTGAAAGTGAGGTAGAAAAATGAATACAAAAGAGTATAAGACAAAAGAACTATTAAAGCGTTTTTTGCCCTATTACCGGAATCATGTAGGAACCGTTGTGTTGGATTTGTTTTGTGCAGCGCTGACTACAGTGTGTGAATTGATACTTCCTTTGATTATGCGATATATTACGAATACAGGAATCAAAGATTTGGCTGCATTGTCTGTGAAAACGGTTTTATTGCTGGGAGCTTTGTATTTCGGATTAAGAATCATAGACAGTATCGCAAATTATTATATGGCGGATGTAGGGCATGTTATGGGTGCCAAAATCGAAACGGTTATGAGGAAGGATGCCTATGCCCATTTACAGAAATTGTCCAATACTTACTATAATAATACCAAAGTAGGACAGATTATGGGACGTATCACCAATGATTTATTTGATGTTACGGAGTTTGCCCACCATTGCCCGGAAGAATTTTTTATTGCAGGGATTAAGGTAATTGCAGGATTTGCGATTCTATCTACCATTAATGTCTGGCTGACCTTGATTATCTTTCTGATTGTGCCAATTATGGTGATTACCTGTATGAAATTAAACCGGAGAATGAAGAAAGCATTTTCCAAGCAAAGACATCAGATTGGAGAACTGAATGCCAGAATCGAGGACAGTTTGCTAGGTCAGAAAGTGGTAAAGGCGTTTACCAATGAAGAAATGGAAAATGCCAAGTTTGCAGAGGATAATCAGCAGTTTTTTGAAATAAAAAAAGAAACATACAAGTATATGGCGGCATTTCAGACCGTTACCAGAATCTTTGATGGAATTATGTATCTGGCTGTTTTAGTTGGCGGTGGTATTTTTATGGTAGAAGGTCTGATACAGCCTGGGGATTTAGTGGCATATATGCTTTATGTGACTACCTTGATTGCTACCATACGAAGAATCATCGAGTTCGCAGAGCAGTTCCAGCGGGGAATGACCGGAATTGAACGATTCCTTCAGATTATGGATGCGGATATTGAAATCTTTGATGAAGAGGGAGCAGTGCCTTTAGAAAAAGTAGAAGGAAATATTGAATTTGAAAATGTAAGTTTTGAATATCCGGATGACCATAATCAGGTGTTTGAAAATCTGAATCTGTCCATTAAAGCAGGAGAGCGGGTTGCTATCGTGGGGCCTTCCGGTGGCGGAAAAACGACTCTTTGCAATCTGCTTCCGAGATTTTATGATATTGATTCCGGCTGCATCCGTTTAGATGGTAAAAATGTGAAAGAATTTACATTGAAAAGTTTAAGAAAACAGATTGGTGTGGTACAGCAGGATGTGTACCTGTTTTCCGGTACAGTGTATGATAATATCATATATGGAAGACCGGAAGCAACGAGGGAAGAGGTTATGGAAGCTGCCAGACTTGCGGGTGCAGATGAATTTATTCAGAAATTAAAAGATGGATATGACACTTACATCGGGGAACGTGGTGTGAAGCTTTCAGGTGGACAGAAACAAAGAATCAGCATTGCCAGAGTGTTCTTAAAAAATCCACCGATTCTGATATTAGATGAGGCCACTTCAGCCTTAGACAACGAAAGTGAATTCGAAGTTGCCAAATCCTTAGCGAAACTTTCCAAAGGAAGAACCACCCTGACCATCGCCCATAGACTTTCCAGTATCCGAAATTCAGATAGAATCCTGGTGCTGACCGGGGATGGAATCGTGGAAGAAGGAAATCATGAAACGCTGATGGAACAAAGAGGAATCTATTATCAGTTTTATACCATGGCAGACCAGTGGCAGTAGATAGTATAAAAAAAAGTATTTTTCATATAATCGGAGGAAAAGAGAATGCATTATAATTGCCTGGTTGTAGATGATGAGATAGAGTTAGCCAAAATGACTTGTGAATATTTTCAGTTATTTGATGTTTCCTGTATTTGGGCAGCAACTGCGACAGAGTGCGAAAAAATAATGCAGGAACATACCATAGATATTTTGCTTTTGGACATTAATCTTCAGGAGGAAAGCGGATTTAACCTATGTAAAAAAATCAGGGAAACTTCTGATATTCCCATTCTTTTTATCAGTGCCAGACAAAGTGACGAAGATATTTTAGTAGCATTAAACATTGGTGGAGATGACTATGTGAAAAAACCATATACATTAAGCATTTTACTTGCCAAAGTGAAGGCAATGTTAAAAAGAGTAGAACGTCAGACCATGAAAGAAACGGAATATTTAGAAAAGAAAGGTTCTGGTTATATCAGGTTAAATGAAGGTACCATGAAGGTATATATGGGAGAGAAGGAAGTGCAGCTAAAAGCCAAGGAATTCAGATTATTTTCCTGCCTTTTTGAACATAAAAATACCATTGTCACCAAGGAAACACTTTTTAATATGGTTTGGGGAGATTCCTTTTTTAGTGATGGGACTTTAAATGTACATATTCGAAAACTACGTGAAAAACTAGAAGAAAATCCGAACGAACCGAAATTTATAAAAACGGTCTGGGGAACAGGATATATTCTGGAAGTGGAAGAATAATGGGTGAAGGTAAAGGAAATGTTATGAAAGTACGTTATATAGCCGGAATTTATACTTTAATTATATTCATTGTGGCAGCGAATGTAGTCTTAAAGGTGAAAAAAGAAGAGAATGCTACCATAGATATGGTTCATTTTAATGAGCAATTTAAGCGAATCGAAGCTGAATTAGAAAAAGGAAATGAGAGAAAAGAGATAGAAAATTCTTATCAATGTGAAATTCTGTATTTAGAGGATGAAGATTACGAAAGCAGGCTTGTGGAACTGATACAGTCCGGTAGTATGATACTGGATTATTACCGGGATGATGCGATATATGGAAAAATAGCCTGGCAGATAGAAGGGAACGCCTATCAGAAACTTCGGAAAGGACTGTTTCAGGAGGTTTTGATTCTATGTGTGATGTTATTGTTTACAGGATATTTCATGTTAGTCATTATTTATTTTAGTTTTATCCGACCTTTTAAGAACCTTCAACAGTTCAGTTCCCATGTGGCGAAGGGAAATCTGGACATGCCTTTAAAAATGCAAAGAAATAACTTTTTTGGTGCCTTTACAGAAAGTTTTGATATCATGAGAGAGGAATTAAAACGTGCCAGAGAAAGCGAATACGCAGCCAATGTCAGTAAAAAAGAACTGGTTGCAGAATTATCCCATGATATCAAAACTCCCGTTGCTACCATAAAGGCAACCTGTGAAGTCATTGAGGTAAAAGAAAAAAATCCGGACATTTTAGAAAAGGTAGCAGTAATTTCAAATAAGGCAGAAATGATAAATCATCTTGTGGGAAATATGTTTCATGCCACATTAGAAGAATTACAGGCGTTAAAGGTAGAGGTAACGGAAGAAAGTTCCCTTTGTATAGAAGAAATGTTTTTAGATTTAAAATATTATGGAGAAATGATATTAGAAAATTCCATTCCGGAATGTCTTTTATATATGGATAAGTTAAGACTGGAACAGGTAGTGGATAATATCGTAAATAATTCGTTTAAATATGCAAAAACAGCGATTTATGTCTCCTTTGAAGAAAAAGACAATGGAATTTATGTTACCATAAGAGATAAAGGTCCGGGAGTTCCGGAAGAAGAGTTGATTTTGGTAAAAGAAAAATTCTACCGTGGAAGTAACACCAAAGGAAAATCCGGCTCTGGCTTAGGACTTTACCTGGCAGAAAACTTTATGAGTCAGATGCAGGGCGGGATAGATTGCTACAATGAAGACGGATTTGTGACCGTATTATTTTTAAGAAAGGTATAGAAGTTGTTTTAAACGTTTCAATCCTTATTTTGCAAAACACGTGTTGGTTTTCAGTATGGCAGATTGAGAAATAAAATGATTTAAGATTTAAGAATTAGTTAAGAAATAAACAAGATTCAGAAAAAGACTTATTAAGAATCAACCACTATAATAAAGGGTGTTAAGAGAAAACATCCTTTTTCTTTTTGTATTTTTGAAGAAGGAAAAAATACATCAAATTAAAAGCTAAAACAAGAAAGGAACGAACCACTATGGAACCATTATTAATTGCAAAAGACCTTTGTAAAACCTTTTCAAACGGAAGCATACAACAACATGTTTTAAAAAACTTAAACATCGAAGTAAACCCAAAAGATTTTGTGGTCATCATGGGCAGTTCCGGTTCTGGAAAAAGTACCCTTTTATATGCTCTTTCCGGTATGGACCGTCCTACTTTAGGAAGTATTTCCTATCAGGGCGAAGAAATTTCAAAGTATAACAATGATAAATTAGCCATGTTTCGAAGAAAAAACTGTGGATTTGTATTCCAACAGAATTATCTAAACGATACTATGAGCGTATTGGATAATATTTTAGTAAGCGGACTTTTAGCAAGCAAAGAGAAAAAAGCAGTTGCAGATAAGGCGAAAAAATTGCTTCTTCAGGTGGGACTAGAAGAGTCTGTCTTTCATAAATTTCCTGCACAGCTTTCCGGTGGTGAAAAACAAAGAGTGGCTATGGTAAGAGGAATCATCAACCAGCCGAAGATTTTATTCGCCGATGAACCGACAGGAGCCTTAAACTCCAAGAATACAGAAAACGTGCTAAATATCTTAACAGATTTTCATAAAAATGGACAATCCATCGTAATGATAACCCATGATATGAAATCTGCAAGAAGAGGAAATCGTATCTTATATCTAAGTGATGGTGTGATTATGGGAGAACTAAATTTAGGAGAGTATGTAAGTGGAGACAGGGAACGTCACGAAAAACTGAGTGCATTTCTAAGGGAAATGGGGTGGTAGTATGTATCGTTTGTTTTTTATTGCAAAGAACAATTTAAAGAAAAAGAAAAGCGATGTGTTTGTATTAATGTGTCTGGTAACCCTTGCAACCATGCTTTTATACATCAGTATGACAGTACTTACCAATACAAACAATGTGATTGATAAGGCATATGACAAATATAATACAGCAGATTATTTGTATGTTGCTTATGGCACATCACCTGAAAAATATGAGAAAGTATTTCGAGTGCAGGAAGAGGTTACGGAACTGGAATCTGCCTTTTTAGTGAATAATGTAGAGGGGAAATATCGTGGGGAAAAGGAAAAAGAGGAAGAGCAGTTTGTGTTTTGTATTGGGGCAATAGAGGAAGAACGTAATATCAGCAAGGTTCCTACGGAAAATATGGAAGAGAGAAAAAAGAATTCCATTATTCTTCCATATTATCTGCAGGTAACAAAGTCCTATGAGATAGGAGAAGCTTTTTATCTTACCATTGGGGAAACAGAATATGAATTTGAAATTATGGGATTTGTAGAAGACCCTATGTTTTCCGCTCCTACCAATATAGGTACCTATCGAATCTATATTTCACAGGAATACATGGGGGAACTTTTAAAAAACGAAAAACTTGAGTTTTATCAAGGATATGAATTTAAGATGAAGTTAAATGGCAGTCCGGATGAAATAGAAAAGAAATATCTGTCTATTTTAAGAAGTGAAATCGGAAATACCGGAGATAATTTTGGACTATCCTGGGAATCTATGAAAAATGGAGTATCCCTAATGTCTAACATTGGAATGGGAATCATTCTGGTATTTGCTGTGTTATTGGTTGTCATTGCCATGATTATTATAAGATTCAGCGTTCGTAATTTTATTGAAGAAAATTTAAGAAACATTGGTATTTTGCAGGCATCCGGATATACCGCAAAGGAGCTTATCTTAAGTTCACTTTTTGAAATGCTGATGATAATTGTAACCGGTGAAGTATTAGGACTGATACTAGGATTTGCCTGTGGAGGATTTATCGGAAATATTGAGTCTTTGATGATGGGCTTAACCTGGAATCAGGGATTTGATGTGAAATGTGCAGGTATTACGGTAGTAAGTATTTTAGTCATTACCTTATGTATTACTGTTCTGTCTGCAAGAATTTATGGAAAAATCAGTGTATTAGAGGCATTAAGAGGAGGAATTCATACCCATAACTTTAAGAAAAACCATCTGCCTTTAGAAAAAACTCATCAGCCTTTAGCGTTTGCATTGGGCGAAAAAAGCATATTAAGAGAAAAGTTAAAAAGTATTAGTATTTTCGGCATTGTAACAATTTTAAGTATGGCAAGTTGTATGGGATTCTTTTTATACAGTAATTTTGTAACAGATAATAAGGCATTGTTAAAACTTGTTGGACTTGAAATAACGGATGTACTGGTGCAAGGGGAAAATCTGGAGAAAATAGGTAGGGAAATTGAGGCATGGGAGGAAGTAGAGTGGGTAAAATATTATAAATTTGTGAATATTACCATTGAAAAAGGAGATAAGAAGACTACCATTGCCTGTGATTCATGGGAAAACACAGAAATTCTTGAAAATGAAATGCTAATAAAGGGAAGAGTGCCAAAATATGAAAACGAAATTGTCGTAACTTCTAAGGTAAGCGAAATATTGGATATACAGGTTGGAGATGTGGTTTATGTTACTGGTGAAGGAGAAACTTTAGATTATATCGTAGTAGGAATTGACCAGAAAATCAATAACATGGGACGCAAAGCACTGCTTTCTTTTGAAGGCGAGGACAGATTAAATGGTGCTACGGAAATATCCAATATTTATATTGATGGAAAAGAAGGTTATGGATATAAGGAACTAAATGAGAAAATAGCTTCTTATTATCCGGAAGTTAGCGATATCGACTATAGAAAAACTGCCGAATCTTCTATGGAAAGTATTATTATGGCAATGAAAATGATTTGTGTGGTTTTCGTGGTAATTACTGTGGTGGTAGTGTTCCTTGTGGTAATGCTTCTGATTAAGTCAAAAGTAATCAGGGAATGGAAAAATTATGGACTTTATAAGGCAATCGGATATACTACCGGACAGCTTATCATGCAGACCGTAATGTCGAATTTACCGATTATGTTTTTAGGAGCAGTGGCAGGAGGAATTCTTTCTATCTACGCTATAAATCCGGTATGTTCTATCTGTCTTGCGATGGTTGGAATTAAGAAAAGTGAACTTACCGTTCAGGCGGGTTGGATTTTTGTTACCGTAATAGGAATTACCTTGTTGTCCTTTGTCGTAGCGGTGTTGTATTCTTACAAAGTAAGGAAATTGGAACCTGTGAAAATGCTGGCAGAGGAATGATGAGATTTGACAGTGAACAAAATGTATAGCATGTTGCAAGTATCAGGATAAAAAACGACGGTTTTGGGAAAATGCAGGTATCATGATGAAAAACGAAAAGAATCAGTAGTAAATAAAATGTTACTGTTCACGAGGTACGAGTGTACAGTAACAATAAAATGCTGGTTCTTTTTGCTTTTTTCTTGTTTTCACTTGCAAGGAAAGAAATCTAATGCTATTATTATTTAGTTATGATACAAACAAAAATGAAAAGAGAAGAAGCTTATGAAAATAGGATTTGATAACGAAAAATATTTAAAAATACAGTCCGAGTATATCAAAGAACGAATCAATAAATTCGGGGACAAGCTGTATTTGGAATTTGGTGGAAAATTATTTGATGATTTTCACGCCTCCAGAGTGTTACCAGGTTTTGCACCAGACAGTAAGTTAGAGATGTTATTACAACTATCGGAACAGGCAGAAGTAGTCATTGTAATTGGTGCCGAAGATATTGAACGTAATAAAAAACGAGAAGATTTAGGAATTACCTATGATAAAGATGTGATTCGTTTAATTGAAGAATACAGAAGCTGTGGCTTATATGTGGGCAGTGTAGTTATTACCATGTATTCCGGACAGGCAGCCGCTGCAGATTTTAAAGAAAAACTGGAGAAGAAAGGTATTAAGGTATACCGCCATTATGCCATTGAAGGTTATCCTACCAATGTGCCACATATCGTAAGTGACGAAGGGTTTGGAAAGAATGATTATATCGAAACCCAAAGACCACTTGTAGTGATAACGGCACCGGGACCTGGAAGCGGAAAGATGGCTACCTGTCTATCTCAGCTTTATCACGATAATAAACGTGGTATTAAGGCAGGTTATGCGAAGTTTGAAACTTTCCCTATTTGGAATATACCTTTAAAGCATCCCGTAAATCTTGCCTACGAGGCTGCTACGGCAGATTTAAATGATGTGAATATGATTGACCCATTCCATCTTGAGGCATATGGGGTAACTACCGTAAATTATAACAGGGATATTGAAATTTTTCCGGTATTAAATGCTGTGTTTGAAGAAATTTATGGAGAGAACCCATATAAATCTCCTACTGATATGGGTGTAAATATGGCAGGAAACTGTATCATAGATGACACGATAGTTTCAGAAGCTTCCAGAATGGAAATCATTCGCAGATATTATAAATACCTGAATCAGATGGCACAGGGAGAAAACGTAGAAAGTGAAATCTATAAGATTAAACTTTTGATGAAGCAGGCTAAGATTACGACAGACGAGAGAAAAGTAACTGTGGCAGCGAAGAAACGGGCAGAAGAACTGGATGTACCGACAGCAGCCATTGAACTGGCAGATGGTACTATTATCACTTCTAAGACCACAGAACTTTTGGGAGCATCTGCGGCATTGTTATTAAATGCACTAAAATATCTGGGGGGAATCAATGAAGATCTTCACTTGATTGCACCAAATGCCTTCGAACCGATTCAGAATTTAAAGACCAGATATCTTGGAAGTAAGAATCCTAGATTACATTCTGATGAAGTGCTGATTGCTCTTGCCTTATCTGCATTAGAGGATGATAATGCGAAAAAGGCAATGGAACAATTACCAAAGTTATCCGGATGCCAGGTTCATACGTCAGATATGCTATCTGATGTAGATATTAAGACATTTAAGAAATTAAATGTGGATCTTACCAGCGAACCAATTATTACCAATGCATTGAAAAATGATAATGTATAGTAAATGGATAAGAGAAGTATTTGTATGATTGGTGCTGAGTAAAGAGCAATATATAAAGAAGAAGCCTGTCATACAAGCAGTACCATAAATAAAAAAGGAATATCTGTAAGTTGTTATTTTGGGATGATAAAAGTTGTAAGTACTATAAATACCATAAATAGAATGCAGATAGTCCTTTTTTATATACTGGAGAATGGAAATAACATGAAGATAAAGGAGAATGATATGATAAAAACCATTTTATTTGATTTAGACGGAACTTTATTGCCAATGGATCAGGAGCTTTTTGTAAAGGTTTATTTTAAATTGTTACTGGAACGATTGATGCCATATGGTTATGAGAAAGACAAATTAATACAAACTATTATGACCGGAATAGAAGCCATGGTAAGAAATGACGGAAGTTCGAATAACGAAACGGTTTTCTGGAAGGTGTTTGAAGAAATGATGGGAACAGAATCCTTAGAACACCGACCACTGATTGATGACTTTTATACCAATGATTTTAATAAGGCATCTTTTACCTGTCCTAGAAACGAAAAAGTAAAAGGTTATTTTGAACAGGTGAAAGCTATGGGATTTCGGGTAGTTTTGGCTACCAATCCGATTTTCCCGGCACCGGCAACGGAAAACAGAATTCGTTGGGCAGGATTAAATCCAGAGGATTTTGAACTTTATACTACTTATGAGAATAGTAGTTTTTGTAAACCAAATCCCAAATATTATCAGGAGATTTTAGATAAAATCGGATGTAAGGCAGATGAATGCCTGATGGTGGGCAATGATGTAACAGAGGATATGGTAGCAGAAACATTAGGAATCAAGGTGTTTTTGCATACGGATGGATTAATTAATAAAGAGGGAAAAGACATTTCAAAGTATCCACAGGGTGGTTTTGAAGAGTTAATGGATTTTTTTAAAGGAATAAAATAAAGTTCATGATTGGAATGAAGGGATAGTTTGAATGTTGGTGTAGAGTTACATAGGATAGAAGAAAAGAGATGAAGAGTATGTCAGAAAATGAAGGAAAAAAGAAATATCAAATTGACATGTGTAGTGGTTCTATTTTAAAGAAGATGCTGTTATTTGCAGTTCCTTTAATGTGTTCCAGCATTTTGCAGTTATTATTTAATGCTGCAGATATTATTGTTGTAGGAAGGTATGCAGGAGATAATTCTTTAGCAGCTGTGGGTTCTAATACGTCAATCATTAATCTGCTTACGAATCTTTTTATCGGTTTATCCATTGGTGCTAATGTTTTAGTAGCCCGGTTTTTTGGTGCAAAGCAGGAAAAAGAACTAAAAGATACGGTACATACCGCTATGACCATCAGTATCATAAGTGGGATTATTTTAACCATAGTGGGAGTGGTAGGAGCAAGGCAGATTTTAATCTGGATGCAGTCTCCGGAGGAAGTGCTTGACCTTGCCACTACCTATCTACGAATTTATTTTATGGGAATGACTGCCACCATGGTATATAATTTTGGCAGTGCTATTTTACGGGCAGTAGGAGATACTAAGCGTCCCCTTTATTTCTTGCTGCTTGCCGGTGTGATTAATGTGGTACTAAATTTATTTTTTGTGATTGTATTAAAAATGGACGTGGCAGGAGTTGCGTTGGCAACCGTGATTTCACAATGTATTTCTGCATTTTTGGTATTAATTTGTTTAATGAAGGAACAAAGTGGAATTCGTTTGAATTTGAAAAATTTAAGAATTAACACTAAAATTCTATTGAAAATTCTACAAATTGGATTGCCGGCAGGATTCCAGGGAGTCATTTTTGCTATTGCCAATGTCACCATTCAATCCTCCATTAACTCTTTTGGAGCGATTGAGGTGGCAGGTAATTCTGCGGCAAGTAATGTAGAAGGTTTTGTGTATATGTCCATGAATGCCTTTTATCAGTCTGCCATTTCCTTCACCAGCCAGAATGTTGGCGCAGGAAAATATGAAAGAATCAATAAAATACTGGTAACTGCCCAGCTTTGCGTACTGGTGGTAGGCTTGGGTATGGGAAATGCGGCAGTGTTCTTTTCAGAAGAATTACTGGGATTTTATTCTAAAAATCCAGAAGTAATTGCAGCAGGAACGGAGCGTTTAAAATATATCTGTAGTGTATATGCCTTATGTGGAATGATGGATGTTATGGTGGGAATGCTTAGAGGTTTAGGATATTCTGTTATGCCAATGGTAGTGTCATTGATTGGAGCCTGTGCATTACGTCTTATCTGGCTTGCGACATTATTCCAAATGGAACAGTTCCATACGGTTCAGATGATATATCTTACTTATCCGGTATCTTGGATTATTACCCTGCTGGCACATATTATCTGTTTCATCATTGTAAGGAAAAAGCTGGGGCATAAATGGAAAGCAGTAGTGCAATAAGCATCCTATAAAAGGCTGAAAGAATGAAAGGTAGAAAGTAAGGGTTTAAAATGAAAAAGGAAGAATTTTTACAGGGAATTCGTGACGGAATTCCCATTTGTTTGGGCTATTTTTCTGTTTCCATGGCATTTGGACTGACGTCTGTATTGTCCGGATTGCCAATTTGGGCTACGGTTCTTATTTCTTTAACGAATCTTACCAGTGCAGGTCAGTTTGCAGGGGTAAATCTTTTACTTGTACATGGAAATATGATAGAACTGGCATTGACTACACTAATTATTAATATCCGGTATTTTCTAATGTCATTGTCTGTATCCCAAAAGGTAGAAAGTAAAATGACGTTAAAGGAACGGTTTGCAGTTTCCTTTGGAATTACGGATGAAATTTTCGCTGTGTCTATGCAAAGAAAAGAGAATTTAACTTCTTCCTATATGGCTGGTTTGATTTTAATGCCTGTCATTGGCTGGACCGGGGGAACTCTGACCGGAGCAGTGGCAACTTCCATTATGCCGGAGGTGTTGTCCAGTGCCATGGGTATTGCACTTTATGGGATGTTTATTGCCATCATTATTCCTCCTGCAAGAGAACATAAAAATGTGTTGTTTGCAGTGATGTTAGCAATACTTTTTAGTCTGGCATTTGCTTATGTTCCTGGATTAAAAAAGTGTTCCGGAGGCTGGTCTATTATCATCATTACATTGATAGTAAGTGCTGTTGCAGCTGCATTATTTCCGGTGGAAGAGGAGGAAGAGAAGTGAAAACGGAATATTTATTGATGGGAATTTTGGTAATGGCAGGAATGACATATCTGATTCGGGTAACTCCCATGGTGTTGTTTCGAAAGAAAATCAACCATAAATGGGTAAAATCCTTTTTGTATTATGTTCCGTATGTTGTGTTGTCAGCTATGACCTTTCCAGCCATTTTTTCCAGTACAGGTTCTAAACTTAGTGCATCTTTTGGATGTGTGGCGGCAATGATATTGGCATATTTTAAACGAAGTCTGCTAACGGTGGCATTAGGTGCAGCCATTACTGCCTTTTTGGTTCAACTGGCAGGGTTCTAGGAAAGGAGAAAATGGTATGTTGTTAACTACTTTATGTTATATCGAGCAGGATGGGAAATATCTCATGCTATATCGAAATAAGAAGGAAAATGATATCAACGAAGGAAAATGGATTGGTGTAGGAGGACGATTTGAAGAAGGAGAAACACCAGAAGAATGTATGATTCGGGAAGTAAAAGAAGAAACAGGACTTACGGTGGAAGGGTTTTCTTACAGAGGTTTAGTAACTTTCATTCAAGAAGGTGGAATCATGGAATATATGCACTTATATACCGTAGATAGATTTTCAGGGGAAATCATCGAATGTGATGAAGGAACCTTAAAATGGATTAAGAAAGAAGAAGTATTTCAATTAAATCTATGGGAAGGGGATAAAATCTTTCTAAAGCTTTTGGCTGAGGAAAAAGAATATTTCTCTTTAAAATTAAGATATAAGGGAGATTGCCTCATAGAGGCAAGAGAGATGATTATGGGAATCGATTACGTTTAAATCGATTCCCATAAACTTTGAAATAATCTGTGAATTGCTTCCTGCATTTTTTTGGTTTCAATACCGGAATAATTTACGATTAAAGTATGTTCTTTTGCTTTGGATTTATCATGAAAATACTGGCTAAGACAGGAAATATGAATTCCCTTTGCCAGAGCATTTTCGATTAATTCTTGGTCTGATAAGTTTGTCTGCACTTCTAAAAGAAAATGAAGACCAGCATTTTCTTCACGAATCAAAGTCTTTTCATAATTTTTTTCCTTTTTAATGCAAGAAAGAATGGTGTCCCGTTGAGAACGGTAAAAATTACGCATACGGTTAATATGTTTTTCAAGATATCCCCCTTCTATAAATTTTGCCAGGGTATATTGCTCGAAATTGGAAACCGTACAGGAATAAAAACTTAGTTCTTTTTTATAGGTCTGAATCAATGTTTTGGGAAGAACCATGTAACTGATTCTTATGGTAGAGCTAAGGCTTTTGGAAAAGGTATTAATATAAATGACCTTATCCAGAACATCAATGCTAAAGAGAGAAGGAATCGGTTTTCCAAGAAGCCGGAATTCACTGTCATAATCATCTTCAATAATAAAGCGTTCTGCTGATTTAGAAGCCCAGGAAAGCAGTTCATATCTTCTGCTGATAGGGGTGACAAACCCAGTAGGAAAATGGTGAGACGGAGAAATATGTAATACATCCGCGTTACTTTTTTCTAGCTGATTTAAATCAATTCCGTTATCTTCCAAAGAAATATGGACACAGGATACATCATTGGCACGGTATATCTTTGAAATTTTTTGATATCCGGGTTCTTCTACTGCATAGATTTGGTTTCTTCCAAGTAACTGGATGATAAGCCCGTAAAGGTACTCCGTACCGGCACCTACAATAATCTGCTCTGGGTCTACATTTAACCCTTGAAACTGATAAAGGTAATGGGAAATGGCGGTTCTTAGTTCCAGCACCCCGGCAGAAGGCGATCTGACCATAAGTTTTTTTGCATCATCTGACATGGTTTCCCGCATTAATTTTGTCCAGGTGGAGAAAGGAAAGTTGTCCTGAACCGTGGAATTATTCACAAAATCAGCAAAATAGGATTCTGGTAGATTCTTTTCTTCATAGGAAGAAACTGCTTTGGATTCTTTTAAGGGTTTTCTGGAGGAAATATTTGAGACATAATATCCACTCTTTGGCACAGAATATAGGTAACCTTCGGCGATTAACTGGCTGTACGCATTTTCTACCGTAATGGTACTGATGTTAAGATGTTTTGCTAATGCACGCTTGGAAGGAAGCTTTTCATCCGGTGCAAGCTGAAAGGATAGAATGTCTTTTTTTATCTGCTTGTATAGGTATTCGTAAAGGCTGTCACTGCCTTTTTCTTCAAAAGAATAAGTTAGCATAATACTCCAATCTGGCTATATATAATGTTTGATTTTTGATTATTTTCATATATCCAAAGTATAGTATAATAAGAAAAAATGCGTTTGTAAAGTAAAGGAGAAAAGAAAAATGAAAAGAATCGTTACAATTCAGGATATCTCATGTGTAGGAAAATGTTCCTTAACCGTTGCACTTCCGATTATTTCAGCTATGGGAGTAGAAACAGCCATTATTCCTACCGCAGTATTATCTACTCATACAATGTTCAAGAATTTTACTTTTAAAGATTTGACAGAAGAAATTCAGCCGATTACCCGTCATTGGAAAGAGGAAAATATTGATTTTGATGCAATTTATACCGGATATCTTGGTTCTTTTGAACAAATTGATATTGTGGCAGCTATGTTTGATGAGTTTAAAACTGATTCCAATGTTATCGTAGTAGACCCTGTTATGGGGGATAATGGTAAATTATATCCTGCATTTGACGAAGCTTTTGCTGCAAAGATGGCGACTTTATGTGGGAAGGCAGATATTATTGTTCCGAATATGACAGAAGCTTCCTTTATGACTGGCATGGAATATAAAGAAGATTATGATGAAGAGTATGTAAAGAAAATGCTGTTGCAATTATCCAAACTAGGTGCTAAAATTTCTGTATTGACTGGTATTGGGTTCAAAGAAGGAACCACCGGCGTGATGGGATATGATAAAGAAGCGGACGAATTTTTCTACTATTCCAATGAAAAACTTCCTAAAAATTTCCATGGAACAGGAGATGTGTTTGCAAGTACTTTTGTAGGCGCCATGATGAACGGCATGGATTGGAAAGAAGGATTAAAGGTTGCAGCAGATTATACCGCGGAATGTATCAGAATTACCATGAATGATAAGGATGGTTGCTGGTATGGTGTAAACTTCGAACAAGGAATCCCATATTTATTAAAGAAATTAGGAAAATAAAGAAGAGATTTATGGTTTTTTGTTGAATAAAAGATGAAACATGCCATGAATCATTGAGATGTAAAGTGGAGATAAAAATCATGGCAAAACAAAAAGAAATCAAAACCAATGCGATGCGTATATTGGAAAAGAAGAAGATTCCGTTTACTCATCATACCTATGAATGTGAAGAATTTATTGATGGAGCACAGACAGCGGATTTACTCGGACTGCCACATGAAAAGGTGTATAAAACTTTGGTGACAGTAGGAAATGATAAAAACTATTATGTGTTTGTGATACCCATTGATGGTGAACTGGATTTAAAGAAGGCAGCAAAATCAGTAGGACAAAAGTCCCTTTCCATGATTCCGGTAAAAGAAATCAATGCCGTAACAGGATATATCAGAGGTGGCTGTACTGCTATCGGCATGAAAAAACAGTATAAAACAGTGATTCATGAGGTTGCCATGAAATTGGAAACTATGATAGTCAGTGGTGGCAGAATTGGTTCCCAGATTGAATTAAAGCCGGAAGATTTGAAAGTAGCTGCGAACGCAGAATTTTTTGATATTTTGCTGTAGACATCATGAACAAATAAAGACAGGAAAAGTAAAACTCTTATTTTAAGCTGAGAATCATTGAGGGGAAAGGGTTTTACTTTTTTTGATGCAAAAATTACGGCGTTTTATGAGGTAAATTGGTGAAAAACATGCTTATTTTTAAGTTATAAATTTGATTTATAATTTGTAAAAATCGTGTGAAAATTTATGTAAAAACGATACTATGAAGAATATAAAATCTATGTTATAATTACGATATATGCTGAAAAATATCGTAAAAGGGAGGAAACATATGAAGAAGAACATAATGAAGAGATTTTTAGCCTTTACATTGCCTGTAGTTTTAATGGCAGGAATGTTTTCAGGTTGTCAATCAAAGCAGGAGAATAAAGAAGAAACCTTAAGTACAGAAGAAGAAACCGGTGGAGCAGTAGACCTTACGGTGTGGTGTGCTACAGAAGATGAAGAATTGATGAATCAAATGATAGGAAGCTTTAAAACAAAGTATTCCTCTGAAGCAGAATTTAACATTAACATTGAGTCCATTGGAGAAGCAGATTGTAAGAATGAATTGTTTAAAGATATGGAAAATGGAGCGGATGTTTTTACCTTTGCGGACGACCAGTTACGTATCCTGGTAGCTGCCGGGGCATTGTCACCAGTGGTGAATGCAGACACTGTAAAAGCCGCTAATATTGACGGAGCCAGTGAAACTGCCACCATTAACGATAAGCTATATGCTTATCCTATGACAGCAGATAATGGATATTTTTTATATTATAATAAGGCATATTTTAGTGAAGCAGATGTTCAGTCACTAAATACCATGCTGGACGTAGCTGCAGCTTCCGGTAAGAAAGTGGTGATGGACTGGACTTCCGGATGGTATTTGTATTCTTTCTTTGGTGGAACAGGTTTGGAAATGGGATTAAATGATGACGGAGTATCAAATCATTGTAACTGGAATGCCATGGATACTGAAATAAAGGGTACTGATGTTGCAACGTCAATGCTTTCTATTGCAAACCATCCGGGATTTCTAAACGCAGTGGATGCAAGTTTTGTTTCTGGTATTCAAGACGGAAGTGTAATTGCAGGTGTGTTTGGTGTATGGGATGCCAATGCAGTGGCAGGAGCATGGGGAGAAAACTATGGTGCTACCAAACTTCCAACCTATAACTGTGCAGGAAAAGATGTACAGATGGTATCTTTTACAGGATATAAGATGGTAGGAGTGAATGCCTATTCTGCAAATGAAGAGTGGGCACATAAGCTGGCGGAATGGATTACCAATGAAGAAAATCAGACCTTACGTTTCACCATGAGAGGACAAGGTCCTTCTAATAAAAAAGCAGCGGCTTCACCGACGATTGCAGAATCACCTGCAATTCAGGCGATTTTAGCACAGTCAGAATATGCTGTACCACAACGTATTGGTGCGAATTACTGGGCTCCGGTACAAAAATTTGGAGAGCAGATGGCGACAGGAATTACACCTTCTGATTTGCAGCAGTATATGGATTCTTTGGTAGAAGAAATCACAATATCCTACAGCAAGTAAGAGAAGGAAAATAAGAGAAATAAGAGAAAGATAGTTGTTACTGTTTACGTGTGAATAGTAACGAAAGATAAATTCATAGAAAGGAAAAGTGCGAAATGCACGGGTATTGGAATGAAGAAAAAAAGAAGTAGTATCAGTATAAAATTCATGATTATGCTTCCGGTTGTTATTTTGGGGATTGTATCCATTATTTCCAATGTAACAGCTATTAGTAATATTCGAAATATCAATAAAAATGCAGCGGATATTGCAGATAATTATATGGTGTCCATTCAGGAATTATCAGAAATAGAAGATGCCAGTCATACCATACATAAATATGCGTTAAGTCATATTATTGCTACAGATTTTGATACTATGATTCAGGTTGTGGATAGCATCAAGGCAGAAGAAGAACGATTAGACGAAATGCTGTTAAATTATCAGAATAAGGTTGGAGAAGAAAATCAGGCTGTTTACGATGAACTGCTTTTAAATTATGAGAATTTTAAGCATTCCATCGTGTTTTTGGTAGCGAATAGTGCAGATAGTAATACTGCAGAAGCATATGCGTGGGCAAATGGTGACGTATCAAAATATGGGGGAGGTATGCAAAATAACATTGCTACCATGAAGGAATCCATTATTGCTCAGGCAGATGAAGCTAGAGAAAAACAAACCGCTATTTATAAACAGTCTTTGATGACCAATATGGTAACGATTATCGTAAGTACCCTTGCTATGATCTTTGCATTGGCGATTGTATTACTTCGTGTGATAAGACCGATTACCAAAGCACAAAAAGATATTAAGGAAATTATCAATGGCATTGACCGGCATGAAGGTGACTTAACTAAGAGAGTAACAGTAATGTCTAATGATGAAATTGCTGCCCTTGCTAATGGTATTAATACTTTTATGGAAAAATTACAGCAGATTTTACGTATGATTACTACAAATTCTCAAAAGATGGATGTGGTGGTAAACGAGGTATTAGGCAGTGTTCGTACTTCTCACGATAATGTGTCTGATTTGTCTGCTTTGACAGAAGAATTAGCTGCCACTATGCAGGAAGTATCGAATTCTACAGGAATCATTAACCAAAACGCAGAAACCATGAAGGGTGAAGTGGATATCATTGCTCAAAAATCTTCTGCCATGAATGAATATTCAATTACCATGAAACAGCAGGCAGAAGAATTAGAAAGTGATGCGAAGAATAACATGGAAGAAACAGGAACCCGTGTGAATGAAATTATGGCAATCTTAAACCAGGCCATTGAAGATTCAAGAAGTGTAGATCAGGTAAATGATTTGACGAATGACATTTTGGAAATCGCAAGCCAGACGAATTTATTAGCATTAAATGCCTCTATTGAGGCAGCCAGAGCAGGAAATGCAGGCAAAGGATTTGCTGTAGTTGCAGATGAAATCCGTAAATTGGCAGATTCTTGTAAGGATACAGCAAATCGTATCCAGCAGATCAATGAAATTGTGTTAAAAGCAGTATATAATCTGGCTGAAAATTCTACAAACATGGTAGATTATATGAATACTTCCATTTTACCAAGTTTCCATAAATTTGTAGATACCGGTGCCCAGTATATGAATGACGCTACCTATGTGGAAAGTGTTATGACTGAATTTAAAGAAAAGACCGATGCCCTGCAAAATGAAATGAACGAAATTGCGGCATCTATTGGAAATATCACGGCTGCCATTGAAGAAGGCGCAAAGGGTGTGGACAGCACCGCGGAAAGTACACAAATGTTGGCGACAGATATGGAGAAAATCAGCAAGAGAATGGACGAAAACCAGGAAATTGCAGCGGATTTGAACAAAGAAACAGCAATTTTTGCAAAATTGTAAATTATAAAAAACAGAGATTTTTACAAAATTGTAAATAATATAGTGTTTTTTGAAAAGCTATAAGTGAGACAAAGAAATAATGTATTTTACAATTGATAGGGATGTTTAAATAAGAAAACAATAAGGATTGAAGCTCGTATTTATGGGGATTCAATCCTTTTTGTTTGTACTTTGCAGTAATCCAATAGAGATTTATTTTTGAAATAAAGAAAAAAGAGGTACATGCCCGTTGACATGTGCCTCTTCCTTTTCTTAAAGAAATAAATTATTTCTCTTTGATTTCACTGTGTAACTGTTGTAATGACTTGATTTCTCCATTACCATGTTCTTTTACATAACGGATACCCTTTGCAGTTGCTCTGGCAGCAGCAGTAGTTGTCATGTAAGGAATCTTTGCCTTAATGGCAGCCTTACGAAGATAACTGTCATCATGCATACTGTCTTTTCCTACAGGAGAGTTAATGATTAAATCAATCTGTCCGTTTGTAATAGCATCTAAGACGTTTGGACGTCCTTCTGAAAGTTTCTTAATCTTTTCAGCTTCAATACCGGCATCATGAATCAAATCATAAGTATTTCCAGTAGCAATAATCTTAAATCCATCATCTGCAAGACTCTTAGCAATTTCAACGATTTCAGCCTTATCTTTACGGTTTACTGAGATTAAAACAGTACCACCAAGAGGAAGTTTCGACTGAGTTGCTTCCTGTGCCTTGTAGAATGCATCTCCGTAATATGGAGATAAGCCAAGAACTTCACCGGTAGAACGCATTTCTGGTCCTAAGATAGGGTCAACTTCTGGGAACATATTAAATGGGAATACTGCTTCCTTTACACCATAGTAAGGGATTTCCTGTTCTTTTAATTCCGATACCGGTGATGGACGGCCGGTGATTTCTGAAGTAATGATATCAGTAGCCAAAGGAACCATACGGATGTTACATACCTTAGAAACCAAAGGTACAGTACGGGAAGCACGAGGATTTGCTTCTAATACATAAACCTTTCCGTTTTCAATTGCATACTGCATGTTCATTAAACCTTTTACGTGCATTTCTTCTGCAATCTTTCTGGTATATTCTTTAATCGTTTTCACATTTTCTTCTGTAATGTGTACAGAAGGAATGATACAAGCAGAGTCACCGGAGTGAACACCCGCAAGTTCGATGTGTTCCATAACAGCAGGTACGAATGCCTGTGTACCATCGCTGATTGCATCCGCTTCACATTCTAAAGCATGGCTTAAGAAACGGTCAATCAAAATTGGACGGTCCGGAGTTACACCAACAGCAGCTTTCATATAGCCAACCATGCTTTCGTCGTCATAAACTACTTCCATACCACGACCACCAAGTACGTAAGAAGGACGAACCATAACCGGGTAACCAATCTTCTTAGCAATGGCAAGAGCTTCGTCTACGGTAGTAGCCATTCCGGATTCCGGCATTGGAATTTCTAATTTTTCCATCATAGCACGGAATAAATCACGGTCTTCTGCTAAATCGATGACAGAAGGAGAAGTACCAAGAATCTTTACACCGTTTTTCTCAAGTTCAGAAGCAAGATTTAATGGAGTCTGTCCACCAAACTGGGCAATGACACCTAATGGCTTTTCTTTCTTATAAATACTTAAAACATCTTCTAAAGTAAGTGGTTCAAAATATAATTTATCTGAGGTATCGTAATCAGTAGATACGGTCTCAGGATTACAGTTTACGATAATGGTTTCAAAACCTAATTTCTTAAGTGCAAGAGAAGCATGAACACAACAATAGTCGAATTCAATACCCTGACCAATACGGTTTGGTCCACCACCAAGAATCATAATCTTAGGTTTATCCGTTTTTACCGGGTTCTTATCTGGTGCATTGTAAGTAGAGTAGTAGTAAGCACTATCTTCTGTACCACTTACATGAACACCTTCCCAGGCTTCTTCAACACCTAATTCGATGCGACGGTTACGAACTTCATCTTCAGAAATGTTAAGAATCTGGCTGATGTATTTATCAGAGAAACCATCTTTCTTTGCTGAAATCAATAATTCATCAGAAGGAAGACTTCCTTTGCTCTTAGCAAGTTCGGTTTCTTCATCAACCAATTCCTTCATCTGTTCAATGAAGTATCGTTTTACTTTGGTGATTTCAAAGATTTCATCTATAGTAGCACCTTTTCTAAGAGCTTCGTACATGATGAAATGACGTTCACTAGAAGGTGTAATTAATAACTTTAGAAGTTCTTCTTTGGTCTTTTCGTTAAAGTCTTTTGCATAACCTAAGCCGTAACGTCCGGTTTCCAAACTTCTGATAGCCTTTTGGAATGCTTCTTTATAAGTTTTACCGATACTCATAACTTCACCAACTGCACGCATCTGAGTACCTAATTTATCTTCTACACCTTTGAATTTTTCAAACGCCCATCTTGCGAACTTGATTACGACATAATCTCCGTCTGGTACATATTTATCCAATGTGCCATATTTACCACAAGGAATATCTTTTAAAGTAAGTCCGGTAGCAAGCATAGCAGATACTAATGCAATAGGGAAACCGGTCGCTTTCGAAGCCAGAGCAGAAGAACGGGAGGTTCTAGGATTTATTTCAATTACACAAATACGGTCACTCACAGGGTCATGGGCAAACTGAACATTAGTACCACCAATAACCTGAACAGATTCAACGATTTTATATGCCTGTTCCTGAAGTCTCTTTTGACAGTCTTCAGAGATAGTAAGCATTGGAGCAGAACAGAAAGAGTCACCGGTGTGAACACCAAGTGGATCAATATTTTCAATGAAACAAACAGTAATCATATTATTGTCTGCATCACGAACGATTTCTAGTTCTAATTCTTCCCATCCGAGAATAGATTCTTCTACAAGTACCTGACCAACAAGACTGGCTTGAAGACCTCTTGCACATACAGTTTTTAATTCTTCCTTATTATATACAAGACCGCCGCCAGCACCACCCATGGTGTAAGCAGGACGAAGAACTACCGGATAACCTAATTTATCTGCAATGGCAAGAGCTTCTTCTACAGTGTAAGCAACTTCGCTTCGTGCCATTTCAATGCCGATGGCTTCCATGGATTTTTTAAATTCAATACGGTCTTCACCACGTTCGATGGCATCAATTTGAACACCAATAACTTTTACATTATATTTGTCTAAGACACCTTCTTTTGCAAGTTCAGCACAAAGGTTTAAGCCTGACTGACCACCAAGGTTTGGAAGAACTGCATCTGGTCTTTCCTTTGCAATGATTTGCTCTAATCTTTCCACATTCAGTGGCTCTATATAAGTTGCATCGGCAGTTTCAGGATCTGTCATGATGGTAGCTGGATTGGAATTTACCAATACAATTTCATAGCCTAACTTTCTCAGAGCCTTACAAGCCTGTGTTCCTGAATAATCAAATTCACAAGCCTGTCCGATGATGATAGGACCTGAGCCGATAATAAGTATTTTTTGAATGTCTGTACGCTTTGGCATTTGTCTATCCTCCTAAAAATATATACTTGAAAAGTACTCTTGAACTATTATATAGGAAAAAAGAAAAAATGGAAAGAGAAAATAATAAAAATAATGCGAAAATAAAAATTTCCAAAATGAAAAAATAATTCGGCAAAAAAAAGAAAATATAAGAAAAATATATAGAAAATTAAAACAAATTATCAGTTTGAAGGGTTTATTTTATGAATTGAAAGATAAAAAGAGGAATTTTTTGAAAACTTGACAGCATAATGACTCTTTGTTAGAATCAAAAACATCATATGATAGGGTAGTTTCGGAAGAAAAGGGAGGAAAAAGATGGAAAGCAGAGTAGAAGAAACAATTTTAAGACATAAAAAGGGCTATAACTGCGCCCAGGCGGTGGCTTGCGCTTATTGTGATTTAGTAGGAGTAGACGAAGAGACCATGTTTAAACTTACAGAAGCTTTAGGGCTTGGTATGGGAGGCATGGAAGGTACTTGTGGTGCTGTAACGGGGGCCTGTGTACTTGCAGGTATGAAAAGAAGCAGTGGGAATTTAGAACATCCCGATAGTAAGGCAGAATCCTATAAACTTTCAAGAGAGATTGTAAAGCGTTTTAAAGAACAGAATCAATCTGTCGTATGTAAAACATTAAAAGGGGTAGAAACCGGAGTGGTACTTCGGGCATGTCCGGATTGTATCAAAGATGCAGCAGCCATCGTGGAACAGGTACTGTTTGAAGAAGGATAGGACATAAATGGATAATTGGACTAAGGATAAGTTGCACAAAAAAGCCATACAATTCAGTTATATTTAAATTGAGTATAATAAGAATAAAGAGTACAGGTGGGAAAATGTGGAAGCGAAATTGGAGTGGTAACTTTTGTCAGTTTGCTTGATAAAAGAGAAATAAAATCGTGAAAATGAAGTAAAATCCTTGCTTTGCGGGGATAGAAGACCAAGTCTTACGTTGTTTGACATAGACTTGGTCTTTTTAGTATAATTACAGCCGAATGAGCAAGACTAACAATAAATCAGGAGGATGAAACAATGAACAAGGAACAAGAGTTTAAGCCGTATATTCCGGCAGATAAAGTGTTACCGGAACTTACGCCGGTTTCCATTATTCTTGGAATCTTTTTAGCTGTAATATTTGGTGGGGCCAATGCTTATTTGGGATTGAGAGTCGGAATGACAGTTTCGGCATCGATACCGGCTGCAGTTATTTCTATGGGTATTATTCGTGTCATTTTACGGAGAAATTCCATCTTGGAAAATAATGTTGTACAAACCATTGGTTCTGCTGGTGAATCTGTTGCTGCGGGAGCCATTTTCACCCTGCCAACTCTTTTTATGTGGGCAAATGAAGAAGGTGGAGTAAGTCCTTCTTTGGTTGAAATTGCGTTAATTGCCATAGTTGGCGGTGTCATGGGTGTTTTGTTTATGATACCCCTTCGCAGTGCATTGATTGTTCAGGAACACGGAAAACTGCCATATCCGGAAGGACAGGCCTGCGCTGAAGTTTTAGTAGCAGGAGAAGAAGGAGGTTCGAAAGCCGGAACTGTATTTGCAGGACTTGGAATTGCAGCAGTGTATAAATTTATTACAGATGGATTAAAAGTATTTCCAAGTGAAGTAGACTTTGAAATAAAAAGCTATAAAGGCTCCGGGGTGGGAATGGATGTACTGCCTGCCTTACTGGGTGTAGGGTATATCTGTGGACCACAGGTTTCTTCTTACTTGCTGGCTGGTGGTACCATTGCATGGTTTGTAATTATGCCATTGATTGCACTATTTGGTGGAGATGCCATTCTTTATCCGGCAACAGAGCCGGTTTCTGCTTTAGGTGCGTGGGGAATCTGGAAAAACTATGTCCGTTATATTGGTGCAGGTGCGGTGGCGGCAGGAGGTATTATCAGTCTGGTAAAATCTTTTCCATTAATCATAAAAACCTTTGGGCAGGCGATGAAAGGTTATGGAAAGAAGAAAACTTCCGATGGCCGTTTGGAGAGAGATATCCCTATGAATCTGGTAATATTGGGAATTGGTATTATGGCCATTGCCATGTGGCTGATTCCGGCTATTCCGGTAAATTTTATTGGAGCAATTATTATTATTGTATTTGGATTCTTCTTTGCTACGGTATCTTCGCGTATGGTAGGTTTAGTAGGTAGTTCTAATAATCCGGTGTCTGGTATGGCCATTGCCACTTTACTGATTGCAACCATTCTTTTAAAAGCTTCTGGAAATATTGGCATGGAAGGTATGGTGGCATCCATTGCAGTAGGTTCTGTCATTTGTGTGATTGCGGCTCTTGCGGGGGATACTTCACAGGATTTAAAGACTGGTTATTTACTGGGAGCGACTCCGTATAAACAACAGATTGGTGAATTAATCGGTGTTATTTCCTCTGCCATTGCCATTGGCGGGGTACTGTATTTATTAAATGCAGCCTGGGGATATGGTTCTACAGAACTTCCCGCACCACAGGCAACGTTAATGAAGATGGTAGTGGAAGGTGTTATGGGTGGTGATTTACCATGGACTTTGGTATTTGCCGGTGTTGGTATTGCCATCGTGGTAGAAATCTTAAGAATTCCGGTTCTGCCATTTGCAGTAGGCCTTTATCTGCCGATTCATTTAAGTACTCCTATGGTGATAGGTGGTTTGATTCGGTACTTCTTTGAAAAGAAGAAAGCTGCTTCAGAAGAAGAAAGAAAAGAAAAGGTGGAAAATGGCGTCTTGTATTCTTCCGGCTTGATTGCAGGAGAAGGACTGGTAGGAATTTTACTGGCTGTCTTTGCAATTATTCCATGGAAAGATGGTTCTTTGGGAGATGCCATTAATTTAAAAGATGGATTTGGCATTCATTTGGGCAACGTTGGAGGACTGGTGTTTTTTGCACTATTATGTACTACTTTGATATTTTTCATCAATAAAAAGAAAAAAGGAAAAAAAGAAGCGAAATCGGAATAAAGAAGGAGCAAGCTCCCGTTGTCTTTTGGCAGTGGGAGCTTGTAGTACACATGAGATATGGAATGGAGGACAGAGAAAAAATGGCAAAAAAAAAGGAAAATTATCTTGATTTTATTCCAAGAGCGAATGTATTATTTGAGTGGAAGAAGAATAAAGAAGGAAAGGTAGAGATAAAAGTTCAGAATAAAGGCATTTTTAATAAAATCGCACAGATTTTTTTCAAACGTCCAAAATACAGTTTTATCGAACTGGATGAATTTGGAAGTTTTATCTGGGAACAGATGGATGGAAGAAAAACGATTTATGAAATCGGGAATGAAGTGAAAAAACAATTTGGAGCGAAAGCGGAGCCTATTTATGAAAGATTATCTCAATTTATAAAAATCCTTCATAAAAATCATTTTGTTGTATATGTAAAAATGTAACAAGTAAGGAGTCAGTTTAATGGGTATTTTATCAAATTTGGAACCAAGGGAAGTATTTCACTATTTTGAAGAGATTTGCAGCATTCCACATCCTTCTTATAAGGAAGAAAAGATAAGTAATTATTTGGTGGATTTTTCCAAGGAAAGAGGTTTGGAATATTATCAGGACGAACTTAAAAATGTGATTATTATAAAAGAAGCTGCCAAGGGATATGAAGATGTGGAACCTATGATTCTTCAAGGACATATGGATATGGTTTGTGAAAAAGAACCTGATTGTACCATTGATTTTGAAAAAGATGGACTTTCGTTAGAAATAATAGGTGATTACATTAGTGCGAAAGGTACGACACTAGGTGGAGATGATGGAATTGCCCTGGCATATGCTTTGGCGGTGCTTGATTCTGATTCCATCCCACATCCAAGAATTGAATTTGTCTGTACCGTTTCGGAAGAAGTGGGAATGGAAGGTGCTACAGGCATTGACCTTTCCATGCTAAAAGGGAAAAGGTTGATGAATTTGGATTCAGAGGAAGAGGGGATTTTATTAGTGGGTTGTGCCGGAGGCTGTAGTGCAGAATGTAATCTGCCTTTAAATTGGATAGAGGCAGAGGGTGAAACTTTAGAGCTGGTGGTGGAAGGCTTAATTGGAGGACACTCAGGTGCTGAGATTGACAAGGGAAGAGGAAATTCTAATATTTTAATGGGCAGAATTTTAATGGAAGCCCTTGCAGTGACCCCTGTTTTTGTGGCAGAATTAGAAGGTGGAAACAAAGACAATGCCATTCCAAGGGAAACGAAAGCCAGAGTAGTGGTAAAGGATGTAGAAGCATTTCGAAAGACTGTAGACCAATCTGCCAAGGCAATGAGAGAAGAGTTTTCTATTACAGACCCGGACATTAAAGTAAAGGTGAAGGCAGCAAAGGAAAAGGTAACAGAGGTTTTGGATGAGGTGACCAACCAAAAGGTGATTACCTTGCTAAACACACTGCCGAACGGAATTCAGACCATGAGTGCCAATATTCCTGGTTTGGTAGAAACTTCCTTGAATTTGGGAGTATTAAGATTAGGAAAAGAGCAGCTTTCTTTAAGGTTTTCTGTTCGAAGTTCTGTAGGGACTGCGAAAAAGCATCTGCTTCAAAAATTGGATTTTATTTTGAGACAATTTGGAGGTTCGGTTCAACTTCATGGGGATTATCCGGCATGGGAATATAAGAAAGATTCTAAACTTAGGGAAGATATGGTAAGGATTTACGAAACTATGTATGGAAAAACTCCGGAGATTCAGGCAATTCATGCGGGATTGGAATGTGGCATCCTGACAGGAAAGATAGAAGGTCTGGATTGTGTTTCGATAGGTCCAGATATGATGTCGATTCATACTACCCAGGAGAAATTATCGATTTCTTCTACAAAACGTGTCTGGGAATATTTGCTTGAAGTTTTAAAAAAGAAATAAAATTTTTTTTAGTCTGCCGTTGTATTATGACTTTAACTTAGGAGGAAGAAGGAAATGTATCAGGTAATACTGTTTGACTTAGATGGCACCTTGACTGACCCAGGACTTGGGATTACAAATTCTGTAATGTATGCTTTGAAAAAATGGGGAATTGAAGGAGACAGAAGTGAATTATATAAATTTATCGGGCCACCGTTAAAGGAATCCTTTGAAAGATTTTACGGTTTTTCAGAGGAAAAGGCAGAAAAGTCTGTTGAATATTATAGGGAGTATTTTCGAGAAACAGGTTTATTTGAAAATGAGGTTTATGAAGGAATAAAAGATTTACTGGAAACACTTCATGATTCCGGTCGTAAGCTGATTTTAGCAACTTCCAAACCGGAAGAATTTGCAATCCAGATTTTGGAGCATTTTCAACTGGCGAAGTATTTTGCCTGTATTGGAGGTGCCAGTATGGATGGAGTCAGAAGCAAAAAAGCTGATGTTATTTCCTATGCACTGAAAAAGGCGGGGATTGAAGATTTATCAGAAGTTGTGATGGTTGGAGACAGAGAACACGATATTTTTGGTGCCAAGCAGGTAGGATTGGATTCTATTGGAGTGTTGTTTGGGTATGGAAATTATGAGGAATTAGAGAATGCAGGTGCAACATACATTGTAGATTCAGTGTCCAAAATTTTAGATATTATTTTAGAAAATCGGTAGGATTTGTTTGGAATAAATTTAGCCCATCTACTGACCAGTCAAAGGATGAGTATGCATCTATTGGCTGGCCAGTGATGGGCTTTTTGTAAAATTGTTTAATATAAAATGGTATTTGAAAAACCTATGGTTTACTCTGAATTTTCTTATCTGTTTAAGATTAATTTGGTTAATTCAACAGGGTCCACAATCTTTCCGTCTTTGTAAACACGCATATTACCAGAAGCAATTTCGTCAATTAGAATTACTTCGTTATTGTTATATCCAAATTCGAATTTAATATCCCATAAATCAAGACCAATGGATTTTAAATCGTCTGCAACAATTTTAGTAATCTTTAATGTTTGTTCTTTCATACTTTCAAACATTTCAGGAGTCATAATTCCAAGAGCAGCAAGACCTTCGCTGGTTACTAGTGGATCTCCCTTGGCATCATTCTTAAATGTACATTCTACATATCCGCCTTCTAAAATAGTACCATCTTCCATGTACTCGCCATATCTGCGGATAAAACTTCCAGTCGCTACGAGGCGGCAGATTACTTCAAGACCATGACCAAATACAGTAGCTGGAAGAACTTCCATAGTAGCTTCGTCTACATTAGCATTTACGTAGTGAGTTTTGATTCCTGCATCCTTAAGCAATTCAAAATAATGAATCGAGGTTTCTAAGTTCGCTTTTCCGATTCCTTCGATGGTTAATCCTACAGAATTCTCGCCTGGATCAAATACTCCGTCTTTTCCGGTACAGTCGTCCTTAAATTTAAGTAAAACATTCCCGTTTTCAAGGCTAAATACATCTTTTGTTTTTCCTTCATAAATTTTTTTCATTTTAGTACAAATCTCCTTTGTTATTGTTGTAGATCAAAATATTATCTGAAGATATGTTATCATAAGAGATGAGAATTTGCAATTTGTATTTAAAAAAAGATAAAAACGGAATGGGTGTAGTATTTTATGCGTTTTTTTGATATAATAATTAAGTTGAGATTAGTCTCCGCCTTAATCAGGGAAATAGGATGATGTAGGTTTAATTCCAGATAAGGAATTTGCAAAATAATAGAAACAAGAAGGAGAAAAAAATTATGATTAAGCATATTATTTTATGGCAGTTAAAGGATGAATTTGATAAAGCGGAAAAGGAAAAAATAAAATTGGGTATGAAAGAAGGCTTAGAAGGTTTAAAGGGAAAGATTCCGGGTTTAGTGGAAATCCATGTTCAGACCGAGTCGTTACCTTCTTCCAATGCAGATGTAATGTTAGATTCTGCTTTTGAAAGCGAAGAAGCATTGAAAGCATACGCAATTCATCCGGCACATGTAGAAGTTGCGGATAATATGGTAAGACCTTATACAAAATCCCGTTCTTGTCTGGATTTCGAAGCGAAATAATTGGGAATAAAGACAAGAATTTAAAGTTCTGTGTGTAAAAGTGATTTTTTGATATTTATGTTAAAAAATAAGTCGAAAGAAGGAGAAGAATTATGTCAGTTCTTAAGATAACAAAGGAAAATTTTGAAACAGAAGTTATAGAAAATTCTAAGACGGTTTTATTAGATTTTTGGGCGGAATGGTGTCCTCCATGTCGTATGATAGCCCCTGTTCTTGATAAAATTGGACAGGAACATGAAGAAATTGTAGTTGGAAAAGTGAATGTGGATGAAGAACGAGGGTTGGCACAAGAGTTTCGGGTTGCTAATATTCCTACTTTGGTGGTAATCAAAGATGGTGTGGAAGTGAACCGTTCCGTAGGAGCGATTTCCAGGCAGGAAATATTAGATTTGGTTCAATTATCATAGCATTTTGTTACATGAATGGTTGGAAGTGCAATATGATATGAATCATTTTGTATTGGAATATGAGGTAAATGAGGGAAAGAAGGGGATACAATTATGACAGAAAAAGAATTTGAAAAGGAAATCGAACTTCGTATAGCACAGGTTGAGAATGGAATGCCGGACATAAAGCGAATGCAAAAAAGAGATTATATTGAGGTGGGCGTTATTGTGTTTATCTGCTTGATAGGAATTATTGCAGGGGCATTTTTATAAGAGGGGAAAAGAAAATGAAGGATACGAATGAAAAGATTAAAAATGAAGTCTACTGTGGCATTTGGCCGGTTCTTGGAAAAGAACGTACCTATGGATTTTTGGATGCTTTGCTGGTGTTATCCGGTTATTGTATTGCTACATGGAGTTATACCCAGGGTTCCTATCTGGCAAGTCTGGTAGGATTTAAACAGCTGTTAATTGGTGCCTTTTTAGGCGCCATATTAATGTTGGCCGTTTATCAGCTCCCGGTCATTTTATCCACACGATATGGAATTGATATCTGGGTATGGTTACGAACTGTATTTGGTAAAAAAGGTGTTAAGGTAATGACAGTGGTCATTATCCTCATTAATTTTCCTTGGTATGCAGTTTGTTGCGATTTGTTTGCCTCTTCTATGGAGAATCTGCTGGGTCTGTTTGGAGTTACTCTTCCAGATGGAAGCCATCTTATGCTAGGGCTGCTTTGTGTTATAGTTGGAACTTTTATTGCATATCGGGGTGTTTCTACTATTACATGGACTACCAGAATTTTGGTGCCATTATTGTTGTTGGTGGGAATTTTAGTAGTAATTGTAGGGTTTTCTGCTGTACCTGCAGAAGTCATATGGAATTATAAGCCTGAAACTACCACTTATGATAATAATATTACACCATATATCCTGTCCATCGAAGCAAACTTCGCTTTTGTTATTACTTTGGTAGGAGGCATGGCGGAGATTCCTCGTCTTTGTAAAAGTGAAAAATCAGGTTATTATGCCGGCGTATTAGGTCAGGGACTGGCAGGTTCTTTCTTCGTTGTAGTAGGTGCGGTTATGGCCATTGCCATGCAGTATGTAACCGGAAAAATGGTGGATGACCCTACTTTGATGATGGCCACATTGTCTGTACCGGCGCTTGGATTAACTTCTTTGTTGCTGGTTGCTTTCGCTAATATAGGAACTCAGGCTGTAGGTTCGTATCTTTATGGAGTTATGTTAAAATCCAGCTTTCGTAAAGCAGATTACCGGCTTTTGGTTATTATTCTTGGAGTTTATGTAGGAGGGCTTTGCGCATGGGGAAAGATTGTAGAGTATTTTGGCTCATTCCTTACCATTAGTGCCTGTGTATATGCGCCTTTGGCAGCTTTATTGTTTACAGATTTCTTCTTTGTCAGAAAGCAGAGAATTGATTTAAAAAGTGCTTATGAAATGGAAGGACATAATGCGTATCAGTATACAAAGGGATTTAATATTGTTGGTCTTTTGTGTCTGGTGGCGGGGTTTTTCATTTCCCTTGCTATTTACAATCCAGTAACAGGAGAAATACATAATTCTTGGTTGTTTACCTTTACTCCTACAGGCTGTTCTTTTCTTGGAACGGGACTGTTATACTATCTATTGTGTCAGTTACCATGGATACGACGTTATATAAGAAAAGATAAAGAATGGAATCCTGTGGTAAAACCTTTTGACAGAGTAAAAATACCACCGAAACAAAATTTATTAGCCATGCCTTTTATATGGCTTGGATGTTATCTGATTACGTGGAAGGCAGGATTAAAAATTGTAAAATCAGAAAAACGAGGAATAAAACCGCCCTTTCTGGTTTTAGGAACTCATCATTCTTTTACGGATTTTTATGTTTCGCCACTGGCATTGTTCCCATATCGGGCAAATTATGTATCAGAACTAGAAGGATTTGAGTATTATGGGGAATGGTTATATCGCCAGATAGGATGTCTGGGAACGAGAAAGTTTGTAGATGATTTATCCTTAATTAAGAATATTAAGAACGTTATGGAACGGAAGGGAATTCTGGTGTTTTATCCGGAAGCCAGGTATGCCAATGTAGGAACCAGTTCAAAACTTCCTATGTCGGTGGCAAAATTGGTGAAAATGCTAAAGGTTCCTGTGGTTACTTTAAATATGAAGGGAAATTATCTACAATCCCCTATCTGGAATTTAACGAAAAGGAAAGAAGTAAGATTGCATACAGAAATGACTTATGCACTGACGAAGCAAGAGGTTAGTGAGCTGTCCGTTGAAGAAATTTATGAAAAGCTCAGTGAATTACTGGCTTACGATGAATACGCATGGCAGCGGGAACAAAAAATGGCTGTTACATATAAAAAACGGGCAGAAGGTCTTCATATGCCACTATATCAGTGCAGATGTTGTAAAGTAGAATTTCAGATGGAGTCGAAGGACAATAAATTGTTCTGCCAGAATTGTGGAGTGGAATATGAAATGGATGAATATGGTACCTTGCGAAGGGAAAATGAAGAACAATATATTCCGGACTGGTATGAGTGGCAACGTAAACAGGTGCAAGCAGAGGTTAATAATCATACTTACTCTTTGGACTGCAAAGTGGAGGTCTATGCCTTGCCAAATGCGAAAAACTTTATCTTTTGTGGTGTAGGACATTTGATTCATGATTTAGATGGATATCAGTTGACGTTTCGTAATTATCTGACAGGAGATGAGGAAACTTTAGTATGGTCTACAGCACAGTGTCTTTCCGTGCATACGGAATATAACTATCGAAACAAGGGACAGTGTATTACATTGTCTACATTGGATGACAGCTTCTTCCTTTTCCCAGTGGAAGAAGGCTTTAATGCTACAAAAATTCAGTTTGCTACAGAATATATGTACGAATTGCATGAGAAAAAAATAAGAGAGGAAAAATTATGAGTAGTCAAAAAGAAAAGAAAATCCGACGATTACATAGAAAAAATATCTGGCCTTCTATGTTGACCTTATTTTTATTTATTTCAGCCTTTGTTTTTATCATTTGCAGTATGTTTATTCTGTCTTTGGTAAATCTGGCAACGAATAAACTGGAATATACGACTGAGAATGCCAAAATGGTAGCACAAATCATAGAAGAAGAAAATGTGGGAAGCAATGAAGAATTGATTCAGCTTGTGAAAGAAATGCAAAGGATTTTGCCCAATGTGCAGGAAGTTTGTATTAGCAACGAAGAAAATGAAGTTATTATAAAATCTGGAAGTTCAGAACCCAAGGTAGAGAATGAATTAGTAGTAACAGGCTTGGATTGTAGGATTTATTTGTTAGAGCAAAGTGATAATACTTTATATGCACAAAATGGAGAGGTGAAATTTGATACAGAAAAAATGATTGATGTATTTCTAGCACCGGATGATGAAGTGTATGATATTGATAAGCCACTGCTTTATCTGAGTTTTTGGATTGCGTCTCCTATGGATGAAAATCATCAGAATGTTTTTGTGAAAAGTGAAATAGCAGTCAAAGAATCGGAAGTAGCAAGTATTGGTATATTTGCTATAGCAATCATTGGATTAGTAATTGGTTTTGCCATTTACTATATTGTTTTCACTATAGGTTTAATAAGGGATCAAAGAAGACTAACACAGTTATTATATCTGAATCCGGTTACTGGTGGAAAGAATTGGACATATCTGAAAGTAAAAGGGGAAAAATTTATCCGAAAGAGTTTTCGGAACAAAATAAAATATGCCCTGATACACATTAGAATGAACAAGTACCAGAGTTTTTGTACCTGTTATGGTGCGAAAGAGGGAACGGATTTGCTGGAATTAATTTATCAGGAATTGCAGAGTAAAATCAGCAAAAATGAAGTTGCGGTTCATTATGCCAGAGCAGATTATGCGATGTTATTAAGTTATGATTCTAAGGAAGGATTAGAGCAAAGACTAAGTAATATCGTAGCTGGTATTGGAGCAGCAAGACAGGGACGAAGGCTTGATTTTTGTGCCGGAATTTATGAAATAAATAACGGTAAAATGGATATGGATGCCATGTATAATAATGCCAGTATTGCCAGGTCTGCTTTACATCCTGAGGGTGAAGAATGGATTGGATGGTACAGTCAGGAAATGCAGAAACAACAGTTGTGGGAAAGAAAAGTGGAAGATACAATGGAAGAAGCTTTACAACGTAAAGAATTCCAGGTATATCTTCAACCTAAATATTCTTCCAGAGAAGAAAAATTATCAGGAGCTGAGGCTTTGGTTCGCTGGATTAGTCCGGAGGAAGGCTTTGTACCACCTAATCGTTTTATTCCTATCTTTGAAAATAATGGTTTTATTTTAAAGTTAGATGACTACATGATTTCCGAAGTAGCAAAACAGCAGGCAGAATGGATTGGGGAAGGAAGAAAGGTAGTTCCTATTTCTGTAAATGTGTCCAGAGCTCATTTTACCAAAGATGATTTGGCAGAGCATATTTGCGGGTTGGTGGATGCTTATCAGGTACCACATGAAGTCATTGAATTAGAACTGACAGAAAGTGCATTCTTTGAGGATAAAGAGGTATTATTGGAAACGGTAAGAAAGTTAAGAGAGTATGGTTTTGCTGTTTCTATGGATGATTTTGGAGCAGGTTATTCTTCTTTGAATTCCTTAAAAGAACTGCCATTGGATGTGATTAAGCTGGATGCAGAATTCTTCCGTGGTATAGAGGATACAGAGAAAGGAAAAATCATTGTAAACGAAGCCATTTGTCTGGCAAAGAGACTAGATATGAAAATTGTAGCTGAAGGAATCGAAACAAAAGAACAGGTGGATTTTCTGGCAGAACAGGGATGTGATTTGATTCAAGGATATTATTTTGCAAAACCAATGCCGATACAAGAGTTTGAAAAAAAGGCGTTCAATATTTAAATGACGTTAAATAATTGGTAAGTTACTGTGATGGAACTGTTTTATGTGTGCCGGTATTGACATGGAAAGCGTTTTTTGCTAGAATGTTGGCTTGTAAGTGTTATTCACATAACATGGTGTAGTATGTTTAATACAAGTAAGGAATTCAGCGAAACAAGGCGGATTATCAGTTTTGTTGAGCGGCACATGGAGGATTATTATGTCAGAGAGTACAGACGGCGACGCGAATCAGATGAAAATAATAAATAATAAAAAGACATAGCCTCGCTTAAATAGTGTGGTTATGTCTTTTTGTGCAAAAAAAGAAATTAAAAATGTATCGTTTATTTTAGAAAGGATTAATATTATGGATACGGGGTCACTTATAATTATTTTATTTTGTATTGTAATGTCAGCATATTTTTCGGCGACAGAAACGGCATTTTCATCTTTGAACAGAATCAGAATGAAAAATATGGCAGAAAAGGGAAATAAAAAAGCTGTATTAGTGTTAAGGATGTCAGAGAAATATGATAGTATGTTGTCTACGATTCTGATTGGTAATAATATAGTAAATATATTATGTACTTCTCTTGCGACTATCCTTTTTGTAGAATTGCTGGGAGAAGAAATGGGAGCAAGTGTTTCCACTATCGTTATTACTATTGTGGTATTGATTTTTGGTGAAGTATCACCAAAAAGTATTGCAAAAGAATCGCCGGAAAAGTTCGCTATGTTTTCGGCACCTTTACTAAATGCTTTAATGGTAATTTTAACACCGATAAACTTTCTGTTTGTTCAATGGAAGAAACTTTTATCTAAAATATTTAAAGTATCAGATGACAAAGGTATTACAGAAGAAGAATTACTTACCATTGTGGAAGAAGCAGAACAGGGTGGAGGTATTGACAAAGAGGAAAGTACCTTGATTCGAAGTGCGATTGAGTTTAATGAATTAGAAGCAGTAGATATTTTTACTCCAAGAATTGATGTTATCTCTGTTTCTGTAGATATGACCAAAGAAGAGGTTGCTCAGGTATTTAGGGAAACAGGCTTTTCAAGACTTCCGGTTTATGAAGGGGATATCGACCATATTGTTGGTATTTTGTATCAAAAAGATTTTCACAATTATATCTATCATACAGATGCAGAGATTCGTGATAATTTACGTCAGGTAGTATATATTACGAAAAATAAAAGAATTGATGATTTAATGAAGGAATTACAACAAAAGAAACTTCATTTTGCTGTAATCGTGGATGAATTCGGCAGCATGTTCGGTATTGTAACTTTAGAAGATATCTTGGAGGAATTGGTTGGAGAAATCTGGGATGAGCATGATGAGATTGTTCATGAAATTGAACAATTATCGGAATGTGAATATATAGTTTCAGGAAAAGCAAATGTAGAGAAATTATTTGATACATTAGATAAAAAGATGGAAATGGAAGTACTGACTGTAAACGGCTGGATTATGGAAATGTTAGGGAAAATACCTGTAGAAGGTGATTCTTTTGAAAGCCAGGGCTTAGAAGTTAAAGTGGAAAAGATGGCTGGAAAGCGTGTAGAGAAAGTACATATCTTTTGCAAGGAAGAAGTTTTGCAGGGATAAGCGGGAGCAAGATATAAGTTTTTGGTCAGATTCGGATAAAAGACAGTCCATAGGATTGTCTTTTATCATTTATGTGCTAAAAACGAATGTAGGAGCATTAAAAATTAATACTATGTTTTTTCGAAAAATTATGTTACAATAAATAAAATAGAATGGGAGGCCGAGTTATGATTAATGAAGAGAGAGTAAAGAACATGACCCGAATTGCCATATACGAAAAGAACCAGGGAAAAAGTCAGATTAGAATGAGTAAATATTATAAGATTGATTTTGTTACATATCATACATTACAGTCTTTAGTTTATGCTACCATAGCATTTGTTATGATTGGTGCTGCAGTGGTTTTGATGGGAATGGAATCTTTACTTGAGCAGATTAATACTTTGGATTATATGGCGATTGCGAAAGATATACTAATTTTGTATGGTATTTGGATTTTGGTTTATTTTATTATATCTTTAATTGTATATAATATTCGTTATGATAGAATAAAACCCAACATAAAGGAATACTATCAAAATCTGAAGCTTCTGAATGAGCAGTATGAACAGGAAGCCATAGGAGAACTAAAAAAGAATAAAGGTGTGGTAATAAACGATGATGAGTTTACTGATTTTTAAGGATAAGTTAAGAGAGTTTTGTCATAAGAATGATACAGTATTAGTGCCGGTTGCGAAATTTGTTTTTGGATTAATTTTATTTTTTTCCTTAAATAAGTTGTTTGGTTATTCCAGCTTGGCAAATAATATAGTAATTGTATTAGGATTATCTTTGCTTTGTGCATTATTTTCACAAGGTTTTTTTGCGCTTGTGTCTGGATTGGTTATTTTATTACATTTAACCAGCCTTTCCTTGGATACAGCATTGTTATTTTTAATTCTTTATGTCTTTTTGTATGTTTTATGCTTGAGATTTACTCCAAATTACGGTTACATAATCGTATTGACAGCAGCATTGTTCTTATTCAAAGTTCCATATCTGGTGCCGATTGTGGTGGGAATGACGGTTGGACTTTCTGGAGTTTTTGCCATGATAACAGGCATTGTCATTTATTATTTCAGCCTTGCTGCCAAGGACGTTTCTGTATTACTAAGTACTAAATCAGGGGATGAAACATTTCAGCCTTTTTCGTATATCATAACAGAGTTAATGGAAAATAAAGAATTCTTTCTTACTGTGATTACTTTTTGTGTTGTGTTAGCAGTATTCTATTTTATTTATCGTTTATCTATGAGTTATTCCTGGTATATTGCCATTGCTGCAGCCATTGTAGTAAGCGTTTTATTGTTCTTGATTGGAGGAACTGTCTTAGATACTAAAATTATGATAGGTTCTGTTCTTTTGGGAAATATACTGGCAGGATTACTTGCGGTGGTGGTACAATTTTTCAAAGGGGTTGTGGATTATTCCAGAACAGAACTGGTACAATTTGAAGATGATGATTATTACTATTATGTAAAGGCTGTACCTAAGATAAAAGTTTCGGAAGAGAATATAAATATTAAGAAAATTCAGGCTAGAAAGTAAAAAAATAATTGGGGTTGGTGAATATGGATAAAATTTTTAATTTTATTCAAAACAATTTTGAGTGGTTGGCGTTACCCAAAATTGGAATATCGGATATAGTTGAAATAGCAATCATAAGTGTTGTAATTTATTATGTTATCAAATGGGTTAAGAATACCAGAGCGTGGATGTTGTTTCGTGGGATTTTGGTATTAATGATTTTTATGGCGGTTGCGACGGTGTTTAGATTTAACACCATTATCTGGATATTTTCGAATACTATTAGTGTTGGAATTATTGCTATTATTATTGTGTTTCAGCCGGAACTTAGAAGAGCTTTGGAACAGCTGGGGCAAAGAAACACATTAGCGTCTATTTTTTCCTTTGATGACCAGAAGGATAAAAAAGAGCGTTTTACCGACCGTACGATTACGGAGATTGTAAAAGCAACCTTCGAACTGGCAAAAACAAAGACAGGTGCCTTGATTGTAATTGAACAGGAAGTAGTGCTGGGAGAGTACGAAAAGACAGGGATTGCATTGGATTCAAAGATAAGTTCCCAATTACTAATTAATATTTTTGAACACAATACTCCGTTACATGATGGAGCGATTATCATTCGTGGAAATAGAATTGTAGCAGCTACCTGTTATCTTCCGCTGTCAGAGAATCTAAGTATTAATAAGGAATTAGGAACAAGACATAGAGCGGGAATCGGTATCAGCGAAGTGTCCGACAGTCTTACCATTATTGTTTCCGAGGAAACGGGAAAAGTTTCTTTGGCTATTGGTGGCGAGTTGATTCGAAACGTGGATGGAGATAATGTTAGGAATAAATTATCTTATATCCAAAAACGTTCCATTGATGTAAAGAAATTTAAATTATGGAAGGGTAGAAGCAAGTATGAAGGAAAAGCTGTTAAATAATGCAGGAATAAAAATAATATCTGTTTTATTTGCAATTATGCTATGGCTTTTGGTTGTCAATACAGAAGATCTGATTATTACCAGGGATTTTAAGGACATTAAAGTTCAGGTGATTAATGAAGATGAAATTTCTGAGATTGATAAGGTTTATGAAATTGTAGAGGGCAGTACAGTGGATATCACTGTGGAAGGAAGAAGAACGGTGTTAGACCAGCTTAGCAGCAACGATTTTATTGCTACCGCTGATTTAGGTAAGTTATCGGATGTCTATGCAGTGAAGATTCAGGTTCTTCCAACGAAGTCAAGTCTGAAAGATGAAATTACCATAACTTGTAACGGTAATGATACTTTAAAAGTAGAATTGGAAGAAAAAGAAACCAAGCAGGTGCCTGTAACCATTGTAACTCAGGGAACTCCTGCCAATGGATACGCTGTGGGCAGTGATAAGGTAATTGTGAAATCACCGAATATTATTGAAGTAACCGGAGCCCAGAGTCTGGTAAAAAAGGTAAAAGAAGCAAGAATTTATGTGAATGTAAGCAATGTTTATAAAGATTTTGAACTGGTTTCTACACCGATTCTGGTAGATTCAGATGGAGATGAAGTAGTTGGTGCAGAAAGACTTAAGGTGAGTTCTGACAGTGTCACTATCAGCATGAAGATATTTAAAACCAAGGAAGTCGATGTTGAGGTGGATTATGTGGGAATGGTTCAGGACGGATATGTAGTAGATTCCTTGGAATACGAGCCAAAAACTATTTTGGTGGCAGGTCTGGAAGAAGATTTAAAACAGATTTCAAAAATAGAAATTAAGGACATTGATGTTTCGGGCTTAAGCGGAGATTTTGAACCATCTATTGATATTTCTGATTATTTACCGGACGGTGTATATCCTGCAGATTCCGCTACAGTCGTTAATGTAACGGTAAAGATTCGAAAAGCCTCTGAAAAAGTATTTGAATTCACACAGGATGATATTTTATTGCAAAATGCTAATGATAAGTATAGTTATAAAATCAAAGAACAAAAATTTACTTTAAGGGTATCAGGAAATGATAAAACCTTAAATGAGTTAGAATTAAGTGATTTAGCTCCATATATTGATTGTACGGTATTAAGGGAATCAAAGGATAACATTATGCCAATACAATTAAAGGAAGTAGATGGAGTCAAAATAAAAACTAGTTTAAATGCCGTAGTTACGGTAGAACAAAAATAATATATAATTGGAGGAGTTACCATGGTATCACAAAAAGTTTCAATAAAAAATGCAGAAGGATTACATTTAAGACCAGCCGGATTATTATGTAAAGAGTCTTTAAAATTTAAATCACAAATTACTTTTAAGATTCGTACCAGCATTGCAAATGCAAAAAGTGTGCTGAGTGTTTTGGCAGCATGCGTAAAATGTGGAGATGAAATCGAAGTATTTTGTGAAGGTGAGGATGAAGAAGCTGCTTTGGCAGGAATCATTAAATTGATTGAAGATGGATTAGGGGAATAATCGAAGTCAAAGAATAGAATTGTAACATGGAGGAGTAAAATGAAGGAAATGAATTATTCGGAAGTTACGCCGGAAATTGTGAAGTTATCGCAAAAATGTATAGAAAATGGCAGTATTGATCCTGAACTATATGGTAAATACGAGGTAAAAAGGGGCCTTAGAGACTTAAGTGGAAAAGGCGTATTAACCGGATTAACAGAAGTTTCAAAGATACAATCTTATATTGTAGAAGACGATGATATGATTCCTTGTGAAGGAAAGTTATATTATCATGGTGTAGATATTGAGGATTTAGTGGCAGGTTTTACAAAGGAAAAACGTTTTGGCTTTGAGGAAACAACATATTTATTATTATTCGGTGAACTTCCGACAAAGAAGCAGTTGGATGAATTTAAAGGAATTTTATCAGATTACCGTTCCCTGCCTCCTAGTTTTGTGCGGGATATCATATTAAAGGCGCCAAGTAAAGATATGATGAATACATTAGCAAGAAGTGTTTTAACCTTGTATTCATATGACGAAAAGGCAAATGATATTACAATTCCAAATGTTTTAAGACAATGTATACAGTTGATTGCAAATTTCCCAATGCTATCTGTTTATGGTTATCAGGCATACAGCCATTATTTTGAGGGTGAAAGTCTTATTATTCATCCGCCTCAAAAGGAATTATCAACAGCAGAAAATATCTTATACACATTAAGAAAAGACAGTAAATATACGGAACTGGAAGCAAGAATTTTAGACCTTGCATTGGTAATACATGCAGAACATGGTGGTGGTAATAACTCTACCTTTACTACCCACGTGGTTACTTCTTCCGGTACCGATACTTATTCTGTAGTAGCTGCATCCCTTGGTTCTTTAAAGGGACCAAAACATGGTGGTGCGAATTTCAAAGTAATGGAAATGATATCTAACATTAAGGAAAATATTTCTGACTGGACGGATGAATCAGCTTTGGAAGAGTATTTACTAAAAATACTTCGCAAAGAAGTATTTGACCAAAAAGGCTTAATTTATGGTATGGGGCATGCTGTATATTCAATTTCTGACCCAAGAGCTAAGGTATTTAAGTCTTTTGTGGAGAAATTGTCTGTGGAAAAGAATCGAAAGGAAGAATTTGCTTTATATGAAGCAATTGAACGTCTTGCACCAAAGGTAATTGCAAAAGAAAGAAAAATATATAAGGGTGTCAGTGCGAATGTAGATTTTTATAGTGGATTTGTATATTCCATGTTAGGTCTGCCATTAGAACTTTATACACCGATTTTTGCCATTGCAAGAATTTCCGGTTGGAGTGCTCATCGATTAGAAGAATTAATTAATGAAGGAAAGATTATTCGTCCGGCATATAAGAGTGTTGCCAAACATATGAATTACGTTCCTTTAGATGAAAGATAAGATTTAAAAGAAAAATAATAATATCAGAAATTAAAATACTTACGAATTCGCTGAATGAAACAGTATGAAGTTTGAAATACTATACTAGTACAGTGAAAAGGAGTTGTTATGATGCTGGAACAATTTTCGAGAACAGGGTTATTAATAGGTGAATCCGCTGTGCAGTCTCTGATGAATGCACGGGTAGCTGTGTTTGGTTTGGGCGGAGTTGGTGGTTATGTTGTAGAGGCTCTTGCCCGCAGCGGAGTCGGAGAATTTGATTTAATTGATAACGATACGGTTTGTCTTAGTAATTTAAACCGCCAGATTATTGCCACTCATAAAACCATAGGAAAAAGCAAGGTGGATGTTATGAAAGAGCGTATTTTGGACATCAATCCGGATGCTGTGGTGCATACTCATAATTGTTTTTTTCTGCCTGAAACCTCAGGTGAGTTTCGGTTTGAAGATTATTCCTATGTGGTGGATGCCATTGACACTGTTTCTGGAAAAATTGAAATCATTATGAAAGCACAGGCTGCTCATGTGCCGGTAATCAGCAGTATGGGTACTGGAAATAAATTAGACCCTACCAGATTGGAAATTTCTGATATTTATAAGACACAGGTATGTCCTTTGGCAAAGGTCATGAGAAGAGAATTAAAAAACAGAGGTGTAAAAAAGCTGAAAGTAGTATATTCTCAGGAAATCCCTATAAAACAGGAGGTGGATTCTGTTACTTCAGAAGATGCAGGTAATAAGGAAAGAAAACGTCCGGTTCCTGCAAGCATTGCTTTCGTTCCTTCTGTGGCAGGGTTAATCATTGCAGGGGAAGTAATCAAAGACTTGATTAAGGAAGAAACTTGACAAGGGAAAAAGGCTGAGATATAATATGGAACATGAGACGATGTCGTTTTTGGGAAAATGACGGCATTGGTAAATATAAAAGGCTATGACGAAGAGAAGTAGTGTAAATTATCGCTTCCAGAGAGTGAGGGAGGGTGAAATCCTCACAGAATGAATTTACATGAATAACACTTAAGAGCTGCAATCCGAACGTAAAAACAGATTATTAGTAGGTGCGACGTAGTTGTACGTAACACAACAAGGTTTTAGACCGGTAAGTGACTGGAAATCAGTAAGTCAGGTGGTACCGCGGACATTATTTGTTCGTCCTGAACATTATGTTTAGGGCGAATTTTTTTATTTCAAAAAAAGAAAGGAAGAACTTATGAACACATCAAACATTTATCGTAACATGACAATGGACCAGATTTCAGAGTCTAATGTAGGACAGACTTTGAAAATAGCCGGATGGGTAGAAAATATCCGTGACCATGGTGGAGTTTCTTTTATTGATTTAAGAGATATGTATGGAATTATGCAGGTGGTTATGCGTGATACCAGCTTATTGAACGGATTAAATAAAGAAGACTGTATCAGTGTAGAAGGTTTAATTCAACATAGAGATGAAGAAACATATAATGATAAGATACCTACTGGTACGATTGAATTAGAAGCACATAAAGTTGAAGTATTAGGTAAGGTTTATAAGCAGCTTCCTTTTGAAGTAATGACTTCGAAGGAAATCCGTGAAGACCTTCGTTTAAAATACCGTTACTTAGATTTAAGAAATAAGAAAGTGAAGGACAATATCGTGTTCCGTTCCCAGGTTATCAGCTTTTTAAGACAAAAGATGACAGAAATGGGATTTTTGGAAATTCAGACTCCTATTTTATGTGCATCTTCACCGGAAGGAGCCAGAGACTATATCGTACCTTCCCGTAAATTTAAAGGAAAGTTCTACGCGTTACCACAGGCGCCACAACAATATAAGCAATTATTAATGGTTTCTGGATTTGATAAGTATTTCCAGATTGCTCCTTGTTTCCGTGATGAGGATGCCCGTGCGGACCGTTCACCGGGAGAATTCTATCAGTTAGACTTTGAAATGAGTTTCGCGACCCAGGAAGATGTGTTCCGTGTAGGAGAAGAAGTATTAACTGCTACTTTTGAAAAGTTTGCTCCAGAAGGCGCCAGTGTAACCAAAGCACCTTATCCTGTTATCAGCTACCGTCAGGCAATGTTGGAATTCGGTACAGATAAGCCGGATTTAAGAAATCCATTAAGAATCGTGGATGTGACAGATTTCTTCCAGGAATGTACCTTCAAACCATTCCATGGAAAGACCGTTCGTGCTATTAAGGTACATGCAGATATGTCTAAGGGCTTCCATGAAAAATTATTGAAATTTGCTACTTCCATCGGTATGGGTGGTTTAGGATACTTAGAAGTAAAAGAAGATTTAAGTTATAAGGGACCAATCGATAAATTTATCCCAGAGGAGAAAAAGGGAGAAATTGCTGAAATCGCAGGATTGGAACCAGGGGATACTATCTTCTTTATAGCAGATAAAGAAGAAAAGGCTGCTTTATATGCAGGCCAGTTGCGTACAGAATTAGGAGAACGCTTGGATTTATTAGAAAAGAATGCGTATCGTTTCTGTTTTATCAATGATTTCCCAATGTTTGAATACGATGCAGAAGCGAAGCAGATTATCTTTACCCATAACCCATTCTCTATGCCTCAGGGTGGATTAGAAGCATTAAATACAAAAGACCCATTAGATATTCTTGCATATCAGTATGATATTGTATGTAATGGTGTGGAATTATCTTCCGGTGCGGTTCGTAACCATAATCTTGATATCATGGTTAAGGCATTTGAAATTGCAGGATATCAGGAAGAAGATTTAAAAGATAAATTTGGTGCATTATACAATGCATTCCAATACGGTGCACCACCACATGCAGGTATGGCTCCTGGTGTAGACCGTATGATTATGCTTTTAAGAAATGAAGAAAACATTCGTGAAGTGATTGCATTCCCGATGAATGGTAATGCTCAGGACTTAATGTGTGGGGCTCCGGGAGAAGTTTCAGAACAACAATTACGCGAAGTTCATATTAAAGTAAGACAATAACATGGAAAATGACAGATATATATTCATATATCTGTCGTTTTTGTAGCAAAATATCAATATTAAGAATGGAATTAGAAAGGGTGATGTGAAATGGATATCGCAAAAGAATACAAAGAATTTTTAGACCAGGGAAAGACAGAGAGAGAATGTGTTACCCGTGCGGTAGAGATGGCAAAAGAAAAAGGATATAAGGATTTAACTGATTTTATTGAAAATAAGACACCTCTTAAAGCCGGAGATAAGATTTATGCCACTTATATGAAGAAAGCCATAGCTTTGTTTCAGATTGGTACTGCTCCAATGGAAAAGGGAATGAATATCCTTGGGGCGCACATTGATTCTCCAAGATTAGACTTAAAGCAGAATCCATTATATGAAGAAGGTGGATTTGCGTATTTTGATACCCATTATTATGGTGGAATTAAGAAATACCAGTGGGTTACACTACCTTTAGCTATTCATGGTGTGGTTGCGAAAAAAGATGGTGAGATTGTTGAAATCTCCATTGGTGAGAAAGAAGAAGATCCTGTTTTTTGCATTACGGATTTACTGATTCATTTGGCAGGAGAGCAGATGGAAAAGAAAGCTGCTAAGGTAATTGAAGGCGAACATCTGGATGTATTAATTGGTTTGGATGCTTTGGAAGGCTTGGGAAAAGAAGAAAAAGAAACCGTTAAGAAAAATATATTAAATATATTAAAGGAACAATACGGAATGGAAGAAAAAGACTTCCTTTCAGCGGAATTAGAAGTAGTGCCAGCTGGAAAATCCAGAGATTTAGGACTTGACCGGAGTATGGTAATCGGATATGGACAGGATGACAGAGTTTGTGCATTTACTTCTCTTGTAGGATTTTTAGAGACAGAAAAGGTAGAGAAAACTGCCTGCTGTTTGTTGGTAGATAAAGAAGAAATCGGAAGTGTAGGAGCTACCGGAATGCAGTCTAAATTTTTCGAGAACTTTATTGCGGAAATATTGGAATTGATGGGAGGATTTTCGGAATTAACCTTAAGAAGAACCCTGGCAAATTCAAATATGTTGTCTTCAGATGTAAGTGCAGGTTTTGATCCTTTATATGCAAGTTCTTTTGACAAGAGAAATGCAGCATTTTTAGGAAAAGGACTGGTATTTAATAAATATACCGGTTCTCGTGGAAAATCCGGTTCCAACGATGCCAATGGTGAATATATTGCAAAACTTCGCAAAGTATTGGATGAAGCAGATGTAAAATATCAGACTGCAGAACTTGGAAAAGTAGATGCAGGCGGTGGTGGAACCATTGCATATATTATGGCATTGTATGGAATGAATGTAATTGACAGCGGAATTGCTGTTTTAAGTATGCATTCTCCTTGGGAAGTCACAAGTAAGAAAGATTTAGAAGAAGCAGTAAAAGGATATAAAGCGTTTTTAAGTATCAATGATTAATTCGGGATAATTCATATCCTTAATTAGTGGAATATGATGATACAGTTGTTTCTCTGGACACGGTGTGTCATTTATTGTGTAATAAGCAATTCACGAGATTTGCTATATATTAAAACTGCCCTTAGCAAGTTGTGCTTGCAGGGGCAGTTTTTTGTAATAGTTTAGGTCACACAAAGGTTGGGTCGATTGCCTTCAGCCATGCATTCATCTGAATATAATAAGCCAATAGCTGTGGTCCTGCCATAAGCTGACCATACCAAGGATGGCAGTAATCTAAATCCGTTCCCATTACTTTTAACACTTTTTTTCGGTCTAGAATCTGGTTGATTGGTTGACTGCTGTCTTTGATAAGATTTAAAAGTTCTTCTTTTAAACGCATTTCATAGGCTGGATGATAAGTTTTAGGATAAGGACTTTTTTTCCGGTTTAGAATTTGCTCTGGTAATAAATCCGAAAAGGCATCCCGTAATAATCCTTTTTCTTTGCCATTATGGGCTTTCATTTCCCACGGAATATTATAAAGATATTCTACGATTCTATAATCAGCAAAAGGTACTCTAGCCTCTAATCCGCTGTTCATACTGGTTCGATCCATTCTTTCCAGCAAAGTAATCATAAACCAGCGCATATTTAAGTAAGATATCTGTCGGATTTTGTTATTTTCCGTATCTTCTTCGCAAATTGGAGCTTCCCATAAGGTATTTAGATAATGTTCTTTAGAACATTCTAAAAGTGGAAGTTGTGCAAGATCATTATTTAATAATAAAGTACGGGAGGACATGTCATTTGACCACGGAAAATTGTCAAATTCTTCTGTCTGATATCTTAAAAACCATGGATAGCCCCCGAAGATTTCGTCGGCACATTCGCCAGTCAGGGTTACTTTATGATTTTTGGAAACCAGTTTACAAAAATAAAGCAAAGAAGCTTCTACATCCGCCATACAAGGAAAATCTCTTGCCAGGGTGGCTGGAACCAGATGGTCGAATAATGAAGTATAGTCACATTCCAGATAAGTATGGTTTGTATGGTACTCATTTACCATAATATCCACGAAAGGCCGGTCTAAACTCGGTTGGAAGGAGTTTTGCTGATAATATTTTTGATTATCCGTAAAATCAAAGGAATAGGTGCTTAAGGGTGTACTTTCTTTTTTTAATTCCCTTGCGGCGATAGCGGTTACAATACTGGAATCAATACCGCCGGATAGGAAGGTACTGATGGGAACGTCGGACAGTAACTGAAGTTTCACAGCATCTTCCAGAAGAAAACGGACTTTTTCTACGGTTTCTTTGTATGAATCTTTATGATGTCTGGCCTTTAAAGTCCAATAGCAATGGTCAAAAAGTCCGTTTTTATTAAATTCCAGATAGTGTCCGGGAAGGACTTCTAATACATTTTGAAAAATGCCATCTCCACAAGGTCTGGCAGGTCCAAGGGCCAGTAGTTTCGTAAGCCCTTTGGAATCCAGAACAGGATGAATGTCAGGATGGGCAAACAATGCCTTGATTTCTGAGGCAAAGTACAAAGTATCATTTTGATAAACATAAAAGCAAGGTTTCACGCCTAACTGGTCTCGGAATAATAAGAGACTTTCTTTTTCCTCATCATAAATAGCGAAAGCAAAAATACCATTTAATTTTGTGATAAATTCTTCTTTATAAGCAATGTATGCAATCAGTGCTACTTCCGCATCGCTGCTGGTGATAAAATCATAGCCTAATTTTATCAGTTCATTTTTTAAAGGTTTCATATTATAAAGTTCGCCGTTGTAGGTAATCGTAAACTTTGCACCACGAAACATTCTGGTTAGTGGAAGATGGCCGGTTAATAAGTCGATGATGCTAAGTCGGGTATGACCTAAAACCGCATGTTTTCCAAGATAAGTTCCTCTGTCATCAGGCCCACGGTGTCCAAGGGAGTCTTTCATTTTATCAATAATATTTCGATATTGGATTTCTCTATTTTGAAAATTATCGTTCAGGTTAGCAAAACCTGCAATACCACACATAGAGTTTCACTTCCTTTCTGTTGTTTGTGATAGAACAGGCTGTAACTGTCTGTTCTCTAATGCTGCGTCGATGCTTGGAATCAGCATATCGTAGTCCGCAATCAATGAGTTAGGTTTTGCTTCAGGATTATCCTGTGCAAAAGGTACAAAAAAGATATGCTTCATATTCATTAATAGTCCTATATTTTTAAAATTCATGCTAAGAGCATCGTTGGTGGATACAGAAAGTAACAAAGGACTTCCATTTCGAAGATGACTTTTTGCTGCCATAAGAACCGGGGTGTCTACGATTCCATTTGCTAATTTTGCAAGGGTATTTCCGGTGCAGGGCAGTATCAAAAAGATGTCAAACATGTGTTTTGGACCGATGGGTTCTGCTCCGGCTATGGTAGTAATAGGTGATTTTTCGGTAATTTCATAAGCACGTTCCAAGAATTCTTCTCCGTTTCCAAAACGGCATTTTATTGTCTGGGAAAGGGGAGAGAACACGGTGGTTACTATGGCACCTTCTTCTTTTAATTGCTTCAGCAGTTGAAAGGTTTTTTCAAAAGTGCAAAAAGATCCTGTAAGACCAATCCCTATTTTTAAACCATTTATGGACAAAATTACATCGCTTCCTTTATATATTGAAATAAAATCTGTGCACAGGATTCCGGAGAATAGATTCCAGGGAGTCCTGAACAAAGAAATGCTTTTTTATTTTGAGCTTTGGCTTCATTAAAATCAATTCCATAAGGCATGGAAGCAAGCTCTATATAGATACATTGATTGCTTAAGTTTGCAATCACTTCTTTTGTAAAAAGAATCTTTGGTGCAGTGTTAAAAATATAATCATAATTTTGTACAATATGTGGAAGGAAAGAGGTTTTCTCAACGTGATACCCAAAAGTATAAGCTTCGCTAATATGGGAATCTTTGGTGGAACAAATGCTTACATTTGCATCCAACCCATATAGTTTATGTGCCAGGGTTTTGCCACATCGACCATAACCCACAATAAGACAGTTTGTATTATGAAGATTTTTATCACTTCTTTTGATAGCTTCACAGATAGCTCCCTCTGCTGTAGCAATGGAATTATAGATTGCAACAGAATCATTTTCCATGAAATCATAGCAGTAGATTCCGTGATGGTGACAAAAATCAGTAACATAATCAGGCAATAACCCGCCCCATACAGTCTGATTGGAGTTTAATGAGTGGCAAAAACTTTTGGGCTCTAAATTTGTCTTTGAAAATGGAATGGGTAAAATTAAGTGTTTTGCCAATTCGCATTGCTGTAGTTTGGTGATTCTAAAAACACTTCCAAGAGAACCTAGCAGTTGTTCCAAATAATCATATCTCTTGTCAAAAGGAAAAATTCCAAAGTCATAAGAAAACAAAATACGCCCCCAAAAATAATATTTCATTACAATATATGATATTTTTGTGATTTGGTGAATGAAATGAAACGGAAAGAAGGGTAAATGGGCAGAAAATACGATATGTAAATGGAAATATGTGGAAACTAATGTAAAAATAGAATTATAAATAAAAAAAACTATGAATTTTTATCTATGAAATATTGACACATTTTAAATTTAAAAGTAAAATCATTAGGAAAAGTGTGAATTGGGTTTTGGATTTCACATAGCTAAGAAAGGAAAGAAAAAAATGGCTAAAATAACAGAGTATTCAAAAGAAGAATTATTGGCATTAAAGAAAGAACTGGAAACAGAATATGATAAGTATGTAAAGGCAAATTTATCTTTGGATATGTCAAGAGGAAAGCCTGCACCAACCCAGCTTGATATTACCAATGGTCTGCTTGCCTCTTTGGAAGAATATACTACTGAGGCTGGTTTAGATGCAAGAAACTATGGTGTTCTTGATGGTATTCCTGAAATGAAGAAGATTTTTTCTGATTTGACAGGAATTGAAGAAAAAAATATCATTGTTGGTGGAAACTCAAGTTTGAATTTAATGTATGATTCCTTTACCAGATTGTTTTTATTTGGTGCATTAGGAAGTACACCTTGGTGTAAATTAGATAAAGTAAAGTTTTTATGTCCGGCTCCAGGTTATGATAGACATTTTGCTATATGTGAAGATTTAGGTGTAGAGATGATTACAGTTCCTATGCTTCAGGATGGACCAGATATGGATGTAGTGGAAGAGTTGGCGGCGAAGGATGACAGCATAAAAGGTATCTGGTGTGTTCCGTTGTATTCGAATCCACAGGGAATCTGCTATAGTGATGAAACCGTAAAGAGACTGGCATCCATGAAAACAGCAGCATCTGATTTTAGAATTTTCTGGGATAATGCATATGGCGTACATCCTATTTTTGAAGAGGTATCATTACTAAATATTTTTGATGAAGCAAAGAAGAGTGGAAATGAAGACCGTATTATGTACTTTTTCTCCACTTCCAAAATTACATTCCCAGGTGCAGGTGTTGCCATGATGGCAGCCAGCGATGCGAATATTAAGGAAATTAAGAGTCATATGACCATTCAAACCATTGGTCATGATAAATTAAATCAGTTACGTCATGTAAAATACTTTAAGACAGCTGAAAATGTTAAGGCTCATATGGCAAAATTGGCAGAGGAATTAAAACCTAAGTTCTCTCTTGTATTAGAAAAGCTGGATAAAGAATTAAAAGATACCGGTCTTGCAAACTGGTGTAGTCCAAAGGGTGGATATTTTATTGCTTTGGATACATTAGACGGATGTGCAAAAGAAACAGTTCGTCTTGCAAAAGAAGCTGGTGTTGTCATGACAGGAGCAGGAGCAACTTTCCCTTATCAGAAGGATCCAAAAGACAGCAATATCCGTATTGCACCAACGTATCCATCTGTGGATGAATTAAGTCAGGCGATTGAATTATTCTGTTTGTGCGTAAAGCTTGCTGGTGTGAATAAGTTATTGGAAAGTAAATAATTATCTCAGATTCTCAAGATGTGCCATGAATCAGTGTGGTTTAAGTTTAAGATGAATATAAAAAATACTCCCTATTTATGTAGGGAGTATTTTTGACGTTTGACTTGATATCATACATACTGATTATACAGCATTCCGGTATACATGGATGGCATGTATGGATTTGGGAAGGAATGCTTAAAATTTGGGTAGGTCAGAAGTTTCTTATCCACATAAGACATTGGGTCTAAGGATAAGGCGTCTGCCTTCTTAATAATGTCATTTTTAAAAGATGAAATATCTGCGAATAAATCAATGAATTCTCCGCTTTCTATGCCTTGCACTAACAAAGCTTCATCTACACGGATGGAACCATCTTCTTCTAACATAAGACCGGCCCGTTCTAAGGCGTCTTTGTTCTGTTCAGAAACAGATACAATATCTGACAGTAATCTTTTCGCACTTTTCTGAGTGTCTAAGTGTTCGGTAGCAAGAGAATTCAGATAATTATAAGAAGATACAAATTCCTTCGCCTTTTCGATGATTCTTGTGCTGTCAAGACCTAAATCGATGGAAACGGCTTTGCTGGTAGGTGCTAATAAATCGATTTCTATGGAATTATTAATGGTAATTTCATTGGTAGCAGACACCTTCGGGTCTCCATTAATGGTAAACTCTGCACAGGATGCCTCGGAAACAATTTTATTCAACCTCATGCTGGATACGATTCCGGTAGAAGGTGAAATGTCTGAAAGCTGAAATTCCGTACCGGTGCGTTCCGATTCCAAAACCATGGCACAACGGTCATTTTCGTATTTTATAGAAGCCTTGATACCAATGTCAGACTGGTTGATAAAGTTTCTTAAGTTCTTCATGATAGTCTGGTTGGAATCTGTTTTCTTCGTAGTAATCTGGTAATGATAGGTTTCATCTTCTTTGGTGATTGCAAAGGTATAAGTACCAGGATGAATGCTGGCGGAATCCTTTAACAGCATCTTACCTTCATTTTTCTGTGAAGTAGCAAGAGACTGAACTTCAAAGGAAAGACTCTGGGGTACCTTGGAGTAATCCTCTGTGGTGAGCCTTGCTTTTACAAAGTTCACATCAGAAGAGTATAAGGTCTTGTCTTCGTAAATAGGGTCATCTGCATCAGACAAAAAAGAAGATAAATTTTTTAGTTCCACTGCTGCACTTTTAATCCCAAGAACATAATTCTGGGTATCTTCTGAAAGTGTGATTTTATAAAGAGGAGACTGTTTATTGGTAGATACCATTTTTTTATAAATATTCTTTAATTCCGTACTTTTGTGGGTATCATATTTGGTAGTTGGTTTGGTGTATATCTGGCTGAATGCCTGGGTGTAGTAATTATAAGAACTTAATAAATTCATAAAACGGCCTCCTTTCATAGTAATGACACCTACGGGTTGCTATGCACTTTGTGTTTTTGCAAACCAAAGTCCCCCACTTTTAATATTTACCTATATTATAAATGTTTTTAGAAGGATTGTCTAGTATAATTATAGGAAAAAAGTGGTGTTTTTCATTAGAAAAGTGACGAAATTATTTGTAAAAACTGCTTGACTAAACTATGAGGCCTGTGTTATTCTATTATGGCAATGGAAGAGGTCTTTTTTTTATGCCTTAAATTAGTATTAAAACACATTGGAGGTGGAAGTTGTGCGCGTAAAGATCACATTGGCATGTACAGATTGTAAACAACGTAATTACAACATGACTAAGGAGAAGAAAACACATCCTGACAGAATGGAAACTAAGAAGTATTGTAAGTTCTGTAAGTCACACACATTGCACAAAGAAACTAAGTAGTCAGTCAAAGTAAAAGGAAGTGTTCAAATGGGAGATACTGAAAAACAAACAGCAACCCTAAAGCGAAGTAAGTTCCGAGAACTAAAAGGTGAGTTCAAAAAAATTATTTGGCCGACGAAGGAAAAACTTGCAAAGCAATCCGTTGTAGTTACTATAGTGACAGTCGTTTTAGGAGTAATCATAGCTGTGATTGATATGGTTATCCAATACGGTATCAATTTCATAGTAAAGTAGGGAGGATTATATGTCAGAAGCAAATTGGTATGTAGTCCATACTTATTCAGGTTATGAAAACAAAGTAAAAGCAGATATCGAAAAAACAATTGAAAACAGAAAGCTGCAAGACCAGATTTTAGAAGTTCAGGTTCCTTTACAAGATGTAGTGGAAGTGAAGAATGGTGCAAAGAAGAATGTATCCAAGAAGATGTTCCCGGGTTATGTTTTAATTAACATGATTATGAACGATACGACTTGGTATGTTGTTCGTAATACCAGAGGTGTTACAGGATTCGTTGGACCTGGGTCAAAACCGGTTCCTCTTACAGAATCTGAAGTTCGTCCACTAGGAATTAAGGAAAAAGAAATCGAAATCGATATTGAAGTTGGTGATAACATTAAGGTTATTTCCGGAGCTTGGGAAGGAACCATTGCTGAAGTGAAGGAAATTAACCAGCATAAGCAGTCCGTTGTCATTGACGTGGAAATGTTCGGTCGTGCGACAGCAGTTGAAATTGGATTTTTAGATATCCTAAAACTCTAATTCCGGACAAGACGTCGTTGAAAGAATCAGAGTTTCAGTTTAGACACGTGGGAGGGAAGTTCCCGCAATTACCACAATTTTTAGGAGGTGCGCTATCATGGCGAAAAAAGTAACAGGTTATATTAAATTACAAATTCCAGCAGGTAAGGCAACACCAGCTCCACCGGTTGGTCCTGCACTTGGACAACATGGTGTAAATATCGTTCAATTCACAAAGGAATTCAACGCTAAGACTGCTGATCAGGACGGAATGATTATTCCAGTTGTTATTACAGTTTATCAAGATAGAAGCTTTAGCTTCATTACTAAGACTCCACCAGCAGCTGTATTATTAAAGAAAGCTTGTAAGATTCAATCTGGATCAGCGGCTCCTAATAAGACAAAGGTTGCTACTATTTCAAAGGCAGAAGTTCAAAAAATCGCAGAACTTAAGATGCCAGATTTAAATGCAGCAAGTCTTGAAGCAGCAATGAGCATGATCGCAGGTACAGCTCGTTCTATGGGTATCACTGTAGAAGACTAAGATACAGTTGATGCGAAAAGATGATAAAGTGGGAGGGTCGCTCCCGATAATACCACAGGAGGTTAATTATTATGAAAAAAGGTAAAAGATATGTCGAAGCTGCAAAGCTAGTAGATAGAAGTGTTGCTTATGAAGCAGCAGAAGCTGTTGCATTAGTAAAGAAATCTGCTAGTGCAAAGTTCGATGAAACAGTAGAAGCTCATATTAGATTAGGTGTTGACGGACGTCACGCTGACCAACAGGTACGTGGTGCGGTTGTATTACCACACGGTACTGGTAAACAAGTTCGTGTATTAGTATTCGCTAAAGGAGATAAGATTGATGAAGCTTTAGCTGCAGGTGCTGAACATGCAGGTGGAGAAGAATTAATTCCTAAGATCCAAAACGAAGGATGGTTAGATTTCGACGTTGTTGTAGCAACTCCAGATATGATGGGTGTTGTAGGTCGTTTAGGACGTGTACTTGGACCTAAGGGCTTAATGCCAAACCCAAAAGCTGGTACTGTAACTATGGATGTAACTAAGGCAGTTAACGATATTAAAGCAGGTAAGATCGAATACAGATTAGACAAGACAAATATTATTCACGTGCCAATCGGAAAAGCTTCCTTTACGGAAGAACAATTAGCAGACAACTTCCAGACGTTAATAGATGCAGTTATGAAAGCAAAACCATCAGCAGCAAAGGGACAATACTTCAAGAGTATTTCTATCTCTTCTACAATGGGACCTGGTGTAAAGGTTAGTGCTGCAAAATATCTATAATTGATGATTTTGTAACTTTGGACTATCGCGAAAGCGATAGTCCTTTTTTTTTACTTTAAAATATGATAAGATGTAGCGGTAGTAGTGTTTTATAAATTGTTATGAAAGAGATTTCGTAAAGGATGGTAAATAGTGAAAAAGATATTAGTTATTTTAACTGGAGGCACCATTGGAAGTAAAGTTTCTTCTAAAGATATTGATGTAGATACAAAAGCAGCTTATTCTTTGATTACAAAGTATCAGGAAAATTATGAAAGAGAAACGGAATTTGAAGTTCTAAGTCCTTATCAGGTTTTAAGCGAAAACATAGACTTGGAATATTGGATGAAATTATATGAAACGATAAATCGTATTTCCTATGAGGATTATGAAGGGATTATTGTAACTCACGGTTCTGACACTCTATCTTATACCAGTAACTTTTTAGGGTACCTGTTTGCAAGGGTGCCAATACCCATTATTTTAATTGCCAGTAATTATGCATTGACGGATTCAAAAAGTAATGGTTTACTTAATTTTAAGACCAGTGTAGATTTTATCAAGGAGAAAAAGGGGACAGGAGTATTTACCATTTTTTCCAATGATAAAGGAGAGGTTCCGGTTTATTGTGCTACAAACATAAAAGAATCAGACCCTTATTTAGACCAGTTTTTACCTTTTGATGGTACCTACTATGATGTGAAAACCAATTACAGATGGCTCAGCGAATGCAATAATGAAAAAGGACAAAGAAAGGAAGGCAATAAGGGAAAAGAGGAAAAGGATGCGTTTTTAAATGACAAGAAAAATGACTTTTGTTTATTTCAAAATGACCTGAAACTAGAAAAAAGAGTATTGGGAATCAGAATATATCCCGGACTGGATTTTGATGTTTATGATTTAACGAATGTAAATGCAGTACTTTGTTACTTGTATCATTCTGCTACAGCCAGTATAGAGGGGACAAATACCAGTATTCTGAGATTTATTCAAAGATGTAAGGAAAAAGGTATTCCAGTCTTTGCAGCATCTTTTAAAAGTGGAGAAAAGGGTGGATATGTTACAAAAAATGAGATATTAAGGGCAGGAGCTACGCCTCTTTATGACCTTTCTTTTGAAAGTGCTTATATGAAGTTATTGATTGGAATCAATCAATCACAGATGGATTTATTTGATTGGATGACAAAAGAAACAAGTGAGAAATAAATGTAGCACCTGGTCATTCTGATGGCGATTTATATAAGGTGTTGTGAAACATTGAGATAAAATGTGAGGGGGAAGGTAGTTGGTTCAAAAGATAATAAATAGCATGAGAAAGCACAAAGGATACTGGATGGTATTTTTGATATTACTGGGTATTTCCCTGGTACTTAATATGCTTGCAAGAACAATACCAGGCTTTGCTGATGGATATATCAAATATGTCTATCCTATTTTTGTAAATACATTGGGAAGAATGAATTCTTTAGTACCTTTTTCTGTTGGAGAAATTTTAATTGTAATGGGTATTTTGTTGGTAATTGCAGCGGTTATCCTTATTCCTTTTGGATTGATATGTTCCAGGGGAAAGATATGGGGAAAGGCAAAAAAGTTTTATGGATTTTTTGTGATGCTTTTAAATGTGATTTTTCTGGTTCAGACCTTAAATTGTTTTATTCTTTATCAGGGAACTACTTTAGAATCAAAAATGGTGTCTGAGGAAGGATATGAGGTAAGAGAACTGATTGCACTTAGAGAAGAAATTGTAAGCAAATTAAATGAACTGGGAATTCAGATGAAACGAAATTCGCAGGGGGATTTGGTTTATGATGAGGAAGAAATGAAACGTAAATGTATTGAGGCAATGAAAAAGTTAGGAGAGGAATATCCACAGTTACAAGGCTATTATCCTAATCCCAAAAAGCTTTATTTTTCAGAGTTTGCCAGTCAGCAATATTTGTCTGGAATCTTTTTTCCTTTTAGTATGGAGGCAAATTATAATGGAGTCATGTATGCCTCTAATTATCCTGCTACTGTTTGTCATGAATTATCTCATTTAAAAGGAGTCATTTTGGAGGATGAAGCGAATTTTTATGCTTATCTCGCCTGTATTCAGTCAGAGGATTTATTTTTTCAGTACAGCGGATATTTAAGTGTGTTTTATTATGTGGAAAATGATTTATTATCGGTTCTCAGTCCGGAAGAATATCAGACATTGACTCAGGCAGCTTCTTATGTTTATCAGGATGATATTTTTTTAAAAGAAGAAACCTGGGAGGAAATAGAAGAAGAGGCGGTACTGGATACGGAAACGGTGGACGAGATTTCTGATGCATTGACAGAAAAAAGCCTGAATTTAAATGGGGTAGAGGATGGTATGCAAAGTTATAGCAGAGTGGTAAAACTATTGCTTGCTTATTATCATGAAAGAACAGAAGGGAAAGAACATGGATAAAAAAGAATTTGTAGAGGTTTTATTATACTGGTACGATACGAATCAAAGGATTTTGCCGTGGCGAGAAAGTAAGGATCCTTATCGCATCTGGGTATCTGAGATTATGTTGCAGCAAACCAGGGTAGAGGCAGTGAAACCTTATTATGAGCGGTTTATTGAAACTCTACCGGATATAAAGAGTCTTGCCAATGCCGAGGAAGAGGTATTGATGAATCTATGGCAGGGGCTTGGATATTATAACCGGGTTCGGAATATGCAGATTGCTGCGAAAACCATGGTAGAGAAATTTTCAGGGAAGTTTCCAAGTACATATGAAGAGATACTTTCTTTGAAAGGAATTGGAGAATATACGGCTGGTGCAGTTTCTTCTATTGCCTATGGAATACCGGTTCCGGCAGTGGATGGAAATGTATTAAGGGTCTTTTCCAGAATTTTAGAAAATTATGATGATATTTTAAAACAATCTACCAAGAAGAAAATTACAGAGTATATTTTAGACATGATGCCCAAAGAAAGAGCCGGAGATTTTAATCAGGCAGTGATGGAGCTGGGGGCAATGATATGTATTCCAAATGGTGCGCCTTTATGTAAGGAGTGTCCGGTAGCATCCTGTTGCATTGCGCGAAAAAAAGACCTGACAGACTGCATTCCGGTGAAAAAGAAAAAGAGCCAGAGGAGAATAGAAGAGAGATTTCTTTTTGTAATGGAATATGAGAATGAAGTAGCCATTATAAAAAGAAAAAACAGTGGTCTTTTAGCAGGGCTTTGGGAATTTCCCAATATACAGATAGAAAAAAACAATGAAAATAAAGAAGATGTGTTGAAACAGTCTTTGGAAAAATTCGCAGTATGCGATTTTGATTTGGTGGAAGAAAAAGAGGGAAAACATATTTTCAGTCATATTGAGTGGCAGTTAAAAGCGGTGAAAATCAGAATTAAGAAAAAGCCGAAAGATAAAAAGCTGGTATTTATTAAGAAAAATGAAATAGAAGATTATGCGATTCCCACTGCATTTAAATTAGGAAAGGAATTGCTGGATAAATAAAGATAGAGGTGGAACATGAGTCGTATTTTAATACATCAGTATGGAAGAAAAGTAAATTATTATGAAACGGATCAAATGGGAGTAGTACATCATTCTAACTACATTCGCTGGATGGAAGAAACAAGGGTTGCATTTTTGGAGAAGATTGGAGTAGGATATGACAAAATGGAGGCGGACGATGTCATTTCTCCTGTTTTATCAGTAAATTGTGACTTTAAAAAGCCTCTTAAGTTCGGAGAGGAATTTGATATTGATTTATATGTAACTTTATTTGATGGAATCCGTCTGCAGTTTGAATATGAAATAAAACGGGATGGAGAACTTTGTGTTTTAGGAAAGTCCGGACATTGCTTTGTCGACAGGAATTTCCGTCCTATGCATTTGAAAAAATCTGCAAAAAAATATTATGATATTATTATGGAATCTCTAGGGACAAAAGGTGATGATGCATGGAAATGGAATTAGTGTTTGGAAGAAGTGGATACGGAAAGACTCATTATTTAAAAGAGTCCTTGATTAAAGAAGCAGTAAAACATCCGGAACAAAAGTATTTTGTAATAGTGCCGGAGCAGTATACCATGCAGATGCAAAGGGAGATTATTTTGATGCACCCGAATAAAGGGGCAGCTAACATAGATATTTTAAGTTTTCACCGGCTTGCGTACCGTATTTTTGAAGAACAATGTGTGGATGCGAAAGAAATGCTTTCAGAAATCGGAATGAATATGATGCTCCGTAAGGTGTTAGAGGAAAAGAAGAATCAGTTTTGCTATTTTACCGGTTCTTTTTCTACTGCCGGATTTATTGAAAAAATGAAATCTATGTTAAGCGAGTTTGTCCAATATGAAGTAACACCGGAAAAAATACTTGCCATGAAGGAACGATTGGAAGATGGCAGTGCATTATTTTATAAATGCAAAGACCTTGCTTTGATTTATGAAGCTTTTTTGAAAGAAGTAGAGGGCAAATATCTGGTGGGGGAACAGCTTCTTTATGAGTTAGGGAATGTAATTCCTGATTCTGAATTATTAAAGGGAGCTACCATTTATCTGGATTCTTACACCGGATTTACACCTATCCAATACACCTTACTAGACCGGTTGATGAAACATACGAAAAAAATAGTCTGTACCCTGACGATGGATGAAAAAGCTGTTAATGGCAAGGTGAAGGAACATCAGCTTTATTATTTTAGCAAAATTGCAGCTACCAAATTAAAAGAACTGGCAATCCGTAATGGAGGAGAGATAAAGGAAACTTATTTAAACACACCACATCGTTTGAAACATTCAAAGGAATTGTTAAATCTGGAAAAGAGCTTGTTTCAGTATCCTTTTACTACTATGGAGACGGAAACGAAAGATATAAAGTTGGTTTCCTTGATGAATCCTAAGGAAGAAATGGATTTTGCAGCGAAAACCATTGCCGAAATGGTGCGAAGTAAGGACTACCATTATCGTGATTTTGCGGTGATTTGTGGCGACTTAGAAGGCAGCCGCAAAGAAGTAGAGAGTATTTTTACCAAACTGAATATTCCATTTTTCTTTGATCAAAACCAGCAATACAGCCAGCATCCTTTGATGACAGGAGTCTTAGGTGTTTTAGAAATGATAGAGAAAAATTATTCCTATGAATCCGTTTTTCTTTATTTGAAGTCGGGAATTTCTAACCTTAATTCCGGTCAGGTGGAGGAGTTGGAGAATTATATCCTTGCTACCGGAATACGAGGAAGAAACAGATATCAAAAAGAGTTTAAAAGAAAGCTTCGTTATATGGAGGAAGAATCCTTAGAAAAAATAAACGAAATTCGGACTATTTTTATAGAAGAAATTTCAACTTTAGAGGAAGTACTTGGGAAAAAACAGGTTACCGTAAAGGAAGTATTGACGGCACTATATGAATTTATTGTAAAGCATGACGTATACGAGAAAATTAGTAAGCGTTGTGTAACTTTAGAGAGCAACGGAAATAAAGCCAAGGCAAAGGCGGATAGTAAGCTTTATTCCAAAGTGATGGAACTTTTTGATGAAATGGTAACCATATTAGGAGAAGAAAAACTTCCATTAAAGGAAGTAAGGCAGATATTAGAAACCGGATTTTCAGGCATTTCTGTAGGGGTCATTCCTCCAAGTCTGGATCAGGTAATCATTGGAGATATGCAGCGTACCAGAATCAGCAATGTAAAGGTATTGTTTTTCCTGCATATGAACGATGGAATTGTACCGGCGGGAAAGGAAAGTGCTGGAATTTTCAATGACATGGAAAGACAGAATATCAGTGACAAGGGTTTGGAACTAGCCTTTAATCAAAAAACACAGGCTTTCTTCGAACAATACTATCTGTATCTATGTCTTAGTAAGCCATGCGAGAAACTTTATTTATCTTTTTCCAAGATGGGAAGGGATCAAAGCAGTTTAAGAACATCCTATGTATTATCCCGCTTAAAGAAAATCTTTCCTAAGATTACTATGATAGAAAGTGTGGAAAGTAAAGAACATTTTACTTTGGAGCATTTTCTTGAGAGGTTTTTATTGCTTTGGAAAAAAGATTTCCTTATGGAAGATGAGGAAAAGGAACTGGCATTACTTTATGATTTTCTAGAGGAAAGAGAAGATACGAAAGATATTTTGTCCCTTATGATACAGGGAAAACAATATAAAAACGAGGAATTAGGCTTAGAGAAAGAAACTGCAAGGCAACTTTATGAGCTATATCAGAATTATAGTGTTTCTTTGCTGGAACAATATGCGGGTTGTCCTTTTTCATATTTTATACGGTATGGACTGGAACTAAAAGAAAGAGAAGAGTATAAGGTTACCAGTATGCAGTTGGGGACGATTTTTCATGAAGTCATTGATTTGTTTTCAAAAGATGCGACAGACCATAATCTGTGGAAAACCTTAAAGGATGAAGAAAGGGATTTAAAAATAGAGGCATTAGTGGATGAAGTGGTTGCAAAATATGACAGTGATATCTTTGAAAGCAGCAGCCGGAATCAATATATGCTTCATCACATTAAGCGAATTTCCAAAAGAACCGCCTGGGCATTACAAAAGCAGATTCTAAGGGGAGATTTTAATCCGGCTCATTTTGAATTATCCTTCGAACATAACCGTAATATTTTGACAGATACTGTTATTGAAACAGAAGGAGAATCTTTAGAATTAAAGGGAATCATTGACCGTGTAGACCGATATGAGGAAGAAGATAAGGTATATCTAAAAATCGTGGATTATAAGTCTGGAGCCACTACCTTCGACTTGGTGGATTTTTATGCAGGAATCCGAATGCAGCTTATTATTTATCTAAATGCCATGATGCAGATAGAAAAAAACAAACAAAAAGGAAAACAGATTATTCCTGCCGGATTTTTCTATTATGAGTTAAAGGATCCTTATATTGAGCGAAAAGAAAAGGAAAGCACGGAAGAAACTTTGTTAAAGGAATTAAAATTAGAAGGATATGCGAATCTGGATTATGGTTGTATTTCCCATCTGGAAAGTGCGGCAGATGGAAAGAAGCTGGTGATTCCTGTTTCCTTTACGAAAGCAGGGGAAGTTTCGGCGAATTCAAAAGTACTTTCAAGTGACAGCATAAAAATGCTGCAGGATTATGCAAAATACAAAGCAGAGGATATTGTTTCTTTGATAAAAGAGGGAGAAATCGAAATAAATCCTGTCCGCACCAGCGATAAAAATCCTTGTGAATACTGTGAATATAGTGGAATTTGCCACTTTGATGTAAGAACCAATGGATGTCGGGATTACACAAAATTGAACAAAGTAAAGGCTATGGAACGAATGGAAGAAGAACTGGAAAAAAGGAAGGAGGGAAAGTAGATGCCGAATTGGACCAGGGAACAACAAAGGGTTATTGATGCAAGAAATCAGAATTTATTAGTTTCTGCGGGGGCTGGTGCCGGTAAAACGGCGGTTTTGGTAGAACGAATGATGAATCGGATTATGGATAAAGAAAATCCTGTGGATGTAGACCGTTTTTTGCTGGTAACTTTTACGAAAGCTGCAGCTTTTGAAATGCGGGAGCGTATTGGGGAAACTATCGAGAAGAAGTTAAAAGAAGAAGTTGCCAATGAATTTCTGGCAAAACAGCTTTCCCTTTTGCCTAATGCCCAGATTATGACCATTGACAGTTTTTGTTATCAGCTGGTTAAATCTCATTTTTTGAAGGTGGGCTTGGACCCGAATTTTAGAATTGGGGATGAGTCTGAGCTGGCAATTTTAAAGGAAAAGGCAATGCAGGAGGTACTGGAAGAAGCATATGAGCAAAAAACACCGGAATTTTTAGCCCTTGTGGAAAGCTTTGTGGCAGGAAAAAAGGATGTAGTGCTGGAAGAAATGATTGAGACTCTTTATGGATATTGTTCCAGTGACCCTAGACCGGAAAAATGGCTGGAACGGGCGAAGGAGTTATTTTCTATTCAGTCTAGGGAAGAAGTAAGCAAGATGCCATGGATTCTGTTTTGTATGGAATATGCGAAAGAGCGGTTAGAAGAAGCAAAGGAAATGGAACTTGGAATTTTGGAACTGACGGAGGAACCGGGAGGCCCTTATACTTATAAAACTACTATTTTGGAGGATATCTCCATAATAGACGATTTACTTGTGGTTTCAGACTTTGATGAAATGGTGAAACAGTTAAACAATCTGAAATTTCCAACCCTTGCCAGAAAAAAAGAGGATATGCAGGAAAATCTGGTGAATGCTGCAAAAGATGCCAGAGAAAAAGTAAAGAAGATAGTAAAAAATCTAAGTGAGCAGATGTTTACGAAGTCTTTAGAGGAAATCAGGAAAGAAATCAGTGAGTTAGCTCCGGTAATGACAGGATATATCAATGTCTGTATCCGCTTCTTGGAAAAATTCCTGGAACTGAAACATGAAAAGAATTGTTATGATTTTAGTGATGTGGAACACTTTGCTTTGGAAATTCTTATCGAAAGCTATGATGAAGAAGGGAATTTTATCCCAAGCACGGTGGCAAAGGAATTGTCAAATTATTATGTGGAAATTATGATTGATGAATATCAGGATAGTAACTATATTCAGGAGTATATTCTTTCCTCTATTGCCAAAACGAAAGAGGGACAAAGAAACCGCTTTATGGTAGGGGATGTGAAACAGAGTATTTATAAATTCCGAATGGCAAAGCCGGAGATTTTCATGAATAAATACCATGACTATAAAGATTCGGAGAAAAATGGAGAATTGATAGAGTTAAGGGATAATTTCAGAAGCAGGCTTTCTCTTCTTAAAGATGTAAACCATATTTTTAAAAGCATTATGAAGGAGAGAATGGGGGGAATTGAATACGATGATTCTGTAGCTTTGGCCACAGGATTCCCATACCCTGAAACAAAGGAAAAGGTAGGGGGAAGGACGGAATTGATGGTTGCAATTCAGGGAGAAGAGGATGAAATATCCCAAAGTGAACTGGAAGCCAGAATGATTTCAAATAAAATAAAAGAAATGCTTTTTGGAGAATATCCTCAATATGTCTATGATAAGAAGCTGAATGCTTATCGCAGGGCAACTTATAAGGATGTGGTCATTTTGCTTCGAAGTTTAAAGGGCTGGGCAGATGTAATCGAAGAGGTACTCATAGAGGAGCAGATTCCTTGTTTTACAGATTCTTCTAAAGGATATTTTCAAACCATGGAAGTAAAAACCATGCTGGCATTTTTGGATATCATTGATAATCGTTACATTGATATCGATTTGGTGACGGTTTTAAAAAGTCCTATAGCAGGGCTTTCTTCCGAGGAATTGGCAAAGATTAAAATTTTCTCAAAAGAAGATAAGAGCCTTTCTTTTTATGAAAGAATGGAAGGGTATGCAATTCAAAATGAAGATGTACTTTCAGAAAAAATAAAAAAAGTCATTCAGTTAATCGACGAAATAAAGAAAGAAAAGGAAGTACTTTCCTTAGGAGAACTGATACATTTTTGTTATGAAAAAACGGGATATTTATATTATATTCGTGCCATGGAAAAGGGAGAAATCAGAGAAGGAAATCTTTATTTCTTGTTGGAAAAGGCAAAAGCCTTTGAAAAGGCGGAAAAAGGAGATTTGTTCCATTTTCTGTCCTATATGAGAAAAATCCGGGAACATGATATGGATTTTGGAGAAGCAAAGCTTTTAGGCGAGGAAGAAGATGTGGTGCGTATCATGAGCATTCACAAAAGCAAGGGTTTAGAGTTTCCGATTTGTTTTGTCAGTGGATTAGGCAGAAAGTTTAATCAGATGGATTTAAGAAAAAATGTAGTGATTCATCCGGATTTTTATCTGGCTGGATTTGTTTACAACATAAAGGAAAGAGTCAGAGAAAAGAGTGCCATAAGGTCTATCTTTAATCGACATCTGCTGTTGGAAAATCTGGCGGAAGAAATTCGAATTCTTTATGTTGCAATGACAAGAGGAAGGGAAAAGCTTCTTTTAACAGGATGCCAGAAGAAAATGTCAACGGAACTTATGCTTTGTATGCAGAACATGCAAAAGGAGATAGCCAGTGGTGCAGGGGGGGATTCCTGTCATTTAAAAGAAGTAACCTTAAGTGAACTGGAGTTTCAGAATTCTTTTCTGGACTGGATTCTTAGTGTATTATCCAAAGATGTTGGAAAGTATGAAGTTTCCGTAACGTTTTTGGAAGATTTGGTGAAGGAAAAGGCTCAGTCTATGTTAAAAGAAATCATTCGATTGGATAAATTAAAGAGTTTGGCAGAGAGGGAAAAGAACAGTACAGAGTGGAAAGAAAAAAAGAAGTCATTAAGCTGGGAGTATCCGTTTTATCAGGAAACCATTCAAAAAGGAAAATACACGGTATCGGAATTAAAGAAATTAAGCATGTCTTCCGAGGAAGAGGAAGAATTAGTTATGTTCCAAGAGTTGGAGACTGAAATTCCACGCCCTGCCTTTTTATCCGAAAAAGAAGAGGTAGAATCTGCAAAACGAGGAACTTTGGTTCATAAACTTTATGAACTGATTGATTTTCAGAATGTAAATAGTGTGAAAGAGTTGGAAAAAGGCACTATGGAACTGATTTCAGCGGGAAAAATTCCAAAAGAAATCTTAAACTGCACTAATTTCTTTAATTTATATCATCTTTTTGAAACAGAATTGGGAAAGCGAATGAAGGCAGCAGATGCAAAAGGTAAGTTGTTTAAAGAGACTCAGTTTATGGCAGGGATGCCCATGTCGGAAATAAACCATGAAATGGATGTTCATGAACTGGTCTTAGTTCAGGGAATCATCGATTTATATTTTGAGGAAGAAGATGGACTGGTATTGGTGGATTATAAGACGGACAGGGTAAAAGGAAAGGCTGGAGAAGAAAGACTAATTCATTTATATCAGGAACAGCTAAGTTATTATAAAAAGACATTGGAACAATTAACAGGAAAAAGGGTAAAGGAATGTTACATTTATTCTCTTACCTTAGAAAAAGAAATCAAAGTAGAATTTGGAGGTTGAAAAAATGGAAGGAAGAAAGAAAGAAGAATTAAAGGGAGTTACCATGCTTGGGAACAAGAATACAGAATATCCAAAGGATTATGCTCCGGAGTTATTAGAGAGTTTTGTAAACAAACATCAGGGAAATGACTATTTTGTAAAGTTTAACTGCCCGGAATTTACCAGTCTGTGTCCGATGACAGGACAGCCGGATTTTGCTACGATTTATATTTCTTATGTGCCGGATGTTAAGATGGTGGAAAGCAAGTCACTGAAATTATATTTGTTTAGTTTCAGAAATCATGGCGATTTTCATGAAGACTGCGTGAATATTATTATGAAAGATTTGATTAAATTAATGGATCCTAAGTACATTGAGGTGTGGGGAAAATTCACACCAAGAGGAGGAATTTCCATTGATCCGTATTGTAACTATGGAAAGCCAGGTACAAAATGGGAAGAAGTAGCATGGAACCGTCTGGCAAATCATGATTTGTATCCGGAAAAGGTGGACAACCGTTAAAAGTAAGAGTGCCTTGATAATCTGCATGGGCTTGTATGTCTGCTTCAAAAAAATCACTGTTTCGTAAAATTGTTTAGAACGAAACAGTGATTTTTTATTTCCAATATTCCATGGTTTTGTTATCGATATTCGGGCAAAGAGTAATTAATACATTCATGATTTCATCGATTTCCTTTTCATCATGAAAAATAAACTCGTTTAGCATTTCATTTTGATTGGATAAGGTTAATTTATAGCTTGGTGTAAGTTTGTTTGCCCATTTTTTCTTTGGAAGAATGTGCTTGGATATATATAATATTTTAGCAATCTTTATAATAATGGTATCGGTTAAGGTAGTATATATCATGTAGTCGTCTGTAATCAGAATGTTGGTGTTTCTGTAAACCAGACTATGATAACACTGCATATTTATGGTTTTAATATAATAACTGATATCACCATAGGAGGATAAGTTTTTTCCTATGGTACTTTTCTCTGGATGGAAACAAAAATAAAAAACCAGGAGAATATTAAAAATACTTAACAGCAACGGAATCAATAAAATACACCATAGAATAATATGGGAAAAATAAGGATAATGAATCTCGTTGATATAATAAGGCAGGGTAATCTGGGACAGGGCATCAATCTCCAAAGAGGAGTCCTTTGCAAATTCATGGACAAAAGATTGAAAAATAGTTCCGCCTTCTTCCGCCTTTCCTTTGAGAGAAGCATTTTCTATAGTCTGTGGCATTTTTTTTGTTTTTACAAGAACAAACAGACATTTGTTTTCAATAAAAGTATAATAGTAGCCTCCTTTGATGCTGTTTTTTTCTTTGTACGTATAACCTGTAAATGTCAAAGTAGGAACAGATAATTTAACACATCCATTTCCATTTTCCATAACTTCAGAAATTTCCTGAAGGCTGCTCACTTTAGTGGGAAGTAATTGTTGGAAAACGGGATATTTTGCAAAAACGAAACTTAACATACAAAGAATCAGTATGGAAGGAAGGCAGCGAAAAACACAGTTTTTCAGTTGAAGTAATTGTAATGTATTATGCTTCATATGGATTCCTTTCCAATGTTTATGGGTTAAAACAGGATAATCTCATCTTTCAATTTACCATAATAGGTTTCTTCTCCTTTTTCAGGGACAATACTGCCATCACTGAGTTCTGCCAGTTCTTTTATTATTTTATCTTGAACTTCCAGAGGGAGTAATATTTTGAATATAATATCCTCTTGATAATTTGTGTCTAAAATGGAAATTTGATTCGCACCTAATAAATATTGTATTTTACCAAGATGAGAGTAATCCGTTTTGAAAGTAAAAATATTTCCAAGGTATTTATCTATGATGACACTATTTGCAAGGCCTTCTTTTGCAGCTGCGGTATATGCACGAACCAGACCGCCCGTTCCTAATAAAGTTCCGCCGAAATACCGGGTTACCACAATCAGAGTATGAAATAATTCATTTGTGGTAATGATTTCTAGTATAGGTTTCCCGGCAGTACCGGAAGGTTCTCCATCGTCGCTGAAACGTAAGACAGGGGGGGTGGAAGAAAGACTGTATGCAAAGCAGTGATGTCTGGCATCATAGTGTTTTTTCTTAATCTGTTCTATTTTAGCAATGGCATCTTCTTCGCTGGTAATAGCAAATACGTTAGCAATAAAACGAGATTTTTTTTCTACGTATTCTCCAATGCCATCCTGATATATGGTCTTATAATGCTGTAACATATGTCGAATCCTTTCAAATGAATGAATAACTGTTTGATACCAAAATGAAATTCAAATCACATTTTGTATGAATATTAAAGGCACCAGACAGTTTCATTGTATAATATATTTTATGTTTCGTAAAGCGAAAAAAACAGGGGGAACAAAATAATAAAATTTTCCTTTATTAATCGAAACAAATTTGTTATAATGGAGGAATGAAAAGGAGGAAGTAAAGTGAACTACAATCAAAAATCGGCGAAAAAGAAGCAAAAATCGTTAGTTTCCAAAGCTGGTAAGAATAAAAGAAAAATTGGTGTATGGTGTTATAAAGGCGTAATCGTCTGCTTCCTGGCCATTGTAGTGATGGGAATTGGTGCCGGACTTGGTATGTTTCGGGGAATCATTGATAATGCTCCCGATATTGATGCCATTGATGTGCAGCCGGAAGGATTCCAGACTACCATTTATTATGAAGATGGAACAGAAGTAAAGACACTGTCACGATATGATTCTAACCGTGTTTATATGAAGTATGATGAAATGCCTAAGATTTTGGTGGATGCTTTTGTGGCAATAGAGGATGAGCGCTTTTGGACTCACAATGGAATTGACATGAAAGGTATCTTTCGAGCTGCCGTTGCAGGTGTAAAAAATGGATTTGATTTTAATCAGGGTGCCAGTACGATTACCCAGCAGTTGATTAAAAATAATGTATTTAACGTGGGTCTGAATGAAAGCGGTTTTCAGAAAATAGAGCGAAAAATTCAGGAACAGTATCTGGCAATCGAGCTGACAAAGAAAATGAGTAAGGAAGATACCATCGAATATTATCTGAATACCATAAATTTAGGTCATGGTGCTCATGGTGTAGAAGCTGCCGCCAATACTTATTTCGGGAAGAGTATTTCTAATCTGACGATTTCAGAGTGTGCTGTTTTGGCAGGAATTCCTAAGAGTCCTACAAAATACGACCCTATTGCACATCCGGAAAATAATTCAAAACGTAGACAGATTGTATTGGATTATATGTTAGAACAGGGATATATTACCCAGGCAGAATTTGATGAAGCTGTGGCGGACAATGTATATGAAAGAATTCAGTTTTATGACGAACAGCAGTCTCAGCAAAGTGATATCAACAGTTATTTTGTGGATGCCGTAATTGAACAGGTAATTGATGATCTCATTGAAATCGGTTATACAGAAACCCAGGCATCCAATGCTATTTATACAGGAGGTCTTAGCATTTATATTACCCAGGACCCTGAAATACAGGCTATCTGTGATTCGGTAGTAAATAATCCGGATTATTATGGAAGTGGTGCAGAGGTAGCCTTGGAATGGCTGTATTCTGTAGAAAGAGCAGATGGTACAGTAGAGAATTATTCTCATACCAATATTTTAAATTATTATTCTAAGATAGATTCCAATTTCAAATTGATTTTTGCCAATGAAGAAAAGGCAAAAGCCATTGTAGAAGAATATAAAGGAATTATCGCACAGGAAGGGGATGTATCCCTTGGCGAAAGCTTTAAGACTACGATTCAGCCACAGTCCTCTTTTGTATTAATGGAACAAAGTACAGGAAAAGTACTTGCCATTACCGGTGGACGTGGTGACAAAACTACGAACCGTTCGTTAAACAGAGCAACTCAGGCGAAAAGACAGCCGGGTTCTACTTTTAAAGTGCTGGCATCTTTCTTACCGGCCATTGACACAGCGGGAATGACATTAGCCACAGTTTATGATGATTGTGAATATTATTATGGAAATAACACTTCAGGAAAGAAAGTTAAGAACTGGTACGGTTCCAATTCTTATCTGGGTTATTCTACATTAAGACAGGCTATTGAATATTCCATGAATATTGTAGCTGTAAAATGTTTTGCAGACGTTACTCCGGATGTAGGATTTAATTATCTTCAGAATATGGGGATTACCACATTGGTAGACAGCCGTACAGGAAGCGACGGTAAAATATATTCTGACCGACAGCTTGCTACTGCCTTAGGTGGTGTTACAGATGGTGTATATAATATTGACATTACGGCAGCATATGCTTCCATTGCAAACCAGGGTGTATATAATGAGCCAATTTTATATACAAAGGTGCTGGATCATGATGGAAATGTAATTTTAGAAAATACACCTACTTCTACCAGAGTAATGAAAGAATCTACTGCATGGTTAATTACCAGTGCCATGAAAGACGTTGTCACCGGTTCACGAGGTACAGGTGGAAGAGCCCGTCTTAGCAGTGGAATGCCGGTAGCCGGTAAAACAGGTACGACTTCGAATAAGTATGATGTATGGTTTTGTGGATACACACCATATTACACCGCTTCTATCTGGATGGGATATGATGTAAATAAGGTGTTAAATACAGGAAACGCCCACTTAAATATGTGGAAAGCCATTATGGATCAGGTAGTAGAATTAAAACAACAGGAAGTCATCAGTTTCCCAAGTTGTTCTGATATTACATCAGCGTCTATTTGTCAGAAGTCGGGGCTTTTAGCTATTGAGGGAATTTGCGATAGTGATCCGAGAGGTAGTCAGGTTCGAACAGAGTATTTCGCAAAAGGAACTGTTCCGACAGAAACCTGTAACCATCACGTAAAAGTTACAGTATGTAATGATACAGGACTTCCAGCTACGGAATATTGTCCTAATGTTTCAGATCACATTTACATTGTTCGTGAAGAAGGAAACGAAGAGAAAACTACTGCTGATTCACCATATCAGTTGCCGACAGAATTTAAGGATACCACTTGTGATATTCATACTTCTCCGGAATCTGTAAATTATGAAACTGACTTCGCAATAGAAGGGGATGAGGGTGAAGGTCCATTCACGGTATCCACTTCGATTGGAGAAGGAGGTACTGTCAGCATTGGTAATACAACGATTCAAAGAGGAGCTTCCTTAAAGTTTATTGTTATACCAAAGGAAGGGTATCAAGTAGATAAAATATCAGTAAACGGAAAAGAACCGAAGGCATATAAGAGTTCTAATTCCTATACAGTTGGATTGGTTCGACAGAATCTTCAGATTACGGTTACCTTTAAAGCAGTACCGATAGAGGAACCTGATGAGCCAACTACAGAACCAAGTGAGGGAACCACAGAGCCGGAATCCAGTGGAGAAACCAGTAGTGGTGAAACTAGTTCAGAATAAAAAAAGAACAAAGTGTGCGTTGCACACTTTGTTCTTTTTATCTATATGAATTAAATGTCCTAGGGACATCTAAAGGCGTTATTTTTTCATTTTAGGAGAGAAGATAAGGGCAGCCAGATAGGAAAAGATTAAAGCAGCACTGGTGCCTACAGCAGCAGATTTAAAACCACCTCGAAATAGTCCTAAAAATCCATCCGTATCGACAGCTTCTTTTATTCCTTTCCAAAGATTAAAACCGAATCCTGTTAGAGGAACCGTGGCACCACATCCGGCCCATTCTGAAAATGGTTCATAGATTCCTAAGGCACCAAGGACGGCACCTGTTATCACAAGGATAACCATAATACGCCCTGGCATTAACTTTGTTTTTTCAATTAAAATCTGTGTTAATATACATATAATTCCACCAGAAATAAAAGCATTAATATAATCCATATCATCTACACCCTTTCAAACATAATACCATGAGCAATGGAAGGAATATTTTGTCCTTCATTGAAACTAACTGTGGACAATAATGCTCCGGTAGGAACAAATAAGATTCGTTTCCATTCTTTTCGTTTTAACTGTTCAAAAATATAGCCACATAGGGTAGAGGCACAACATCCACATCCGGACCCTCCACTATGGGTATCCTGTTTTTCATTATCATAGATTTCAATTCCACAGTCCATATGAACCTGACTGATTTCGTATCCATTATCTCTTAGCAGCTTAAAGAGGATTTCCTGACCGATATATCCTAAATCTCCGGTAATAATTTTATCGTAATAATCCACAGGTATATCAAAATCTGTTAGGTTTTGATAGATAACATTGCAGGCAGCAGGTGCCATGGAAGCCCCCATGTTCATGGAATCACGAATTCCATAATCCATAATGGTTCCTGTGGTAATGCCTGTGATTTTAATATCACTTTCCTGGGAAGATAATACCACAGCACCACTTCCGGTAACTGTCCAGGTTGCACTTAATGGACGCTGGTTTCCATATTCTAAAGGAAAACGGAATTGTTTTTCGGCACTGGCGAAATGACTGGAAGTCACAGCGGTAGCATAGTCAGCAAAACCACCAGAAATACACATGGATGCTAAAGATAAGGACTCTCCCATGGTAGAACAGGCACCATAAAGACCAAAAACAGGAATATTTAAGTCTTTGACACCAAAGGTACTTCCAATTAACTGGCCAAGTAAATCTCCTGCAAATAAATAACGAATCTGCTCTGGTTTTAAATTGCCTTTTTTAATGGCAGTTTTAATGGCAAAGGTGACTAACTGGCTTTCTGCTTCTTCCCAGGTATTCTGACCTAATTCGAAGTCTTTGGTAATCATGTCGAAATAGGAGGCAAGAGGTCCTTCTCCTTCCTTAGGACCTACAATGGATGCATAAGAATGAACATAAGGTGTTTTTTCAAAAGCAATACTTTGCTTTCCTCTTTGAATTTTTGTCTCTTTCATTTATAATACCCCCAAACCAGATAAAATATAGTAAATAAATCCAAGAACAAAAGAAGAAAAGATACCGTATAAGATAACCGGACCTGCAATGGTAAATACCTTTACACCAATACCAAATACCTGTCCTTCTTTTTGAAATTCAATACAGGGTGCAGCTACGGAATTTGCAAAACCTGTGATAGGAACCAATGTTCCGGCACCACCCACTTTGGCAATTTTGGGATATATATTAAGTCCGGTTAAAATAATACTTAATAAAACCAAGGTAATGGTAACATAAGTATTAGCATCTTCTTTACTTAAATCCAGATTATTCTGGAATAGATGAAAAATGAATTGTCCAAGGACACAGATAAGTCCACCAATCCAGAAAGCATGAAAACAATTTTTAAAAAGGGAATGGGTAGGAGTAATTTGTTCCACATATTGGTTATATTCTTGTTGTGATGGTTCTTGTTTCATAATCATTTCTCCTTTACATAATGAAATATTGGACAAAGGAACCAATTCCTTTTCCTAATGCAACACTGATTAAAACATAAGGCAGCCCCTTGCGGATAGAGGATCTTCGTGCAAAAACGGGGATGGTGTTTGCCACTTCCGCAAGTGCACTTACCAAAGAGCCAATAAACACACCAGAGAAAAAGCCTAAAAGAGCAAGTCCTATTTTTCCGAAAGGAACAGGGAGAGAGTATATGGAAACCAGATTCCCTAAGGTAGAGCCAAGTAGGATACAGTTTTCATATAATTTCAGATGTTTTATGGTGTGGGTTTGTGCTGCAAAACGTGGAAAGATTCCAATGGTAGAAATAAAAGCAATGAAAGCTCCTGCAATGATAACCCCGGCACTAAATCCGAAGATACATAGAATAAGATATTTAATCCACATCAATTTCTTTTCCCTTCCTTCCTTCGGTAGTAATCAAAGCTGTATTTACTTCCTGCTCATAGGTACGCATCTGTACTTCCAGTGGAGATGGATCAGAACTTAAATTTTTGTGTGCCAAATGGTTAAAATAAAGGATGACACCACTAGGAAGACCAATGCAGTAGGATAATTGCAAAATGGATGGTCCGGAAGGGTAGGAACCCATAAATAATTTGTACAGCATAACAAAGGTGTCTGAGGCATTGACATCGGTATTATAGGAAATTATGGCATAGGCGGAACCCAAAAAGGCAAGAAGGCAAATAAAAGTTAATTTGAGAAAATTCAAGGTTTTACTTTGCGGTTTTACTTTTTGAAAATGTACCAAAATATCAGGTGCTCCCACACTGATGACCTTAACATTTGGATAATTGTTATTAATTTCCTGAATGACTTCAAGGAGGGATATTGCAATATATCCTTCTTTTGCCTGGTTGCGGTTTGCGATTTTTAAGGTAGATACATGATTTTTTATTGTTTTGTCCTGACAATAAATTTTAGAAAAATCTCCAATGCTTACATTGTCTTTGGTAATAGAAATGCTCATTTCTGCTTTAATATATAAGTCAACCGAGTTCATAAGAAACTTCCTTTCCGAAAACTTTAGTGATTCATGGAAATAGTATGGGAAAAAAAAGAAATAATATATATGAAAATACTGGAAATGTTAGCGGTGCAGAAAAAATGATGGTGGTAACTTTTACGAATTTATGGTAAAATTGTAGAAAAATCTAGTGAGGTGGAACATGAAGATATTACAAGCGATAAATCTTACAAAATGTTATGATAAAGTGCCAGTAGTGAATCAGGTTTCCTTCGAAATAGAAGAGGGAGAAATATACGGATTTGTAGGAAAAAATGGTGCTGGAAAAAGTACGGTAATCCGTATGATTTTTAATCTGATTCGAAATTATGATGGAAAAATCATATTGTTTGAAAATGAAGAAAAAGATTCTGTAAAGCAGATAGGAGGATTTGTAGAGCATCCATCCATATATCCCTCCATGACTGCCATGGAAAATCTTATGGTTCAGGCTAAATTAAATGGCGTTACGGATGTGGAGAGTTTAAAGCAGATTTTAGAAGAAGTTGGACTGAAGAACGATAAAAAGAAAGTAAAATACTTTTCATTAGGAATGAAACAAAGACTGGCTATTGGGATTGCATTGGTGGGAAATCCTAAGCTGCTGGTATTAGACGAGCCTATGAATGGTCTGGATCCTGTAGGTATCAGAGAAATTAGGGAACTTTTGCTTCGATTGAATAAAAAACATGGGATGACGATTTTTATTTCCAGTCATATGCTGACGGAATTGTCGAAAATTGCAACTAAATATGGTTTCATGAAGGAAGGAACTTTAGTAGAAGAAATCTCAGCGGAGGATTTGGAAGAAAAATTAGATAAACTAAAGGAAAAAGGCGTAACAGGCGATTTGTTGGAAGAATATTTTATTATGGTAATGGGGGAAGAGCATGAAAGAATTGATTAAGATGGATTTTTACCGATTGAAAAAATCTAATACGCTTAGAATATGTACTAGCATCATGATGATTGGTTTTATTGGAATCACTCTCTTATTTAAAGCAGTTCTTTCTCTGCTGGATTTAGAGAAACTGGAGGCAGCCGGAGGTGATGAAACGGAATTGGAAGCATTGCAGGTTATGGATGCTTATAATTTTACACTGATTGGGCTGTCGTTTGCACAGATTCTTGGGATTGTAATCTGCGTTTTCGTTGCGATTTATGTTGCAGGTGAGTTTCAGCAAAGAACAGTAAATCTGGCGGTTTTAAAGGGATATAAGAGAGAACATATCTATATTTCCAAACTTTTAAATGCCATGTTAGGAGCCGCAGTAATATACATAGCTTCTTTTGTATCTGTTTATGTTTCTGCCGGGGTTTGTTTCGGATTTGACTTTGATATAGAAGGCTCTGTGCTACGATTTGTTTTGGTTATTTTGCTGGATTTGATATTATATGTTGCATTGGCAGGTTTCTTTGTTATGATTTCTTTTTTTACTGCCCATGAAGGAGCGGCTATGACCATAGGAACGGTATTATTAGTTTTGTTGACCACAGGATTTTCTGTGATAGATTCCTCTATCAATGGTAATTCCAGCATTCCTTTTGAGGAAGAGGTACGGAGTGGAAAATACTGGGTTGCCACAGTGATTGAGGATTTTTCTTATTTGGAAATTAAAAATAATGAAGCTGGTTTTGCATTGATTCTGGCAGTTGCTTATTTCATTATTACCAGTATTCTTGGAATCTTATGTTTTAGAAAAAAAGATTTAAAGTAAAAAGATAAAGAAATTGTATAGAAAGTTTCATTTTTATTGTAAGGAATGATTTATAACCTATTGAAATTCGTTCGATTTTAGGGTATGATGAAGGCATGTTTTATGATTTAGGGAGGAAAAAGTATGAATAACAGAAATGAATTTTATGATTTATCAGATTCACCAATTATAATCAGTGATACAAATGTGAAGAAACCGAAAAAGAGCGGTGGTGTAAATGTTAATTTTAAGAGTTTCTTTAAAATAATTTTTATCATTGCAATTATAGCTGTGGTTTATCATTTTGGTAAAAAATGGATTGATGAGTATAAAAGACCTGTAATAGAAATAGAGAATACTTACTTAAAGTCTACAGATATTCTGGAACAGACTTTTGATTCAGATTTTATTGAAAATAGTGCCATGATGAACGAATTTTACATGAATGGAATCGGTTATCGTGTATACGGAACTAAGAATGTATATGTCTTGGATTCTCCTGCAAAGGAACGTTTCGGCGTTTTAGTTACTGGTGATGATAAGAAAAATAAATTATTTGGTGTAGCTATTGGGGATGCATTTTCAGAGATAGAAATTGATTTTACTTTTGATATGGATATTTCAACAGATTATGAATTAAGTGGAGGCAAATCAGCCAGACTTTATGAAAGTCTTGATGGAAAAGAATGCGTGATTATTGTTAGTGATGATAAGTCAGGAAAGGTTACTTCCATGATTTACATTAATAACTATGTAGCATATAAATCCATTACAACCTTAAAGTAAGCAGAAATGTTCATGGTTTTATTCAGAAAAGATTATTTTATAGGAAAGTCGTGGATGATTAAGTATAAAGTATTATTTATGTGGAAAATCAGCTGAATAGCTGATTTTTCATTTCAAAAATAGAAAAAGAAAGGAATAGCATACAAAATTCAAATTTAGATGGAAAAGTATGCGTGGGTTTAAGAATGGCAAATGTGATTTCAGACGATATCATTGAATATGTAGGTATTTTAGCAAAGCTTGAATTGAATCAGGAAGAAAAAGAACAGGCAAAAAAAGATATGGAAAGCATGCTGGATTATATTGATAAATTAAATGAGCTGGATACAGAGGATGTAATTCCTATGAGCCATACTTTTTCTGTTCATAATGTTTTCCGTGAAGATGTGGTTACGAACGGGGATGACAGAGAAAATATGTTATCAAATGCTCCAGAACAAAAAGATGGTGCTTATCAGGTACCAAAGACAGTAGAATAGAGGTGAAAAGAGTGGAACTTACCAGTTTAACAGCAGTAGAGCTTGGAAAAAAAATTAAGGCGAAAGAAGTATCTGTGTTAGAAGCTACAGAGGCAGTGATTGCACAGATTGAAAAATTAGAAGGAAATTTAAATTGTTATGTTACATTAGATAAAGAAGGTGCAAGAAAGCGAGCCCTAGAAGTGCAAGAGAAAATTGATGCAGGAGAGCTGACAGGACCTTTGGCAGGTGTGCCGGTTGCTATCAAGGACAATATGTGTACCAAAGGAATGCTTACTACCTGTAGTTCGAAGATTTTAAGTAACTTTAATCCTACCTATACAGCTGAGGCAGTAAAGAATTTAGAGGATGCCGGGGCAGTGATTATTGGAAAAACGAACATGGATGAATTTGCCATGGGAAGTACTACAGAAACTTCTTATTATGGAATTACGAAAAATCCATGGAATGAGAATCATGTACCAGGAGGTTCTTCTGGTGGTTCTGCGGCAGCAGTTGCAGCAGAAGAATGTTTCTATGCCTTGGGTTCTGATACCGGTGGATCCATCAGACAACCGGCTTCTTTTTGCGGTGTGACAGGAATCAAGCCGACCTATGGAACTGTATCCAGATATGGTTTGATTGCATATGGTTCTTCTTTGGATCAGATTGGACCTTTGGCAAAGGATGTTACAGACTGTGCTACCGTTTTGGAGATTATTTCTAGTCATGATAAAAAGGATTCTACCTCTGTAGAATTAAAAGAGAAAGACTTTACTTCTGCGTTGGTAGATGATGTAAAGGGAATGAAAATCGGAATTCCAAGAGACTATTTTGGAGATGGTCTGGACAAAGAAGTAAAAGAGGCAGTGTTAAATGCTGCAAAAGTATTAGAGGAAAAAGGTGCCATTGTAGAAGAATTTGATTTAAATCTGGTAGAATATGCGATTCCTGCTTATTATGTAATTGCAGCAGCAGAAGCAAGTTCCAATCTGGAACGTTTTGATGGTGTAAAGTATGGATATCGTACCAAGGATTTTGATGGTCTTCACAGCATGTATAAAAAGACCCGTTCCGAAGGTTTTGGTTCCGAAGTAAAACGTAGAATTATGTTAGGTTCTTTCGTTTTAAGTTCCGGATATTATGATGCATATTATGTAAAGGCATTAAAAGTAAAGGCATTGATTAAGCAGGCCTTTGATAAAGCTTTTGAGAAATACGATGTTATTTTAGGACCAACTGCACCTACCACAGCATTGGAAGTAGGAAAGAGTTTAAGTGACCCGATTAAGATGTATTTAGGAGATATTTATACTGTATCTGTCAACCTTGCAGGACTTCCTGGAATCAGCCTTCCTTGTGGAAAAGATTCCAAAGGTCTTCCAATTGGTTTACAGTTAATTGGTAATGCTTTTGAAGAAAAGAAGATAATAAGGACTGCGTATGCTTTCGAACAGACAAGAGCATATGAAAGACCTGAAATGGTAAAAGGAGGGGAAAAATAATGAGCAAAGCGTATGAAACAGTGATTGGTTTAGAGGTTCATGTGGAACTTTCTACCAAGACCAAGATTTTTTGTGGATGTAGCACCGAGTTCGGAGGCGCACCGAATACGCATACCTGCCCAGTATGTTCCGGAATGCCAGGTTCCCTTCCGGTTTTAAATAAGGCAGTAGTAGAAAAAGCCATTGCCGTTGGACTTGCTACAAATTGTTCTATTACAAGAAACTGTAAGTTTGACCGTAAGAATTATTTTTATCCGGATAATCCACAAAACTATCAGATTTCTCAGTTGTATTATCCGATTTGCAGGGATGGAAAGATTGAGATTAACGTAAATGGAGAGAAAAAATACGTTCGTATTCATGAGATTCATATGGAAGAAGATGCAGGTAAACTGGTTCATGATTCCTGGGACGATTCTACCTTGGTTGATTTTAACCGTTCCGGTGTTCCTTTGATTGAAATCGTATCAGAACCAGATATGCGTTCTGCTGATGAAGTCATTGCTTATCTTGAAAAGTTAAGAATGATTATTCAATACTTAGGAGCTTCCGATTGTAAGTTAAATGAAGGTTCCATGCGAGCAGATGTGAATTTGTCGGTGCGTGAAGTTGGTGCGAAAGAATTTGGTACCAGAACGGAAACCAAGAACTTAAATTCTTTTAAGGCAATTGCCAGAGCTATTGAAGCTGAAAGGGAAAGACAGATTGATTTACTGGAAGAAGGAAAGCCGGTAATTCAGGAAACCAGAAGATGGGATGATAATAAAGAGTGTTCTTATGCCATGCGTTCTAAGGAAGATGCTCAGGATTATCGTTACTTCCCAGACCCGGATTTGGTGCCAATTATCATTAGTGAAGAATGGCTGGAAGAAGTTAAGCGCAGACAGCCGGAATTACGGGATGAGAAAAAAGAAAGATACCAAAAAGAATTTGATATACCGGAATATGATATTGATATTATTACTTCATCCAAACGAATGGCTGATTTGTTTGAAGAAACCATAGAGTTAGGAGCGGCTCCAAAGAAGGTATCGAACTGGTTAATGGTAGAAACCATGCGTTTGCTAAAGGAAAACGAAATGGAAGTTGAAGACATAAAATTTAGTGCGGATAATCTGGCAAAATTGATTGCATTAACAGAAAGTAAGGCAATTAATAGCACAGTAGCCAAAGAAGTCTTTGAAAAGGTATTCTATGATAATATTGATCCTGAAAAATATGTGGAAGAACATGGATTAAAGACTGTAAATGACGAGGGTGCTTTAAGAAAAGTCATTGAGGATGTCGTTGCAAACAATCCACAATCTGTAGAGGATTATCGTAGTGGTAAGGAAAAAGCCATTGGATTTTTGGTAGGACAGACTATGAAAGCAATGAAGGGAAAAGCAGACCCTTCTATGATTAATCAGATATTAAAAGAAATTTTATAATGAGATAAGAAAGAACTGTTGCTATAAAATGGATGAAAAATAGGAAACTATTTGAATCACCTGGTTTTATGGTATGCAGTTCTTTTGTTTTGGAGAACATAAGGATGGGAAATTTAGACATACTTTTTTCACAAATTTTACAAAAAGGATACACATTCCTTGGTTAAGATGGTAGCATAAGAATGAAAGGAGGAAAATTCATGTCAGAGAATTTTCAACGAGTAGAAAAGAAATATCTGATGTCCAAAGAGACTTATCTTGATTTTTTGAAAGAAACAGAAAAATATATTCAATTGGATGAATTCGGTTTACATACTATTTGTAATATATATTTTGACACGGATCACTATGACCTGATTCGTAATTCTATTGAAAAACCGGTTTATAAAGAGAAACTGCGTCTTCGGAGTTACGGAATTCCGGGAGAAAATGATAAGGTATATTTAGAACTTAAGAAAAAGTGGGAAGGAATTGTATATAAACGAAGAATTTCACTCACACTAAAAGAAGCTGAAGATTATCTGAAACGAGGTGTGATTCCGGAAAAGAAAGACCAGATTTTTGATGAAATAGATTATTTTGTTCATTTTTACCATCCGGAGCCAAAACTATATCTGGCATATGATCGAAGAGCATACTATGGATTAGAAGACCATAATCTACGGATTACTTTTGATGAAAATATCAGAAGCCGGGAAGAAGATTTAGAATTAGAAGATGGTGATTATGGGGAAAAATTGCTGGAGGATGATATGGTATTGATGGAACTTAAAGTACCGGGGGCAGTACCAGTCTGGTTGTCAGAAATTATGTCCAGACTTCATATTTATCCTATTTCTTTTTCAAAATATGGGAATATATATAAAAAGAAAATTGCTCTAGGAGGAAATGAAAGATGTTCACAAGTATCTTAACAGATGGAAGTTCTGCTTTTAGTATATGGCAGGTGGTTATTTGCACTTTGGTGTCGGTTGTATTGGGATTAATTGTAGCCTGTGTATATATGTATAAATCTTCTTATACAAAGAATTTTGTCATTACATTGGTATTACTGCCTGCATTAGTACAGATAGTCATTATGCTTGTAAATGGTAATTTGGGAACCAGTGTTGCAGTATTAGGTGCATTTAGTCTGGTACGTTTCCGTTCTATTCCGGGAAGTTCCAAAGAAATTTCCAGTATCTTTTTTACCATGGCGATAGGATTAGCAACCGGTATGGGGTATATTACATATGCAGTGATATTTACTGCTATGATTAGTATCATTTTATTACTCCTAAATGGTACGAGATTTGGTGAGAAAAAAGAAAAAGGGCATCAGCTTAAAATCACCATTCCTGATAATCTGGATTATACAGAAATATTTGATGATGTTTTTAAAGAATACACTTTAAGCCATCAGCTTGTAAGAGTAAAAACAACCAATTTAGGAAGTATGTTTGAATTAACATATGATATTATTTTAAAAGAAGAAGAAAAACAGAAAAAAATGATAGATTCCATTCGCTGCAGAAATGGAAATTTAACGGTTATTTGCGCAAGACCGCAGGCAGGAGTGGAAGAATTGTAAATGGAGGTTATAGGAAACTATGGCAAAGAGAAAAAAATTTGTACTACTTGGAACCATGGCAATAGCTTTATTTGTACTTACTGCATGTTCCAATAAAGAAAATAATAATAACAGTGGAACACAGAATATAACGAAGGCAGGAACCTATGAATTTTCCGGTGATATAAATGGAAGCATTGTAGTAGATGCCGGGAAGAAGGATGAAATTACCCTGGTATTAAATGGGGTGAATCTTAAATCAGAAGATGATGCTGCCATAAAGATTTTAGAAGCGAAGAAGGTTACTATTACCTTAGAAGACGGTTCGAAAAATATTATTGAAGATGCCGAACAGCGTAATGTGAGTCAGACTTCGGATAGTGAAAATGGGGAAACGGATTTTGATGCTGTAATTTATAGTAAAGCAGATTTATATCTGAATGGAACTGGCGAATTAGAAATTACAGGTAATTATGGGGATGGTATTGCAGGAAAAGATAGTGTGTATATAGAGGAAGGAACCTATAGAGTTCAGTCTGCAAAGCATGGTATTATGGGGAAAGATTATTTGGAGATACAAGGAGGAACCTTCGAGATAAATTGTGAAAAGGATTCATTTCATAGTAATGGAGATTTTGTGATTCAAAAAGGAAGTTTTTTGGTAGAGTGTGGCGATGATGCCTTTCATGCAGAAACAGCACTAAAAATTGAGGATGGTACCCTTGATATTGTTCGTTGTAATGAAGGTCTGGAGGGAGAGAGTGTAACGATCAGTGGAGGAGAAATCAGCGTTGTTTCTTCTGATGATGGTATCAATGCTGCTTCTTCTGAGGAAACCACAGAAACAAACAATCAAAGAGAAAATCCCTTTGAAGTAAACAGTGACAATGAAATTCGCATCGAAGGTGGCAGTGTTTATATTAATGCTGAGGGAGATGGAATGGATTCCAATGGTAGTATTGTTGTTACTGGTGGAACCGTTGAAGTTGATGGTTCTGAGAATGGAGGAAATGGAGCTTTGGATTATGGCGGAACTTTTGATGTTTCCGGAGGAAGTGTCATTGCAGTTGGTGCCTCAAATATGGCACAGGGAATATCTAATTCTTCTTCGGTGTATGGAATTATGATGACCTGTGATACACAGATTTCAGCAAATGTTCCTATTGTCTTAGAAGATGAACAGGGAGAAGTAATTCGGTATACTCCGGCTAAGAAATATAACAATATTGTAATTGCAGATGCAAGGTTAGAAGAGGGAAAAAGTTATACATTAAAAATAGGGGATGATATTTCAGTAACATTTACTATTAGTGCTACCATGACCTATCTCGATAAGAATGGAATTACAGAAGGTCAAAATGGAATGAATGGAGGCTGGGGAAATGGAGGAAAAAGAGATAACTTCGATAAAAACCAACTTCCAGATAATATAACAAAGGAAGAATTACCGCAAGGAATGGAAATGCCAGAGGGGATGGTAAAACCGGATGGAACTTGGAAACCAGAGGATATGGAACTTCCGGAAGGAATGGAACTACCAGAGGGGATGGTAAAACCCGATGGAACTTGGAAACCAGAGGATATGGAACTGCCAGAAGGAATGGAGAAGCCTGATACAATGAAACATCCGGTAAATGCAGAAAATCTGGAAACTACAGAGGAAAACTCGTAAAGTAACAGTTATACAGGTGGAAGTTTGAATGATAGAGCCGATGTTTTGAGATTTTAATTTTACCAGAATTTTGAAATGATAATTTTTAGAGAATCTTTCGAAAATGCTAAAAAGCAGTTTTGAGAGATTTTCTTTTTTCGATTAATATTTCAGGAATAATTTACATCCAAACTTTCTGTGAAAAACTATTTTACAACATGTAATGAAATGTGGTATGATATATAGTATTGGAAAAAGTGAAAGAAAATATGGGGAAAGAAAGGTATAAGTAAAATGATAGTAGGAATTGATTTAGGAACGACAAACAGTTTAGTTGCTTATTATACCGAAGAAGGACCAAAGATTATTCCGAATCGATTAGGAGAACATCTTACTCCTTCTGTCATTAGTATAGATGAAGAGGACAGGCTATATATTGGAAAAACTGCTAAGGAAAGAATGTTATTATATCCTGATACCGCTGCCAGTGTATTTAAGAGAGACATGGGTAGTGATAAAGAATTTAAGTTAGGGAATAAAACATTTAAGGCAGAAGAATTGTCTTCTTTTGTGTTACGCTCATTAAAGGAAGATGCTGAGGAGTTTTTGGGAGAAGAAGTAACAGAAGCAGTCATCAGTGTACCGGCTTATTTTAATGATGAAAGAAGAAAAGCGACAAAGAGAGCGGGTGAATTGGCAGGTTTAAAGGTAGAACGAATTATTAGTGAACCAACAGCTGCCGCTATAGCTTATGGACTTTATCAGAGCAAAGAAAATGCGAAGTTTCTTGTATTTGATTTGGGAGGCGGTACGTTCGATGTTTCCATTCTGGAATTATTTGAAAATATCCTGGAAGTACATGCAGTTGCAGGAGATAATTTTTTAGGAGGAGAAGATTTTACAGAAGTTATTGTTGATTTGTTTTTCAATGAATTCAAAGAATTATCCAAAGAAAATCTATCCCAGAAAGAATTAAAGCATATCAATAAACAGGCTGAAAAGTGTAAATTTGGATTTGAAGATAGCAGAGTAGCTAAGATGAATTGTGTGATTCAGGATAAGAACTATGATTTTGAATTATCCATTGATGCTTATGAAAAGGCATGTGAAGAGTTATTTGACCGGATGAAAGAGCCGGTTAAGAAAAGTTTATCCGATGCAGGAGTAAAATTATCTGATATTGATAAAGTGGTTTTAGTAGGTGGTGCTACGAAATTAACATTGGTGCGTAAATTTGTCAGCAGACTATTCCGTACCATGCCGGATTTAAATATTAATCCGGATGAAGCGGTAGCTTTAGGAGCAGCAATACAGGGTGCCATGAAGGAAAGAAAGGATTCCATCAGAGAAGTAATTCTTACGGATGTATGTCCTTTCACCTTGGGAACAGAAGTAGTGGTTCAAAATGATGCAGAACGCTATGAAGATGGACATTTTTGCCCGATTATTGAAAGAAATACTATTATACCGGCAAGTAGAACCGAAAGGGTATATACGGCTCATGATTATCAGCCGAAGATAAGAGTAAAAGTATTACAAGGAGAAAGCCGGTATGCTAAAAATAATTTGTTCTTAGGAGAATTAAATGTAGATGTTCCGAAGAAAAAGGCAGGAGAGGTAGCTATTGATATTACCTATACTTATGACATTAACTCTTTATTAGAAGTAGAAGTAAAGGTAATTGGAACAGACACTAAGATTACACAGATTATTAAAAATCAATATACGAAAATGACGGAAGACGAAATTAAGAAACGTTTTGAAGAACTTTCTTATTTGAAAATCCATCCAAGAGACCAGGAAGAGAATAAATTATTACTGCTTCGTGGAGAACGTTTGTATGAGGAAAATTTAGGAGAAGAAAGAAAAATCATTGAGCACCATATTATGAAATTTGAATCAGTATTGGATTCTCATGACCAGAAGAGAATTAATAAGCAAAGAGATGAATTTAAGGAATTCTTAGATAGTTATGAGGATTTTAATTAAAACGCTGGGATTTTAACATAGGAATCGTGTGGTTAAAAAAGTCAAATAATGATGATAGTAAAAAACCTCAGGCAGAATGAAGTGTGAACTGCCTGAGGTTTTCTTTATTCTTTTGATTGTCCTAACTCTTTAAATGCGTCTACAGTTAATACCATGTTTACACCGAAAGGATTAATAACAAATCCTGCTGCATTTTTGATATCCATATTTTTTAATACTTCATATGGATAAATCGCGGTGGTGTACTTACCGATGTCCAGTGTACCAGAATTATATTCGTTGATATCTGTATACAACGGTATGTAATTCCCCATATCTTCCTGAGTTAATACCGGGAACTGAACATTGGTTCCTTTTGGTAAAGTAGTGCTGTCTTTTGACTGGTCTAATACCTTTTGGTCCACAATAACAGGAAGTAAAAACTTTGCAGTTTTAATGATTTGACATATCTTAGCTTCTGTTATTTTGATAAAGCGGGGATCTACATTTCTTTTTTGTGACTGATCATATAATTGACAGTAATTTAATAGATAATACTGTAATTCAGGATTAATGACAGGAGCAGTAGCACCTTCTTTGGTAACAGGCTCCGGATCAGGAATAAAATCAGTTTTCTTTAATTGTATGTTGATTTCACCATTATCAAGAATAATGAGAGAAACACCAATACGATAAAGATTTGCACAAAACAAAACGAAATCTTCTGTATCCATGGCTTTTACGGTAAGAGAAATTCCTTCATTTTCTTCCATATAAGTAACACAATTATTGGCAAAACCTTCCTCAGAAAAAATCCATGCACCATGCTGGCTTACGAATGGATGATTGGTAGCCTTTGCATATACAGTGTAAATGACATCGGTATTTTTCACAATAGAAACAATATTTTTATAGAACATTTTTTCTCTGGCTTCAAAGTAAGCATATTCTTTGTCAGTTTCTTTGTGTTTTCCTTTGCAATGAACTGTAGTAAAGTGTGCGAATAACAATTCCTGGATATTACATTTTGACAGTTCTTCCGGATTGATATCAAATACCATCTGACTGATTTCTTTTCTTCGTTCTTCGGAAAGTCTTCCTTTTTCAATGTTTTCCATAATAAAATATTATACTCCTTAATTTTCGTCTAGTGATTCTTCGTAGTTGTCCACGATTTCTTCTAAAATAAATGGAAGGGCAACAATTTCACAACCGTAATGGGTGCGGCCATCCTCTAAAAGCATGCTGCGGATGATTTTAATTACGACCTTCATGATGTTATCTTCACTACCTAAATTCAATGTAGCATTAAAATAATAGCCTAAAGGTAAAGTGTCAGGACAAATAAATCCGATTCCGGATTTAGACACATCTACAACTTCAATCTGTGAGCTGACTGGTTTGTCTAAGTCTTTCTGGTTATATAAGTGCGAAACACTTAATTCAAGATGAATCGGTAAACGCTTGTATTTTCTTTTATCAATTCCCATAATAGAACCTCCCAATAAAGTTTATCTATTATATTATAACTTATTTCCTGTAAATGTGCAAAGAAAAAATATAAAAAAGAGCAAAGAAGTGGAGCATAAAGCCTATTAATCACAATAAAATGAAAAAAATAAAAAAAAAATTAACTTGCTATTGTACAAATGCTATGTTAAGTGTTAAAATAGATAATTGCGAGAGGTATGTCTTTGTGACTGTGCATACAGTAATTTGTTTTTCGCTATGAAGTTTTACATGAAGATAATCTGAAGGGATGATTCACTTCGGTCTAATCTAAGAACAAGGAGAATGAAGAATGGAAAAGAAGGAATTACTTTACGAAGGAAAGGCAAAGAAGGTTTTTTCAACAGACCAGGCAGATGCTTTGATTGTATCATATAAAGATGATGCTACAGCATTCAACGGAGAAAAGAAGGGAACAATCATTGGTAAAGGTGTCGTGAATAACAGAATGACAAATCACATCTTCCGAATTCTGGAAGGAAAAGGAATTCCAACACATTACATTGAAGAATTAAGCGATAGAGAGACTGTTGTAAAAAAAGTAGAAATTGTACCTTTAGAAGTGATTGTCAGAAATGTAGCAGCAGGAAATTTTTCAAAGAAATTAGGTATTGAAGAAGGATTTGAATTAAAAGAACCTACTTTAGAATTTAGTTATAAAAATGATGAACTTGGTGATCCAATGATTAATGATTATTATGCAGTTGCTATTGGAGTCGCTACAAGAGAAGAAATTAACAAGATTACCGAGTTGGTTTTCAAAATAAACAAAGAATTAGTTGAATTCTTTAAAAAACTTGGAATTCGTCTGATTGATTTTAAGGTTGAGTTTGGCCGTTATAAGGGAGAAATCATTCTGGCAGATGAAATTTCACCTGATACCTGTCGTTTCTGGGATTTAGAGACAAATGAAAAGTTAGATAAAGACAGATTCCGTAGAGACTTAGGGAATGTAGAAGAAGCTTATCAGGAAATATTCAAACGTTTAGGGTTATCATAATACCAAGATATCACAGGATTAATAAATAAAGCTATATTTTATGGAAAAGTTACCAGGAGGAAAATAATGAACGATAAATATCAAAGTCCATTATCAGAAAGATATGCCAGTAAGGAAATGCAGTATATTTTCTCGCCAGATATGAAATTTAAGACCTGGAGAAAATTATGGATTGCATTAGCGGAAGTAGAAGAAGAATTAGGCTTAAGCGAAGACGGAAAGCCAGTTATTACAAAAGAGCAGATTGAAGAGTTAAAGGCTCATGCAGATGAGATAAACTATGAGGTTGCAAAAGAAAGAGAAAAAGTGGTTCGTCATGATGTTATGTCGCATGTATACGCTTATGGCGAGCAGTGTCCAAATGCAAAAGGTATTATTCATTTAGGCGCTACCAGCTGCTATGTTGGAGATAATACAGATGTGATTGTTATGACAGAGGCGTTAAAGCTTGTGCGTAAGAAATTAATTAATGTTATCAGTGAATTATCTAAATTTGCTATGAAATATAAAGATTTACCAACTCTTGCCTTTACACATTTTCAACCGGCACAGCCTACTACGGTTGGAAAAAGAGCGACTTTATGGTTGATGGAATTAAAGTTGGATTTAGATGATATTGAATATATGATTAGCCAGCAGAAACTGTTAGGTTCTAAAGGTACTACAGGTACACAGGCAAGTTTCCTTGAATTGTTTAATGGAGACCATGAAACCATTCGTAAAATTGATGGCATGATTGCTAAGAAGATGGGATTTGAGGACTGTTATCCTGTATCAGGACAGACTTATTCCAGAAAAGTAGATGCCAGAGTATTGAACGTATTAAGCGGAATTGCCCAGAGTGCTCATAAGTTTTCCAATGATATTCGTTTGTTGCAACACTTAAAAGAAATCGAAGAACCATTCGAAAAGAATCAAATTGGTTCTTCTGCTATGGCATACAAGAGAAATCCTATGAGAAGCGAAAGAATTGCGGCTTTGGCAAATTATGTGATGGTGGATGCTCTAAATCCAGCTATTACTGCAGCGACTCAGTGGTTTGAAAGAACTTTGGATGATTCAGCAAATAAGAGAATTTCAGTACCGGAAGCCTTCCTTGCAGTGGATGGTATTTTGGATTTGTACCTGAATGTAGTAGATGGATTGGTTGTTTATGACAAGGTAATCTATCAACATTTCATGAAGGAGATTCCTTTTATGGCAACAGAAAATATTATGATGGATGCCGTGAAACGTGGAGGAAACAGACAGGAACTTCATGAATTAATTCGTACCCATTCTATGGCAGCAGCAGCTGTTGTGAAGCAGGAAGGGAAAGAAAATGATTTGGTAGAACGTATTGCCAATGATAAGGCATTTTCTATGACAAAAGAGCAAATTGAAGCAATTTTGGAACCAAAGAACTTTGTGGGAAGAGCTCCAGAACAAACAGAAGAATTCATTCGTGAAGTGATTGAACCTATCTTGGATGCAAACAAAGAATTTTTGGGAATGACAGCAGAGATTAATGTATAATATACAAAGTTTAGGAGGACTAAGCATGGTTAAAGCAGTTGTAGGAGCCAATTGGGGCGACGAAGGAAAAGGAAAAATCACAGATATGCTGGCACAGGAAGCGGACATTATTGTGCGTTTCCAAGGTGGTGCAAATGCAGGACATACTATAGTGAACAGTTATGGTAAGTTTGCACTTCACACCTTGCCATCTGGTGTGTTTTATGATCATACAACCAGTATCATCGGAAATGGTGTTGCTTTAAATATTCCTGTATTGTTCAAGGAAGTAAGCGAAATTATTGAAAAGGGTGTTCCAATGCCAAAGATTTTAGTATCTGACAGAGCGCAGATGGTAATGCCTTACCATATTTTGTTTGATGCTTATGAAGAAGAACGTTTGGCAGGAAAATCATTTGGTTCCACAAAATCAGGAATTGCACCTTTTTATTCTGATAAATATGCAAAAATCGGTTTCCAGGTAAGTGAGTTATACGACGAAGAAGCTTTAAAAGAAAAGCTTAACAGAGTGGTTGCATCTAAAAATGTATTATTGGAACATTTATATCATAAGCCATTACTAAATGCAGAAGAATTATTCCAGACTTTAATGGAATATAAAACCATGGTAGACCCTTATGTTTGTGATGTATCTGTATTTTTGGATGAAGCAATCAAAGATGGAAAAACTATTTTATTGGAAGGTCAGTTAGGTTCTTTAAAGGATCCGGATCATGGTATTTATCCAATGGTAACTTCTTCTTCTACCTTAGCAGCTTATGGTGCCATTGGAGCAGGTATTCCACCATATGAAATCAAAGAAATTATCACAGTATGTAAAGCGTATTCCAGTGCAGTAGGTGCCGGTGCTTTTGTAAGTGAGATTTTTGGCGAAGAAGCAGATGAATTAAGAAGACGTGGTGGTGACGGCGGAGAATATGGTGCTACTACAGGACGTCCAAGACGTATGGGATGGTTTGATGTTGTAGCATCTAAGTATGGCTGTAGAATTCAAGGAACCACAGATGTTGCATTCACGGTTTTAGATGTACTTGGATATTTGGATGAGATTCCGGTATGTGTTGCGTATGATATCGACGGCGAAATTACAACCGAGTTCCCGGTTACCTATAAGTTAGAAAAAGCCAAACCTGTGTTAGAAGTGTTACCAGGATGGAAGTCAGATATCCGTGGTATTAAGAAATACGAAGATTTGCCGGAAAATTGCCGTAAATACATTGAATTTGTAGAAGAAAAGATTGGTTTCCCAATTACTATGATTTCAAATGGTCCTAGCAGAGATGATATTATTTATCGTAACAAGGTAAATAATTAACCTGCTCATATATAAAGAGGGTATCTTAAGCGGTTTTTCACGCTTAAGACAGCCTCTTTTTAAACTTTTATGAAGGGTGAAGAAATGTTATGAAAGGAAGAATTGAACAGCTTGCAAAAGGAGATTTTTTAGCCACAAAACCTTTGGTGTCTTTTTCTGTAGATAGAATCGAAGCAAAGCTTGCAAAGGGAGATAAGTTAGAGGGTACTTTTGAAGTGACGAGTCTGAATTCTGAAGTGGTAAAGGGAAGAGTCTTTTCTTCGGACTATTTTCTTGAATTATCACCCCATGAATTTATCGGAGAAAAGACCCGGATTTCATACAGTATTGATTCTAAGAATTTTCGTGCCCAGGATGTAATTCAGGGGAAGATTTGCGTTACTACCAATGGTGGAGAGTTTTTTATTCCTTTTTCCATGGAAATCTTAGGGAAAAAAGAACGTACCAGTGTGGGCGAAATCAATGATATTTTTCAATTTGCCTCTTTAGCACAGTCAGATTGGAAGCAGGCTCTTGAATTGTTTTATCAGGACAATTTTGTTCATCTATTTTTAAAGAATCAAAAAGAATTAAAAAGAGCATATGCTCAGGTAATAAAAAGTTATCAAAGGGATCAGGCCTTAGAGGAATTTTTAATCGCAGCCAATAAAAAGAATCCGGTTGTGCTGTCCATCGATAAAAATGCTTTAAGGTATTCAGAAGAAGAGAACATCACTTCCGGTTTTATTGAAGTCAGACAGAAAAACTGGGGATATGTGAATGCGAAAGTGAGAAGTGATGTTCCTTTTCTTTCTGTGAATGAGTCTTATTTTGACTCTGCTTCCTTTCGTGATAGAAAATACCATTTAAAATATTCCCTTCACCCGGAATATTTAAAAAATGGGACGAATTTTGGACACATTTATATCGAAAATACGAACCAGAAGATAGAAATTCCTGTTATTTTTACAAAAGCAGAAAAATCAGAAAACAAGGGAGTAAACCACACCGTTAAGGAAAACTATGTGTCATTGTATCACTATTACTTTGATTTACGCATGGGTAAGATTGAATTAAAGGAATACATAGAAAAAAGTAAGGCTTCTTTGGAAATTCTGATGAAAGAAGACAGGAATAGTGGTCTGTTTAAATTATTGAAGATTAATATGGATATTTTGGCTCAGGAAAAAATCCGGGTAGAAAACGAGCTGAAACGGATTCAAAAAGATGAGTATAAAACTCTGGAAAATAATGAACAGAGAGCATATTTTGCATATTTAAAGGCATTGTTTTATAGGGATAAGGATTCCATTAAGCAGGCAGTGTCTCTGCTTAAAACATATGATAAAGAAGAAAAGAATCCTATCTATATCAGCCTTCTGTTATTTCTGGATGAGGGATTACAGGAAGATGAAGCAAGGATGAAAGCCTTGTTACGGGCGTATCAAAGAGGAATGAATAGTCCTTTTATTTTCTTTGAAGCCAGTGAGATATTAAAAAATAATCCTTCTATGTTGAATCAGTTGGATGATTTTTATCAAAATGTAGTATTGTGGGATTTTAGAAAAGGGTATCTAAGTCCGCTGGTGCTGGATCAGTTTATTTTCCTGGCAAGTCGCGAGAAAGAATATAAAGAAAAGGTGTTTCATATTTTATCCTTTGTTTATGAAACAGAAAAGAAGGAAGAGATTCTGTTTGCCATTTGTTCCTTGTTGCTAAAAGGAAATAAAATTAAACATTGTTTCCATCCTTATTACCTGGAAGCAATCAAAAAGAATATGAAACTGGTAGGATTAAAGGAAGCCTTTGTTCGGAGTATGGATTTTGAGGAATATGAATTATTCCCACCGGAAGTATTGATGTATTATGAAAATATGGATGGTCTGAACGAATACGAAAAAGGATACCTTTATGCAGATTTTATCTTTTATCAGAAACAGTATGGTTCCTATTTCGATATGTTCGACAGCCAGATAGAAGAATTTATGATGCAGCAGATTCGAAAAGGTGCCATGAACGACCATCTGGCGGTATTGTATGCAAAGTATTTAAAGCCAAAACTGGTAACCAATGAAGTGGCAAAAGAACTGGCTAACATTATTTTTAAGCGAAAATTAATCTGTGAAAATGATTCTATTGTGGCAGTGGTAGTCAAGCAGGATGAATTAAAATTTGAGCAGAAAGTACCACTCATCCATCATGTGGCTTATGTTGATATTTTATCAGAACAGGCTGTAATTTCGTTGGTGGACAAAGATGGAAATTATCATATAAATTCTGTGGACTATAAACTAGAAAAGTTAGTGGAAGAAAAGGCATTTATTCAACGTGCGTATAAGAATAATCCATATGATTACCGGGTACTTCTGTATTATGTGAAATTATTGCAACAGTACCACAAGCAGGATATTCAAAGTGTTAATGCGGCTTGTGATTTACTTGCCATAGAAGAGATTACAGAGCAAACCAAGCAGGAAGTACTTTGTACCATATTACACTATTATTATGAAAATTATAGTGGGGAAATCTTTGATGATTACCTGAAAAAAGTGGATTTAAGCTATTTGAGTGATGATGCCAGACAAGAAATTATAAATTACTATTTTGTCCGAAATCTCTTTGATTTGGCTTATGCTGCCGTGAAGGAATATGGATATGCGGAAATTGATAAGAAATCTTTATTCAAGATGTCATCTTATCTGGTTCAGAATAAGAAGTATCTTGGTGAGGAATTACTTACAGCTATTTGTGCCAGACTGGCATGGAAAGGAAAATACGATAAATATACCATAACATATCTTATGGAGCATTTTGGTGGTTCCACAAAGAGAATGATTCATTTATGGGAAATGGCCTGTGGGTTTTCCTTAAACACCAGAGAATTAGAAGAAAATATTATTGTACAAATGTTGTTTTCCGGAGGATATGGCAAGAAAAAATATGATGTATTCTTAGAATATCTAAATAAAAAACCAAAACAGGCGGTAGTAAAAGCGTTTTTAAGAAATGAAGCCTTTGAGTATTTCGTAAATCATATGATGGTACCGCAGGTGTTATTTGAATTATTACTGGACGCATTAAAACAGGGATTATTACAGGATGAAATCACGAAAATTGCTGTTTTACAGTATTATTCCGGGAAAGAAGAAATGGTAGAAAAGAAGGAAGAACTGATTCCTTTGTTGAATGATTTTATTAAACAGGATAAAATTATGCCATTCTTTAAAAATTATAAAAAGATTATGAGATTACCGAAGGATTTAGAAATAAAGACTTATTTATCTTATGAAACCATTCCTGGTACTGAGGTTTCCATTTATTATAATATGGGAATGGAAAAAGAGGAACAGTACCACAAGGAAGTGATGGAAGAGATTTTTATCGGTCATTATCAAAAAGCCTTTATTGTATTCCAAAACGAAAAATTAATGTATTATATTACAGAAAAACGCGAAGGTGTGGAGGAAACCACACAAAGCGATGGCGTGCTTTTAGATGCATCCTTGAATCATGAAGAAGAATCCAGATTTACATCCTTAAATCTGATGATGGTAAGTAAGGAATTAAAAGATGAAAAAACCTTAGAAGAATTAATGCTTCAGTACATGAAACTAAATCATATTTTAGACAGTAACTTAAAGATACTATAAGGAAAGGGGGGGATACATTGAATCAAGGTATATTAGGATTTGATATTGGTGAGCAATATTCTCAGGCTGCCCTTTTACTTAGAGGAGAAAAGGAACCCATTTGTGTAAATTATAATGAAAACCAAGATTCTTATCTCTTGCCAAATATCGTATGTTACAAGGAACATAGATTATGGTATTCTTTAGAGGCAGAAGAAATGCTTGCTGCAGGAGAAGGAGACAGAATCGGGGATGTTTTAGAATATGTCAGAAATCATGAAAGTATTGTGATAGATGGAGCAAGTTATTTATATCAGGATATTTTTGTATCTTTGATGGTGGAACATGTAAAAAAAGCATTAGAACGTCTCGAATATCCACCGGAGAAAATTGTTTTTACATTATATGATATCACCCCAAATATGTTAGAAACATTGGAAATATTGAAAAAAGAAGAAATTTTCCAAGGAATTGAAGTGATATATACGGGATATCAGAACAGCCTTTTTTCCTTTGCTTTAAATCAGGAAAATGAGTTATGGAGCAGTAATGTAGGTTCTTTTTATTATGGGCCTGAGGGAATGCAGTATTTCCAGATTAATTTTATGAAAAGAAATGCCCCATTGCAGATTCAGATTCGGCATAAAGATTACGGAGAAAATTTGGCTTACTTTGCAGATGAAAAGGTGGATAAGGATGAAGTTTTTAAAATGATTGCATCGGATGCCATTGGAAATTCCTGTTTGTCTTCTGTATTTTTATGTGGCTTAGGATTTGAAAAGGGATGGGCGAAAGAATCTCTGAAATTCTTATGCAACGGGAGAAGAGTGTTTTTAGGTCAAAATTTATTTGCATTTGGAGCCTGTTATTATGGAATGGAAGAAAAGGAAGATATTTTAGTAGATTCCAGTGAAAGGATACAATACGATATTGGAATCATTGGATACGATGGCACCAAGGAGCAGATGGTTCTGATTGCCCAAGGGGGAAAAGAATGGTTTGCTGTTAAGGGCGTTATTAGTGTGTTTTTAAATGATACCAAACGGATTGAGTTTATTTATATTAACCGTTTTACCAACGAAAAAATCGTGGAAACCGTTGAAGTAGGGGGGCTTCCGAAAAGACCGCCTCGTACCACAAAGCTGGAATTGACTGTGGAATTTTATGATAAAAACACAGGAGCGATTGTGATTCGGGATAAGGGCTTTGGCAAATTGTTTCCAACCACCAATAAAATATATCGAAAAGAATTTACTGTGATAAAGGATGTGTAGTATGGGAAATGTAATTATCTGTCAGACACAAGAAGGGAAAAAGCCATATATTTTTGAGAATGCAAGGATTGAAGTGTATTCTTATGAGGAACTTTGCTATTATATTTATTATAATATACCCATGCTGGATGAAAATACGATTACAGAAAAATTATTGCAGTGGATATCTGAGGAATTAAATCTTAGTGAGCTATCGGAAAAAATCAGATGCCGGATGGAGTCTCAGAATGAGGTATCTTTGTATCAGACCATATTGGGCTACCGCTCTTATTTTACGAAACAGGAAATAGAGGTTTTTCTGGTTTCCTTCGAAGAATATCAGTTATTAACGCCTTTTGAAAAGCAAAAGAAAAAGGCGGACAGCTTGTTGCTTTATAAACGATATATGAAGGCTTTTCATATTTATGAAACCATTGCCATGCAGATGGGGGAAAAAGAAAATATGGATCAGGAGGAAAAAATCTTTTTAGGGAATATTTATCATAATATGGCAGTTTGTCAGGGGAAGAACTTAGAGTGGGAACAGGCAAAGCAGAATTTTCGAAAAGCCTATGCCCTAAATAAAAATACGGAATCTTTAAAAGAATATTTCTTTATTTTAAAATTAAGCGCGAAGGAAGAAGAAATGCAGGAAGAAGAAAAGAAATTCTGTTTGTCGGAAGAATTTTTTCTTGACATTCAGGACGAAATCGAGGATTCTGAAAAGGAAATCAAAGGCATGGAAGTATATAAAAAATTCGAATATGCCATATATAATAAAGAACATGGAAAATACTTTGATTACAGCCGAAGAATTGATGCCATGCTGGAACAGTGGAAAATGGAATTAAAGGAACAATGGATATAGGAGATTGGGATGGGAATTCAGGCGTTTTTTCAGAGAAAGAAGAAAAAGAATGGAAAAAAAGAAGTAATAGAGGAATCTTTGGAAAAGGACAGTAAAAAAGATGCTAAAAAAGAGAGTAAGGAGGAATCTGCTTCATCCTCTAATGAAGTGAATGATTTATGCGAACAGGTAATTGATGCCAGTTATCATGGGGAAGATTTAAAAAAGGAATATCAGTTGGTAACGGACTATCTTACGGATATACAAAAAATCGAAGAATATCTTTTGGTTTCTCCTAAAGAACTTGAAGATATAGCCAGAAGATACTTAAGTCTTCAGAATATCCGGCAGGAGCTAAAAGTAAATAGTGCAAAAATGCAGGATAAAGATATCCGTATGATGAAACAATATGAAAAAGAAATCGAAACGGTGTTAAATACCATGGTGGATGCTGAAAAACAAAGCATTTTAGTGAAAAAAGATATGAAATATCTGGAAGGTGAAAAAGATGCATTGGAATTCCAGATGGAACAGGAAACCCTTTTCATGGAACGAATGAAAAAAACAGGTTTTTATATCTGTATCGTAATGGTACTTTTATTGGCGATAGTAGGAAGTCTTATGGCATTTTATGAACTGGATTTAGGAATTTTATTGATTTTGGTAGTACTGGCTGGTGCAGGAGGTATCGTGTATACCTATCATAAGTTTTTACAATCCCGTACCCAGTACAACATTTTTATCAGTAAAATGAATAAAGCCATCGGTCTGTTAAATAAAGTCAAGATAAAATGTGTGAACTGTACCAATACTTTGGAGTATATGTATGAAAAATATCAGGTGAAGGATGCAAGGGAATTAGATTATATCATCCGGCAATATGACCGGATGAAAAAAGATGAACTTTCTTACCGTGTCAACACCAGTGATTTAAACCTTGCGGCAGAAGAACTGGAAGTATTATTGAAAAAGATACATGTAAAAGACAGCAGTGTCTGGACAAAACAGGCAGAAGCAATTTTAAATCCCAAAGAAATGGTGGAAGTAAAGCATTCTTTAAATGTTCGCAGGCAGAAACTGCGGGATCAGATGGAAGCCAATGAACAACTGATTCAGCTTTCTAAAGAGAAATTAAGAGAAATCGTAAAAGAAACGCCCGCTCTGGAAGAGGAAATCCGAGAGCAGCTTTTTGCATATCATTTGGAGTATTAGGAAAAAGAAGATTTTGGTCTTGATTTTCCTTTGCTTAGGTACTATTATGTTTTAAGAAGAAAAATACTGGAGGATACTATGTCAAAAGAATTAGAGAAAAATTATAACCCTCAGGAAATTGAGGGAAGACTTTATGAAAAATGGTTAAATAAAAAATATTTTCACGCAGAAGTAAATAGAAGCAAAAAGCCTTTTACCATTGTAATGCCACCACCAAATATCACTGGTCAGTTACACATGGGACATGCTTTGGATAATACATTACAAGACATTTTGATTCGTTTTAAGAGAATGCAGGGATATGAAACTTTATGGCTCCCAGGTACGGACCATGCTTCCATTGCCACAGAAGCAAAGATTGTAGAGGCAATGAGAAAAGAAGGCGTTACCAAGGAAGATTTAGGAAGAGAAAAATTCCTGGAACGTGCATGGGAATGGAAAAAACAGTATGGTGGAAGAATTGTATCCCAGTTAAAAAAGATTGGTTCTTCCTGTGACTGGGACAGAGAACGTTTCACTATGGATGAAGGTTGTAACAAAGCGGTAAAAGAAGTGTTCGTAAATCTTTACAATAAGAATCTTATTTACCGTGGAGAAAGAATCATTAACTGGTGTCCAAAATGTTTAACTTCCATTTCGGATGCGGAAGTTGAATTTGAAGAACAGGCAGGACATTTCTGGCATTTACGCTATCCGTTATCAGATGGAAGTGGCTATATTAATCTTGCTACCACAAGACCGGAAACATTACTTGGTGATACTGCAGTAGCAGTAAATCCAAAGGATGAAAGATATAAAGATATGGTTGGTAAAACATTAATTTTACCTATCGTTCATAGAGAAATTCCAATCGTTGCAGATGATTATGTAGAAATGGATTTTGGTACTGGTGTAGTTAAAATTACGCCTGCCCATGACCCTAACGACTTTGAAGTAGGACTTCGTCATAATCTTCCTGTGATTAATGTTATGACAGAGGATGCAAAGATTACGGAAGATTATCCAAAGTATGCAGGTATGGACCGTTATGAGGCAAGAAAGGCAATCGTTGCAGATTTGGAAGCAGAAGGCGCATTGGTGAAAATTGAAGATTATACACACAATGTAGGGACCTGTTACCGTTGTAACACAACCGTAGAACCTAGAGTATCAAAACAATGGTTCGTAAAAATGAAACCTCTTGCAGGTCCTGCCATCGATGCAGTTAAGAAAGAAGATACAAAATTTGTTCCTACTCATTTTGAAAAAACCTATTTCCACTGGTTGGAAAATATCCGTGACTGGTGTATTTCAAGACAGTTATGGTGGGGACACCAAATACCGGCATTCTATTGTGATGACTGTAATGAAATGGTAGTTACTAAGGATGAAACTGCAGTTTGTCCCAAATGTGGTAAAACTATGAGACAAGATCCGGATACTCTTGATACTTGGTTTTCTTCTGCTCTTTGGCCGTTTTCAACTTTGGGATGGCCGGATAAAACAGAAGAAATGGATTACTTCTATCCAACCAACGTATTGGTAACAGGATATGACATTATTCCATTCTGGGTGATGCGTATGATGTTCTCTGGTTTGGAACACACTAATAGAGTTCCATTTGATACAGTATTAATTCATGGGCTGGTTCGTGATTCCCAGGGTAGAAAGATGTCCAAATCTCTTGGAAATGGAATTGATCCATTGGAAGTTATCGATAAATATGGTGCAGATGCCTTGAGATTTACTTTAGTTACCGGAAATGCACCTGGTAATGATATGAGATTTTACTGGGAAAGAATCGAAGCAAATCGTAATTTCGCCAATAAAGTATGGAATGCTTCCAGATTCATGATGATGAACTTTGAAAAGGCTGATTTTGAAAATGTATCCTTAGAAGATTTGACCCAGGCAGATAAGTGGATTTTATCCAAGGTAAATACTTTGGCAAAAGATGTTACTGCTAATATGGAAAAATACGATTTAGGCGTTGCGGTTGCCAAGTTATATGATTTCATCTGGGAAGAATTCTGTGACTGGTACATTGAAATGGTAAAACCTAGATTATATAACGATGAAGATACTACAAAGGCTGCAGCATTATGGACCTTAAGAACAGTATTAATCCAGTCTTTGAAATTACTGCATCCATATATGCCATTTATTACAGAAGAAATTTTCTGTAATTTACAGGATGCCGAAGAGTCCATTATGGTTTCAAAATGGCCGGAATACAAGGAAGAATGGAATTTCGTAAAAGACGAAGCTGCAGTAGAAGCAATCAAAGCAGCAGTAAGAGAAATTCGTAATGTAAGAGCAGAATTAAATGTAGTTCCAAGCAAGAAAACAAAAGTTTTTGTTGTTTCTGAAAATGAGGAAGTGATGAAAATCTTTGAAGATGGAAAAGTATTCTTCGGAACCTTAGGCTCTGCAAGCGAAGTTTTGGTACAAAGAGATAAGGACGGCATCGAAAAAGATGCAGTTTCTGCTGTGATTGAAAATGCAGTGATTTACATTCCTTTTGCTGAATTAGTAGACATTGAAAAGGAATTAGAACGTCTGCAAAAAGAAGAAACAAGATTACAAGGTGAAATTAAGAGAGCGCAGGGTATGTTAAGTAACGAAAAATTCGTTGCCAAGGCACCAGAGGCAAAAATCGAAGAAGAAAAAGCCAAAGTAGAAAAATATACAAAAATGCTGGAACAGGTAAAAGAACGTTTGAGCCAGTTACAATAGTAGCAATAATACCGGAGGTAAAGGTATAGTTTCATGCCTGCATGAAAACTATGTGTGAAAGCCTTGAAGTATTATGGAATAAGAAACAGGCAGGAGGTTTTTTGCCTGTTTCTTCAGGAAAAGGAGGATTATCTTGAGTAAAATAGCAATAGTTACGGATAGTAATAGCGGAATTACCCAGGAACAAGGAAAGCAACTGGGAATCAGTGTAATTCCTATGCCATTTGAAATAAATGGAAAACAATATTTTGAAGATATTAATTTATCTCAGGAAGAATTTTATGAACTATTGGAAGATGGAGCGGATATATCTACTTCCCAGCCATCTCCAGAGACTGTTCTTAGCTTATGGGATAATCTGCTAAAGGAATACGATGAGATTGTTCATATTCCTATGTCGTCCGGATTAAGTGGTTCTTGTGGAACTGCTATGGGTCTTGCGTTGGACTATGAGGGAAAAGTACAGGTGGTAAACAATCAAAGAATTTCGGTTACCTTAAGACAATCTGTAATGGATGCCATGGAACTGGTTAAACAGGGAAAGACAGCCGCCCAGATAAAGGAAATATTGGAACAGGAAAAATTTGAGTCCAGTATTTATATTACTTTGGATACCTTGAAATATCTAAAAAAGGGTGGAAGAGTCACTCCTGCGGCGGCAGCATTGGCAACATTATTAAAAATCAAACCGGTACTTCAAATTCAGGGAGAAAAGCTGGATGCTTTTGCCAAGGCAAGAACAGTAAAACAGGCAAAATCCATTATGATGGAATCCATTAAAAAGGATATGGAAGAGCGGTTTGGAGAAAAGGTATATATCGAAATGGCATATACAAAGAATTTAGATGCTGCCCTTGAATTTAAGAAAGAAGTGGAAGCATATTTTCCTGGTTATGAGGTTTATATGGATCCGCTTTCTTTGAGTGTGTCTTGTCACATTGGACCGGGTGCCTTGGCGGTGGCAGTGACAAAACAGTTACCAGAGGAGTAAAGTAAAGAGACGAGCCGCTGGAAATTGTAAAATGATAGCGAGATACCGTTTAAGATGATGACGAAAAAGAATTGCAAATAAAAGTGGGACAGGTTATGATAGGAATGTAATTCAGGCAGGAAATGTCTGTGAATTGCATTCCTGTGAACCATGGAGTATTTGCAAAAGAATCAGGGGATATAGAAAAGGAGAAAAGCTGTGCTTAATTTTGAAGAAGAAATAAGAAAATTTAAGCCTGTCGCAGAATTGGAGCAAGCAGAAGATGCGATTTATAGTAACGATTTAAAAGATGTGACAGATATATTAGCTGAAATGATGAAGGAACTAAAGGAAAAACAAGGAAATCAAAAGAAGTAAGGAGCTGATGGTAACTATTCACAGGTGAACAGTTACAACTTATGGTTCGAATGGAGGTACAAATGAATTGTTTAAGATGTGGTGCTCCGTTACTGATAAATGAAACTTGTAGTGAATGTGGGATTTCAGATGCTTTGATGAAAAAGGCAGTAAATACCTCAAATCATTACTATAACTGTGCGCTGGATAAGGCTTATATCAGAGATTTGTCGGGTGCGGTGCAAGATTTATTATACGCTTTAAAGTATAATAAAAAGAATATAGATGCCAGAAATTTGCTTGGTTTAATCTATTATGAAATGGGAGATGTGGTAGAGGCATTGAGCCAGTGGGTCATTAGTGTAAATTATAAGGAAGAAGACAATGTTGCTTCAGGATACATTAATGAGGTGAAGAATAATCCTACCAGGCTTGAAAACACCAATCAGACCATAAAAAAATATAACATTGCACTAAATTATGCCAAACAGGGAAATAAAGATTTGGCATTGATTCAGATTAAGAAAGTGTTAAGTATCTGTCCTAATTTTGTAAAGGGATACTTATTGCTTGCATTGTTATATATGGATATTGAACAAAATGATAAAGCAAGAAAAGCACTGAAACGTGTATTACGGATTGACCATAATAATACATTAGGTGTAAAGTACATGCAAATGCTGGGCGGCATGGGGAAAAATCAGAATGCCACAAGAGATGATGAAAATTCAAATGAATCCAGCAGGGAAGCGATTCGGAGAGAGTCTTATCAGCGGATAAAAAGTGAGGCAATGGATGCACCATTACGACCGGTTGGTAATTATAAAGAAAATACCAATACCAAAACAAATTTCATCTATCTTTTGATAGGTTTAGGTCTGGCGATGGTAATTATGTGGGTTTTAATTATTCCAAACCGCGTCAACAATCTGGATAATAAATATAAAAATCTGAAAGTGAAGTATGATGACGAGATTGCCAGAAAAAATGCTGCCATTGAAAACCTGACAGCAGAAAATGAAACTTTAGCTCAGGAAGTTTCCACATTGGAAGGACAGGCTGCCGGAAAGGAAGAAAGTGATGCCAGAGTAACCGTAAGCCAGGCATTACTGGAATCTTCCTTGTATTATCAACAGGGAAATAAAGTGGAAGCAGCAAAGGCATTGCTTGGAATCAGCAGGGAAAGCATAACGGAGGAAATGGAACTGGACTTTTTTGATACAGTACAGGCTGAATGCAATTCTTTTGCTGCCAATGAATGTTATGGTTTAGGAATTCAGGCTTTTGAAGCTCAAAATTATGCAGAAACCATTACCCAGATATCTTATGCCCGGTCTTTCGGGCTGGTGAATGCAGATACCTTATATTATCTTGCCAGAGCCTATGATTTATCCGGTGATATACAAAAAGCAAAAGAAAGTTATGAGCAGTTTGTTTCGGAATTCCCGGAAGATGCAAGGACAGAAGAAATAAATGGATATTTGTCTGGGGCTCAATAACAGTTTAGCCACGACAGTGGCGGTTTACGAGATACGTCATGAATCATTGAGGTTTAGTACTACGAAAGAGAAATCATAATATGCATGATTTCTCTTTTTTTTTGACTATGGTGTCAAAATACTTTTTGACATTTACATTATTTCATTTAGAAAGGAAACATATATGTACCAGCAAAATGGAAACATTTTAATTATTTATGTACCGAAGGAGTTAGATCATCACAAAGCAGAAGAAATGAAAAAAGAAACATTACATATTTTTCAAAAAGCTACCATTCGATATGTGATTTTTGATTTTAAAAATACAGAATTTATGGATTCTTCCGGAATTGGAATGCTGATGGGAAGATACCGTCAGGTAAACCTGACAGGGGGAAAGGTCTTTGTCACAGGTGTCAGGGAGGAAATATCAAGAATATTAATGCTTTCCGGCATATATCGTATTGTGAAACAGTATGAGACCTTGGAAGAAGCACTGGAAGATTTAAGCAGATAGAAAGGAAAAAGAAATGGGAAGAGAATATGATAACCACATGAAAATAACCTTTGATAGTATTTCTGAAAATGAGAAGTTTGCAAGAATTGTAGTTGCGGCATTTATTGCCAGACTGAATCCTACCATGGAAGAAATGTCTGATATAAAAACAGCAGTATCAGAAGCAGTAACAAATTGTATCATACATGCATACGAAAATGAAGTAAAGCAAATTGAAATGGAGGGGAAAATTACAGGGAAAAAACTTTTTCTTCGTATTACGGATTTCGGAAAAGGCATTGAAAATGTGGAAGAGGCGATGCAGCCTATGTTTACCACCGGATTAAAAGAGGAACGGTCTGGAATGGGGTTCTCCTTTATGGAGGCTTTTATGGACCAGTTAAATGTAGTTTCACAGATAGGAAAAGGAACCGTGGTTGAAATGGAAAAAGAAATAGGAAAGGAAAAAGAATTTTAAGGCATGGATTCAACTCTTTTGTTAATTCAACGAGTCAAAGGAGGAGACGAAGAAGCAAAGGCACAATTAGTAAAAGAAAATGAGGGACTAGTCTGGAGTGTGGTAAAACGTTTTTTTTCAAGGGGACAAGACCCGGAAGATTTATTTCAGATAGGATGCATTGGGTTGTTAAAGAGCATTGATAAGTTTGATTTTTCCTATAATGTAAAGTTTTCCACCTATGCAGTACCTATGATTATGGGAGAATTAAAGCGGTTTTTACGGGATGATGGAATGATAAAGGTAAGCCGGACATTAAAAGAAGCGAATTATAAGATAAAACAGGAGATTACAAGATTACAGAATGAATTAAACCGGGAACCTACTTTAGATGAGATTGCAAAGAGAATGGAAATGGAACCGGAAGAAGTCGCTATGGCGATGGAGTCGGGAATGGAACTGGAATCCATCTATCAAACCATTTACCAGTCTGATGGTAGTGATGTTTATTTGATTGACAAGATAAAAAATGAAGAAGATGAAAGTGAAAAACTGATTGAGAAAGTTGCTTTGATGGAAAGTTTGAATCATTTAGAAGCAAGAGAGCAGGAATTAATCCGAATGCGGTATTTTGAAGAAAAAACACAGGCACAAATTGCTAAAAAATTTGGGATATCTCAGGTGCAGGTAAGCAGATTGGAGAAGAAAATATTAGCCACCCTAAGAAACTATTGGACAAAATAATCAAAAAAGAAAACTGTTTTGAGAAAAAAACATAAAATATATAAAAAAAGATGGAAAAACGAAAAATGGTATGTTATAATAGTCTAAATAAATGCTATGAAAAATAAGTGCTAGGAGGACGAAGGATGAATATAGAAGAATATGTAGATGTTACCGTAATGCAGGACATTCAGGATGAGTTTTCAGAAGCTACAGGGTTAGCAGCAGTCATGGTGGGCGAAGACGGCGAGCAGATTACAAAGCCAAGTAACTTTACAGAGTTTTATACCAAATATGCTAAGAATTCCAGAGAAAGTGATAAGGAAGGCAATGGTATTTACCGTGGACAGTCCGGGCTTATGGAATTTTCCATTGAATTAAAAGTTGCAGGTAAGAAAATCGGTAAAATTATTGGTGGACAGGTTCTTACTTCCGAACCGGATGAAGATAAGTTCAGAGCAATGGCCAGAGAATTATCTGTGGATGAAGATTCTTATATTGACGCTTTAAGAAAGGTTCCGGTACGTTCAGAGAAAGTAGTTACTTCTGCAGTAAAGATGTTAGAACATATGGTAAATTCCATGGTTACTAACAAATATGTGAACGAAAAGGAATTGGCTGCATTAAAAGCGGAAACCGTAGTTGCTGGAAAGTTAATTCAGGAAATTAATAAGAAATCAGCAGAATTAAATAAGATTGAAGCAAAGCAGAAGATGCTTGCATTAAATGCTTCTATCGAAGCTGCCAGAGCAGGTGAATTCGGTAAAGGATTTGCAGTTGTTGCCAGTGAAGTTGGTAAACTGGCTGTTTTATCAGGAGAAAATAATAAGTCCATTAAGAAGAGTCTTGATGAACTAACCGTTGTTATTAATAAAATGTCAGCAGAATAAAGGAATAAATGAAAGAGCCTGTTTCCACAGGCTTTTTCATTTTAGTGTGAAAGAGAATGTTAAAATATATTGTTAGTTATTTGTTTTTAGTGAATATAATTGCATTTGTATTATATGGAGTCGATAAAAAAAGAGCCAAAAAAGGAGAGTACCGTATATCCGAAAAAACATTACTATTATCTGGTGCCATCGGAGGAAGTATTGGGGCTATGGCAGGGATGAAGGTGTTTCGTCATAAAACCAAGCATAAAAAGTTTGTAATTGGTCTTCCATTGATGTTTATTTTACAGTGCTTGTTGATATGGTGGTTGTGGAAAAGTATGGCTTGACGAGTACAGAGGAAAAGTATTATAATATGGTGATATCGAATGTTTTAGAATTGCGGAGCAGTTCGTAGGTATCATGGAGTAAAATTTTTGAATAGTAGGTGATAAAGTGATTCGAAGTATGACTGGATTTGGTCGAAGCGAAATCGCAACAGAACAAAGAAAAATTATTATCGAAATGAAGGCTGTAAATCACAGATATAGTGATGTTAATATTAAAATGCCTAAGAAATTAAGTATTTTTGAGACTTCCATGAGAAGTCTGTTAAAACAGCAGGTTCAAAGGGGTAAGATAGATATTTTTGTTACCTATGAGGATTACACAGAGCAGAATGTAACCTTGAAATACAATGAGGAACTGGCTGCAGAATATATGAAATATCTAATGCAGATGAGTGATACTTTCCAGCTGGATAAAGATGTTAAGATATCCGCTCTGGCTAAAATGCCGGATGTATTTACTTTAGAAGAAAGTAATATTGATGAAGAAGAAATTCAAAAACAGTTAGAAGAGGCCTTCCGCCTTGCTATTAAGGATTTTATCATTACCAGAGAAAAAGAAGGGGAGCATTTAAAGCAGGATCTTTTAAAGAAATTAGAAGGAATGCTGGAAGGTGTGTGTTATATAGAAGAACGTTCACCGGTATTGATTCAGGCTTACAGGGAAAAATTAGAGGCGAAGGTAAAAGAGCTGTTAGGCAATTCTAATTTTGATGAAAGCAGAGTCATGACAGAAGTGGTTCTTTATGCGGATAAGATTTGTGTGGATGAAGAAATAGTAAGACTTAAGAGTCATATTACCAATATGGTTCATTTGTTAAAAGAAGGTGGATTTATAGGAAGAAAACTTGACTTTATTGCACAGGAAATGAACCGTGAGGCGAACACTATTTTATCTAAGATGAATGATATCAGTATTGTAAACACAGCGATTGATTTAAAGACTGACATTGAAAAAGTGAGGGAACAGATTCAAAACATTGAATAGGAGTGTATAAAGTGACACAAATGATTAGCATCGGTTATGGTAATTTTATGAATGCCGAAAAAGTAGTAGCAGTGGTGTCTAACGATGCAGCTCCCGTGAAGCGAATGATTCAGACCGCTAAGGAGCAGGAGCGAATTATTGATGCCACCCATGGAAAAAAGACGAAATCGGTCATTGTTACAGAGAGTAATCACATTGTACTTTCTGCTTTATTACCGGAAACGTTACAAAGCCGTTTTGAGCATAATAAAAATGGATTACAGTAACGTTTGGTGAGAATTTCAAACCGACGTGAAAAACTTTAGGATTTTTGAAATACGTTCTCGGAATGGAGGATTATATAATATGGAAAAAGGATTGTTGGTTGTTATTTCCGGATTTTCCGGTTCAGGGAAAGGAACCATTGTAAAACAATTAGTAGAAAAGTATGGTTACAGCTTATCGATTTCTGCAACTACCAGAGCTCCTAGAGAAGGAGAAGTGGATGGAAGGGAATATTATTTTAAAACAGTAGATGAGTTTAGAAGTTTAATTGATTATAATGGTTTTATTGAATGGGCTCAATATGTCGATAATTATTACGGAACTCCAAGAAAGTTTGTAGAAAAAGAAATGGAAGCTGGAAAAGATGTAATTTTAGAAATTGAAGTTCAGGGTGCTTTGGCAGTAAAAGAACAGTATCCGAATGCAGTATTATTGTTTATTGCGCCTCCAAGTGCCGAGGAGTTAAAGAACCGATTGGTAGGTAGAGGAACAGAAGATTCAGCAACGATTCAAAAAAGATTAAGTCGTGCAGTAGAAGAATCTGAAAGTATGAATAATTATGAGTATATTGTGATCAATGACGATTTAGAAGAATGTGTGCAGGATGTACATTCCATTATTGTCGGAGAACATAGTAAAACAAATAATAAATTAGGATTTATGGAACAAATTAAAAAAGAATTGGCTTTATTTAAGAAAGGAGAATAAGATATGTTACACCCATCTTATACAGATTTAATGGACGTAGTAAATAGTGAGGTTGAACCAGGAGAACAACCTGTGGTTCAAAGTCGTTATTCTATCGTAATTGCAACTTCAAAAAGAGCAAGACAGATTATTGCAGGAGAAGAACCATTGGTAAGAGACAATGGTCAAAAACCTCTTTCTATCGCGGTAGAGGAATTATACAAATCAAAGGTTAAGATTGTATCTGAAGAAGAACAGGATAAGTAAGAGAGCGAGTTTGATTACATGAAGCTATATGCCGACGTTATCATCGATATATCACATGAAGCAATCGACAGGGTATTTCAATATGAGGTACCCCTGTTTTTGTGTGATGAAATAAAGTTGGGAGTCCAGGTACTGGTTCCCTTTGGTGTGGGAAATCATCAAAGAAAAGGGTATGTAATAGAACTTAAAAATACTCCGGATTATGATGTTACGAAAATAAAATCTCTGATTAATATTGTGTCAAAAAGCGTGCCAATCGAAGGGAAAATGATTCAGTTGGCAGACTTTTTGAAACGACAATATGGCTCCACTATGATAAATGCTTTAAAAACGGTGGTTATGATTCCAGACAGGGTGATGGATAAAGAACAAAAGATATATTCCCTCGCCATTCCTAAGGAAGAGGCAGGACTAAAAAAGGCTGCCTACGATAAAACTGTAAAGTTTAAAACCAGGGGAAAGATTCTTGAACTTTTGATGGAACAGGAGTTTATTACGAAAGAGGAAGCCAAAAAGGCAGGAATTTCAGATACGATTTTAAAGAATCTTGAAAAAGAAGGGATTCTTAAAATCAGTACCCAAAGGCAGTACCGAAATCCTCTCATGTTAAAGAAAGAAGAAGCAGAGGTAGTGACGTTAAATGAGGAACAACAGGTTGCTTTTCAGTTGTTTTTAGAAGATTTCAAGAACCAGAGATATCAGACCTATCTTTTACACGGGATTACAGGGAGCGGGAAAACACAGGTATATCTGGCTATGATAGAGGAAGTGGTGAAAAGTGGGAGACAGGCAATTTTACTAATTCCTGAAATTTCCCTAACCTTTCAGAATATCAGCCGGTTTCAGAAACGGTTTGGAGACAGGGTCACTATTATTCATTCTAAATTATCTAAGGGCGAAAAATATGACCAGTTTGAACGGGCAAAACGGGGTGAGGTGGATGTTGTAATCGGTCCACGTTCTGCCTTGTTTGCTCCTTTTGAAAATCTAGGTCTTATTATTATTGATGAAGAACATGAAAACAGTTATAAAAGTGATAATCCGCCCAAATACCATGCAAGAGAAGTAGCAATTGAAAGGGCAAGAATTTGTGGTGCCAGTGTGGTCTTAGGTTCTGCCACCCCTTCCATTGAAAGTTACACGAAAGCACGATTAGGAAAGTATAAACTTCTGACTTTGAAAAAAAGAGCTACGGAGGGACAATTGGCAGAGGTTTCGGTAGTAGATTTAAGGGAAGAACTAAAAGAAGGGAACCGGTCCATTTTTAGCAGGGAATTAAGAGAGCGGATGCAGGAATGTCTGGCAGCAAAAAAGCAGATGATGTTGTTTTTGAACCGAAGAGGATATGCGGGATTTGTTTCCTGTAGGAGTTGTGGGCAAGTCATAAAATGTCCACACTGTGATATTTCCTTGACCTATCATAAAGATGGCAATTTACATTGTCATTATTGTGGATTCTGGCAACCTTATCGAAAAAACTGTTCCCAGTGTGGCTCAACCTATATTGGGAGCTTTGGGATTGGAACACAAAAAGTGGAAGAGGCGATTTATCGTGAATTTCCAGGAGCAAGAGTACTTAGGATGGATTTTGATACCACAAAGGGAAAGAATTCTCATCAGGAAATTTTGCAGAAATTCTCCGAAGGTCAGGCCGATATTTTGCTGGGAACCCAGATGATTGTAAAGGGACATGATTTTCCGAATGTTACCTTGGTAGGTATTATTGCCGCAGACTTAACCCTGGCATTTCAGGATTACCGAAGCAATGAAGTAACCTTTTCCTTACTGACTCAGGCAGCAGGAAGAGCAGGAAGAGGTAAGGAGAAAGGGCATGTTGTAATTCAGACTTATCAGCCGGAACATTACAGCATACTGGCAGCCGCCAGACAAGATTATACTGGATTTTATGAATTAGAATATACTTACCGGCAATTATTAAAATATCCCCCTGTTTATCAGATGCTGGTAATTTTGGTTACAGGAAAGGAAGAAAATGTTACCTTTGACTTTGCCAAGGACTTAGTGAAGGAGATAAAAGGGGATTTTAGTGAAGAGGAAGAACTTCAGGTTTTAGGCCCTAATAAGGCTGGAGTTTCCAAGATTAATGATATTTTTCGATATGTCATATATTTAAAACATATCGATTATGATATTCTGGTTCGAATTAAAGACGATTTAGAACCCAAAATAAAAAATAGACTATTAAAAAAAGACACTTATGTTTCTTTTGATTTTAACCCAATGCACACATATTAGGAGGAAAAAAAGATGGCAATACGAAATATTAGAATTGATGGAGATGATATTTTAAGAAAGAAGTGCAGACCAGTAGAAGAGATGACTCCAAAGATTCAGGAATTGATTGATGATATGTTAGAGACGATGTATGAAGCAGATGGAGTAGGTCTTGCGGCTCCGCAGGTTGGAATTTTAAAAAGATTGGTAGTGATTGATATAGGGGAAGGTCCATTGGTATTAATCAATCCGGAAATCATAGAAAAAAGCGGAGAGCAGACTGGTATGGAAGGTTGCCTAAGCTTACCTGGAAAAGCTGCTGAAATTACCAGACCAAATCATGTGGTATGTAAGGCATTAAATGAAGATATGGAAGAAATTACAGTAGAAGGGGAAGAATTATTAGCAAGAGCCATTTGCCATGAATTAGACCATTTGGAAGGTATTTTATATAAAGACCTGGCAAAGAATGGATTGCTGGATGTGGAAGCTCCGGATGAGGAAGAGTAGAAAGGAATACGGTATTTTATGAAAATTGTATTTATGGGAACACCGGATTTTGCGGTGGAGACGTTAAATGAAATAGTAAATGCCGGACATGAAGTTGCTTTAGTGGTAACACAGCCGGATAAACCAAAGGGAAGAGGAAATAAAATGCAGTTTCCTCCGGTAAAAGAACGGGCATTGGAATTAGAACTTCCGGTGGAACAGCCTGTGAAAGTAAAAGACGAAGAATTTGTAAAGAAATTAGAAGAGATGAATCCGGATATCATTGTAGTAGTGGCATTCGGACAGATATTATCAGAAAGAATCCTAAATCTTCCAAAGTATGGATGCATTAATGTTCATGCTTCTTTACTGCCACATTTAAGAGGGGCTGCACCGATTCAATGGTCAGTGATTGATGGAGATAAGGAAAGCGGAGTTACCATACAGTATATGGCAAAAGGTATAGATACCGGTGATGTGATTGCTAAGACAGTGGTTCCGCTTGACGCGAAAGAAACTGGAGGAAGTCTTCATGATAAACTTATGATTGCCGGAGCAAAACTGCTGGCAGAGACTCTTCCAAAGATAGAACAAGGTGATATTGTAAGGGAAAAACAGGATGATTCCAAAAGTTCCTATGCGAAAATGCTGGATAAAAAATTAGGAAAGCTGGATTTTCATACCCAGACTGCCGAAGAGATGGAACGGCTTATTCGAGGACTAAATCCTTGGCCAAGTGCATATATAAGTCTAGATGGAAAGACATTGAAAATCTGGTCAGCAGATGTAATCAAAGAAGAACTTCCGGGAGAAGTAGGAACCGTGGTAAAGGTAGTAAAGGATGGATTTTATATTAAGACCAAAGAGGGTTGTCTTAATGTGAAAGAACTTCAACTGGAAGGCAAAAAGAGAATGGACACCAAATCATTTTTACTTGGATATGAGATAATACCAGGTACTAAGATAGGATAGAAAGGAATTGTCATGACGCAGGTAAATCCCAGAGAATTAGTGGTTGAGATTTTGCTGAAAATTGAAAAAGAAGCTGTGTTTGCCAATGAAGTGATTGGAAATGTGTTGAAAATGTATCAGTTTATCCCGAAACAAACCAGAGCCTTTATCAATAAGGTGGCAGAGGGTACGATTGAACATCAGATACAATTAGACTATATCATCAATCAGTTTTCCAAAACAAAAATAAATAAATGTAAGCCTTTTATTAGGGTTCTTTTAAGAATGTCTGTTTATCAGATTCTATTTCTGGACCGAGTTCCAGACCGTTCCGTTTGCGATGAAGCCGTGAAAATCGCCAGAAAAAAAGGATTTCATAACCTGACTGGATTTGTGAATGGGGTACTTAGAAATATATCCAGAAATAAAGATAACATTTCCTATCCTAAGGAAGAAGATGGGAAAGTTAAGGCGTGGTCAGTACGTTATTCCATGCCGGAATGGATTGTGGAAAAATTCCTTGCAGATTATAGTGAGGAAGCAGCTAGACAGATATTGGAAGCTTCTATGGAGGAAAGAGACACTTGTATTCGTGTAAATACCAGCAAACTTTCAAAAGAAGAGTGTATCAAAAAACTGGAAAAAGAAGATGTAACCGTGAAACAGGGATTTTATGCGAAAGATGCCCTGCGAATCGAGGACTATGATTATTTATCCGGTTTGACTTCCTTTCAGGAAGGGGATTTCAATGTGCAGGACGAAAGCTCTCAGCTACTTTGTGAAATCGCAGACATTAAGAAAGATTATGTTGTGATGGATGTTTGTAGCGCACCAGGTGGGAAAACCTTACATGCTGCCAATGAACTAAAGGGAACGGGACTTGTCATTGCCAGAGATTTAACGGAAAAGAAAACAGAACTGATTCTGGAAAATGTAGAGCGAATGGGTTATCAGAATGTAAAGGTGGAAGTATTTGATGCCTTACATTTTGATGAAAGTATGAGAGAAAAAGCAGATTTGCTCATTGCGGATTTGCCTTGTTCCGGTCTTGGAATTTTAGGAAGAAAAAAAGACATTAAATATAGTATTACAAAAGAGCAGCTTTTGGAACTTCAAAAAATGCAAAAAGAAATGCTGAAAGTTGTCAGTGGATATGTGAAAAAGGGCGGATATCTTATTTTTAGTACTTGCACCATTAATCCGGAAGAAAATATAGGGAATTATCGATATATCATAGAAAATCTTCCTTTTCGGATAGTGGATATTACAGGTAAGTTACCGGATTCTTTAAAGTGTGAAACTGCCAAGGAGGGGTACATTCAACTATTGCAGGGAATCCATCACTGTGACGGATTCTTTATTTCAAAGTTTCAGAAGATATAAGGGGCGAAAAAGTGGATAAAATAGATATTAAATCAAAAAATTTAGAAGAATTAGAAGAATTTTTGGTATCCATAGAGGAAAAGGCTTTTCGGGGAAAACAAGTGTTTCAATGGATACATCAAAAACAGATTCGTGGATTTGATGAAATGACTAACATTTCAAAGGATTTAAGGCAGAAATTAGAGACAGATACAAGGCTTTTTGGAGTAAAAGAAGTAGAAAAATGGGTTTCTGCTATAGATGGAACTACAAAGTACTTATTTGAATTGCAGGATGGACATATTATAGAGAGCGTTTTAATGAAATATAAACATGGAAATTCTGTATGTATTTCCTCTCAGGTAGGATGCAGGATGGGATGTCGTTTCTGTGCTTCTACCTTAGATGGGCTGACCCGAAATTTACTGCCCTCCGAAATGTTAGACCAGATTTATGCTATTGAAAGAAGTACAGGAGAAAGAGTTTCTAATGTTGTCATTATGGGAACAGGAGAACCTTTTGATAATTTTGACAATGTAATGAAATTCATTGAATTGATTACCCATAAGGAAGGAAAAAATATAAGTCAAAGAGGCATTACCGTTTCTACTTGTGGATTAGTACCAAGAATCAAGGAGTTTGCTGAATTAGAAACAGCGGTGAATTTGGCGATTTCTTTACATGCTCCTAATGATGACATGCGAAAAGAATTGATGCCGATTGCCAATCGTTATTCCATAACACAGATTATGGAAGCTTGTAAATTTTATATTAAGAAAACAAACCGAAGGGTTACATTTGAATACAGTCTTGTAGCCAATGTAAATGATAAAAAAGAACATGCCCAGATGCTTTCTGATCTGTTAAAAGGGGTTTTGTGCCATGTTAATCTGATACCGGTAAATCCTATTGAAGAACGAGATTATCAGCAGTCTACACTGAAATCGATACAAAATTTCAAAAATCTGCTTGAAAAAAATAGAATTAATGTTACTATTAGAAGGGAAATGGGCAGAGACATCCAGGCTGCCTGTGGACAATTAAGGAAAAAGTATAAAGCAAGCCACAGTTAGGAGGAAAGATATGAAGTCGTTTGGGAAGACAGACATTGGACGTAAGCGCAGTGTCAATCAAGATTATGTCTACTTTTCGGATACTCCAATAGGAAGACTTCCTAATTTATATGTAGTTGCAGATGGCATGGGTGGTCATAAGGCAGGCGATTACGCATCACAGTTTGCTGTTTTGGGATTCCAGGAATATGTGAAAGCATTCAATAATTCGAATCCCATTACCTTAATCCGTGAAGCGATTCGTTTAGTGAATGAAGGTATCATGGAACAGGCGCAGGAAAAAGTGGAGTTGCGTGGCATGGGTACTACCTTTGTGTGTGCAGTTATCATGGATTCGACTATGTATGTAGCCAATATAGGAGATTCGAGGTTATATGTGTTACAAGAAGGAACAATGAAACAGATTACATTGGACCACTCTTTAGTAGAAGAGTTAATACGGACTGGAAAATTAGAAAGAAATAAGGTTAGAAACCACCCTGAGAGAAATATAATTACCAAAGCATTAGGGGTAGAGAATGAGGTAGAACCAGACTTTTTTGAGGTAACCTTAGAGCCGGGAGCAAAGATTTTATTATGCTCGGACGGACTGACCAATATGGTGGAAAACGAAGAAATATATGAAATTATGCAGGAATATGATTATGATATTGAAACAGCAGTAGATGTTTTAATTGAAAGAGCGAACTATTATGGCGGTACAGATAATATTGCTGCAGTAATCGTTGACTGTAGGTGACGATTTCATCTGAAGGATTTTTAATTCTTTTGGAATCGTTGTGATGATAGGTAGAATAATCCACAAAGGGATAGATGGGAGCAATCATATGTTAAAACCAGGAATGATGATAGGTGACCGTTATGAGGTCATTGAGGTAGTAGGCGCCGGTGGTATGTCGGTGGTTTACAAGGCAAAATGTCATAAATTAAATCGTTTTGTTGCGATAAAAGTGTTGAAACCAGAATTTGGGGATGATTCGAATTTTATTTCTAAATTTAGAATCGAAGCACAATCTGCTGCAGGTCTTTCGCATCCAAATATTGTAAATGTTTATGATGTAGGGGAAGACGAAGGAATTTATTATATTGTAATGGAACTGGTAGAGGGCATTACATTAAAAGAGTATATCCAGGACAAGGGAAGGATTGAATTAAATCAAGCAATCGACTTTTCTTTACAAATAGCCTCTGCTATTGATACTGCACATGAAAGCCATATTGTACACAGAGATATCAAACCTCAGAATATTATTGTATCCAAGAATGGAAATTTAAAGGTTACAGATTTTGGTATTGCCAAAGCGGCCACTTCCAATACCATAGCATCTACTGCCATGGGTAGTGTACATTATATTTCACCGGAACAGGCGAGAGGTGGATATAGTGATGAAAAGAGTGATATTTATTCTTTAGGTATCACCATGTATGAAATGGTAACGGGAAGAGTTCCTTTTGAAGGAGAAAATAATGTAACTGTAGCATTGATGCATATTCAGGGAGAAATGATTCCACCAAGAGCTTATTATCCGGATGATATTTCTGCCGGATTTGAGAAAATCATCTTAAAAGCCACACAAAAGAAACCGGAACGAAGATATCTGACTGCAAAAGCCATGATTGGAGACTTAAAAAAGATTCAGGTTGACCCTTCTTATGAAAATGTTGGAAAGTTAAATCAAGGAGCAGCGGCAATAGATGGCTCTACGAAAATGATGACCCAGGATGAGGTAGGAAAAATTAAGAGTCAGATTCAACGTACAGAGCCACAGCCAAGAGTTACTGTGTTTCCGATTGAAACAAAAGAAGAGAAAGTGGAAGCCGGAAATTATACAGAAAGAAGTAATGAATCCAGAGTGCAGCCTTCTGTAAATCCAAATCAGAAGGGATATTCTTCTACTCCAAAGGAAATCGAGGAGGAAGAGGAAGAAGAGGATGAAGTAGATCCGAAATTAATGAAATTAACGGTAGTATTTGGTGTAGTAGTAGGTGTTCTTGCTATTATCCTTGTGGCATTATTAATTGGAAGCAGTGGAATTTTCAGCGGAAAGAAGACTACTGCCACTACTACCACAGAAGCGGCCAAGAAGGTCAGCGTACCTAAGTTTGAAGGTCTGACTGTGGAAGAGGCTGAGGACTTAGCGAAGGAAAAAGATATTAAGATTTCTATTACCTATGTGGAATCTGATACAGAAGAAGGAGATATTATTTTATCTCAAAGTGTAGAAGTAGGGGAAGAAATCGATGCCGAAGAGGAAGTGGAATTAACTGCAAGTGCAACCAAGAAATTAGTAAAAGTCAGCAGTGTGATTGGTTTAACTGAGTCCCAGGCAAAAGCCAAATTAGAAGATGAAGGTTTTGAAGTAAAACGTGAATATTTAAATGATGATGAAGCCGAAATTGATACAGTATTCAAGCAGTCACCAGAAGAAGGAACCGAGGTTCAGGAAGGCGAGACTATAACCATTTATGTCTGTATTGGAAAAGATATTGAAGAAGTAGAAGTAAAGAGTTTAAAAGGAATGACAGTGGAAGAAGCCACAGAACAGTTAAAGACAGATGGGCTGGAAATTGGTGAAATTACAGAAGAATACAGTGATGTGGAAGCTGGAAAAATTATTTCCCAAAGCTATACACAGGGACAAAAAGTTCCAGAAGGTACTAAAATTGATGTTTGTATTAGTAAGGGTCCGGAAGAAAAAATTATAACTTATAATGTATCTTTTAGTGGAACCCTAAAACTGGTAGAAAGCGAATTGGCAGAAACAGTGACTGCGGTAAATGTGAATATTATTTATCGTCAGACCAGTGGTAATACCACAGTAGATCATAAGATTTACTCCAATACAAATGTCAGTGCCCAGGGATTTTCGGTGGATATGTCAACGGTTGAGAGTTTGACAGGGTTACAGGATGCCGGAGGAGAGCTGGTGATTGTGATTACTGACGTGGATTCTGGAGAAGCAGTTGCTTTTGACAAGAGTGGAATTGTAAAAAATACAGAGACGGTGCAACAATAATGACAGGAAAAATCATAAAAGGAATTGCAGGATTTTATTATGTTCACGTTCCTGAACAGGGAATATATGAATGTAAGGCAAAAGGTGTGTTTCGAAATAAAAAAATAAAACCTTTGGTTGGAGATAATGTTGAAATCGAAGTATTAGACGAAGATAAGAAGATTGGTAACATGACAGATATTAAGGAGAGGGCGAACCAGCTGGTTCGTCCGGCTGTTGCCAATATTGACCAGGCTTTGATTATATTTGCCACGTTACATCCTAATCCTAATTTTAACCTGTTGGATCGATTTTTATTGATTATGTCGAAGCAACAGGTTAAAACTATGATATGCTTTAACAAAATGGACATGGTGGATGAAAAGGTGATTTGTGAATTAAAGGAGCATTATGAGGCTTGTGATAATGAAGTGATTTTTACCAGTACTTATACCAAAGAGGGCATTGATTTTTTAAAGGAAAAGCTGAAAGGAAAAACAACTGCTTTGGCAGGGCCTTCCGGAGTAGGGAAGTCTTCTATTTTGAATGCCTTGGCTTCGGATATGGTAATGCAGACCGGTGAGATTAGTGAAAAAATCAAAAGAGGAAAGCATACCACAAGACATTCGGAATTGATTCACATTGAAGGAAACACCTATATTATGGATACGCCGGGATTTAGTTCTTTGTATATTGATGAATTTGATAAAGAAGAATTAAAGGATTATTTTACGGAGTTTCTTGAGTATTCGAAGTATTGTAAGTTTGCCGGCTGTGTTCACATTAGTGAACCGGATTGTAAGGTAAAAGAAGCATTATCGGAAGGAAAAATTAATCAAATCCGTTACGATAATTATTTGGAAATGTATCAGGAATTAAAAGATAAAAGGAGATGGTAGCATGAGCAGGGAATTGATTTTATCACCGTCTATGCTGTCTGCTGATTTTCCATGTTTGGGACAGGAACTTACGCAGATTGTAAAAGGTGGGGCGAAGTATATTCATATCGATGTGATGGATGGAGCATTTGTTCCTAACATTTCTTTTGGAATGCCGGTAATGAAGTCTTTGAAGAAATGGAAAGAGGCAAATCAGGCAGATTTAATTTTTGATGTGCATCTTATGATAGAAGAACCAGCCAGATTCATAGATGATTTCAAGGAAGCAGGGGCAGACATTATTACGGTTCATGTTGAGAGTACCAAGCATTTAAATCGTACCATAGCTGCCATAAAAGAAGCCGGTATGAAAGCAGGAGTAGCATTAAATCCGGCAACTCCATTGTCTGTATTAGATTACGTTTTAGATGACATTGATATGATTTTGATTATGAGTGTAAATCCGGGTTTTGGTGGACAAAGTTTTATTCCTCAGACTATGCAGAAATTAAAAGATACAAAAACTATGATTGGTGGCAGAGATATTGATATCCAGGTAGATGGTGGTGTCAATCTGAACAATGCAAAAGAGATTATTCTGGCAGGAGCCAATGTGCTGGTGGCAGGTTCTGCTGTTTTTGGAAAGAATACTTTGGAACAATGTAAAGCATTTCAGGATTTGTTTAAGGACATAAAGCAAAGCGTGTAGCTTTGCTTTTTTTTAAGGATGGTGTACAACAATGCATATAGCACTGGTTTTAAATGGAAATATAGATAAAGGCTTTCTTTTAGAATATCAGGAGCGAGCTTCCATTGACTTCTGGATTGCCGTAGATGGCGGAATCCGGCATTTTACAAAGGAACTTTTTCCGGATTTATTTCTAGGGGATATGGATTCTTGTAATGTTATTCCCGATAGGTTCAGTTCGGAAGAAAAGGCACTTTTTCTTCAGGAAAACTATGGATTAAGTCAGGAAAAGATAAAAAAATTTCCTTGTGAAAAAGATGAAACGGATTCGGAACTTGCATTGCAACAAGCCATTTTCATGGGTGCTAAGAAAATTACGATTTTTGGATGGAATGGAAGCAGAATTGACCACGTATACGGAAACATTTCCTTGCTTACGTATGGAATCAAACATCAGATTCCCATTGTTTTAGAAGATAAAAATAACAGGCTATTTCTGGTGAAGGAACCAGTTCAGGTTTTAAAAAATGGGTTTTCTTATCTTTCCTTATTTTCTTATAGTGAAGAAGTCACGGGACTGACATTAAGGGGAGTGAAGTATGAAGTGACGGATTTTACCTTGCGAAAAGGAATGGTAAGGGGGATTAGTAATGAGATTACAAAAGAGGAGGCTTGCATTACAATGAAAAATGGGGAGTTGTTGGTGATGCAAAGTAAAGAGGAGTAAGAGAAAGAATGATAAGAGATGATATTGAAATCAAGATAGAGGATTTTAATGATAAAATGTCATTACTAAAATTCGTGCAATATACAAAATACAAGGAGTGGGAATAGGAATGAAAATAATCACATTATGTGGAAGTTTAAAGTTTCAAAAAGAGATGATGATGGTTGCTGAAAAAATGGCATTAAAAGGAAATTGTATTCTTACACCGGTTTATCCAATAATAGAAAACTGTGAAAGAACGGATGAACAGTTAAGTAAATTGAAGGAAGCACATTATAAAAGAATAGAACTTTCAGATGCGATATTAGTAATAAACGTAGATAACTATATAGGAAATAGTACAAATTTAGAAATAGAATATGCAAGAAAATTGGACAAGGAAATAATATATTATACAGATTTGATAAACAGTACAGCACCAATCTGAACCAAACAAAGCATAAAAAAAAGTAATGCTTACAAAGAAAGTAGTGACTACAGAGTAGAGGTGATAATTATGAAATTGGTATTTCCAAATTTACTTTATAAGGAAAAAGTGATACAGTTCATAAATGAATTTTATGAGTATCATTCAGATATAAATGGAAGTGGTGGTCTGGAGAATTATTTAGAAAAGTCCACTTATGAAGAATGGTTGAAAAAGGTTTTGGCAGATATTGATATTGCAAACGTTTCGAAGCCTAGAGTTCCGGCATTAACATATTTTTATGTTCGTGAAGAAGATGATAAAATCATAGGGATGATAAACATACGATTGGCATTAAATGATTTCCTGAAGAAAGAGGGAGGTCATATAGGGTATTGTGTAAGACCAACTGAGCGGCAGAAGCATTATGCAACAGATATGTTGAAAGATGCCTTAAAAGTATGTGATACACTTGGAATGCAAGAAGTGATTTTGACTTGCGATAAGACCAATATTCCATCAGCTAATGTAATTAAAAACTGTAAAGGGGTACTTGAGGCAGAATTTTATAGTGAAACTTTCAAAGATGTAATACAGAAATATATTATTGAGCGATAGAGGTGTGATTATGGATTTTCTGGAACTTGAATCAGAGAGATTGTTATTTAGAAAATATAAAATGGAAGACTATCCGGTTTTCTACGATATGTTAAGCAATTTAGAAAATATAAAATACCGCTCAGGTGAACCAAAAAGTGAAGAAGATGTTCGTGAGTATATTAAATGGGGCATCCAATGTGCAGAACAAAAACCATGTATAAATTTTAGATATGCCATTGTGTTAAAAGAAACTGGAGAAACCATAGGGTCTTGTGAACTAGCATTTACTGATAAAGACCCGGCAGAATTAGCATGGGAATTACATCGTAATTATTGGAGACAAGGTTATGGAACAGAAATAGGTCATACTTTATTAAGATTAGGGTTTGATTTACTTGGACTCAGACGAATTATTGCGGATTGTAATTCATTAAATAAAGGTTCCTATGGAATCATGGAAAAGATAGGAATGCGTAGAGAAGCACATTATGTTAAATACTATCGTGGAAATAGTGCTCTGAATCATGAGTGGTGCGACAAATATTTGTATGCCATTTTGCAGGAGGAGTATTTTGCGATGAAGAAGGAAAAAATAACTTTATGTGGAGATAACTGTATGAAATGTCCACGATATAATGCACAAACTGATGAAGAATTAAAGGCGGTTGCAGAATTATGGTATAAGGTAGGATGGAGAGAATGTGTTGTTTCGAATGAAGAAATTGCCTGTACGGGTTGTTCTTCTCATAAACAATGTACATATCAATTAGTAAAATGTACACAAGAACATGGAGTGGATAAATGTAATCAGTGTGGTGAATTTCCGTGCGAGAAAATAAAAGCCATGTTGAAGCGTTCTGCTGAATATCAAGAAAAGTGTAAAGATGTATGTTCAGAACAGGAATATATTATGTTGGAAAAAGCTTTTTTTGATAAAGAGAATAACTTAAAGAAATAATCAGGTAATTTGTGATGATGGTTATTAGTGCTTTGTTTTTTTGCAGTACAATATACTTATATTTTTACGTTGTCTGATGTCAAATACATTCTAAATGGAGAAATTTAGTGAGCAGATATTGTGGCTTTAAATGCTACAGTATCTGTTTATTTTTTTGAAAAAATATAGTTATGAATGATGAATGTGGACGACAGAGAAACGTTGCATTTTAAAAGGAAATCCGTTATACTAACCATAGTGAATAAGAGGGATTTTGAAAGGGTGTGAATAGATATGGAGAACCTGAAAGCAACAACAAATATAAATACAGTGAATCTAACCAATACAGTGGGAATTGGAATACAAGATTTTTCGGAATTACGTGAGAATCATAAATTTTATATTGACAAAACATCATTTATTAAGGAATGGTGGGAAAATGGCGACAGTGTAACCTTAATCACACGCCCAAGACGTTTTGGAAAAACTCTGAACATGTCCATGGTAGAGGAATTTTTTTCTGTGGATTATGCAGGAAGAGGGGATTTGTTCGAAGGGCTTTCTATCTGGGAGGAAGAGAAATTTAGAAAGTTACAGGGAACCTATCCTGTCATCAGTTTATCTTTTGCACGAGTAAAAGACACGGATTACGAATCCACAGCATATCATATCCGGGAATTGCTTATGAAGGAATATGAAAAATACTGTTTTTTAATGGACAGTGATGTTTTGTCGGATGTAGAAAAAGCGTATTATCAGCGGATGCGGGAAGATATGAAAACCTTGGATGTGTCTATGTCACTGCATAACTTATCTGATTTTATTAGCCGGTATTATGGGAAAAAGGTTATCATTCTTCTTGACGAGTATGACACCCCGATGCAGGAAGCCTATGTTCATGGTTTTTGGGATGAGATGGTAGCTTTTATAAGGAGTCTCTTTAATTCTACCTTTAAAACCAATCCTTATATGGGTTGGGCGATTATGACAGGAATTACAAGAGTTTCGAAAGAGTCAGTTTTCTCTGATTTGAATAATTTAAAAGTGGTAACCACCACTTCAGATGAATATGCCACATCTTTTGGTTTTACAGAAGAAGAAGTATTTGCGGCACTGGATGCCGGTGGACTGGGGGAAGAAAAACAAAAAGTGAAGGAATGGTACGATGGATTCGTATTTGGCGAACATAGGGATATCTATAATCCATGGTCGATTCTTAATTTTCTGGATACTGGTAAATATCAGACATATTGGGCCAATACCAGCTCCAACAGTCTGGTGGGAAAACTAATCAGACGGGGGGACAGACAGGTAAAATTGACTTTTGAACAACTGTTACAGGGAAAAACTATAAAGTGTCCTATTGATGAACAGATTGTATATAACCAGCTTGATGAGAATGAAGCCGCTATCTGGAGTCTGCTTGTTGCCAGTGGATATTTAAAGGTAATAAGTTATGAAGACCTACTGCTTGTTGGGGATGCGGAACCTTTATATGAACTGACCTTTACCAATTACGAGGTAAGACGTATGTTTTACAGTATGGTAAGAGGCTGGTTTGCCAGAGCAGGAGCCGACTATAACGATTTTGTAAAGGCGCTGCTTATAGGGGATTTGGATTCCATGAATGAATATATGAATGAGGTGGCTTTAAAAATATTCAGTTATTTTGACACCGGAAGCAATCCATCTAAAGTCCAGCCGGAACGTTTTTACCATGGATTTGTATTAGGGTTGCTGGTGGATTTAAAAGGACGTTACCATATGACCTCTAACCGGGAAAGTGGATTCGGCAGATATGATATTATGTTAGAACCGGTAAAGCCGGAACAGGACGATGCCATTATTATTGAATTTAAAGTGTTTCATCCGAAAAAAGAGCAGTCCATGGAAGAAACCATTGCCGCAGCTCTTAACCAGATAGAGAAAAAACAATATGAAGCAGACCTTATCGCCAAAGGAATCCCAAAAGACAAGATACGAAAATACGGCTTTGCCTTTGAAGGAAAGAATGTGCTGATAGGGGTATAAGAAACATGATACAATCTGATGCTGCAGTTGTTATGAAAAACTTCAGTATCAAACGTGACCGATGCAAAAAGATCATGGTTTTAATGAAGGACATAGAACACATACTTTTGAGTGGTTAGAGTTTGACAGATTAAAGGATGAATATTTCTATGCTTTGTTCTTGAAAAAGGATATTTATCATATTCCTAATGAATTTACTATCAGGACTGAAATTGAATAATTCATCAAAATTCGATTTTGTGAGGTGACATGAAATATGTTTTTATATCATTATTTTGATAAGACAATCGGACCATTTAAAAACTTGTCAGACTTATCTTTGGATGATGCAAATACCATACTTAAAGAAATTGCAATTACAAAACCTAATGTACAATGTGCTAAAAGAAATGCTGATTACATGCAGGCACGGGTTTATTACGAGAATATATTACGAAATGAGTTTCAGAAGAAAGGTGGCTTAATTTATAGACAAGTACCACATTATATGGTTGTAGAACATAGCCCATGGTTAAGTACTTGGTATGAGAATTGTTCTTTTATAAAAATCCCTATGGAAGAGTTTGATTTGCGGACAGTATCTTTTACATATGGAGATTCACATCCAACCTTTAGTGACAGGGTAAATGATGGAAAAGAGTATCGCAAGAAACTTTATACATATGATGAAATCCTAGAGATTATAGAAAAATATGGATTACCTCAAGACTGGAATGATGATGGAACATATGGACCGGAAAGATATATTGAAGCACATATCTGGAGTGATGAGGTTATTGGTAGATACCTAAATAAGTTAAATTCAGAGAGTTAAGGAGATATACCCAAATGATAATTGAAACAGAAAGACTAATATTAAGAGAATATACACTTGAGGATTTTGATGCACTATTTGAAATAATGTCAGATTCGGAAACGATGCAGCATTATCCTAAGCCTTTTGACGAAGAACGTACGAAAGGATGGATTGAATGGAATCTTCAAAATTATAAAGAATATGGATTTGGTTTATGGGCTGTTGTTCTAAAAGAGACAGGTGAGTTTATAGGTGACTGTGGAATTACAATTCAAAATATTGATGGAGAACTACTTCCGGAAATAGGTTACCATATTCATAAGAAATATTGGAGAAGAGGATTTGGAAGTGAAGCAGCAAAAGCGGTTAGGGATTGGTCATTTGAAAATACGGAATATGATTGTTTGTATTCCTATATGAAATATACAAATATAGGTTCATATTCTACAGCTATTGCGAATGGCATGAAGAAGGTAAAAGAATATCCAGATGAAAAAAATACAATTTCGTATGCTTATGCAATAACACGTGATGAGTGGAAGTCTCTTAAGAGATAAATAGAGAATATGTTGGAAGACTGTTTTATTCTATGTTAAGAAAAGAGTTTGAAGCGAAATAATAACCCAGATTTCTAGGGGGCAATAATGAATTATAGAAAAGCAAATATAGAAGATGTCAATCAATCAGTACAATTAAGAAAAAAGCAGCTTATTGATGAGGGATGTTATTCAGAGAATAATATTGATGCTGAAGGCTTTATGAGTAAAAAATTATAACGTAGTGTAAGGAGGAATATTATGAAAAAATTGGGCTTAGTTGGTGGTATGGGACCAGAGTCAACGATTCCATATTATCATGATATTGTATATGGTGTTCAAGAGGCTTTAGGACAATCAGTATTTCCAGAATTGTCAATAGAAAGCGTAAACGTTTTTGATGTTTTAAGATTATGTGGTGAACAAAAATTCGATGAATTAACAGAATATCTGATGAAGGCAATCAATAATTTAGCTAAAAGCGGTGCGGATTTTGCAGCATTATCAGCAAATACACCACATATTGTATTTGATAGACTGAAAGAAAAATCGCCGATTCCGTTGATTAGTATTGTTGAAGCAACCTGTGAAGAGGCTAAACAAAAAGAATTAAAGAAAATCGGTTTGCTGGGTACAATCTTTACTATGACAGGAGAGTTTTTCAAAGAACCTTTTGTAAAAAATGGAATTCAAGTTGTTATTCCATCGGAAGAAGAGATGAAATTGATAAATGAAAAAATATCCACGGAGTTAGAATTGGGAATTGTAAAAGAAGAAACTTTATTATCTTTTCAACAAATAATCTCTCGGATGAAGGATGAGAACAGTATAGAAGCAATTGTGTTAGGATGTACAGAACTTCCAATGTTGTTAAATGATGATGTAAGTCCTGTTTCTTGTTTGGATACAATGCAGATACATATTAATGCTATTATAAATACGATTTTAGATAGGGATTTGGAGGATGCACATAATTGATAATTTATGAAGATAAACTGACTGCACAAGAATTTGTGGATCTAATAGAAGCAGTAGGATGGGGAAAAACGAATTTAGAACAAATTGAAATAGCATTAGAAAATACGATTTATTCGGTATCTGTTGAAATAGATGGTAAGATAATTGGTATGGGCAGAGTAATTGGAGATGGAGCTAGAGTTTTTTACATACAGGATGTTGTTATACACCCAGATTATCAAGGAATAGGAATAGGAACTAAAATTATGGAAAAATTGATAGCATACATTAAGAAAGTCAAGCTTTATGATTGTAATATTATGGTGGGGCTTATGTCTGCGAAAGATAAAGAATGTTTTTATGAGAGATTTGGATTTAGAAAAAGGCCTAACGATTATCAGGGGAATGGAATGATGCTAAATATCAGTAAGTAGTTTGAAGTTATGGAGAAAAAAAGCTATGTTGAAGCGTTCTGCTGAATATCAAGAAAAGTGTAAAGATGTATGTTCGGAACAGAAATGTATTATGTTGGAAAAAGCTTTTTGATAAAGAGAATAACTTAAAGAAATAATTAGGTAATTTGTGATGCTGGTTATTATTGCTTTGTTTTTTGGATTACAACAGAATGCTAATTTGATAAAAAAGGAGAATACCATAGGATGAATGTAGTACCATTTTCAAATATCATTGAGGAATATTTAAGAGAAGATACAGCAATTGATTATAGAAGCGAAGCCATCATGTGGTTGGCTGACGATTTATTTCAAAAAACAAAAAATGAATTGGAGTTTATTAAAACAGCATATGAATTTGTCAGAGATAATATTTCTCATTCAGCAGATATAAACGAGGACATCATTACGTGTACTGCTTCAGAAGTGCTAAAAAACGGGCATGGAATTTGTTTTGCTAAATCGCATTTGTTAGCAGCGTTACTACGTTGTAAATCTGTTCCGGCGGGTTTTTGTTATCAAAAATTAATTTTAGACGATGATACAGCTACTGTCTTAGTATATCATGGACTTAATGGTGTATATTTGAAAGAATTCAAAAAATGGATAAGACTTGACGCAAGAGGTAATAAAAATGGTGTGAATGCACAGTTTTCGATAGAAAATGAACAACTTGCATTTCCAATACGTCCGGAAATGGGAGAGGAAGATAGTTTTGTTGTATATCCAAATCCTGATGTGAAAGTATTAGAAAATCTAAGAAAGAATAAGACAAGAACGGAGCTTTGGAATAATCTTCCTACCGAGCTTGGATATAATGGATAAGGATAAATATTGAATTGGAGATGAAACGAAATAAATCATAGAGAAAGGTTGAAAAAACAAAATAAGGTTTTGAAGAAAGTTTCCACTTTCTGATGATGATTCGATTGTCAAAATCAGCATTAAGATTAAGGGATGAAAAGTAAAAATAATTGATGTTGTTTTAGATACAAGTTTCGAAAGTGTAGATGGTTATCAAAGAATATTTTATGGTGAATTTGGATGTAATCCTTATGAGTTATTCCAATTGTTCAATTTCAAGTTAATGGAGGATAGAAGACAATGAAATTAAAAAATATTTTGATTGTTGTAAAAGATGTTGAACAATCAAAACGGTTTTATCATGATCTGTTTGGGTTGGATATGGTGCTTGACAATGATGGTAATATGATTTTAACAGAAGGTCTTGTGCTTCAGGATGAGAGAATTTGGAGAAAATTTCTTGGAAAAGATATTATTCCAGAAAATAATTCTTGCGAACTGTATTTTGAAGAAAAGGATATAGAAGCGTTTATTGAAAAACTGGAAAATCTATATCCTTCAATCCAATATGTTAACAGACTTATGATGCATAGTTGGGGACAAAAAGTAATTCGTTTTTATGATTTGGACGGTAATTTGATTGAGGTGGGAACTCCGATGTAATGTGAAGTTTTCGGATTGCCCTTAGTTAAAAACGTTTATAAGAAATAAGCATCCAAACTTTAGGCGGTAGGGATGCTATTTCTTTTTGTTGTTATGATTGTCAATGTAACTGTTTCTGAAAACGATTTATTATCTATTTGGGCATTTGGCATAGGGATGCTGAATTGGAAAAATGAGTCTAACCACTCAACAATTGCGGCATTGGATAAAGCGATAGAGATTTGTGCTACAAGAAATGGCTTATCATCTGTATATGAGAAAATATGTGAAATGGGTAAGGCTGAAATAAGTGCTCGTGTTGATCCAAGCTGATATATTATTCCAAGCAGATGGTGTGATAAGGCAGAAATAGAAATAGGTGGGGTAATTCCACAAAATTATATAGAGCAGTATCTACGGTTTGGTGAATTGGATTATCATGATAGACAAAAATTCTTTGAAGAATGTGAGGCGATGCATGATGATAGGCTGGCTTATTATTCATGCCTGGAAAAAATTCTAGAGAAAGAACTTCTTAATGAAAGATATGGTTGGAGAAACAGAGAAGTTTTAAAGTATGCAATAAATAATTTGCCAAATAACATAGCTGATAATCATATAAGGCCTTATTTTGTGGCAGGATTACAGGGAGAAAGAGAAAGCTTTTATCCGGGAGAAAATCTGACTCACTTATGTTTGTGGAAAGTAGAGCAATGTGGTATTGAGTATTGTAAACATGGTTTGGAGAATTTGCTGAACACTCATGATCTTTGGATTTCATCAGCTGAAAGAATTGGCATACAAGAAGAATGTATTAATGGAGATACAGATGCGAATCTGCAGAGAGTGTATGGTTTGTTGGATATTGAGAGTGTTGATTCATTTGAGAATTTATTTGTTAGGATTCTCATTGTATTTATGCTTTCTGATAATTCTGATACTGCAGAAAACGCATTAAGAGGCATCTATCATTTATTGCAAGTCTTTCTAGAGTTAGTGACGAAAGTTGAAGAGTATTGGAATGAATTTCATTACAGAGCCAAAGAATGGGTGCTGATGATTTATGAGTTGTTGACCGAAAGTGGAGTAATGGATAATGTACTGCTGGAGAGTTTGGTTACAAAGCATATCAATGATTTGGACTTTAATGCTGCATTTTATTCAAGGCTTTTACTGGAAAGATTATGCGGTAAAAAAGGTTTTGAAATGCCAATAGAAAAGCAACAATATTTTGAAGATATTCCGGAATATAGTACAAAAAAGTTATTATCTGTAAAAAGCTCTGAACAACATTTAACTGGTACGAGATAAGTTATGGAATCTATCGAACGGATAACGGAGGAAGTGTGGGATGACTGTAGTGACATAGAATGTAAAGTAGCAGCATATATGAACAAAATTACAGATACGGAGCATATGTTGCTTAATGTGGGTGGTAGAAAGCAATGTGGTGTAGCTTTATATGATATAAACGTTGCATTCCTTAGAGTTTTGTATAAAGAGTGGTATCAAGGAAGATGGGATGGAGTAGAAATTCCGTTGAGTCGAGTTATTCTTTCTACAAGTGAACCTTATGTTTTACTACAATCACCAGCGATATGGCCATATCAAGAAAACAAACTACTAAATGTAAAAATTGATGAGTTTGAAGCACAAGGTGAAGATGGTAAGGAGAAGATGTTAAAGAATATTTTCAATATGGGAATATCTGATAGCGAAGTCGTTCTTGGTGGAGCACTATCGGAATATAGCTACAAAAAAGAGTTGGCAGGATTTATGACTACATATATTGATTTCCCTAATATGGAAAAAGATTTTGCGTTATATACTTGTGAAAGAAGTGTAAGACTTTTATTCCATAGAAGCGACGAATTTGTAGAGGAAAAACATTGCAACTTACTTGTGCACAATATAGGGGTAGCTAGTTTTAAAGGAAGTAATATTATGTGTATGTTTTCACAGCGTGCATTAAATCATTTCGGATGGGAAATCATTTTTGATGAAGGTTTGAAGATAGTCGATTCAAATGGCGAAGAGATAGGCAGATTCGAGTATTACTACGGGTTAAGAACAGATATGGGAAATAATGTTTATATGAATCAACCTGTTATTCAAAGATGGGTGGTAACTAAGGAGGCGTTTACTGAAATTCAGAATATGTTGTCATATAGCTTAGAGCAAGTGGCAGATGCTAAAGTTTTTAATTTTTAGTGAGAACGGTGTACTTAGAAGAAATTTAAAATGTGGTAAAAATATTATACAATTAGAGTCAGTGGGATTTTTTCGCTGACTTTAATTATTATTCGACATGTTTAACGATTATGAAAAAGCTATTCAACAGGTTGCGAAAATTATCGATGAGAAGATTATCTGACTAAATATGGAATTTGATGAGAATAATATTTGTATGTATATGGTGTAAAAATAGTATTTACTTTCTCGCTTAAAAAGACTATAATTTAAGCGAGAAAGTAACGAGGTGCATGATTATGGATAAGCGAATTGTGTTAGAACGTCTAATTGAAGAAAATAATGGATATTTGCTTACTTCTATGGCAATCGAAAAGGATATTACTAAGCCATTTCTTTCTCGATATGTAAAGGAAATGGGAATGGAAAAGGTTGCCAGAGGAGTTTACATTACAGATGATGTATGGCCAGATGAATTATTTGTTATGCAAGTAAGAAGTTCTGCAGTAATTTTTTCGGGTGAAACAGCTTTGTTTTTACATGGTCTTTTAGATAGAGAGTATTCTGAGATTAGTGTAACTGTACCTACTGGATATAATGCTTCGCACTTAAAGACGGATAATGTACAGGTTCGCTATGCACCCAAGGAAACATATGAATTAGGTGTATGTGAAGTTGTATCCAGCAGTGGTAACAGGGTAAGAGTGTATGATAAAGAGAGAAGTATTTGCAATCTTATTATGGATAGAAATAAGGTAGAGGTGCAAAATTTTCAGACTGCGATTAAGGAATATATGTCCTTGAAGGATAAAAAGATTTCTAGGTTGATTGAATATGCAGAAAAACTTGGAATCCGGGATGAAGTAATGAAATATGTGGAGGTGCTTGTATGATTCATACATCAAAACAGTTAAAAGATAAAGTGCGAAACATCTCAAAAGGGGATAATGAAGTTGCCAAGGCACTAATCAGAATATTCATGATGGAACGCTTTTTGGAAAGAGTATCGTTGTCAAAATACAAAAATAACTTCATATTAAAAGGTGGTATGTTAGTCGCATCCATTGTTGGAGTTGATATGCGAGCAACTATGGACATAGATACTACAGTTAAAGCTCTTCCTTTGAATGAAGCGGATGCAGAGAGGATTATTACAGAGATATGTGAAATCCCGTTGGAAGATGGAGTGAGCTTTAAAATTACTTCCGTAACTAATATCATGACAGATTTTGAATATCCCGGTATTCGAATGATGTTAGAGGCAACCTTAGACCGTATGCGTCAACCAATTAAATTAGATATATCTACAGATGATGTTATTACACCGGCTGCTGTAGAATATGAATATAAATTGATGTTTGAGGATAGAACGATATCGTTGCTTAGTTATAATACGGAAACTTTGCTTGCAGAGAAAATGCAAACAATTATAGCCAGAGGTCTCGCTAATACCAGGATGAGAGATTTTTATGATATATGTGGAATTGTCAGATTAAATGCGGATAAGATTGATTACGATTTATTAGTGGAGGCATTTCAAGCAACGTGTAAAAAACGTGAAACTGTATTTTCTATATCAGAAATAGAAGATACATTATCAAAAATCAAGAATGATGAACCATTAGCTAAAATGTGGGAACAGTTTAGAAAGAAGAATTTCTTTGTTGGAGACTTACAGTGGGAAGAGACACTGCAGGAAGTATTACATATAATGGGCAAGTTAATTGAATAGTTAAGAATTGGGAGCTTATCATTATGATAGGCTCCTTTTTTCGTACCAGCGAACGGAAAGCGAACTCAGTAGCGAACGAAAAGCGAACGGCGGTTGATAGGCTTTTTTGGAATTTTTCCAAAGAGGTCTATTTTTTATGCTTTTTTACAGGAGACAGTTTAGGGCAAGAGAGCCACCGGTTCCGGATTTTGAAACGGAAAACAATTCAAAATTCCGAGGATAATAAAAGTGAAAAATTATAAATGTGATGCAATGGCAATTGGACAACGATTAAAAGACGCTCGCTTGAGTTCAAAAAATGGGATGACGCAGCTTGGATTTGCCGAAGAAATTGGAGTATGTGTATCTAATATTAGTAAAACAGAACAGGGATTGCGTTTACCAACGATAGATTTGTTGTTTGAATATATGAATTACTTTGACAAAGAGGCTAACGAGTTGTTAGGGACTTATGGAGACGGTCAGAACTCTATAGATTCACGCTTGGCAAAACTTTCACCGGAAGCGCGTCAGTATTTACATGGTATTTTTATGGACATGATTGATAAGTATCCACGACATTAAAGTAGAGACTATCCTTCAAAAGGATAGTTGAGTGGGAAATTGACCTTATAAAGGTCAAAAATAGTTGTTTGATTGCGATATCATACAGATAGTCAGTACTGACAATGAATAATTGTCGAGGAGATAAACCGAATATGAGTAAGAAAAAGACTATGAATCAGCCGGTCAGGTGCATTGTTTATTTATCAACCATAGGAGATTTGCAACATGTGAATCAGCGCGAACAGAGGCAGTTGAATTATATTTCCGATTACGCCAAGGGAAATAACATTGAGATTGTCAAAGTAATGCGAAGAAATGTGTTGGGGCAGTTGGATGTAAATAAGCACTTTGACCGACTTGTACAGATGGTTAGCGAAGGATTTGCGGATGGAATTTTGATCGCCAATATACAATTTGTTTCAAAGGATATCGATGATGCCTGTAGAAAGATTGCTAAAGTTTCCAATGTGGGTGGAGCTATCTATTCTGTAGATGATGGTAGGCTTGCGTTTCGATTTAAGGAGGTTTGTCGTGGTAACAAAAGCAGATGAGACATTTAATATCCCAATTTGGAATAAAGTTATGCTTACCAAAGAGGAAGCGGCTGCTTACAGTCACATAGGAATTAATAAGTTAGAGGAATTACTGAAGATTCCTAACTGTCCATTTGTTCTATATGTAGGAAAGAAAAAACTAATAAAAAGGGCAGAATTTGAAAGATATTTATTGGAAAACGTAGAAATATAGGAATTTACTTTTGAGCTCATACATGCTATAATTATTGTCGGTTGTCTGGGCTCTTTTTTAATAAGGAGGGAACAGCAACATGGGAAAAGACCTTCGTGGTAAGGAAATTGGTCGAGGTATAAGTCAGCGTGAAGATGGGTTATATGTCGCCAGATATACAAATAAATATGGAAAGCGCGTTCAAAAGGTATTGCCGAAACTACAAGAACTTAGGCAATGGTTGGCAGATGCGCAGTATAAGGAAGAGCATAGTAACATTGATTTTCCGGATGCTATGACTGTAAATGCGTGGTTTGAGTATTGGATTGGTATTAAGAAGAGAACCGTTAGACCTAACACGGTTCGAAATTATACAGAAAGATATCATCGCAATATTGAACCAATCATCGGAAACAAAATGCTAGGAAGTGTCAATACGATTCACTGTCAGACGATTATGAATAGGATGGCAGATGAAGGATATAGGACTTCAACCATATATCAGACGAGAATTGCGTTGTTTAATATGTTTGATTATGCATATCAAAATGATGTTATTTTAAAGAATCTATGTAATAAAATGGTAAAGTCTGAAATTGGAAAGCAGTCGAGGAAAAAGCAAGCGTTAACGCTAGGGCAACAGAAGGAATTTTGCAAGGTGGCGATAGGGAATACTTATGAGTATCAATATCGTTTTTTATTGCAAACAGGTCTGAGGACTGGCGAGATGGTGGGTTTGCGTTGGTCGGATGTTGGCTTGGAGAATCGATTATTAACTATTAACCGTTCTATGGAGTACAGACATTCTACAGGTGAGTGGAGAATTGGAGAGCCGAAGAGTAAATCCGGCTATCGTACGATTCCATTGACTGAGGAAGCTGTAGAGATTTTAAAACTGCAAAAGCAAAAGAATCATACTTTTAAAGTTATCCCTATGGAATGGGCAGATATAGTGTTTCTATGTAAGAAAGGTACACCGGTAAAGAATAGTACATATGACACGATGTTATTTAAGTTGTGTGATAAGGCTGGTATAGACAGATTTTCGATGCATGTGCTTCGACATACTTTTGCTACCAGATGTATTGAGGCAGGAATGAAGCCAAAGACTTTACAAACCATTCTTGGACATTCCAATATAGGAATAACAATGAATTTGTATGTTCATACCACAGAAGAACAAAAACATAAAGAAATTGACCTTGTTGCGGATGCATTGAAAGTGATTTAACCTTTATTTTTTTATTTTAAATTGGTACGTAATTGGTACGTTAACCAAATTTTTTTGAAGGTGAAAAATGAGGTTTGAAAAAAATTGGTGCGTAAATTGGTACGTAACCAAACACCAAAATCACGAAAACCCCGTAAAATCAAAGGTTTTTAAGGAGGAAATAGAAAAAATGAAACTAGGAATCGTAGGATTACCAAATGTAGGAAAGAGTACTTTATTTAATTCATTGACAAAGGCGGGAGCAGAATCTGCGAACTATCCTTTCTGTACCATTGACCCTAACGTGGGTGTGGTTATGGTACCGGATGAAAGACTTACTAAGCTTACTGAAATGTATCATTCCCAAAAGACAGTTCCTGCTGTTATTGAATTTGTGGATATTGCAGGTTTGGTAAAGGGAGCTTCCAAGGGCGAAGGTCTTGGAAATCAGTTCCTTTCCAATATCAGGGAAGTAGATGCCATTGTGCATGTGGTACGTTGTTTTGAAGATACTAATATCATCCATGTAGATGGTAGTGTAAATCCATTAAGGGATATTGAAACCATTAACTTTGAGTTGATTTTTTCTGATATCGAAGTATTAGACCGTAGAATTGCCAAAGCAGTAAAGGGTGCTAAAAATGACAAGACTCTTGCAAAAGAAGTGGAATTATTAAATAAAATCAAAGCCCATTTAGAAGACGGAAAATTAGCAAAGACCTTCGCAACGGATGACGAAGATGAATTAGAATGGTTAAAATCTTATAATTTATTAACATACAAACCGGTTATTTTTGCAGCTAACGTAGTAGAAGATGATTTGGCAGATGATGGAAAAGGCAATGATTATGTAGAACAGGTAAGAAAATATGCCAAGGAATTTGACTGCGAAGTATTCGTTGTCTGTGCTCAGATTGAACAGGAGATTTCGGAATTAGATGACGAAGAAAAGAAGATGTTTTTAGAAGAATTAGGACTTGCAGAATCCGGATTAGAAAAATTAATTAAGGCAAGTTATTCTTTGCTTGGTCTTATCAGTTATCTTACTGCTGGAGAAACCGAAACGAAGGCATGGACGATTACAAAGGGTACCAAGGCACCAGGAGCAGCAGGAAAGATTCACTCTGATTTTGAAAGAGGTTTCATTCGTGCAGAAGTAGTAAGCTATGAACATTTGATTGAAAATGGAAGCATGGCAGCTGCAAAAGAAAAAGGATTGGTTCGTTCCGAAGGAAAAGAGTATGTAGTGCAGGACGGAGATGTTATTCTGTTTAAGTTTAATGTATAAAATGATATGGGTGTCTAAAGTAAAAGAAGAGAAAGGATGACCTTTATTATGGATATTCGTTTTCCAAATCTGGGGTGGATATTTGAAAATGTACCAGATGGTTTTACAATATTTGGAATTGAGATAAAACTGTATGGACTTATAATTTCTCTTGGTTTTTTATTAGGGTTTCTTAGTGCGTACTATGAGGCAAAAAGAACAAAGCAGGACCCAGAATTATATCTGGATTATGTCACTTATATGGTGATACCCGCCATTATAGGAGCCAGACTGTACTATGTTATTTTTGCATTTGATAAATATAAAGATAATCTTTGGGAAATCTTTAATATAAGAGGAGGCGGGCTTGCCATCTATGGTGGTATTATTGCCTGTGTCATTACTTTGATTGTACTTGCAAAAAAAAGAAAGCAAAACATGTTTCTTATGTCAGATACTTGTGCTATGGGTTTGTTAATTGGACAGATTCTGGGCAGATGGGGCAATTTCTTTAACCGGGAAGCCTACGGTGGATACACGGATTCCTTATTTGCCATGGCAATTCCGGTTCAGGATGCCCAAGTAGTAAATGAAGAACTTTTATCTCATCTGATATATTTTGATGAGATTCCATATATTCAGGTACATCCCACCTTTTTTTATGAAAGTTTGTGGAATCTGGGCTTATTAATCATTATCTTCTTTTATCGGAAACATAAGAAATTCCATGGTGAAATTACAGCCATTTATTTTTTGGGATATGGTATCGGTAGATTCTGGATTGAAGGTTTAAGACAGGATCAGCTGATTTTGGCGACGATAAGTGGCGTGGCAATTCCGGTTTCACAGGTGGTTGCAGTGATTTTGATTGTAGCATCCATTGTGTTCATCATTTATGGAAGAAAAAAGAAAAGAATTCAACCTTGTGCTTAAGTGAAAGGGAGTGTCTATAATTTGGACATTCCTTTTTTCTTTCATTATGTGAATGATATCGGATAAATATGTTCATGGTTCTTTTTGTTAGTAATAGTAATATCTCTTTGGAAAAATACATATATTGTATGGATGTTTGTTTATTTTTATATAACGGAGGAATTATGCGTACTGACAATTATGTAGTAAAATCTTTGGAGCTGCATTTATTTTTTAGCCGTATTATGAAGGAGCATTCTTTGTTTTTGCGGGCTGGCTTTACTCCTGTGGACGTTTCTTTTTCTGACCAGGCCGAGTTTTATAAAGAAGAATTTGAAAAGGTATTATCTTTAGTGGTATCTTTGAGCAATGGAATGGTTAGTCAGCAGGTATTGACTTCAGGGGAAGTAGTGACAGAATTTACGGATTTAGCAGAAAAGCAGACAGAGAAGTTTACAGGAATTGCTATTAATAAAGAAATTACTGCAAGGGAATTACGATTAAATCCTTGTTTCCGTCAATGCAGCTATACTAGAGAAACCTATCGGCAGGTACAACAGGTGAATCAAAAGGTATTAAAATTATTGGATGGGCTGATTGACTTTAAGGAAAACATTTTAAAAAATGTTTTGTGTTGTGAAATGTTTACCATGAATTATCCATTGCTGATAGAACATATCATTCGAGAGGCAAAATTATACCGTGAATATGTCTGCTCCCTTGAAAAAGAAGGCACTCTGACCAATGAATCTATGAGAGAAGTGGAATGTTTCTGGAATCAGATTATGATGGAACATGCTTTGTTTATTCGTGGACTTTTAGACCCTTGCGAAGTGGAACTATTTGAAGCAGCCGATGGATTTGCGAAGGATTATTCTGCATTGCTTAAGCAGTGTCATTGTGCCCAGGAACGGATTTTGCCAATGGATTCTTTGGAAGAAACTTTGAAATTCAGAGATTTTAAGGAGGCAGGAACAAAAGGGATTGAGCAATGTAAAATTCGTTCGGTTATACTGCCTTTGCTTGCGGACCATGTATTGCGAGAGGCGAATCATTATATCCGTTTGTTAAAATCCTAGGAGAAAGTATATGGATATTGGGTTTTGTTGAAGTAAAATTCACAGACATTTTGGGATGAAATAAAATCTGCAGCAGTCATTGCCAATGATTCAATGACCTTTAATTATGAAAAAACCTGTGAATTATACGAAAAAGTAATGTGGAAAATAAAAATGTATAGTAAAAATACACAATACAAGATGTAGTTTGAGAATGTGTGAAATAAACTGTATGTTGTTTCTTATTGAAAAAAACGAAAAAAGAACCAGGAAATATGGTTCTTTTTTTCGTTTTATGGAGAAGAAGGGAACAAAATTTTTGTTAAAAAATTCACTGAATTATCAAAAAAATGGCTAATTAAGGAAACTATTTTGGGTTGCAAAAATGAGCGATTTAGTATAAAATGGGTTTTAAATGGAGCAAAGTGGAGTAAAGTGGAGTGAAGTGGTGAGCACCACACCATTTTGTGGGGACTTATTTGCTAGAGAGGAAGGTGAGCAGTTTGTTTACAGGTGAATATAATCATACCATAGACACAAAAGGCAGACTGATTGTACCTTCCAAGTTAAGAGAAGAATTAGGAGATAAGTTTATTATTACGAAAGGGTTGGATGACTGTTTGTTTGTTTATCCCAAAGAAGAATGGGATAAGTTCGAAGAAAAACTACAGCAGCTGTCACTAGCAAATAAAAATGCCAGAAAGTTTGTCCGTTTTTTCTCAAGTGGAGCTTGTGAATGTGAGTTGGACAAGCAGGGAAGAATCTTAATTACTCCGGTTCATAGAGAGTTTGCAGGTTTGGAGAAAGATGTGGTAACCATCGGAGCCTCGAATCGTGTAGAAATCTGGAGTAAGGAAAGATGGGATGCATATAATAACGACGAATCTTTTGATATGGATGAAATTGCAGAACAGATGCAGGATTTAGGTATATAGGAGGCGATGAAGTGGAATTTTCACATAAATCAGTTTTATTAAATGAAGTACTCGAAAATTTAATGATTCAGCCGGATGGAATTTATGTGGATGGAACACTTGGAGGCGCAGGACATTCATATGAAATTGCAAAAAGATTAAGTGACAAAGGTCGGTTAATTGGAATTGACCAGGACGCAGATGCCATTGCAGCTGCAACGAAACGGCTGGAACCGGTAAAAGATAAAGTTACCATTGTCAGAAGTAACTATAAAGATATGAAACAGGTATTAAATGACCTTGGAATTACAAAAGTAAATGGAATTTTATTGGACTTGGGGGTTTCTTCTTACCAACTGGATGAAGCGGAGAGAGGCTTTACTTATCGGGAAGACGCACCACTGGACATGCGGATGGATCAAAGACAGACACTAACAGCGAAAGAAATTGTAAACCATTATTCCGAACAGGAATTGTTCCATATTATAAGAGATTATGGAGAAGATGGATTTGCGAAAAACATTGCGAAACATATCGTTTTAGCAAGAGAGAAACAGGAGATTGAAACTACGTTTCAGTTAAATGAAATTATAAAAGCTGCCATACCCATGAAGGTAAGAGCCACAGGTGGACATCCCTCCAAAAGAACCTTCCAGGCCATTCGCATTGAATGTAATAAAGAGTTGGAAGTTCTGAAAGATACTTTAAATGAAATGATTGATTTACTTGATGATAAAGGAAGAATTGCAGTGATTACCTTCCATTCGCTGGAAGATAGAATTGTAAAGAATATTTTTAAAGACGCGAAAGACCCTTGTAAATGTCCAAAAACGTTTCCGGTATGTATGTGTGGACAAGTTTCTAAGGGTGAAGTGATTACCCGGAAGCCGATACTTCCCAGCGAAGAAGAATTAGAAGAAAATAAAAGGTCGAAGAGTTCGAAACTTCGAGTGTTTGAAAGAAGAATCAAGGAATAGCAGGAGGTAAGAAAAGAGAATGCAAAGAAATTATCAACAAAACTATGTGGTTGGAAGTGCTGCCAGAAAGCTGGAAGTTGTAGCACCTCAAGTACCACAGGAGAGAAAAGAACAGAAAGAACAGCATAGAGAGCAGCAAAGAGTAAAGGCGAATGCCCAACAAGCAAAAGAGTTTAATCTGCAGTATATTGCAGTTTTAGGTGTAGCACTGGTTTTGGTTGTATCAGCCTGTATCAATTATCTTAAGGTACAGTCACAGATTGTAACCCAGAAAAAAGAAATTGCACTTCTTCAGGCGGATTTGACGGAAATGAAGGAAGATAACAGAATTAATTATGAAAGAGTAATGGGTTCTGTCAGTTTATCAGAAATCTTTAGAATCGCCACAGAAGAGTTGGGAATGGTATATTCTACGAATGATCAGGTAATTTATTATGACAGTGTAAATCCGGATTATGTGAAACAATATGAAGACATTCCGGAATAGAACGGATAAATAAAGGATGAGTTGAAGTGAAGAAAAAAGTCCGAAAAATAACGAAATTCATGAACCGAATGCGGGACAAGCTGGTTATTGTATTAGGGGTATTTATGTTATGTTTTATCGTTGTTATCATAAATATGACCAGATATAGTGTGGGTAAAGGGAAACAATATGAGAAACAGGTTTTAAGCCAGCAAAAGTATGACAGTGTTACACTACCATATCAAAGGGGCGATATTGTAGATTGTAAGCATACGGTACTGGCAACATCCACTAAAATCTATAATTTGATTTTAGAGCCGAAAAATATTATTGCGGATGAGGAAGAAAAAGAGGCAACCATTAACGCATTGATGACTTATTTTTCATTTGACAGGGAAACCATAGAAACCTATCTATTGGATGAAAAATCATTATATAAAGTAGCGAAAAAGGGATTGACTTATGAAGAAATTGAACCATTTAATGAGTTCTTAACAACAAAAGAGGGAGAAGATGTTGTGGGAATCTGGTTCGAGGAAGAATATGAAAGATATTATCCTTACAATTCCCTTGCTTGTCATGTGCTGGGATTTACTACCAGAGGTAATGTAGGAATTGGTGGAGTAGAACAGTATTACAGCAGTGAACTGAATGGAATCAATGGACGTGCTTATGGTTATCTTACTTCAGATTTGACTCTGGAACGAACCGTAATTGAGCCAACCAATGGAAATACCGTGGTTTTAACTATAGATGCGAATTTACAAAGCATTGTGGAAGAGAAAATAGCAGAGTTTGAGCATGAAGTAGGGGGAAAGAATACTTCGGTACTGATTATGGATCCGAATACCGGAGAAATTCTGGTTATGGCGAATTCTAATACATATGATTTGAATGACCCATATGCAAACGAGGCGATATATCCATATTTAGATACTATGGTGCCTGGTGAAGTAAATGAAGTGACAGCAGAAGAAAAAGCCATTTTCGATGCACAGATTGAGGCAATGACCCAGGAAGAGAAAATTGAAATTTTGAATTCTGAGGTATGGAGAAACTTTGCAGTAAGCGATACTTTTGAACCGGGTTCTACATTTAAAGCAGTTACTATTTCTGCAGCGGTGGAAGAAGGAGTGCTTACGGGACAAGAAACATATTTTTGTGATGGTGTAGAGGTTCTTGCAGGAAGGCATATCCGATGTGCAAAACGTGAGGGACATGGAGAATTATCAGTTGGACAAGGAATTGCTTTGTCTTGTAATGACGTTTTGATGCAGGTAGCTAGCCAAATGGGAAGAGACCTGTTTGCAAAGTATCAGACAGTATTTGGTTTTGGACAAAAGACCAACATTGATTTGCCGGGTGAGGCAGTAACCGCAGGATTGGTATATACCGCAGATACTTTGAATGAAGTAGAACTTGCAACTTCTTCCTTCGGACAAAGTTTAAACTGTTCCATGATTCAGATGGCATGTGCATATTCTTCTATTATTAATGGAGGAAATTACTACGAACCACATATTGTAAAACAGATTTTAGATTCCAATGGAAAAGTGGTAGAGGACATTTCTCCGGTATTGGTTAAGAAAACAATTTCTGAAAGTACTTCAGAAGTCATGAGGTCTTATTTAGAAATGACAGTTACCAGCGGTACTGCGAAAAAACTTCAGACAGAAGGTTATGAAATTGGCGGAAAAACAGGAACAGCCCAGAAGGTACCATATGAAGATAGAAAGTATCTGGTTTCCTTCATTGGATTTGCACCGGTAGATGCTCCACAATTTTTAATTTATGTGATTGTGGATGAACCAAATGTAGCAGATCAGGGCAGGTCTTCCGATGCAAAAGATTTAACCAAAAGCATTTTGGACGAGATTCTACCATATATGAATGTGTATCAGACTCAGGATGAAAGTGAGGAAGTGATACCAGAGATAGATGAAACTTTAGTGGAAGAGGGTGTAGGTGAAGAAGGATTTTTCGACGGTGATGTATCAGCCTCTGATACTTCGGATTCCAGCACTCAGGAATCAGATACCCAGGAACCGGATACTTCCGTAAGTTCAGAAGATAATTCAGCATCAGCCGCATAAGACTAGATGGAGATGATATTTGACTTTCATCTTGCAGCCAAGGGAATTGTTTAAGTTGTGTAATGAAAAAATCATAACCTCATAACAACCAAAATAGTATATAGTAATGGTTGTTATGAGGTAGTTATGTTTAAGAGCAAAACATTTATGAAACGTAAACTGATGCTGGTATTCATGGTATTTTTCCTCTTTTTGATTTTTTTGATAGGAAGATTGGTCTATCTGACGATTATTCAGTCGGATTTTTATCAGAATGAAGCATTAGAACTTCATCAAAGAGAAAGAGCCATTAAGGCACCAAGAGGTATTATATATGACCGGAATGGAGTAATCATTGCGTCGAATAAGCCGGTTTGTACAATTTCTGTGATTTATTCCCAGGTGACGGATAAAGAGAAGGTCATAGAAGTTCTAACGAAAGAGTTGGAACTGGATGAAGTTGAGGTTCGTAAGAAGGTAGAAAAAGTATCTTCAAGGGAAAAGATAAAAAGCAATGTGGATAAAGTTGTAGCAGATAGAATCAGAGAGTATGAACTGGATGGGGTTATGGTTGATGAGGATTATAAAAGATATTATCCTTATGGGGACTTAGCCTCTAAGGTCATTGGCTTTACCGGTGCAGATAATCAGGGAATTATTGGATTGGAAGTATTTTATGATTCCTATCTATCCGGTACAGATGGAACCATTAATACCTTGACGGATGCAAAAGGTGTTGAAATTAAAAATGCACAAGAAACGGTGGATGAACCGGTGGAAGGTTTAAATCTAACCATATCCATTGATTTAAATATTCAGAAATACGCCCAGCAGGCAGCAGAAAAGGTATATACTAAAAAAGAAGCTAAAAGAGTATCTGTCATTGCCATGAATCCTAAAAATGGTGAGATTTATGCTATGGTAAATGTGCCGGAATTTGATTTGAATGAACCCTTTACCTTGACGGAAGAATATGATACAACCGGGCTGTCTTCCGAGGAAATCAATGATTTAAGAAATCAGATGTGGAGAAACTGGTGTATTAATGATACCTATGAGCCAGGTTCTACGTTCAAAACTGTAACTGCTACTGCTGCCTTGGAAGAAAGAGTGGTTACTTTAGAGGATGGGTTTCAATGTCCGGGATTTCGTATTGTAGAGGATAGAAGAATCAAATGTCATAAGGTAGTAGGACATGGAAGTGAATCTTTTAAGCAAGGTTTTATGAATTCCTGTAATCCGGTTTTTATGGATGTAGGAGCCAGGGTTGGTGTGGAAAATATGTATAAAAATTATGAAAAGCTAGGTCTGTTTCAAAAGACAGGGGTAGATTTACCCGGTGAAGCAAATTCCATTATGCATAATAAACAAAATGTAGGACCTGTAGAACTGGCAACTATGTCTTTTGGACAGTCCATTCAAATTACTCCGTTACAGTTAATTGTGGCAGTCAGTGCCATGGTGAATGGAGGAAATCTGGTAACTCCTCACTTTGGAATGTATATCACTAACAGTGATAATGAAATCATAGAAACTCTTGAATATCCTATAGAATCAGGAGTAATCAGCAAAGAAACATCAGATACTATGAAGGTATTATTAGAATCTGTGGTTGCAGAAGGAGGAGGAAGCAAGGCAATTGTAGAAGGGTATCGTATTGGTGGAAAAACAGCTACCAGTGAAAAACTCCCAAGAAGCAGCAATAAATATATTTCTTCTTTTATTGGAGTAGCTCCGGCAGACGACCCGGTGATTGCAGTGTTAGTGTTAATTGATGAACCTACCGGAATTTATTATGGTGGAACCATAGCAGCTCCGGTTGCACAAGAAATTTTCGAAAATATTCTGCCTTATTTGGGAATCCCAATGGAATATGAAGAAAAGGTTGATTAAATGAAAAAAAAGAATTATACTAGATAAGTTAAGAATAAAGGTAAGATAGGAGAAAATAGATATGAACCTGAATTTAAATGTAGTGTTGCCAATATTGATATCTTTTGTCATCACTGTTTTGTTAAGTCCTTTTATTATTAAGTATTTACAAAAATTGAAATTTGGACAGTTTGTCCGGGATGACGGACCGGAATCTCATTTAAGCAAAGCCGGGACGCCGACTATGGGGGGCGTTATTATTGTATTGGCATTTACGATTACATCCCTGATTTATGTGAAAGACCATAAGGAAATTATTCCAGTATTGTTTGTAACCTTAGGTTTTGGTTTGGTTGGGTTCTTAGATGATTATATTAAAATTGTGATGAAACGTTCCTTAGGACTTAAGGCATGGCAGAAGATGTTAGGGCAGATTATCGTAACAGGGGTATTTGTATTCTATCTTATGAAGTATACAGAGGTAGGAACGGAATTTATCCTGCCATTTTCCGGTGGTAAGACTTGGGATGTGGGTTATTGGTTTATTCCAATTGTATTTTTTGTTGTGTTAGGAACGGTAAATGGTGCTAATTTTACGGATGGTCTGGACGGACTTGCAAGTAGTGTTACTGTTTTGATTTCTGTATTCTTTACCGTAGTAGCCATGGCATTTGATTCCGGTCTGGAACCGGTAACCTGTGCCGCTACAGGGGCATTACTGGGATTTTTGTTATTTAATGTATACCCTGCAAGAGTGTTTATGGGTGACACAGGTTCCTTAGCCTTGGGAGGATTTGTTGTATCTGTAGCAGTAGTATTAAGAATGCCATTGTTTATACCGATTGTGGCGTGTATTTATCTGGTAGAAGTGTTATCTGTTATAATCCAGGTTACTTATTATAAGAAAACGAAGAAGAGAATTTTTAAGATGGCTCCGATTCATCATCATTTTGAATTGTCAGGATGGCCAGAAACAAAAGTAGTGGCTGTATTTTCTATTGTAACAGCAGTTCTTTGTTTTATTGGATTGGCTGCGATTTAACCTTAGAATTAAAAAGAAAAGAGTGAAAAGGATATGGAACTAAAATATAATCAGGTTTTGGTGGCTGGAATTGGCATTAGTGGAATTGGTGCTGCGACATTGTTGAATAAAAAAGGTGTTACGGTAACTTTTTATGATGGAAATGAACAGGCAGATTTGGATGGGTTTTATCAGAAATTACCGGAAGGATTTCGACCAGAGGTAATTTTGGGAGAATTAACTAAGGAACATTTAAAAGAAACAGATTTTATGGTAATCAGTCCGGGCATACCTACGGATGCTCCTTTTACCAGTGTTGTTCGGGAAGCAGGAATCCCAATTATAGGGGAAATCGAACTGGCTTATTTATATGCCAAGGGAGAAATTGCTGCTATTACAGGTACCAATGGAAAGACTACCACTACTACATTAGTAGGAGAGATATTAAAGGCATATTATAAGGAAGTATTCGTGGTGGGTAATATTGGAATGTCCTATGCAGATATTGCATTAGATACTACGAAGGAAACGAAAATTGCGGCAGAATTAAGTAGTTTTCAGTTGGAAACCATTGAAGAATTCCATCCAAAGGTAAGCGCAGTGCTAAATGTGACTCCGGATCATCTGAATCGTCATTATACGATGGAAAATTATGCAAAGGCGAAGCTTAACATAGCGAAAAATCAGACGAAAGATGATGTCATTCTTTTGAATTATGATGATGAAATCACAAGAGAAATGAAGAAGGACGTATCAGCCAGAGTTGTTTATTTTAGTTACAAGGAAACTTTAAAAGAGGGCATTTTCCTTCAGGATGATGCGATTGTATATAGGGAAAAGGATGAAGTAAAGATTCTTTGTCCTTTAAAGGATATCAAGCTTTTGGGAGTTCATAATGTGGAAAATATTATGGCAGCAGCAGGTATCGCATTACATATGGGAGTTACGGAACATGTGATTCATCAGGTGATAAAAGATTTCATGGGCGTGGAACATAGAATCGAATATGTAGCTACGAAAAAGGGAATCCGTTATTATAATGACTCTAAGGGAACCAATCCGGATGCAGCCATAAAAGCCATTGAAGCCATGAACAGACCTACGGTATTGATTGCGGGTGGATATGATAAGAAGGTTGCATTTGATGATTTTGTAAAATCCTTTGGAGATAAAATTACTCATTTGATTTTATTAGGTCAGACAAGAGAACAGATTGCCCAAACGGCGAGGGAATCTGGTTATGATAAAATTACTATGGCGGATTCTTTGGAAGAAGCGGTAAATCTTAGTGCTATGCTGGTGAAACCGGAAGGTGCGGTTTTGTTATCACCTGCTTGTGCAAGTTGGGGAATGTTTTCTAATTACGAAGAAAGAGGAAGAATGTTTAAGGAATATGTCCATCTGTTAGAGGAGTGATAGAATGCAGCAAAATGCAAAAAGTCAGCATACTTCAAGGAAAAGAAAAGAGGGCTTGTTAGAGAATTTTTTTGTAAAAGGTGAGTACTTTGATTACGTTTTACTTTTTGTAGTATTCTTTTTGGTGTGTTTTGGTCTGGTTATGGTTTATAGTACCAGTTCATATAAGGCTTATCTGGAGTTTAAAGATGCGGCATATTATTTTAAACGGCAGCTCTTATTCTGTGGGATAGGTTTTATAGGAATGATTTTAATTTCAAAGGTGAATTACCTGAAATGGAAGAAATTCAGTGGATTGATTTATCTTATGATGTTGATGCTTCAGATTGTGGTTTTGTTTGTAGGTTCCGAATCTCATGGTGCGAAAAGATGGATTCAAATCGGTCCTATTGGATTCCAGCCATCGGAATTTGCTAAGATTGGTATGATTTTATTTATGGCACATTTAATCAGCAAAAAGGCAAACGTGATTAAGAAATTTAGTGAATTGATTAAAATTTATGTTGTTGGTCTGATTATTGTAGGCTTGATTGCCATTGAAAATCTTAGTACTGCGGTGGTTGTTATGGCTATTATCATTATTATGACCTTTATTACCAGTCCGAAATATAAACAATTTTTTGTATTAGGTTCATTAGCAGTTTTAATCATAGTTCTTTTTATTACAACTGTAGGCTATCGTGGAGAGCGTATTGATGCCTGGCTGGATCCGGAAAATCATGAGAAGGGTTATCAAACCATGCAGTCCTTGTACGCCATCGGTTCCGGTGGTATTTTTGGAAAAGGCTTGGGACAGAGTATGCAGAAATTAGGCTTTATTCCGGAATCTCACAATGATATGATTTTTTCGGTTGTTTGTGAGGAATTAGGTCTGTTTGGAGCCGTTTGTGTGATTGTTATGTTTATTATATTAATCTGGAGATGTGTTATTATAGCAGATAATGCAAAGGATTTATATGGTTCCTTAATTGTAATTGGTATCATGACCCACATTGCCGTACAGGTAATTATTAATCTGGCGGTAGTTACGAATACCATGCCGAATACCGGTGTGCCACTTCCGTTTATAAGTTATGGAGGTAGTTCCATGGTATTTATTTTGATAGAGATGGGCGTCGTTTTGTCCGTTTCCCGGCAAATTAAGCTAAAATAAGCACGAAAGAGAAGGTAATATCATATTCTAATGTAAGAAGAGTAATGGAATTGGATGTGCTGCCATGGCAGTGGTTCAAATAAAGGGAAAAAGTCAGTTGTCCGGAGAAGTTCTCATTTCCGGTTCAAAAAATTCGGTACTTCCAATCATGGCTGCCAGTGTGCTTTGTCAGGGAGTGACGATATTAGAACATTGTCCGGATATCAGTGATGTTCATGATATGATAAAAATCTTAGAATCCTTGGGTGCCAAGGTTTCTTTCGAAGCAGGGACATTAAAAATTGATACAACGGAGCGGACAGAACATGAAGTGCATGAGAAAGATGCAAAGAAAATCCGTGCGTCCATTTTGTTTTTAGGTCCTTTACTGGCGAAAGACAAAAAGGTGAAAATCGGCTATCCTGGAGGATGTAACATCGGAAAAAGACCCATTGATATACATGTTGACGGACTGATGCACATAAATGCCGGATTTATGATGGGAAAGGATTACCTGGTATGTGAAACCTTTGCGTTGGTAGGAGACCGTGTAAAATTACGATATCCTAGTGTTGGAGCGACACAGAATATCATGATGGCTGCTACTTTGGCTAATGGAAAAACCGTAATTGAGAATGCGGCAAGGGAGCCGGAAATTGTTTATCTGGCAAGGCATTTAAGAAGTATGGGTGCGGACATTTCTGGTGAAGGAACTTCCCAGATTACTATTGCAGGAGTTGAGGAACTTCATCCATGCAGGACAGTAATACCTTATGACCGGGTAGTGGCAGCAACTTATCTGATACTTGCTCATGTAACGAAGTCAGAGATTTCGATTTCTCCTATTTCCGATACCGGTGATATCAGTGATGTGATTTCCCTGATTCAAAATGCCGGAGGAAATATCAAACAGAATGGAACGATACTTAACTATCATCCGACTTCAAAGAACTTTCCGATTCAGATAGAAACAGGACCATTTCCTAAAGTACCAACGGATATCCAGTCCATGTCCATGGTAATGGGAATTACTGCAACAGGGGAAAGCAGTATTCGAGAAAGTGTTTTTGAAAATCGGTTTACCTTTGTGGATGAAATGCGAAAAATGGGTGCGGATATCCAGGTGGATGGCGACGTTGCCATAGTAAAAGGACCGCAGGAATTATACGGTGCATCCGTTTGCGTACCGGATTTAAGGGCAGGTGCTGCACTTTGTATCGCTGCTCTTGTGGCAGAGGGTGTAACACAGATTGCTAATTGGGAATTAATAGAGCGGGGCTATGAAAACTTTGTACAGAATCTGCGTCATTTAGGAGCAGACATAGAGTATTGTTGAAAAAAGGATTTTTAAAGGGTGGTTGGATGAAAAAGAAAAAAACACTAAGGAATTTAATTTTACTTAGTTTTTTATTAGGAATAGCAATTGCGTTCTATGTGATAAGCACAAGGTTTCAAATTAATGCTATTTCTGTGACAGGGAATGTCCATTATACAGAAGATGAAATCATTGAATATGTAACATCGGATGGATATATTAATAATTCTTTGATTTTGTCCATTAAGAATAAGATATTTAAGATTGAGCCAATTCCTTTTGTGGATAAATTTGAGATTGAGTATTTGTCGAATAACAAAATTGCAATCGTGGTATACGAAAAGGCTATGGCAGGATGTACAGAGTATATGGGAGAATATGTTTATTTTGATAAAGATGGTATTGTGTTGGAAACTTCAACAAAGAGGCTTGAGGACATTCCATGTGTGTATGGAATCACTTTTACATCCTTTACCTTGCATGAACAAATGCAGGGTTCTGATATAGAAAAGTTCAAAGATGTACTTATCATCACACAGTTGTTACAAAAATACGATATTTCTATAGAAAATATAGAATTTACTGAAGATGAACAGTTGTTATTGGTTACTGGAGATATTTCCATTCTTTTGGGAGAAGAGAATGACATGGAAGTCAAAATTGCAGAATTACAAAATATACTTCCGAAACTGGAAGGAAAAAAAGGAATTTTGCACATGGAAACTTTTAGTAAAACGGATACTTATTTGAGATTTGAGACCATTTCAGAAGAGAATAAAGAAGAAATAAAGGAAGAATAAAAGTTTATAGTGTGGGATGTTCCGGGTTAATTCAATATGAAAATTATGAATGTAAACTATTACAAAAAAAAATCAAAAAATTGTTGATTATTTCGTGAAAAAATTATATGATAATGAATGAGTGTATTTATGAAGATGGATATAGAGATAGGGGAAGCTTATCTTTATGGAAGTACATAAATGTTATATGAGTAGAAGAATATAAAGGAGGAAGCAGCCTTGCTTGAAATAAAATCTAACGAAGAAAGAACAAATGCGAAAATTATTGTAATTGGTGTCGGTGGTGCAGGAAATAATGCCGTAAATCGTATGATTGATGAAAATGTAGAAGGTGTAGAGCTGATTGCGATTAACACAGACAAACAGGCATTGTCCTTATGTAAGGCACCGATTAAAGTACAAATCGGAGAAAAGTTGACGAAAGGTCTTGGTGCTGGTGCAAAACCTGAAATTGGTGCAAGTGCTGTAGAAGAAAATAGAGAAGAAATCATGGATTTAATTAAGGATGCCAACATGGTATTTGTTACCTGTGGTATGGGTGGCGGTACTGGAACCGGTGCTGCTCCATTGGTAGCAGAGATGGCTAGAAATCTTGGCATCTTAACCGTTGGTGTAGTTACCAAACCTTTTGTATTTGAAGGAAAGCCTCGTATGAACAATGCGTTATCCGGAATTGAGAAATTAAAGAGTAATGTAGATACTTTGATTGTAATTCCAAACGATAAATTGTTGCAGATTTGCGATAAGAGAACTTCTATTCCTGAAGCATTAAGGAAAGCAGATGAAGTATTACAACAGGGTGTACAAGGTGTAACAGATTTAATTAACCGTCCAGGTCTGATTAATCTTGACTTCGCAGATATCCAGACTGTTATGAGAGATAAGGGTATCGCCCATATTGGTATCGGTACTGCATCTGGAGAAGATAAAGCAGTAGAAGCGATTAAACGTGCCATGGAAAGTCCATTATTGGAAACTACGGTTTCCGGTGCTACAGATATTATCATTAACTTCTCTGGGGATGTTGGTATTCAGGAAGCATATGAAGCAGTTTCTTATTTAACAGAAGTAGCTGGAGAAGATGTTGGTATTATTTTTGGTACTGTAGATAACGGTTCTGTTGGAGATGAAATCAGTATTACTATCATTGCTACCGGTTTACAGGAAGGTGCAGATAAAAAGAAAGTTCCTACTTTTAGTGGACAACCTATCGCAGGAACCGCTGAAAGTGCAGCAACAAAAAATGTGGTAAAAGAAAAAAGTACAAGCCAGGCTACGGCTGCTGTAGAACCAGCCATTGCCCAGCCTAAGGTTGGTTTGGATGGAGGAATCAAGATTCCAACATTTTTAAAGAGAGATAATAAAAGATAAGACATAGAAAGAAAAAGTATCTATGTAGGAAATGAAAAGTACTTCGAATATTAGACAGTAATCTAATATCCGGGGTGCTTTTTTTTATTTACTAAGAAATTCCTTGGGTTTGGTAAGAAAAAATAGATATGAGTGTAATAGGAGAAGGAAAATATCTACAACTGGCAGAATTTGACAATTTTCTTCTGTGAATTGGAATATAATGGAAACACAAAAAACGAAGGAGGTTGCAAAAATGCGTGGAGGTATATTGTGATACTTTGTGTATACATAGATGTAGTTTTTATAGCTAATTTTATTATGGATTTTACTTTGCTAAAATTATTGGAAAAAATGCGTAAGAAAAAAATAAGCTGGAAAAAAAATATTTTGTCTAGTGGTGTTGGCAGCTTTGGAGCCTGTCTGATTTATCTTTTAGGATATGGAAAATCAAGATGGCTGTCTGTACTGGGAGTATGGATATTATGTCAGCTTATGATATTTCTCGTTTATGGAAAGCAAAATCTGTGGTGGAATATTTATGATGTCCTGCTGTTATTTACTTTGTCCTTTACTTCGGGGGGGATTATTAATTATTTATATTATGAAACCGGGTTGGAAGGATTTTTGGAAGGGGAAAGTATCCTGTTTACTATGACTGCTTTCTTCCTATTATCTCTTTTTTCTTATTTTCTGATTGGGAAAATAATTCATATTATTCGGAAACAAGAAAAACTGATATCCTATAAAGTTCCTGTAACCATTGAACGGCAAGGAAAAAAAGTAAAAATGCAGGGATATATTGATACAGGAAATCGTTTGTATGAACCTGTTTCTCATAAACCGGTTATATTGGTGGAATATGACTTTGTAAAGTCCTTGTTTACAGCAGAAGAAATAGAATTTTTGGATTTCTATCTGAAACAACAGGGAGAAGTGGGGGAAGATTTCAATCTGAATCCAATGATATTTCGACTGATTCCATATCAATGTGCGGCAGGAAATACAGGCTTTTTCATTTGTGTTTTTTATGATCGGATTTACATTGGTGATAAAAAGGAAAAGAAAGAAAAAGGCTATATGGCATTACAAAAGGAGAAACTGTCTCCAGAAGGAGAATATGAAGTGTTACTACATACGGAATTGATATGATACCAGGGTCAAAAGATTGGAAGAAATTAATAGTAGAAAGGAAAAGTGCGAATTGCATGGGTATAAAAATGAGTCAATATGAAGTTTGCTATAATGAAAATAGTAAAATTAAATTTAATATGGTTAGTAGTGTCAGAAATATTTTTCTGCCGAAAGAAGGGCAGATTCATTATATAGGAGGAACCGAAATTCTTCCAGCCCCATTGGAACCGGAAGAAGAGGTTAAAGTGCTGGCATGTTTGGGTGGAAAGCATGATAACGAGGCGAAAAATGTATTGATTGAGAGAAATCTGCGTCTGGTTGTTTATATTGCGAAAAAGTTTGATAATACAGGTGTGGGAGTGGAAGATTTGATTTCCATTGGAACCATTGGATTAATTAAAGCGATTAATACCTTTAATCCCAACAAAAATATCAAACTTGCAACCTATGCTTCCAGATGTATCGAAAATGAAATTTTAATGTATCTTAGAAGAAACAATAAAACAAAATTTGAGGTCAGCATTGATGAGCCTTTAAATGTAGACTGGGATGGGAATGAACTATTATTATCTGATATCTTGGGAACCGAAGAAGATATTATATATCGTGATTTAGAAGATGAGGTGGATAAAAAACTGCTAAAGAGGGCAATTAGTACGTTAAGTGACAGGGAAAAACTGATTATAAGTCTGCGATTTGGCATTAATACAAAAGATGGAGAAGAAAGAACCCAGAAGGAAGTAGCAGATATTTTAGGTATTTCACAGTCCTATATTTCAAGGCTGGAAAAAAAGATTATTAAGCGGCTTAGAAGAGAAATGATAAAGTTATCCTAAAGGAAATGGAATATTATTTCCCACACAATGAATAGGAACGATAGGGCATAAAACCCTGAGGAGCTGAAATTTTTCTTGTTGTTTCATGATGGATGAATTATAATAGATACGGATGAAAAGATGAATTTTAGAAAGGTGCATAGAAACATGGAACAATATAGGGTAAATCCGGTAAAGGATAAAATAGAAGGGGTATTTGATTTTGTGCCAGGTTCTAAGAGTATTACCAATCGGGCATTGCTAATTTGTGCTTTGGCAGAGGGAACCAGTATACTGAGTGGAACATTATTTAGTGACGACTCCAGACATTTTCTAAAGGCCTTACAGGATCTTGGGTTTGAGGTAAGGATAGAGGAAGAAAAAAAACAGGTTATGGTAAGGGGAGAAAACGGCAAGATTCCTAATAAAACGGGAAAGATTTACGTAGGAAGTGCCGGTACTGCAGCCAGATTTTTGACTGCAATGTGTGGTCTTTCGGATGGAGTTTATGAAATCCAGGCATCTTCACAAATGGAGAAACGACCAATGAAGCCTTTGTTTGAAGCATTGGAACAATTAGGGGCTGATATTACATATTTAAAGGAACCGTATTTTCTGCCTGTCATGATTGAAGGTGCAGGAAAGCTTCAAAGGGGCAGAAAAGAAGTTTCGCTGGATATCAGCAAAAGCACACAGTTTTTAAGTGCTTTTTTAATGACCAGTGTTATGTGTAAGGAAGGTTTAAAACTGAACATAACCAGCGAGAAGAAAATCGGTTCTTATATTAAAATAACCATGGATATGATGAAGGATTTCGGAGTAACAGCGGAATTTGATGGAGAGCAATATGTCATTGAAGAAAATGCCAGTTATCAGGCGAAGCAATACCAGATTGAACCAGATGTTTCAGCAGCTTGTTATTTCTGGGCAATGGCAGCTCTTACCAATGGTTGTGTAACCATAAAGAACATACATAAAAACAGTATGCAAGGTGATATGATGTTCCTGGATGTACTGGAACAAATGGGCTGTAAAGTTTCAGATACGAGAGAAGGGGTAAAGGTAGAAGGAGCCAGTCGGTTGAAAGGTGTAAAAGTGGATATGAATAACTTTTCAGATCAGGCATTGACGCTGGCAGCTTTGGCGGTTTTTGCAGATGGACCTACCCGGATGGAACATATCGGACACATTCGTTTGCAGGAATCAGATCGATTGAAGGCAATTGCAACGGAGTTAGGGAGAATGGGAATCAAAACTGAGGAAGAAGAGGATGCCATTACCATTTATCCTGGCGAAGTAACCCCCGCAGTGATAAAAACCTACGAGGATCATAGAGTGGCTATGGCTTTTTCACTGGTAGGATTGAAAAAAGAAGGAATCATAATAGAGGATCCTTTGTGTTGTAAAAAAACCTTTGAAGAATATTTTCTTATTTTGGATAAGTTGACGAAATAAGTATATTCCTATGAGTATATCAAGAAAGAAGATTCAAGAATGCTTTACATTCTTGAATTTTCTTTTTCACTGAAAGAAAAAGAGTAGAACAAGAAACAAAAGATTATAAGAAATGGATTGGAAAAAAGAATGAAAAATATAATGGTATTAGGAGCAGACGAAACAGAAACAGAAAATCTTCGAAGAATGATTATAGAAATAGAGGAGGAAAGTAAGATATATGCAATTCATAAGACAGCTAAGGCATATCAAATCGCATTGGAACGAAACATTGATTTGTTTTTGGTGGATGTAACAGCGGGGGAAAAGAGAACAGTAGAGGTTCCGGGGATGGAATTTGTTAGTGCCTTGCGGGAATTACCGCAATACCATTTTACCCCGGTTATTTTTTTGTCTTCTTTGGAGGAGGTTAAAATGTATGCCTATACAATGCTGAATTGTTATGGATATTTAGAAAGACCGTATAATATGAAAAAACTGGGTAGTATCGTAAAAAAAGCACTTACTTTTCCCGGGGCAGAAAGAAAAACGGAATATGTGTTTTTTAGGAACAAAGGTATCTTTCATTATTTTCGAAAAACAGAAATCATTTATATTGAAAATATTCAAAGAAGGGTATGGATACATACCACTGACAGGGATGTTGAGCTGTCTTACATTACCTGCCAAAAGATTTTAAATCATCTGAACTCAGAACAGTTTTTACAGTGCAGTAAAAATACCATAGTAAACATGGAATATATAAAAAATATTGATTATACGAACCGTTATCTGGAAATAGGCGAAAGAAATATAAAGATAGAAATTGGTTCTGTTATAATCAAACAATTTAGAAAAGAAATGAAGGAGCGTTGTTGTTCAAAGAAAGTGATAAATAGAAAAGAATCCTGGTCCTGTGAAACAGGAACCAGGATGAAAGACAAGTTACATCGTCAATCATAAGAATGTAACCGAAAGATGCTGCAAATAAAAGGAATACAGCCAAGAGAATAAATTATCATATGAAATGATAATCGAATATAAAAAGATTGCGGATTTAAAAATAACCAGAAATATTATACAACAAATATTGTTTGAAATGTTATATAATAGGAAAATTTGTGAAATTAAAACAAAACAATTTTTTTTCTTATTTTATAGAGAAAAATAGAACTAAAATAAAAAAATAAGGTAGTTTATTATAAGGTATCTATTAAATATGAGATAAGTTACCTTGAAGATTTATGACATATCCTGCAAACTGCGGCTATTCTTTTAAATAATTTTTCATGTACTTTAAAGCGTTTTTTTCGAGACGGGAAACCTGAGCCTGGGAAATAGCGATTTCATCTGCCACTTCCGTCTGGGTTTTTCCTTCATAAAATCGAAGCTTAATAATGTCATATTCTCTTTTCGGAAGATGATTCATGGCATCCCGCAAAGAAATTTCTTCTACCCAATGTTCTTCTTTGTTTTTTTTGTCGCTGATTTGATCCATGATATAAAGAATGTCGCCACCTTCCTGATAGACCGGTTCGTATAAAGAAACAGGATTACAGATCGCATCCAAGGCATTCACAATTAATTCCTTGCTCATGGAGATTTCTTTAGAAATTTCCTCAATGGTAGGTTCACGGTCCATTTTTTTCTGTAATTGCTCCTTTGCATAGATGGCTTTATATGCCACATCACGAAGAGAACGGGATACCCGGATTGGATTTTGGGTGTCCCTTAGAAATCGTTTGCATTCTCCCAAAATCATAGGTACTGCATAAGTTGAAAAACGTACTCCTAATGTAGTATCAAAATTATCGATGGCTTTCATAAGACCAATACAGCCTACCTGAAATAAATCATCAGCGGATTCATTGCTGTTAGAAAATCTTTGAATGACGCTTAATACAAGTCTTAAATTTCCTTTGATATAAGTTTCTCTTGCACTTTTATTCCCATTCTTAATTTCTATCAGCAAGTCTTCTTTTTCCTGATTGGTCAATAAGGGTAATTTTGAGGTGTTTACCCCACAGATTTCAACTTTATTCATGGTAATCCTCCAATAGTATTTCGAATTAAAATGATGAAGTAAAACAAGTAATAGTAGAAGGATTTACAAAAGGAAAAGAAATTATACGAAATTTTTTTTTACAAAAGTATAAAAATGAGTTACAATAAAAAAATAATAGGATATCAGGTTCAAGAGATGATACGTTTCATATTTGCATGAAAAAGTATGACTTTGGGACGCTAATATCATAATACGAGTTGGAGGTTTGATAAGAATGAAAGAAAAATCGAAGGAAATCTTAGATTGGGAATATATGGACGATTATTATGAGAATCAGGATGAGGATAGAAAAGTAAAGTCATTAGAAGAATATATGGCAGAAAATTCTCAGGATATTGAAGAACGTGCCAGAAGAAAGGAAGAAGACTTAACAGCCATGGATGATGAACTTGCCCAGACGGTATTGGCTGTAAAAAGAGTCAGAGAAGCCTTTGAAACAGGATTTGATGTGGATAAGTTGATGGAAACTTATGGTTACAGCAAAGAATATATTAATTTAATTGTGATGACTTTGCAGGGATATACAGAGGATAATGATTTTGCAGTAGCACATCTGGTTCTTATGGGATAAATACCGTGACTGGTGCAAAATAAACAGTATTCAGGCATTAGAATGGAGAAGAACCGTTATAATTAATCATTGATTTTTATGTCAAACAATCATATAATACTTGTTAGATAAAGAACGAAAGAAATGTGGTGAGATTATGGAGAAGGAAGCAGTAATGAAAACGAAAGAAACTCCAAAGGAAATCAGCAAACCAGAGGATTTTACCGCTCCATGCGAGTTGTACGATAAATTAATTGAGTCAGTGCGAAGATATCATCCTTCTACGGACATTTCTGCCATTGAGAAGGCTTATCGGATTGCTGACATGGCACATGAAGGTCAGAAGAGAAAATCAGGAGAGCCTTATATCATCCATCCTCTTTGTGTAGGAATTATTTTAGCAGAATTGGAATTGGATAAAGAAACCATTATTGCAGGTATTCTGCATGATGTAGTAGAAGATACGGTTATGACCACAGAGGATATTGAAAATGAATTTAATGGAGAAATTGCTCTGTTGGTAGATGGCGTAACGAAATTAACCCAGTTAAATTTAACCAATGACAAGATTGAGATACAAGCGGAGAATCTTAGAAAGATGTTTCTTGCCATGGCGAAGGATATCAGGGTAATTTTGATTAAACTTGCGGACCGTCTGCATAATTTAAGAACGTTGCAGTATCAGTCCCCAGAAAAACAAAAAGAAAAGGCAAGAGAGACGATGGATATCTATGCTCCATTGGCTCACCGTCTTGGTATTTCCAAGATTAAGATAGAGTTGGATGATTTGTCCATGCAGTATTTAATGCCGGAGGTTTATCACGATTTATCTCACCAGATTAAGTCAAAAAAAGAGGAAAGAGAAGCTTTTATTAAAAATATCGTGGATGAGGTAGGGACGAATATAGAACAGGCCGGAATTAAGGCAGAAGTTGATGGAAGAGTAAAGCATTTCTTTAGTATCTATAAGAAAATGGTAAATCAAGATAAGACGTTAGACCAGATTTACGATTTATTTGCAGTTCGAATTAAGGTGGATACTGTAAAGGATTGTTATGCTGCCCTTGGGGTGATTCATGAAATGTATAAACCAATTCCTGGACGTTTTAAGGATTACATTGCAATGCCGAAGGAGAACAGATATCAATCTCTTCATACTACCTTGATTGGTTCCAATGGAACTCCGTTTGAAATACAGATTCGAACTTATGAGATGCATAAAATCGCAGAATATGGTATTGCGGCGCACTGGAAGTACAAAGAAAACGCCAGCGGCAATCATTCCAAAGACCAGGAAGAAGAAAAGCTGGCATGGCTTCGTCAGATTCTGGAATGGCAAAGAGACATGTCAGATAACAAAGAATTTGTCAGCATGTTAAAAACAGATTTAGACCTTTTTGCAGAGCAGGTGTATTGTTTTACACCATCCGGTGATGTAAAGAGTCTGCCAAATGGCTCGAATCCCATTGATTTTGCCTATAGTATTCATAGTGCAGTAGGAAATAAGATGATTGGTGCCAGAGTCAATGGAAGACAGGTTCCGATTGACTATCAGATTAAAAACGGAGACCGGATTGAAATCATTACCTCCCAGAATTCAAAAGGGCCTAGCAGAGATTGGCTGAACTTAGTAAAGAGTACTCAGGCGAAAAATAAAATTAACCAATGGTTCCGTCAGGAATTTAAAGAAGATAACATTATCAGAGGGAAGGAACTGCTGGCTTCCTATTGTAAGAGTAAGGGTCTTAATTATTCCGATTATGCAAAGCCGGAATACATGCAGAAAGTTATGAATAAGTATGGCTTTAAGGATTGGGACAGCGTATTTGCTGCAGTTGGTCATGGCGGTCTAAAAGAAGGACAGGTTATGAACAAACTTCTTGAAGAGTATGAAAAAGAAAATGCGAAAAAGATTACAGACGCCGATGTACTGCAAAATACCCAGGCTGAAACAGAAGGGGTCAAGAAAATCAATAAGTCTAAGGGTGGTATTGTTGTAAAAGGTGTGGATGATGTGGCAGTACGTTTCTCAAAATGCTGTAGTCCGGTTCCGGGAGACGAAATTGTGGGCTTTGTTACGAGAGGTCGAGGAATTTCGATTCATAGAACAGACTGTATCAATGTTCTTTGTATGGGAGAAGACGACAGAAGCCGCTTAATTGATGCAGAATGGCAGTATCAGGAAAAAGAAAATGCCGGAGCTTTGTTCACTACAGAAATTACGTTATATGCGAACAATCGTGTAGGTGTATTGGTGGATATCTCAAAGACTTTTACGGAAATGAAAATTGATGTTACTTCCATGAATGTGCGTACAAATAAGCAGGGAAAGGCTACTATTAGCGTTTCTTTTGACACCAGAGGAACGGAACAGTTAAATCATATCATAGCAAAATTAAGAAATATCGAGAGTATTATTGATATTGAAAGAACACAGGGCTAGTGCAGGTTACTGTTCAAGCGCGGACAGGACGGTGTAGTTATTGAAAAAATACTATATGGGTATTTGACAGATTATTTTGTCAGGAGGTACTAGTGAGAACGAAACGGAATGGAGATTACTATGCAGGAACTTTCTATGCTGATAAAAACATTGGGAATGGTTTCTACAAACTGTTACCTTATTATGAATGAGGAAAGAAAAGAAGCAATTATCGTAGACCCCGCCAGTCATGGCAGTGTGATAGAAGGAATTTTAAATGCAAAGGCTTTGAAACCAAAGGCAATATTATTAACTCACGGTCATTTCGACCATATTGGAGCTGTAGAGGAGTTAAGAAAGGCATACCCTGAAATTTTGGTTTATGCCAGTGAACTGGAAGAAGAAGTGCTTACCAAACCGGAATGGAATTTAAGTCAGGCTTTGGGAGGAAAGAGCGAAAGTCTTCAGGCGGATATATACTTAAAAGATGGTGAAATCCTTGAATTACTGGGAAATCAGATAACCTGTATCAGCACACCGGGACACACAATAGGTGGAATGTGCTATTATTTTAAAGATATGAACTGGCTGATTTCAGGCGACACTTTATTTGAAGGAAGTGTGGGAAGAACGGATTTTCCAACCGGAAGTGCCAGAACCTTAGTGGCTTCTATTAAGGATAAATTATTTCTGCTTCCAGAGGATACTATGGTATACCCGGGACATGGTGCGGCTACCAGTATCGGCTTTGAAAAGCAGTCGAATCCATTTCTAGTATAAGGAAAAAAGGGTGCAAATATGATTGGATTAGTACAAAATGAAGATTTGTATAATTATGATATAAGAAGTATTTTACAGGCTTTTTTTGATAATGAGAAGATAGTGGAAGGTGCTTTTAAAACCCGTTTTCAGCTTAAAGTAGAATATGGAACTGAAATCACAACAGTGATTCTTACGGAGGAATCAAAACCTGAAATAAGGAGAACTTTGGAGGGGGATTATACAAAAAAAGAAGTATTTAAAAATCCCTTTAAACTTCTAATTTATGATGTATTATCAGAATATACGAAGAAAAGTCTGCCTTGGGGAACCATGACAGGAATCCGTCCTACGAAAGTGGCTTTAAAACTATTAGAGGAGAATACCTTGGAAGAAAGCATTCTTAAGCATTATCAAAAAGAATACAGTACCACAGAACAAAAAGCTAAGATTTGTCTTGAGGTAGCGAAGAAAGAAAAATCTTTGCTGGAAAAAGTTCAGTATGAAGAGGGATACAGTTTATATATTGGTATCCCATTTTGTCCAAGTACCTGTCTGTATTGTTCGTTTACGTCCTATCCCATTGGAATTTATAAAAATAAAATTGATAGGTATCTGGATGCATTGGAAAAAGAACTTAAATTTGTTGCAAAAAGTCTTAAGAACAAAAAATTGCAGACCATCTATATAGGTGGAGGAACGCCGACTTCCTTATCTGCTGAACATTTAAAAAGACTTTTAGACGGGATAAATCAGGAATTTGATTTATCTCATCTGCTGGAATTTACAGTAGAGGCAGGAAGACCGGACAGCATTACAAAAGATAAGCTTGTGGCATTAAAAGAAGGTGGTGTGAAGCGAATCAGCATTAATCCCCAGACTATGAATGATGCTACTTTAAAATTAATTGGAAGAAACCACACATCCGAAATGGTAGAAGAAACATTCCTGCTGGCAAGAGGCTTAGGTTTTGATAATATAAATATGGATATGATTACCGGACTTCCATCAGAGGAAATTGGCGAGGTACAAAATACCATTTCCGCTATCACAGCTTTAAAACCGGACAGTATTACAGTACATTCCCTAGCGATTAAACGTGCTGCGAACCTTACTGCAAAGCGGAAGGAATTCGAAAGTATGATAAAGGGAAGCACCAATGAGATGTTAGAAGTGGTGGATTACAATGCCAGAAAGTTAGGTCTGGAGCCTTATTACTTATATCGGCAGAAAAACATACCAGGAAATTTGGAGAATGTAGGTTATGCTGTACCTGGCAAAGAATGTATCTATAATATCTTGATTATGGAAGAAAAACAAGATATTATAGCAGTAGGTGCCGGCACTTCATCGAAGTTTGTATTTCCATCAGAAAATCGGATTGAACGGGTGGAAAATGTAAAAAACGTAGATCATTACATGGAACGCATTGATGAAATGATAAAGAGAAAACAAGCATTTCTGTCTTAAAAGGAGGAAAGTGCATGGAAGCAATGATAAATCAGGAAGAACTGACTGAGATATTCTCAGAAAAAGAAGACCGTGTATTAGAAAGATTATTTGAAACCTGTGACCCCTTGGCAGAAGATTTAATGACTTATCTGCAGCATGGAATCTGTGTCAGTAATATTGCTACACTATTGGCTAGAGAGTTAAATCTTCCGGATTCTGACTGCCATGAGATTGCGGTGGCCGGAGTATTACATGACATAGGGAAACTAAAGGTAAGCCAGTATATTTACGGAAGAGGAGAAGATGTTTTAGAGATTGAAGAAATGAAGTATGTCCGGATGCATACCACATTGGGATATCATATTTTAAAGGATGCCGGGTACAAAGATACCATTATGAATATGATTTTATATCATCATGAAAATTTTGATGGTACCGGGTATCCTAATAATCTGGCTGGCGATGAAATTCCTTTTGAGGCCAGAATCATCAGAGTATGTGATGTATTTGTGGCATTGATTTCCGACCGGCCTTATCGAAAAGCATTTCCGGTGGAAATGGCCATTGAGATGATGATTGATGAGGTAAAAAACTTTGATATGCGAATTTTTCTGGCATTTCAAAGACTTACGGGAAGTAAGGAGTTTTGGGATACGTTAAAACGTATCGGATATAATATGGAGACGAAAAAGCTGGAAGAATTTTTGCTATGCGAAAAATAACTTAAGCTTTTTGTTATATACATTTAGGAGGTAAAAATAAAATGGCAGAAACAATGAAAGGTTTGAAAAGAAGCCATAGATGTACCGAAGTTTCAAAGGCAAACATAAAAGAAGAAGTAACTGTCATGGGATGGGTACAAAAAAGCAGAAACAAAGGCGGTATTATTTTTGTTGATTTAAGAGACCGCAGTGGAATTTTGCAGATTATTTTCGAAGAAAGTGAAGTAGGACAAGAAGGATTTGCGAAAGCGGAAAAATTAAGAAGTGAATTTGTTATCGCCGTAAAGGGAACTGTTCAGGCTCGTTCCGGTGGTATCAATGAAAACCTTTTAACCGGGGATATAGAAGTTTATGCAAAGGAAATCCGTATTTTATCTGAAGCGGAGACTCCTCCTTTCCCAATCGAGGAAGACAGCAAGACAAAAGAAGATTTACGTTTAAAATATCGTTATCTTGATTTAAGAAGACCGGATCTTCAAAGAAATCTCATTTTAAGAAGTAAGATTACTACCATGACCCGTCAGTTCTTAGATGAAGAGGGATTTTTGGAAATTGAAACACCAATGCTGACGAAGAGTACTCCTGAGGGAGCAAGAGATTATCTTGTACCATCCCGTGTACATCCGGGTAACTTTTATGCATTGCCACAATCACCACAGATTTTTAAGCAGTTATTGATGTGTTCTGGCTATGACAGATATTTTCAGATTGTAAAGTGTTTCCGTGATGAAGACTTAAGAGCCGACAGACAACCAGAATTTACTCAGATTGATATGGAATTGTCTTTTGTGGATGTGGATGATGTCATTGATGTAAATGAAAGACTTTTAGCTAAGATATTTAAAGAAACATTAGGAATTGAAGTATCGTTACCAATTCAGAGAATGCCATATCAGGAAGCTATGGACCGTTTTGGTTCTGATAAACCGGATTTACGTTTTGGCATGGAATTAAAGGATGTAACAGAAGTTGTTAAGGATTGTGAATTTGTAGTATTTAAGGGAGCCATTGAAAATGGCGGTTCTGTAAGAGGTATCAATGCAAATGGACAAGGTGCGATGCCAAGAAAGAAAATCGATGCTTTGGTGGAATTTGCTAAAACATATGGTGCAAAAGGTCTTGCTTACATTGCAATACAGGAAGATGGCAGTATCAAATCTTCTTTTGCAAAATTTATGAAAGAAGAAGAGATGTCTGCATTAATCGAGGCAATGGAAGGAAAAGCAGGGGATTTACTGCTTTTTGCAGCAGATAAAAACAAGGTAGTTTATGATGTTTTAGGAGCATTAAGAGTGGAACTTGCAAATCAGCTTGGCTTACTTTCTAAGGATGATTACAAGTTTGTATGGGTAACAGAATTCCCATTATTAGAATGGAATGAGGAACAAAACCGTTATACAGCCATGCACCACCCATTTACTATGCCAATGGAAGAGGATATTCCACTTCTTGATACAGAGCCTGGAAAAGTACGTGCCAAAGCATATGATATTGTTTTAAATGGTACAGAAATCGGTGGCGGAAGTGTAAGAATTTATCAGAACGATATTCAGGAAAAAATGTTTGAAGCGTTAGGATTTACAAAAGAAGATGCTTATGAGCGTTTTGGATTCTTACTAAATGCCTTTAAGTATGGTGTTCCACCACATGCAGGTCTTGCTTATGGTCTTGACCGTCTGGTAATGCTGATTACAAAACAGGACAGCATCCGTGATGTTATTGCTTTCCCTAAGGTGAAAGATGCGTCTTGTCTGATGTCAGATGCGCCAAATGTGGTTGATGCAAAACAATTAGAAGAATTAGAAATTTCCATTACGAAACAAAACTAGGAGGATAAGAAAGTGTATAGTTACGATGAAATCAAAAATTATGATCCTGAAATTGCAGCAGCAATGAGCGACGAAGTGGCAAGACAAAACAGCCACATCGAATTAATCGCATCTGAAAATTTTGTAAGCAAAGCAGTTATGGCTGCTATGGGAAGTCCACTTACCAATAAGTATGCAGAAGGTTATCCTGGAAAGAGATATTACGGCGGATGTGAACATGTTGACGTAGTAGAAGAATTAGCAATCTCCCGTGCAAAAGAATTATTTGGATGTGAATATGTAAATGTGCAGCCACACTCAGGAGCACAGGCTAATATGGCAGTATTTTTCGCAATTATGCAGCCAGGTGATACTTACATGGGAATGAATCTTGCCCATGGTGGACATTTAACTCATGGCTCACCGGTAAATATGTCAGGTAAGTATTTCAATGTAGTACCTTATGGAGTAAATGATGAAGGTTACATTGATTATGATGAAGTGAGAAGAATTGCATTAGAATGCAAGCCAAAGTTAATTGTAGCAGGAGCCTCTGCTTATGCCAGAGCTATTGATTTCAAGAGATTCAGAGAAATTGCAGATGAAGTGGGAGCATACCTTATGGTAGATATGGCACACATTGCCGGTCTGGTTGCTACCGGAGAGCATTTAAGCCCAATTCCTTATGCTCATGTTACTACTACCACTACTCATAAGACTTTAAGAGGACCAAGAGGTGGTATGATTTTATCCAGCAATGAAATGAATGAAAAATTCAACTTTAACAAAGCAGTATTCCCAGGAATCCAAGGTGGTCCTTTGATGCACGTGATTGCTGCAAAGGCAGTTTGCTTCAAAGAAGCATTAAGTGATGAATTTAAGGAATATGGAAAGAACATTGTGAAAAATGCAGCAGCATTGGCAGCAGCATTAAAAGAAAGAGGATTTAATTTAGTATCCGGCGGTACTGATAATCACTTAATGTTAGTTGATTTACAAAACTTAGAATTAACAGGAAAAGAAGTGGAAAAATTACTTGACAGTGTAAATATTACCTGTAATAAAAATGCAGTACCAAACGATCCAAAGTCTCCATTCGTAACAAGTGGTATCCGTTTAGGAACTGCAGCCATTACTTCCAGAGGATTTAAAGAAGAAGATATGATAGTCATCGCAGACGCAATTAAGGCTGCCGTTATCGATAAAGACGAAGAAAAAGCAAAGGCTTTGGTTAAGAGTTTGACAGATAAATATCCTTTATATGAAGCAGTTTAAAAAAAAGCTTGCGTTACGGTAGCTTCTGTGCTATTATATCAAAGGTAATTTTAGAAGCCACTACTCAGAATATGGAGACTCCGACCGATTCTTAGTATTTGGCGCTTGTATATTTAGGAGGAAATTAAATTATGATGACAACAGAAAAAAAACTAGCAATTATCAAAGAATACGGTAAGAATGAACAAGACACTGGTTCACCAGAAGTTCAGGTTGCATTACTTACAGCTAGAATCAATGAATTAAACGAACACTTCAAGAATCATCCAAAGGATCATCACTCAAGAAGAGGTCTTTTAAAGATGGTTGGTCAAAGAAGAAACTTATTAGCTTATTTAAAGAAAGTAGATATCGAAAGATATAGAAGCTTAATCGAACGTTTAGGATTAAGAAAGTAATTCGTTATTGTTCAAACAGTAACCTGACACTTGCTGTCAGGTTACGTAATAGTATGATTCAGTAATTCTTAAGAATAGGGAAACTGTCACACAAACGAAAAACGTGGGTGTGGCAGTTTTTTTATTTACTGGAAATTGAAAAAAGAAGAATAAATGAGATTAAATGAGAATGAAAGAGAATAAGCTGGAAATAGCAAGAAAAAACTAGGATTGAAATGCTTGCATTTTTATATTAAAACAAGTAATATAAAAACATCGATTAGCACTCGATTCGAATGAGTGCTAACAATTTAAAGGAGGATTTGACATGAAATTAGTACCATTGGGAGACAGAGTTGTTTTAAAACCATTAGTATGTGAAGAAACTACAAAATCTGGTATTGTATTACCAGGTCAGGCAAAGGAAAAGCCACAACAGGCAGAAGTGATTGCGGTTGGCCCTGGAGCTGTTGTAGATGGTGAAAAGATACCGATGGAAGTAAAAGTAGGGGATAAAGTAATTTATTCAAAATATGCGGGAACTGAAGTAAATTTAGACGAGGAAGATTTTATTCTTGTAAAACAAGGTGATATCTTAGCAGTGATTGAGTAAAAATAATTATTTGGAGGATATGTAGTTATGGCAAAGGAAATTAAATACGGAACAGAGGCCAGAAAAGCATTAGAATCTGGTGTAAATCAATTAGCAAATACAGTACGTGTAACATTAGGACCAAAAGGAAGAAATGTAGTTCTTAGCAAATCTTATGGTACTCCACTTATCACCAATGATGGTGTAACCATTGCAAAGGACATTGAATTAGAAGATGCATTCGAAAACATGGGTGCTCAGATTGTAAAGGAAGTTGCTACAAAGACAAATGATGTTGCCGGTGATGGTACCACAACTGCAACTGTTTTAGCTCAGGCAATGATTAACGAAGGTATGAAGAACCTTGCAGCTGGAGCAAATCCAATTATCTTAAGAAAAGGTATGAAGAAAGCGACAGATACTGCAGTAGAAGCCATCAGCAAGATGAGTGCTGTTGTAAATGGAAAAGAGCAAATCGCAAGAGTAGCAGCAATTTCTGCCGGAGACGAATCTGTTGGTAACTTAGTAGCAGATGCAATGGATAAAGTATCCAAAGATGGTGTTATCACCATTGAAGAATCTAAGACTATGTTGACAGAATTAGATTTAGTAGAAGGTATGCAGTTTGACAGAGGATATATTTCTGCATATATGGCTACTGATATGGAAAAAATGGTTGCTGAATTAGATAATCCATATATCTTAATTACAGATAAGAAGATTTCTAATATCCAGGAAATTTTACCAATTTTAGAACAAATCGTTCAAAGTGGTGCAAAATTATTAATCATTGCAGAAGATGTAGAAGGGGAAGCTTTAACTACATTAATCGTAAATAAATTAAGGGGAACATTCCAGGTAGTAGCAGTGAAGGCGCCAGGATATGGTGACAGAAGAAAGGCAATGTTAGAAGATATTGCTATTTTAACTGGCGGTACTGTAATTTCAGAAGAATTAGGACTTGACTTAAAAGAAGCTACCATGGATCAATTAGGTCGTGCAAAGAGTGTTAAGGTAGAAAAAGAAAACACTGTTATCGTAGATGGTGAAGGCGATAAAGAAGCTATCAAGGCAAGAGTTGGTCAGATTAAGGCTCAATTAGACGAAACTACTTCTGAATTTGATAGAGAAAAACTTCAGGAAAGACTTGCTAAGTTAGCAGGTGGTGTAGCAGTGATTCGTGTTGGTGCTGCAACTGAAACTGAAATGAAAGAAGCGAAGTTACGTTTGGAAGATGCTCTTGCAGCGACTAAGGCAGCAGTAGAAGAAGGTATCATCGCAGGTGGTGGTTCTGCCTATGTTCATGCAAGCAAAGAAGTTGCAAAACTTGTGGAAGGTTTAAATGGTGATGAAAAGACTGGTGCCCAGATTATCTTAAAGGCATTAGAAGCACCATTGTTCCATATTTCTGCAAATGCAGGATTAGAAGGGTCTGTTATCATTAATAAAGTAAGAGAATCTGAACCAGGTGTTGGATTTGATGCGTTAAATGAAAACTATGTAAATATGATCGAAGCTGGAATCATTGATCCTGTTAAGGTAACAAGAAGTGCATTACAGAACGCAACTTCTATCGCATCTACTTTATTGACTACAGAATCCGTAGTTGCTGATATCAAAGAAGATGCACCTGCAATGCCAGCAATGCCAAACGGCGGAATGGGAATGATGTAATAAAACAAGATGGGTCATGAGTCTTTAGAAGTTAAATGAATTTATTTATGACCTGAATCATAAAAAGAAGGGATGAGGCGTTTGCTTTGTTCCTTCTTTTTGTAATTCATTTATTGCTTTTTTTTATTTTCTATTGAAAATCATTTGATAAAATAGTAAAATATAAAGGATTATTTTTTGAGTGAGTAATGAAAGGAAATATGGGAACTGTTCTTTCTTTTTGACTGTTTTGAGGAACAGTGAGACATAGGGCTATATGATGATGAGAATGAAGAATAATGTGAAGATTGCTTTATTGATGGGTGCTTTATCATTGGCGCTTTCCGCATGCGGAAGTCCGGAGCAAATAAAAGATGCGACAGAAAGCACGTTATTGATACAGGATGATAAAATTTATTCTATGTCTATAGAGGAATTTGATGAGGTAATATATAGCGAAGATGATTTGAAGGATTCTATTAAAAGTGCAATTTCTGAATACCAGGAAGAGAATGGAAAAGATTCTGTGAGCCAGAAATCTTTCAAAGTAGATAATGATATTGCAAAGTTATGTTTAGAATATGCCTCTTTAGAAGATTATAATTCCTTTAATCTGATAGAAGTATCAGATTGTGAGTTGACTACCTTTCTTAGTACGAACAAGGATCGTGTCAGTCAACTGGAATGGAAAAATCAGAGTGCACAGGTAGTTACTTTTGAAGAAATAGAAAATGGAAGTGGTTTGCGTGTTCTATATGGCGATTTTGCAGAAGAACTGGCAGTCATTATAGAAAAACATGACATTGTTTATTATGGCGGCAGTGTTAAGGATGCTATTACAGATACTGCGTATGTAACCCAGGAAGGGGAGGCATATATTATTTACAAGTAAAGTCTTATAAAAGGAACAGTCAGATAGGATGTTTACAAAAGGCAATAAAGAAATTCCGAGGGATTGGATTTCTTTATGCCTATCAATATACATACAGAGAAAACTGTAAAATATAAAAATGTGAGGTTAATGAAAATGGAAAAGACAATGGAAAAAATCGTTGCATTAGCAAAAGCAAGAGGATTTGTGTATCCGGGTTCTGAAATTTATGGAGGACTTGCAAATACCTGGGATTATGGTAACTTGGGTGTTGAATTAAAGAATAACGTAAAAAAAGCATGGTGGAAGAAATTTATTCAGGAAAATCCATACAACGTAGGTGTTGATTGTGCGATTTTAATGAATCCACAAACATGGATTGCATCCGGACATTTGGGAAGTTTTTCAGATCCACTTATGGACTGTAAAGAATGTCACGAAAGATTCCGTGCAGATAAGATTATTGAAGATTATATGATGGAAAATAATATTCAGATGGAAGGTTCTGTAGATGCATGGTCCAATGAGGAAATGAAGAATTTCATTGAAGAAAAGAACATTGCTTGTCCTTCTTGTGGAAAGCACAATTTCACAGATATCCGTCAGTTTAACTTAATGTTTAAAACATTCCAGGGTGTAACAGAAGATGCAAAAAATATTGTATATTTAAGACCTGAAACAGCACAGGGTATCTTTGTAAACTTTAAGAATGTTCAAAGAACTTCAAGAAAGAAAGTTCCTTTTGGTATTGGACAGATTGGTAAGTCTTTCCGTAATGAAATCACTCCAGGTAACTTCACTTTTAGAACCAGAGAGTTTGAACAGATGGAATTAGAATTCTTCTGTGCTCCTGATACTGATTTAGAATGGTTTGCTTATTGGAAAGAATTCTGTATTAACTGGCTAAAGAGCTTAGGAATGAAAGAAGAAGAAATGCGTGTACGTGACCACGAAAAAGAAGAATTATCTTTCTATTCCAAAGCGACTTCTGATATTGAATTCCTGTTCCCATTCGGATGGGGTGAATTATGGGGAATTGCAGACAGAACGGACTATGATTTAACCCAGCATCAAAATGTATCTGGCGAAGATATGAAATATTTTGATGATGAAAAGAATGAAAAATATATTCCTTACGTTATTGAACCATCTTTGGGTGCAGACAGAGTAACCCTTGCTTTCCTTTGTGGTGCATACGATGAAGAAGAACTAGAAGGTGGAGACGTTCGTACGGTATTACATTTCCATCCTGCATTAGCTCCAATTAAGGTTGGTGTGCTTCCTTTATCTAAGAAATTAAACGAAGGTGCAGAGAAGATATATACTGAATTATCTAAGTACTATATGTGTGAATTTGATGATAGAGGAAACATTGGTAAAAGATATAGAAGACAGGATGAAATTGGTACACCATATTGTGTTACTTATGATTTTGAATCTGAAAACGATGGTTGTGTAACGGTTCGTGACAGAGATACCATGGAACAAGAAAGAGTTAGAATTGAAGATTTGAAAGCATACTTTGAGAAAAAGTTTGAATTTTAACATAGTGTTTAATTCATGTTTTCTTTGAAGGAAAAAAGAAAGCAAAATATTGTAACGTTTGAGATACGCAAGAGAAAGAACTCAGAAAGGAATCGGAGAGATGTTGTATCAAAAACTATCAGAATTTCAAACAGAAATTATTAAGAATATGAATGTTAGTTTGTATGCGAATCTGGAATTGATCACATCTTTCCTGCATGCGGATAAAACTTACCTGATTATGGAGGGTGGAGGAGAAGGACCTAAACGGTATTTGGATCTTCTTAGTTACTCTCTAAAAGAGAAAAAACAAATCAGTAAAAAAATTTTGAATCATAGTTATTTTGAGGCTATTTTTAGGGAAAAAACCAAAAGAAGCAGACTGGATGACGAAATGAAACGTTTTTTTATTGCTAACGGCATAGATATAGATGTGTCAAAAAAATGTTACTTGTTTGTGGATTTTGCAATTGAAAAACGATACATTTTTCTGATTGAACGTTCTCAGGACATTACGGTTTCTGAGGAAGAAGATTTGGCATATTATCAGATCATACATTTATTTCTGGAAAATAATATTTTAAGGGAAAAGATGTTGTGGGAAAGTGAGCATGATCAGTTGACTATGCTATATAATCAGGGAAAATATTTAAACCGAAAAGAATCTGAGTATTTAAATTTACAGTCAGTGGGGGTTATTTTCTTTGATATTAATAATCTGAAAGTAATCAACGACTGCCAGGGACATAACAATGGTGATATTTTAATTCGTATGATGTCAGAATGCATTTTAAGACAGACTTCCGATTCAGTACATGGCTACCGCATTGGCGGAGATGAGTTCCTTCTTGTGGATTGCAACGATAGTAAAGAACACTTGGATGACCTGGAAGGCAAATGTCTTGAAGTGGTAGAAGAAATGAATCAAAAAAATCCGGAAGTTAAGTTGTCTGTTGCTTTAGGAAAAGTTTATGCGAAAGATACCTTTGATTTTGAAAAAGTGGTAGCATTAGCAGATGAAAGAATGTATGAAACAAAACGAAAGATGAAAATGAAGTAAATGCACATGCAGCGATAAGCAAAAGGAAAGATAAAAAGTTTTCCTCGAATTTCAAAAAAAATCTTTTATTCTTTTGCTTTTTATGATATACTAAACGCTGAGACAGAAGTCAAATTAATTACTTAGTAAGAACAAATTTTAGGAGGTACGAAACAAATGGCAAACAAATGGGTTTATTTGTTTAAAGAAGGTAACGCATCTATGAGAAACCTTCTTGGTGGAAAAGGTTGTAACTTAGCAGAAATGACTGGCTTAGGAATGCCAATTCCTCAAGGTTTCACTGTAACAACAGAAGCTTGTACAGACTACTATAACAATGGAAAGGCTATTTCAGAAGAAATCCAGACTCAGATTTTCGAAGCATTAGAGTGGCTTGAAAAAGAAAATGGAAAGAAATTCGGTGATACAGAAGATCCATTATTAGTTTCTGTTCGTTCAGGTGCTAGAGCATCTATGCCAGGTATGATGGATACAATCCTTAACCTTGGTCTTAACGATGTTGCGGTAGAAGGTTTTGCTAAAAAGACTGGAAATCCAAGATTTGCATATGACTCATATAGAAGATTTATTCAAATGTATTCAGACGTAGTTATGGAAGTTCCAAAGTCATACTTTGAAAAAATCATTGACGAAATGAAAGAAGAAAAAGGTGTTGTATATGACACTGAATTAACAGCAGAAGACTTAAAGGAATTAGCTAATAAGTTTAAGGCTGTATACAAAGAAGCTATGAACGGAGAAGAATTCCCACAAGAACCTAAGGAACAGTTAATGGGTGCTGTTAAGGCTGTATTCCGTTCATGGGACAACCCACGTGCTATCGTTTACCGTCGTATGAATGATATCCCTGGTGATTGGGGTACTGCTGTAAACGTACAGACAATGGTATTTGGTAACAAGGGTGAAACTTCAGGTACAGGTGTTGCATTTACTCGTAACCCATCTACTGGTGCAAAGGGTATTTTCGGTGAATACTTAATCAATGCTCAGGGTGAAGACGTTGTTGCTGGTGTTAGAACTCCACAGCCAATTTCTCAATTAGAGAAAGATATGCCAGAATGTTATGCACAATTCATGGATTTAGCTATGAAGCTTGAAAATCACTTCCGTGATATGCAGGATATGGAATTCACAATCGAAGAAGGAAAATTATACTTCTTACAGACTCGTAATGGTAAGAGAACAGCTCCAGCTGCTATCCAAATCGCTTGTGATTTAGTAGATGAAGGAATGATTACAGAAGAAGAAGCTGTATGTAGAATTGAAGCTAAGTCTTTAGACCAATTATTACACCCAACTTTCGATGCAGCTGCATTAAAGGCTGGTGAAGTAATCGGTTCTGCTCTTCCAGCATCTCCAGGTGCTGCAGCAGGTAAGGTATACTTTACAGCTGATGAAGCAAAAGAAGCAGGAAAAGGTGGAAGAGGAGAAAGAGTTATCCTTGTTCGTCTTGAAACTTCTCCAGAAGATATCGAAGGTATGCATGCATCTCAAGGTATCTTAACTGTACGTGGTGGTATGACTTCTCACGCAGCCGTTGTTGCTCGTGGTATGGGTACTTGCTGCGTATCTGGTTGCGGTGAAATTAAGATTAATGAAGAAGCTAAGACATTTGAACTTGGTGGATATACATTTAAAGAAGGAGATTACATCTCACTTGATGGTTCTACTGGTAAAATTTACAAAGGTGACATTAAGACTAATGAAGCTGAAATCGGTGGAAACTTCGGAAGAATTATGGGATGGGCTGATAAGTACAGAACTCTTAGCGTTCGTACAAATGCAGATACTCCAGCAGATACAGCTAAGGCTGTAGAACTTGGTGCTGAAGGTATTGGTCTTTGCCGTACAGAGCATATGTTCTTTGGTGAAGAAAGAATTCCTAAGATTCGTAAGATGATTCTTTCTAAGACTGTAGAAGCTAGAGAAGCTGCTTTAGCTGAATTACTTGAATTCCAAAAAGCTGACTTCAAGGCTATGTACGAAGTATTAGAAGGAAAGCCAATGACTGTTCGTTACTTAGATCCACCTCTACATGAATTCGTTCCTACAGAAGAAGCTGATATCGTTGCATTAGCTAAAGATATGGGATTAACTGTAGAAGAAGTTAAGGCTACTTGTGATTCTTTACATGAATTCAATCCAATGATGGGACACAGAGGATGTCGTCTTGCTGTAACTTACCCAGAAATCGCTAAGATGCAGACAAGAGCCGTTATGGAAGCTGCTATCGAAGTAAAGGCTGAAAAAGGATTTGATATCGTTCCTGAAATCATGATTCCATTAGTAGGCGAAAAGAAAGAATTAAAGTATGTTAAGGACGTTGTTGTAGAAGTTGCAGAACAAGTTAAGAAAGAAAAGAATTCTGACATTGAATACCACATCGGTACAATGATTGAAATTCCAAGAGCTGCATTAACAGCTGACCAAATCGCTGAAGAAGCTGAATTCTTCTCATTCGGTACAAACGACTTAACTCAGATGACATTTGGTTTCTCTCGTGATGATGCTGGTAAGTTCTTAGATTCTTACTACCAAGCAAAGATTTACGAATCAGATCCATTTGCTAGATTAGACCAGACTGGTGTTGGTCAATTAGTAGAAATGGCTGCTCAGAAGGGACGTAAGACTCGTCCAGAAATCAAGTTAGGAATCTGTGGTGAACATGGTGGAGATCCTTCATCTGTAGAATTCTGTCATAAGGTTGGATTAAACTACGTTTCATGTTCTCCATTCCGTGTGCCAATCGCAAGATTAGCAGCAGCTCAGGCTGCTATCAATAATAGATAATGCTATCTCTTGACTAACGGTTAAGGAATACGAATAAAATATAAGATGTCCACTGGAACTGTAAAGGTTCTGGGGGGCATCTTTTTTTGTGGGGGAATCTGACACAAGGATATGTGGGGGATGGAGTTGTGGGGAAAAGCGATTGGTTTTTGAGGAGAAAGGTTATGATTTGAAATATTTTCAAATAAGGGGCGAAAAGAGGGGCGTTTTATAGAGAAATCAGGGGTGAATATCATGAATAGATATTAATGGGTACTAAATGTGGAATACTGAAAAACAGAAAAATCCTTCATTGGAACGTAGTAATGGTAGTGGTAAAGGATTAGGATTTACATATTGATGAGAAGGTGTTGATTTCTTGTTGTTTTGTTTATGATTTGTGATACAATGGATAGGGATGAAAGAAATAGACAAATTTGAATTTGGCGGGGAAATACATTATGGTGAATCTAAGGTGTCGTCTACCGCAATACCTAAAATTGGCAAGGGAAATTCAATTTATATTAACTTGGAAAAACCAGAGTAATTTGTAGCTATTATAGCATTTCCAAAAGTTACTTAAACACGAATTTGGGTTAAAAATATATAAGAAAGTGTGGAGAGGAATTATGGATAGGACAGATGTTATATTAATAAGTGGAATGGTGTTTTCTTGTGTTTGGCTAATTACATATATAATATTTAAGGGCAAAAAGAAGAAAAATATAGTCCTTATTGTGGGTGCTGCTTTGGATATAATATTTTATTTTATATGTAAGCAAAGTGACTTCCTATTAGCGGGAGTTATAGGAGGATTGATAATAGGATTGATACCAGGGATTGGTAGCATAAGAAAACGAGAGATAGCCCTTAATGAGACCGGTGGAGTTCAGAATTTGACAATGGTGATGGTAATATTTGTTACGATGATATTTATGTCTGCGGCTATAGCATATCCTGATGTAAAGATTGTGTGGTAAAGATAGTTGAAGGTGGATAAATGTATGCGAAGACATCTGATATTATGCAACAAGTATAGATAGGATATTTTGAGAAGAGACAAATTTCAGGTTTCTAGTGAGTTTGAAAGCACTTAAAGATTTGAATTTTTTGTTGGAAAAAATAAGAATGAAGGAATGAAAAAAGAATATGATAGATTTAATATTATTTCCATCAAGTTTTTTTTCTACTAAAAAGGTTGATGAGGATTTACAAAGTGAATATGATGCTGTGAGTTCAACAGGACTGTATGATACAATATTTTTTGGATATGACAAGTGGTATAACGAAGATAAGTTAGTTTTGAGTGAGACGCCATCTACGATGAGAAAAGCTATTATGCGTGGTTGGATGATGAAGCCAGGTCAATACAGCCAATTCTATGATGAATTGCTTGCAAATAATATTGAGTTGATTGTAGCACCGAGTGAATATGAACAAATGCATATTTTCCCAAATACATATAAGTTTTTTGGAAATGATACAGCATTTATGAAAGTTTATCCTTTGCATGAGCAGATACAAATAAGCGATGTAAAAAAACATTTCAATAGATTTATGGTGAAAGATTTTGTTAAATCCGTAAAAGGTACGGAGTTTCCAAAATTTTTTGATGTGTCTATTACTCAAGAGGAATTCGATAATTGGATGGAAGTATTTTATAAGTATCGTGGGAATTTACTTACTGGTGGTATATGCATTAAAGAGTACTTGAATTTAAAATGTTATGGAGAAAGACCAAATGAGTATAGAGTGTTTTATGTAAATGGTGAAATCGTTAGCATAAGTAAGAACTCAGGTCAAAAGAATTTCACTCAAGAACCTCCAAAAGAATTAGTTGAGAAATATAGAAATCTTCCTAGTATTTATTATACTGTAGATTTTGCGGAATTGGAGGATGGAACGTGGAAGATAATTGAAGCTGGCGATGGAAGTGTTTCTGGTCTTTCGGAATTTCAGGATGCGGAGCAGTATTTTAGAGCATTATATTATGCTTTGAATGATTAGAAAAGTACTCACAACTTTCAACTTTTCTAAGAGTTGAAAGCATGCAAGAATTTGAAAATTTACGCATAGAGGAGACGGAATACGATGAAAAAGAAAATAATAAAATCCAATAATGAAATTTCAGAACTATGCTCTTTTTCCCTTGGTGGGTATCAACAAAAAGTATTGATAGAAGGAAAGAATAAAGATAATCCAATAGTTATAACTTTACACGGTGGACCAGGAACACCGATCCCCTTTTCAGTTGGATGCAGAGGGTTATTCCCAGTGTTTACGGACGATTTCATTATGGTTTATTGGGATCAGCTTGGATGTGGAATAAATAACCATACGATTGATGATTCGTTTTCTGTTGATATATTTGTTCAGATGACAGAGGAACTAATAGAAAAGATAAAAGAAAAATTTCCAAATAACAAAATAATGATATTTTCAACTTCTTGGGGATCTATATTAAGTGCTAAGTTATTGGAAAAGAATCCTTACATCGTTGATAGTGTTATTGCGTGTGGTCAGATAATTAAAAATGTGTTTATTTGTGATGAAGTGATAGATACCTTAACTCATACCAATATTCCTGTGAAGAAGTTGGAAAGAATAAAAAATGTAACAGTAGATAATTTTGAAGGGAAAGACTTGCAATTGATATCAAGTGCACTTCGTAAATATACAAATGCATATCAAAATAGAATTGGTGAGAAAGCACCAATGGGAACCATTATAAAAGGATTATTGAAGAGTCCTGATTACAAAATAAAGGATTTTAAAGCAATTATGGTAAATGGCTATATGAAGAATACCTCATTGTGGAAGGAGATAATACAGATTAACCTTACTGAGCAACTGATAAATGTTAAGGTTCCGTACATTATTTTGCAAGGAGATACCGATATAGTTGCTTCCACTAAATTAGTTAAAGAATTGGTAGCTGATAGTAATAATACATATTTAGATTGTAAAGTGGTTGCCGATACAGGACATATGCCCGGTGTAGAAATGATGGATACATTATTAACTGTTTTAAAAGAATGTAGCCTGCAGCTATAATTTTATAAGAGGAAAATTTCAGTAATACTGAGAGAGGAATTTGAAGTTTATGGAGGAAATGTGTGTGAAAAAAAGGATAATTAAGGCTGGGAGTATAGCACTGGGAATTACTACCCTTATGGGGATAATTAATTATATTCTTGGTACAATATTTGAAAAAATTATTGGAATTAAATTTGGGGGAGGAGAGATGTCAAGTACTTATGGTTTTGGCATCGAACTTTTTCAATCTTATCCATTATATTCGGTAGATAATCCGATTGAGTCTAATGTTGCAATACACATAGCACCTGTTAATTTTGTGCTGACGGTAGTGATGTTGAGTATTGTAATATATCTTATATGTTTGTTCATTGAAAAGTGCAAAAAATAGAGAATATAAAGGAACGAAGAATTTGAATTTGGAGGTGATACAGTGAAAGTAGGAGCATACCAATTTGGAGTAACCGGCGATATAGATTATAATTTTTCGATAATAAAAAGTGCTATTAAAGAAGCGGTAGAAGAAGGTGTTAAACTATTGGTTTTTCCTGAATGTGCGTTGACGGGATATCCACCTCGCGATATTAACTGTTCTGCGGAAGTTAATTTATATAAATTAGCTATAATATATGTGCAACTACAAGATTTGGTGGATAAAAATGATATATGTATAATTGCAGGGACGATTGCACAAGAAGGGGATAGATACTATAATTGTGTTATTATTCTTCGACCATATCAAGAAAAAATGTTTTATTATAAAAGGGCTTTATGGGGATGGGACAAAGATAATTTTAGCATAGGAAATTGTAATGGTATTTTTGATATTAATGGTTGGAAAATTGGAGTTAGAATATGTTTTGAAGTAAGATTCCCAGAGTTTTTTAGGGAATTGTATGACGCAAAGACGGACTTGAACATTGTCCTGTTTTATGATGTGACAGATAAGGATGATATAGAACGATACGATTTAATAAAAGCACATGTTAGAACAAGAGCCGTAGAAAATGTTACATATACATTAACTGTGGATGCCACGAATCCTTATCAAACAGCACCTACTGCATTATATGATAAGTCAGGATATGCTTTGATAGAGCTAAAAAGAAATGAAGAAAAAATGCTTGTGTATGATTTGGAAAATTTTCCTCAAGATTTTGGAGAAAAAGGAAGAAGTGAAATATCAGATTGGTTAAGAAAAGTTTGATTTGGAAACTCACTTGAATTTCAGTTTGTCAGTTCGTCAAATTCCAATTTTACAACGATGTAATTATGTTGGGTAATTGTAAAGTTAATGTGGAGGTGTTGAAAATCAAATCGTTTCTTGAACAAGTTAGGAAGCCCAAAAACAATATTTTATTAAACAAGCAGATAGCCGAAAAGGCAGGATATTATCTTTATTGTAATTATAGTTTATAATAATTTTAAGGGAGCTTATCATCATGATAAAACAAAAGAATTATAAAAAAACTCTAATAGCTTGTTATCTTGGCTTTGTTACACAAGCTATATCTGCTAATTTTGCGCCACTCTTATTTTTAACATTCATAAGTACCTACGGAATTACATTTGAAAAGATTGCGATGATTCCGTTGGTATTCTATTTCACGCAATTGCTTATCGATCTTGCGACTACCAAATTTGCTGATAAAATAGGATATCGCACCTGCGTTGTAGCATCTCAAGTGTTATCGGCTGTAGGCCTTGTTTTAATGGCAATTCTACCGGAAGTACTTCCTGTACCATTTATAGGTATTCTGATTTCGGTAGTGCTTTATGCCATAGGAAGCGGACTTATTGAGGTTTTGGTAAGTCCCATCGTTGAAGCTTGCCCTTTTGAAAATAAGGATGGAATGATGAGTTTGTTGCATTCCTTCTATTGTTGGGGGGCAGTGGGTGTCATTTTGGCTTCTACGTTCTTTTTTGCTATATTGGGTGTGGAAAATTGGAAGATACTTACTTTTATTTGGGCATTGGTGCCGCTATATAATACATTCAATTTTATCAACTGTCCTATAGAACGATTGGTGGAAGATGGTAAGAATATGGGTATTAGCAAATTGTTGAAAACGCCGATTTTCTGGTTGATGATAATGCTTATGGCATGTTCTGGTGCATCAGAAGCAACTATGGCTCAATGGGCATCAGCTTTTACTGAATCTGCTATCGGTGTTTCTAAAACGGTTGGTGATTTAGCAGGACCGTGTTTGTTTGCAATGCTTATGGGTATATCCCGTATGCTGTACGGAAAGTTCAGCAAAAAACTTGATTTGACCAAGGTTATGCTTGTTTGCGGTATTATGTGTGCCGGTTGTTATTTGTTGGCCTCGCTGTCCACATTACCAATCCTCGGACTTGCCGGTTGCGCTCTTTGCGGTTTAGCAGTCGGCATTATGTGGCCGGGTTCTATCAGCATATCCGCGCAGAAATGTCCAGGGGGCGGAACTGCAATGTTTGCATTCTTGGCATTAGCCGGCGATTTAGGTGCAATGGTAAGTCCTACTATGGTGGGAAGCTTTTCTGAAATGGCAGGTGGCAATCTAAAAATAGGATTGCTTGCAACTACAATTTTCCCTCTTATCCTTGTATTTGGATTGTTGATTCTAAAGAATAAGATTAGTAAATAAAAAAATAGAGAATAATAAACTACAATTTGTATGGAACAGAGACTTTCAGCTTTGTGAAGAGTTGAAAGCATGCAAGAATTTGAATTTTCGTGAGGAAATAAATATGGGCGTGAGAAAAAAGAGTAGACGAAAAATAAGCGTTGATGATAAAGAATACATTTGGTATGTAGAAGTGGATTATGATAGTCCTTACCATATTTTGAATATTGTGTCCAATGATAAACAATTGGTTTTATCCTGCCCTATAGATACGGAAACACCATATCTCATAAGTAAGGGTAAATTATTTCAGAATAAAGATACCAATGGAAATTGGAATAGATACTTATTGCCATTCAATATTCCTGAGATTGTTACACCATCATTTGTGGCAAAAATAATAACTTGGGCAATGCAAGATATTAATACACAAATCATAGCATGGAATGGAAAAAATATTCCTATTTAAGCAGGTGCAACTTTCAGTTTGTATATCAGCTAATATTGTGTTAATAACTTAAGCTTTATCATAAGATTTCCTTGCCATAAAGCTTAAAAAGGACACAATAGCGACGATATCCTTACTATGTTCTGCATAGCTTTTCTTGAGAAAGGGGGTATCTTATTTCTATGATAGTAACTCTCTTTTTATACTGTCTCACAAGCAGCTATCAATGCAAAGTAGGCGAAAACTCAATAGAGGGTGAGATTCACCTATTTAATATGAGTTTCAACTATGCACAGGCATCAGCTTATGGGAAAGGCCAAGGAGTGTACCTACGGTCAAATCAATGGTATGACTTAGAAGCTGAGGTTTGGATAGTGATATAAAAAATAATGAATCCCGTTACTTGTAGAAATGCAGGTAGCGGGATTTTTTTGGATGCAATCATTTGTTGGTGGAAATAGGCTGATATTGGGAATTATACTGGTTAAAAAATATTAATGATAGAATATTGACAAAAGTCTATCGTTGACATATGATGATGATAGAATAAAAGCAAAAGTTTATCATATAATAATTTTTACAGGAGGTTAAATCTATTGAACGTTACTAAATCAGATGTTGAACAGTACTTGTCTGATGTATTCGCTGCTGTTAATGCAGGAAGATACCAGATATCACCACGACAGAAAAACCAGGACATATACATGGATTATGTGTTTACAGAAGAAGATGCAAAGAAAGTAATACTTTCATTGACCGCATATGATTTTTCGGATGCAGTGCAAAATGAACACCCACAGCATCCGGAGGAGATACTATACATATTTGGCAAAGATATCAACTTAATGCTAAGATATGGTGATTCAGGGGAGAAGGTTTCGTTATATATTAAGTTTAACAAATTGACTAATCAGTATGTGATTGTTATTTCATTTCATAAACAGGAATATCCATTAACTTATAAATTCAAGTAATTTAAACATATGGAGATTAAAAAAGGAGGACACAAAAATGGCAAAGGAGAGAACACAATTCTGTATTGAATGCAGAGAAGAAACAACGTATCGAATACAACCTGTTTCGTGTAGAAAATGTATTAAGGATAAGGAGTATGAATTTATAATCTCAGAGGCTGTTTGTGAAAAGTGTGGAGAAACTGTAAATATTCCGGGACTAATGGACAGTAATGCGCAGGAGGTGGATAGACAGTATAGATTACAGGAAGGCATTGTTAGTATTGATGATATTTGTGATTTGATGGAAATTTATAAAATTGGCAAAGCACCATTGTCTTTAGCATTGGGATTTGGAGAAATTACAATTACCAGATACCTTTCAGGACAGGTTCCGTCAAAGGAATATTCCGATATTATTAGAAATGCTTTGGAATCACCCCTGTTCATGATAGAGAAATTGAATAAAAATATGGATAAGATAGGTGAAACGGCTTATAAAAAAGCAATGAATGCAGCAAAGGAAGTGGAACCATTATTTGAATTATCGGAAAAAATGTTGTTAGCTATATCTTACATTTTTAGAAAAGCAGAAGAAGTTACACCACTAGCATTACAGAAGATGCTTTATTTTATTCAGGGCATATATATGGTTTTGTTTGGTGTAGAATTATTTAGCGAAGAGTGCGAAGCTTGGGCACACGGTCCCGTATTTAAGGACGTATATGAAGTGTTCAAAAGTTTTAAATACAATCCGATTGAGGACACACGTTTTTCAATGCTTCAAAATAGGTTTAATGAATTATCAGATAATGAAAAAAAAGTTATAGATTTAGTAGTAGAATCCTTTGGTATGTATAGTGGAAAGACATTGGAGCAGATTACTCATGGTGAATCTCCTTGGATGGATGCTAGAAAAAATTGTTTGTCGGGAGATCCATCTAATGAGGTAATATCAAAAGAATCAATTAAAGAGTATTTTTCAGAAGTTGCTAGGAATTATGAAATAGACAGTGTTGATGGTATAAAAAAATACATCAGCAGTAGATTGCAAATGGTATAAGTTGTGTAAGAGGAAACTCTTAACATAGAAAAAGCCAGAGTGTAAGCTCTAGCTCATTCCCTTGTCAAAGTGCCCTTGACATTATTTTTCGCAAAATAATCATATCAAAAGGTGCCGACAATTGCAAGGAGATTATGCAAATCAGGTACAGATTTATGGCGGTACACCATGGTGGAAAAGTTGGTAAAGCCGGAAAAACATTAGCTAGTAATTCTTCTAGTAAGAGTGCCAAAAGCAAAGCTGGAAAAACATTACCCAATCATAAAGTTAAATGCCACTAAATATGTAGACAACAGACCTGAGCATGTCTAAAAAGGCTTTGTATTTCTATGAATTTTAGAAAGGTAAAGTATATGGAATAGTTATTTGATAAGTCTGGAAATGCTGAGTTGTTTTTGTATCAAGACAGGTTTATAAGCAGAGAAGGCAGAAATTTAGGCTGGTTATATAATAATGATGTGTATCACATAAGTACAGGAAGACATATTGTCTGGTATAGAAATGGTATTTTATATAATGGAAATAATGAAGTAGTTGCTTTTGTGAGAAATTGCCAAGGACATTTACCGTCGCGACCGGGTATTGGCGGAATTCCGGGAACACCAGGAATTCCAGGGAGAACAGGGAAACCAGGACTTGGTGGTAGACCAGGAAGACCGGAGCGTGGTGGATGGTTCAGAAAATTTGTTCGGGCTATGTTTTTGTAGTGCTAGTATTTATATGTTTAAAAGTATGAAAGAAGGTTAAAATACCTTCTTTTTTATGTCCATTTTTATCTCGGATGCACGGCGTTTGCAGTGAGGATGGATTATTGAACGTCCGAGATGTTAATTTTTTGTTGTATTGTTTAAGAGTTGTGATACAATGGGTATAGATGAAAGAAATAGATAATTTGAATTTGAGAGTGTGATTTTATGAAAGGCGTTTTAGAATGTAAAGGCGACCTTGTAAATATAAAAGGTCATAATATACATATTTATAGACAAGGTGATAAAGATAAAACAAAGATTGTATTAATGTCAGGTTCGGGAACTGTTGCACCTGTGTATGATTTTAAAGTTCTTTGTAAAAAATTAGCAAAAGACTTTAGAGTTATTGTTATTGAGAAATTTGGCTATGGTTATTCGGATATTTGCGACTTTCCAAGTGATGTAGACACTCTTGTTACCATACAAAAACAGGCGTTAGAGAAACTTGGAGAGAATGGTCCTTATATCTTAATGCCTCATTCTATGTCAGGAATAGAAGCATTAAGATGGATGCAATTGTATCCAGACGATGTAAAAGCACTTATCGGAAATGATATGACAACACCTTTAACTTACAGTATTTGGACAAAAGAAAAGGTGGAAAAGAAAATCAAGTTGATGAACTTTGCAACTAAGTATAAGTTATATTGGCTTTTATGTCCAATAAGTAATAGGTGCTTAACCAAGGAGGAAATAACGCAACACAAAATGTTGCGAAAAAGAAATGCGTTTAATATTTGCCATATTAACGAATCTAATGAAATATTAGACAATGTAGCTATTGTAGAAAGCGAAGGCTACAAGAAATGTCCTGCTTTAATCTTTAAATCAAATGGTAAGCAAACAGCTGGACACTGGAGCGAATGTCAGAAAGAATTTGCATTTATATTAAATGCTAAGTTGATTAGTTACGATTGTGGACATTACATCCATCATTACAAAAGCGACGAAATGTGCGAAGAAATAATCAACTTTGTGAATTTATTAGAGAGATAACTTTCAGTAATACTAAGAGATGAATTTTACGCATAGGAGGAAAATTGGATGTTAATTTTAGCAATTGAAGCAATTATGTTATGCGTTATGTTTTCGGTTATGGTATATATAATGTCACAAGAACCAATAAAAACATTATATAATTACCCTCCTAAAATACAAGAACGAGTGAAGTCTTTAGAAATATATAAGGATAAAATACCAACGACTCAAAAGAAAGTATTAGTAAAAGTAATTTTTTCGATCATAATTATTGTAATTATCAGTTTGATTCTCAGATATGTAAATGGATATACTACTTTCATGGAAGGGTTTGGATATGGATTTCTGCTTTGGACTATTGTTAATATTTATGATGCAGTTGTTATAGATATTTGTTGGTTTTGTCAAAATCCGAGGTTTGTGTTTGAGGGAACAGAGGATATGGTTGCAGAGTACCACGACTATTGGTTTCATATCAAAGAAAGCCTAAAAGGTGAAGTAATTGCACTTGTTGTGTGTACGGTTGTGGGACTAGTAATTCAATTTGTGTTGTAGAGTGAAACTTTCAGTAATACTAAGAGATGACTTTGAAGTTTCATCACAGAAGAGGTGTGAAAGTAATGTATAGAGTTTTAGGATATTATATATGTGAAAAATTAGTTGTTCCTGATTGTTTGGGCATAAAAGGTGATGAAATAATTACTGTAAGTGATTGTTTTTCAGGTATACATCCCGATTTGACCTATTGTTATTTTATCAATAATAGAAAAATGAAAAGAATTGAATATCAAAAAAAGTGGGATATAACTGAAGAGAAAGCAGTTTTGCTACAAAATGATATACATTCTATGTTCGAAAGATGCTTGGCAATGGATGGCCGTTTTTTAAATATTGAGGATGCTAAAAGAATTCGACAGAAATATTTTGATGAGAATAAGTGCGTAATTGTAAGTGTATCGACAACAGAGGAATACTATAAAGTATTAACGAAAGAACTTAGTGAGAATTCAAATGGAATAAATAATTTCTTTTCTGGTGTAGAAGATAAAAATATTATGTTAGGTTATGATATTTTAGGTTGGGATTTCAGTGGATTTCATACCTTTTTGTGTAATAGTCTACACAAAGAATTAGAGATGATAAGATTTAATAAGTATTGTTTGATTGAGAACGATTTTGAAAATGTACAAAATTTTGCAATACAGATACAAGGTAAAGGAGAACCAGTAGAATGGATTCCTTGTAGAATTGGAAGATGTGAATAAAATATAATTCAATTCACTTGAAAATTTCATCTTGCATAATTGCTAGTATTGTGTTAGCAACTTAAGTTTTATTATAGGATTGCTTTGCTATAACGTTTAAAAAGTACTGGATAGCGACGATATCTTTCTTATATAAGTTGTAAAATATATTTTTGTAAGAAAAAAAGATATGAAATAATTGAGAAAGATAAATAAGTATTCAATAAAGGGGTAAACATATGGCATCTGGTAAAAGAAATAAGAAAAATTTTAAAATTATTAAAGTGATGATAATTTGTGCGCTCTCCTTATCAATGTTGATATTTTGTGTCATTTTTATAGTTCACTCGGTTGTTTTTTCGAGAGCTGATTATGACCAGTATGATACAGAACACTATTTGTTATATGAAGATATTGATGAAGAAAAGTACCCTCGTGAACAAATATTTGTACAGTCAGAAGAAAATACTATTTCGGCATTTTATTATCCGACTATAGATAGTAAAGGATTAATTGTTGTTGCTCCCGGACATAGAGATTCTAATGATATTAAATTGTACGAGATATGTTATTTTGTTGATGCTGGTTATTCAGTTATGTGCCTTGATTATACAGGTTGCTATTCAAGTGGTGGTGACAGTATGGGTGGGTATAGTCAGTGCGTATATGATTTAGATGCGCTTCTTGACTATATAGAGGCGGATGAAAAGTTTCAAAATATGTCAATCTATCTATTCGGTCATAGTATGGGTGCGTATGCAGTCAGTGTAGTGCTTCAGTATAATCATAATATTGAGAAGGTTATTGCAGCATCTGGATTCGATACACCTGAGGAACAATGGCAATATTCGATAAAAAGATATACGGGTATTTTTTATCCTATTATCAAACCGTTTAACACACTATTTATTAATATAAAATATGGCAATGATAAGGATTTGTCTGCTGTAGCTGGAATTAATTCGGTCACAATACCTGTTTTGATTATTAGCGCAGAGGAAGATATCTTTTATGGAGGATTAAGTCCTCTTTATGAGAGACAAAATGAAATTGTAAATCCGAATTGTACATTTGTGTTGATGGATGAGGAGAATCATAATGGTCATTATGACTATTTCCTGACAGATGCTGCACTTGAGTATCAGGCACAGAATCTAACTGTGCCGATAGATAAAGAATTATACATGGAACATGACGAAAAAGTGATGAATATGATAATTAATTTTTTTGAGAATAAATAAACGGTTCATTATGGCGTCAATGTATAATTTTAGTAAGCTGATGTGTTTAACTGAAAGACGAATTTGAATTTTTCGCATAGAAAGGCAAGCATGTTCATGGAAGAAAAAATAACTTTATGTGGAGACAATTGTATAGCTTGTCCTAGGTTTAATGCCCACAGCAATGATGAGTTATATTTGGTTGCAGAGTTGTGGTATAGAGTAGGTTGGAGAGATTAGTAATGGAATTAATATATATATAAGATTAGAACAAAACGAAATATCGATGTGTGTAGACACACTTATAAAAGCATTCAAAGAGGAGCCATGGAATGAAAATTGGACTTTTGAACAGGCTTATACTAGGAGGAATCATTATGGCAGAACAGGTATTGATTCAATTTCGTGCAGATAAATCATTAAAATAGAGGTTGCAGAGATTTACGAGACTCTTGGTATGGATTTACCAACAGCTTTCCGTATGTTCATGACTAGAAGTAAGATGGTCAAAGGACTTCCATTTGAGGCAACATTACCAGAAACAACTATTACAAGAGCAGAGGCTAAGAACGCATTCTATGAGTTGAGAGAGCAGGCTGCTGATGTACCAGAGATGTCTCTTGATGAAATTAATGCTGAAATATCAGCTGTTAGAGCCTCTATATGAGAGGTCTATAAACTTATAATACGAGGAGAATACAATATGAAAAATAAGACAAAAAAGATGTTAAAAAAAATATCCAAGATGATTGTGATAACTGTACTTGCCAGTTTACTTACAACACCGATTTGTGTTCAGGCTGCTGATTGGTATAAAGATAATACAGGTTGGTGGTGGCAGGAAGATGATGGAAGTTATCCTGTTTCGAAGTGGGAAAAAATTGGGGGAAAATGGTATCATTTTAATGCTGTTGGCTATATGGATACCGGATGGTATAAAGAAGGTGGAAATTGGTATTACTTAGGTGGAGTCAATGATGGAGCTATGAAAACCGGCTGGCAATTGGTAGATGGCTTATATTATTATATGTATTCAGATGGAAGAATGGCAGCAAACACATGGGTTGATCAGTATTATGTAGGAGCGAACGGAGCGTGGGTTCCGAATCCATCATCGGGCGGAACTTATGCAGTTAATAATAAAAATGGTAAAATCCATATAGTTGGAGAATGTTTTGCTACAGGAAATGGAAGCAATGCGATGACAGATGCTGTATATTTTAATACATACGATGATGCGTTGGAATATTCGCAACAAATTTTTAAGAATCTTGATAAAAGGAATTGTGGGAATTGTTGGTAAATTTGTAGAGTTATAAAAAAACAAAAAGGATGCTTTGTTTGATGAAGGTCTGATATCCTTTGCAGACGATGGGAATATTATTATTTTAAAATGACTAAGTGATATGGACTGTATGTTTACAAATGTGGTACCGACGATGAAGATTTTGTCTTCAGAGGGAAATAAGAAATATTTAGATTACCATCGAGAGAATGTTTTTCAGATGTAGATTTAATATGAGTATGAAATTGTTATAAATGTTTAAATGATAACAATTATAAAATTGGTAACATGTATAAAAATTTAAAATTTTAGGAGAAAAAATAGAATGGAAGCGATTTATGGTATCCCTGTTAAATATAAAGAAGGTATATATGGTGCAAATGAGTTAAATATGGATGAAGAAAATGTAATCAAAATACATTATAGCGATTATGGTGATATTGTTACATATAAGTTGCCGGATAGAGAATATGGTGAAATCAGATTATATGGTATTGAAAAGAATGTATTAGATTTAACACTAAAAGCAACTTATGATGCGAACGGACATCTGAAAATGCTCACTGTCAATAGAGAAAACAAGGAAGAACTTCTGTATGTTTATTACGAGAATGCCAAGAAAACCAAAAAAGAAATTGAAAAATTTGCGTATGAAAATGTAAATAGTATTCTTGATAAAATCAGTACATACAAGGAAGTGGTGTCTAGATTGTTTGTTGAATATTTTAATGATGGTGAGTGCATGGATTTTCATGTGAAGATTGGTACAGAAACAGAGAAAACGGCACTAGAAAAGAAGTATCCTCAGTATAAGGATATTGGTGATAGCTGTGGGGACTATTCTTCAGAAATACTTTGCGGAGATAATGACAGGCTAAAAGTAATGGTTTCTTGTGCCGACAATGATGAATTTGATTACTTTCAGCATGCAGTAGATATTATGGTACAGTTAATTGAGGAAAAGGCACCACATCTTCTTAATAAGTCAGATGATTTTAAGCTTTTATGTGCGGAGTATGACTAAGTAGAGAGGAGGAAAAGTAGAGTTATTTTGGATTAGAGAAAGAATAAGCGTCGATTACAATTGGTGGATGCAGTACCATTCACATTGATAGGATTGAATTTTAAATACACTCGTTATAAAAATAACAAAATAGCTCGGTTAGGAATATCCCTAATCGAGCTATTTTTTGAAGGATAGGAAATAAAGGAAAATCTAGAGAGGGGGAGTTCTACATTTACGAAGCAGTTAGACCGTATGTAACTGGAACTATGAGTTTATTTATGGATTTAGGCGTCGTAATGATAAAGGTACTAACTGGTTAAGAATGAGTTTTATTCGAATCTGAACAAAATGCCTTATACATATCTTTTACTTCTTTTAGTTTGCGTCGGGTAATCATGATTTTTGTTCCGTCGCAAAGAGTCAGGGTATCTTTCGAACAATCCTCGATTGCATACATGTTTACGGTAATTCCTTTATATGGAGAGATAAAGAAACCGTGTGGAAGCAGAATTTGTTCTGTTTCCGTCTGAGTAATTCTGAGACGATATGGATTTTCATTGCGCATATAAAAGGTTACAACATGGTTGGAATATTCGGTATAAATAATATTGCGAAGAATAATGGGATGACCATCTGGCAGAACGAGCGTACGTTCTTGTTCTATGTCCTCCAGCTTCAATCTCTGAAACAGTTTGGAAATGCTGTCTCTGGTAATGGGCTTTAATAAGTAATGCTGGGCATTGACTTCGTAGCTTTCGCTGGCAAAATCGTTGCTGGAAGTACAAAAGGCAAGTCGGACATTAGAATCCAGAGAACGGATTTTTTGGGCTACTTCGATTCCTGTCATATGAAACATCAGAATATCAAGGACTATAAAATCATAAGTGCCTGGAGTAAAGCTTTCTAGAAAGTGGGAACCGCTTTTGAATAGGTCTATAGTGTGCTCTCGTTGGCTGATGGAGGATAGCTCCATTTTAAACAGATTATATAAAAGGGTAAGTTGTACGCTGTCATCATCTATAATTGCAATTCGCATAATATCACATCCTAACAGAATATAAATCAGAAAAATCATAGCATAAAATAGCAAAAGTTTCAAGTTGGACTTTTGATACGTAGTTGTGTTAAAAAGGAAATAATGATGTGTCAAAATGACCACTTGGGTAAGGTGTTGGGAGCGATTTTTTGGTTTAAAAGAATAACGTAAAAGAATGATATTTAAAATGTTTGATATTGTTCCAAAGTGTATTGATATTGTTCTTTCCTTTGAGTATAATATAACCGAGATATTTCCTCCATTATGTGGATGTGAAGTAATATTATGATGAAGTAAAAGATATGGCTGAGTATAAGAGTTTTTAACAAATATAACCGGTATTGATGAACTTACAAGGATATATTAGCGCAAGAGATTGTTCGGGAAGAGATAGAAAAGGCACGTGTTTATGGTATTACATAAAGTTTGGTTTATTAAGAATTATACCTGTGTAAAGATACAAGAAAATATGAAATGGAAGGAACAATAGGCATGAGTATAACTGTGAAAAGAGGATATTCTCCAAATGATACAAGCGACTTTGGGAATAAATCGATTGAGAAATTACTTAAGGCCGGACAGGACTTACAGTATTTGTTAAATCACGGATATAATATAAAAGGAGCATCTACATTCGTAGGGAATCATTATATGCTGTCTGAACGACAGAGATTAGGACTGGTAAGAGCTGTTTCTTCAGAAGAAAGTCTTAAAATGAGAAAAAACAAGGAAATGGAACGGATTCCCCATGGAAGTATAGTAAATATTGATGGATTTAATACCATCATTACTTTGGAAGTTGCATTATCAGATTCATTATTACTAAAGTGTATGGACGGAACTATTAGGGATTTGGCTGCACTTAGAGGTACTTATCGTTTGATTGATAAGACAGATACTGCTATTATGTTGATTGGTAAGATTTTAGAAAAAAATGAGGTATCTAAAGTAGTGTTTTATCTGGATGCTCCGGTATCTAATTCTGGGAGATTAAAACAACGGATTATAGAATTACTAAATCAGTTTAATTTTGAGATACAAGTGGAAGTAATCCATAATGTTGATACTGTTTTAGAAAAGCTTGATAATGTAATAACCAGCGATGCCATTATTCTTGATAAATGTATAAGTTGGATTAATTTGAATGCAAAAATTATAGAAGAAATGAATGAGGCATATCCATATATCGATTTTAGTTTATTAGCTAATTGTTAAAAGAGAATGGAGAAAATGAAAATTTAGTATATGCAGTAGATATTGATTTGTGGTTCAACCATAGTTGTTGAAATTAAAGCAATCAACACAAGGGGAGGAAACATTAACATATGGAAAAACAATTTATCAAAGAACAAGAAAAATTATTATCAAGAATTCAACTGGAAAATCAGGTTGATATAGGGAAGCTACATTTTATAGCTGGTGTAGATTTAGCATATTGGAAGGAAAAGGACGTTGAATATGCGGTTTGTTGTATCGTTGTAATTGATTATATAACGAAAGAAATTGTAGAAAGACAATGTTACAGGGGAAGAATAGATGTGCCGTACATACCCGGATGTTTAGCGTTTAGAGAAATTGAACTTGTATTGAAAACAGTAGATTTATTAGAACATGAAATCGAATTATATGTGTTTGATGGCAATGGTTATTTGCATCCAAGACATATGGGGTTGGCTACACATGCAGGAATATTACTGGATAAGCCTAGTATTGGAATAGCAAAATCCTATTTTAAAGTAGACAATGTAGATTATATAGAGCCTTCAAAAGAAGCCTCTGCATATCAGGATATTGTGATTGATCATGAAGTATATGGAAGGGTAGTTCGTACACAAAAGGACGTAAAACCAGTTTTTTTGTCAGTTGGTAATAAAATAGATATCGATACAGCTATGAAAGTTATATTCGATTTAGTAACAAAGGAAAGTCATATACCGATTCCTACAAGGTATGCAGATATTATGACACACGAAATGCGTAAGAAATATCAAGTGGGTTGAAGTAGGAGGATTGTTATATGACAACAATAAAAGAATTACTGAATCAGATTGAAACCATGACGTTAGAAGAATTAGAGGCATATAAAAATGGGACGGATACAAAACGTATTTTGAAGGAGGGGTTACTTGCTCATGAATGAATTTACTATGTGGGAAAATAAGATTGTTTTTAAAGAGGGAATGTTCTTATATCTGGATGGCAAAGGAAATAACTCTTTTATATGTGAGGAATGTGCTGGGAGAATAGAGGCAGATTATTATGATTATCAGGCAAGTATGGATGTAAATAGGGGAGGCATTGACCCTGAAGTATGTTATCCTGGGAGAGGCTTTGTTAAGGGGGAAAATGGTAGGTGGGAGTATAAGAAACCATATAAGATAGAGAAGTTAAAAGGGGAAGAGAATGTGGTTCCCATAGAGGAAGAATTTACGATTCCATCCGTTGTGGATGGAACCATTAAAATCAATGTGATTCGAAGAGAGGCTTTTTATCAGTGTGAGGCTTTAAGAAAACTTGTGATTCCAAAATCCATAAAAGTGATTGAAACTGGAGCTTTTACGGGGTGTACGAATTTAAGGGAAATAGTGGTAGAAGGTGAAATTGTCAAAATCGAAGAAAATGCATTTTTAGATACAGATTATTATAACCATGAAGAGAATTGGGAGAATGGTGCGATATATTTAGGCGGATGGTTGTTGAAGGTAAGAACGGAAACGGAAGGCAGTTTTTGTGTGAAAGAAGGTACGATTGGTATTGCAGACAAGGCATTTGAAAAATGTAGCAAACTAACGGAAATTATGATGCCGGAAACCATTGATTACATTGGAGGGTATGCATTTGTTGATTGCAGTAATTTAACTAACATTTCATTTCCTGAGAAAGTAAAAAAATTTGGGGTAGGTGTATTAAGCGGATGTATTTCACTGGAAAATGTGAAATTACCGACAGGTGTTAAAAATATTGCAGGTATGTTTAAAAATAATCAGAACCTTAGAGGCGCACATCTTCCAGAGGGAATTGAAACGATTGGAAATAGTGCATTTGAAAATTGCACGAATTTATATGAAATCAGATTACCAGACAGCATTAAAAGTATTTCAAGGACTGCTTTTCACAATACAGGTTATATGAATGAGAAAGCAAACTGGAAAGATGGAGCATTATATCTAAGTCACTGGCTCATTGATGTGGATAAATCTTTGATTGGTAAATTTAACATCGAGGATGGAACCATAGGCATTGCAGATGAAACCTTTGGAACATCGTTTTGGGGAAGCGGAAAATCATGTGCTTTGCTGACAGAGATAGAAATACCAGAAACAGTGAAATACATAGGTCAAGGAGCGTTTTGCGGATGTGTGAAACTGAAAAAAATCAAAATACCTAGCGGGGTAGAAAATCTTAGTCAGGATATATTTAGAGACTGTACAAATTTAAAAGAAGTCTGGCTTCCAAAAGGGATTAAATCAATCGGTTACTGGCCTTTCTTTCGATGTGAGAAGGTGACTGCAATTGTAGCAGCAGGGTCCTTTGCAGAAACTTATATGAAGAAAAATAAAATCGCATATAAGACGTATGAAGATTAAAATGTAATTATGAAAAAAGTCATGAAAAAGAACAATCGGGGGCTAACATGTCAATTAATTTTTATGAACTCAAATATTTAATTGTGGATAGTTTTTATTGTGACGCATTGTTAAATGCCTATACATATGAGCAGGCATGGGAAGATGTTATGAATCATTCTTAGGATATATCAGAAGCAATGATATAGAATGTGTGGTAGCGGTTTCAACACTGTGATAAGGTTAAAACTGAGACATAAATTAAAGCTAATAGAATACGACCTGTCAAATATAAAAGAAGTATTTCTTTACTTAAAAGTTTAGATGTTAAGAGCATTTTAAGTGAGGATGAGTTAGAATATCTGGAAGAGGATATTGCAGTTATGAAGGAGAGGGCTGCCTTTTGAAAAAGGAAAAATAGCAACGAGAATATTATAATTTAAGAAAAGACATTTAGAAACCTTTGTGCAGTTGAATAAGGTAATGAAGGACTGCGATTTAGTTGTGTTTTATGATAATACAGAGTGTTTTTAAAGATTTGCAATCTGTAGGAATGGAGAATTGGTGAGAAAATCAAAAAGTATTCCCAGGTGTTTTGAAAAAGTGGAAGTATAGCATTAAGGATAACAGAAATACAAAAATGATGAATGAAAGGCTTGTACCATGAAATTAATGGTAAACGACAATAATGCGTCTACCAATTAATGCGAAACGTACAAGCCTTTATTTATATTTTTTTATTGTTCTGAAAGAGGGATACCATTTAATCCTTGCATATATGCAATCACTAATTTTTTTCTTTCAGCTGAATTACTAAGTTTCCAATTATTCTTCCACAAAGGGCGATAATTAGGAAACTTATTTTTATTATATAATGACTTTTTATTTCTCATTAGAAGCTAAATGAGATTGACTATAAACTCAAATGAGTTTGTAATGATAAATGAACGATAAATAAATTAATACTTAATTTAGTTTTAGAGAAAATGTTTTTAAAGGAGAAGAATAATATGAAAGTAGTATTGTGCTTACTGGGTATAGCAATATTGGCTTGGATAGGTTCAAGCATTTTGAGTTTTTTTAGTGTAATTGCAAAAGGTGCTATAGTTTTATAGATTCTATATTTAATGGGAATGTTGATTTTTAAATTATTTGGTAATGATTAATTTTATAAGGACAGAAGGGGGAATTTAATATGTCGGAATATACAAGAATAGAATATATATGTTCATTTTGTGGAATGAAGACTAGCAGAGCGGTATCTTGTGGAAGACCTTCACCTGGTGTATGTAGCAAAAAAGGAAAGACAAAAAATGGACAAGGAAAACCACATACATGGAGAATAAATAGAAGATTTTAAAAATGAGAATTATATAGCTTTTAAGATAAATGTTAAATTTTATGTATTAAACGTCTTTTTAGGATACGTATAATGGATTTTATTATGAGTAAAATTTGAAAAATTTATTTTGAATGTATGTTATAGATGTGATTGTAAATCAAGTCACACATATGTGTGTACGAACTGCATATAAGTTTTAAGTAACTAATAAAGAGACAGGAGGAATCTAGTCTCTTTTGCATTGTAAATAAAAATTAAAACATGTAACCATAGGGAAGCGAATTACAGTCTCCCTTTTCTTATGCAAAAAATAGGGTAAAGGCCCAATAGTAAATATCTATTCATCATCATTCTGTGAGATGATAGCCCAAACATCAAAAAAGTCTAAATAGTTTAGACTAAAAGTTGACTCTTATCGTTAAAAAAATTAAAAGTTGGATGATGCAGGTGTAGATATAAGGTCTAAATTATAATATAAATACCTGACAACATTCGTGTTAAATTGTGTTAAATCTTAAAATTAAACATGTGTTTTAATGTTAAAAAGTTAAAATTAATGATTGAATTTTACATGAATTAGTATTATACTATGGTCATATTGTATGGAGGGCTGTTATGTATAGAAAGATTATGAGCTTTTTGGAACAATGGAAAAAAAGTCAACATCGTAAACCATTAATTTTACAAGGAGCAAGACAGGTTGGAAAAACTTATTCCATTTTAGAGTTTGGACGTACTCATTATGAAAATGTTGCATATTTTAATTTTGAAACGAATCCAAAATTAAATGAGACTTTTGGGGAAAATATAAGTCCGGAATATTTGATACCTATTTTATCTCATATTGCAGGGCAGACGATAGTGAAAGAAAAGACGCTTATTGTGTTTGATGAAGTGCAGCTTTGTGAAAGGGCATTAACTTCGCTTAAGTATTTTTGCGAGGATGCACCGGATTATCATATTATTGTAGCAGGCAGCTTGCTCGGTGTGGCTGTTAATAGGAAGGAGTTTTCTTTTCCTGTAGGAAAAGTTGATATAAAGACGTTATATCCTATGGATATGGAAGAATTTATGTTGGCTCTCGGCGAAGATATGTTAGTAGCACAAATAAAGGAGCATTTTAATGAGAATACACCCATGCCATCTGCTTTACATGATAAGGCTATGCAGCTTTATCGTAAATATCTTGTGGTTGGCGGAATGCCGGAATGTGTAATGCTGTTTACCCAAACAAAAGATTACATTCTTGTGCGACATACACAGGATACCATACTTGCAAGTTATCTCAATGATATGAGTAAATACAATAATTTGAATGAAATTAAGAAAACCAGACTTGCTTATAATAATATTACGGTTCAGCTTTCGAAGAAGAATACACGTTTTCAATATAAGTTGATGAAAAAAGGAGGGCGGGCTTCTGAATTTGAGAATGCGATTGAATGGCTGTGTTTATCTGGAATTGTATCGCAAGTCTACAGGGTGGAGCAAATCAAAAAGCCTTTAGAGAATTACCATGATATAGATGCCTTTAAGATTTATGTTTCCGATTTAGGGTTGCTTTGTGCGAAGAAAGATTTAGTTGCTAATGATGTATTATATATGGTTGAGGAACTGAATGATTTTAAAGGGGGGATGGTTGAAAACTATGTAAATGTGCAACTTTCTATTAATGGTTATAAAACCTACTATTGGGAATCTGAACGTAGAGCCGAAATTGATTTTGTTATTCAGCGTGATGGACAGATTATTCCCATCGAGGTTAAGTCTGCTGATAACACCAGAGCAAAAAGTTTGAAAGTTTATATGGAAACCCATAAACCAGCATATGCGATTAAACTTTCTACTAAAAATTTTGGCTTTGAAGATAATAAAAAGAATGTTCCTCTTTATGCTGCATTTTGTATTTAAAGTTAAGGTAAGAAATGAAAACAGATAAAAGTGATGATCCAACAGCAGTTATACAGAATTGGATGTGAAATAGGGATGTTATGGATTTTTGGGGATTATAGGAAAGACTCCATAATCCGAATTTAACCCCCTCGAATTCGATGGGGTTAAAAAGCAGGCTGGAGCAAATACATATAATGTCAACAAAGCCTGTACAAATCCGGTTTTGTAAGAGGGTATGCTGGCAGAAATCGTAAATCAGGATAATGAAGTACTTTTGACAAAGGGGGGATGAAAGATGATTTATGTCACAGGGGATTGTCATGGTGAATTTCATAGATTTTCAACGAAATTATTTCCCGAGCAACACACAATGAGCAAAGACGATATCATTATAATTTGTGGAGATTTCGGTGGTATTTGGTGCGAAGAAGGAAGTAGTGAACAAAAAGAAGAAAACTATTGGTTAGACTGGTTGAATGATAAAAATTTTACTACAGTTTTTGTGGATGGAAATCATGAGAATTTTGAACGATTATATAGCTATCCTGAAATTGAATGGAATGGTGGAAGAGTGCATCAGGTGGGAACAGGAGTTACCAATGGATGAAGAAATGGAGCATGGGAGAATGTCTTTGGAAAAGTGTAATTATAATGTTGACTACATTATTACCCATTGTGCTCCCTCAAAATTAATAAAAAATAATATTGAAAGAAAAGATGAGCCGGATAGATTAACAGAATACTTTGATGAGTTAGTTGCAAATATAACTTTCAAAAAATGGTTTTTTGGACACTATCATGAAGATAAAGTAATTGATGAGAAATTTAGACTATTATATAAAGATATGATAGAGATTAATACATAAAAGCATGAAAATCTGCTTTAATGAAATTTAATGAAGCACGTTTCACTGAAATATACTTCACTAAAAACGAAATAAACATAAATATGTTACAATGAAAAATAAATAACAAATACGAAGTTTGTGGGAGAGATACCGTGAAGATAATGATTTTTATAGAGGGAACAACATTTTATACAAAACCTATCTTATTTCTCTTTACTAAATATGGATATGAGCCAATAGGTAATGCGGTACAAATTGTCAATGCATTATATGATAAAGGTTATGAGATTTATCTTTGTTCCTATGTCCGTAAAGCAAGGTATCATTTTATAAAATCAATTATGGATTTTTATGGTATGAAATATACAGATATTCTTTGTAGAGACAAAGGAGAGACATATAGTGAAATTGTTGAACATCTTAGCCCTGACATATTAATTGAGGATGATTGTAAAAGTATTGGTGGAGAGAAAAAATGCTGTATAACAAATGTAAAAGAAGAAATAAAAGCTAATATTCAATCTATTATTGTTCCTGAATTCGGAGGTATTGATGGCATTAAATTAAAATGTTAAATTATTTTTGATAGAAAAATAAAATTGGTATCTGTAGAATGAAAAGGAATCTAATTTATAAAAAATAATAAATATCGTGAATGAACAAAGGAGGCAAATGTAATGTCATATATATTTCTGCATGGTCTGGGGCAGACTCCTGCCAGTTGGGAAAAAACGATGCATCATCTTGCACAAAGCACTGATATTTTTTGTCCCAGCCTTCCAGAACTGATAAATGGAAGAGAAATCACTTATAAAAATTTATATCAGGGATTTTCTGAATTTTGTAAGAAGTTTTCTGATGATATTCATCTATGTGGGTTGTCCTTAGGGGGAATACTTGCCTTGCAATATGGAATTGAAAATCCAGAAAAAGTAAAATCTTTAGTGTTAATTGGTACACAGTATGTTATGCCGAAAGGACTTTTAACAGTTCAAAATGCTATTTTTCGATTTATGCCAAGTTCAATGTTTCAGGAAATGGGATTCCAAAAAGAAGATTTTATAAAATTATCAAAATCAATGATGGAGTTAGACTTTAGTCATAATCTAAAAAAAATTTCCTGTCCGGTTCTTGTAGTTTGCGGTGAAAAAGATAGTGCTAATAGGAAGGCTTCAAAAGGGCTGATGAAACTATTACCTAATGCAGAAATTCAAATCATAAAAGATGCCAAGCATGAGGTAAATGAAGATGCATCAGAACGTTTGGGTGCAGTTCTTAATAAGTTCTATTCTGGACGTTAAAAGAAAATGAAAATTTTTATCAAATAAAAAAATAAAAAAAGCATTGACAAATTTTTAATATTAAATTAGAATCTAAAAAACAACAGAATATTCCAGTGAGGGAGTAGTGGCGTGAATGCGTGGCAAGTCAACATACTGACTTTATAGTCTGGCTTGTCTTAAAAAACGAGACTCATGTATTGCAATATAGCTATGCATGGAGTCTATTTTTTTATCCGGGTATAGCAATCAATCATATTGCGATACCCGGATTTTTGTTGATTAAAAAGAAAGGATGATAAAATTATGTTTTTGGAAATCAGCAAAATCAAAAAACACTTCGGTGAAGGAGAAAGCAGAGTTGAGGTATTAAAAGGAATTGACTTAAAGATTGAAAAAGGAGAATTTTGTGTATTACTTGGACCTTCCGGTTCCGGAAAATCTACTCTTCTTAACATCATTGGAGGAATTGATAGTGCAGACAGTGGATATATTTCCATCAATGGTGAAAAGACTGCGGATATGAATGAGAAATCTCTTACCTTGTACCGCAGAAAACATTTAGGTTATATTTTTCAGATGTATAATCTTATTCCGAATCTTAACATCAAAGAGAATGTTGAAGTAGGGGCATATCTTAGTGATAATCCTTTGGATGTGGACGAACTTCTACATATTTTAGGACTTTATGAGCATCGTCATAAATTACCAAATCAACTTTCCGGTGGACAGCAACAAAGAACTGCCATCGGTCGTGCTATCGTAAAAAATCCAGATATTCTTTTATGTGATGAGCCAACAGGAGCGTTGGATTATAACACTTCGAAAGAAATTTTAAAACTAATCGAAGAAGTAAATCAAAAATACGGAAATACCATTATCATGGTAACTCATAACGATGCCATTAAAAATATGGCAGACAGGGTAGTAAAACTTAGAGATGGTATGATACGAAAAGATTATGTGAATGAAAATAAAATTTCTGCTGCAGAGCTTGACTGGTAAGGAGGTGTTACAATGAGAAATCCGTTAAACAAACGTTTACCAAGAGAGCTGAAAAGCGAATTGATAAAATATATCATTCTCTTTATTTTTCTTGTGGCAGTCATTGGCTTTGTCTCAGGATTCCTTGTAACATCAGGAAGTCTACGGATAGCATATGATGAAAGTTTTGAAAAATATAATGTTGAGGATGGAAATTTTGAGTACTATACAAAAGCAGATGAAACTGTTATTGATACCCTTGAAAAAGAAGGAGTAAAAATCTATGAAAATTTCTACATAGAAAAAGAAACAAAGAACGTGGATAGTACCCTTCGCATTTATGAGAACCGGGAGGATGTTGATAAAGTTTATTTGATGGAAGGAGAGTTCCCGGTTACTAAGGATGAAATCGCCATTGATCGAATGTATGCAGATAATAATAATCTTAAGGTTGGCGATAAGATATCTTTTGGTGACAGTGAATGGACCATTACTGGTTTGGTAGCTTTTTCTGACTATTCTTCCTTATTTTCGAACCCATCAGATATGATGTTTGATGCAATAAAATTTGGGGTTGCAGTTGTGACGGAAGAAGGATTTAATAGTCTTGGGGAAGCAGGACTTCATTATAGTTATTCCTGGAAATATGACAATGCACCAGAAGATGAAACGGAAGAAAAGAAAATGTCGGAAGCATTCATCGAAGAATTGTCATCCTATGGTGTTTTAACTAATTTTGTGCCACAATACCTGAATCCATCCATTAAGTATACGGGTAATGATATGGAAAATGACAGAATCTTGTTTATTGTTTTCTTATACATCGTAATCGCAATTATTGCCTTTATTTTTGCTGTAACCACCAGCAATGTAATTTCGAAGGAGGCAAATGTAATTGGAACACTTCGGGCATCAGGCTATACAAAGGGTGAAATCATAAGACATTATATGGCAATGCCGGTACTTGTGACGTTGATTTCGGCATTGGTTGGTAATATCTTGGGATACACGGTATTTATAAAGGTAGCAGTCAATATTTATTATACCAATTATAGTTTGCCGACTTTTGTGGCTGTATGGAATGCAGATGCATTTCTTAAGACAACGGTGATTCCGGTCATTATTATGATTGTCATAAATTATGTGATTATTACCAATAAAATGAACCTTTCCCCAATGAAATTCCTTCGACGTGATCTTTCAAAGAGAAAGAAGAAGAAGGCATTCCGATTAAATACAAAAATAGATATTATGAATCGTTTTAGACTTCGGGTTATTTTTCAGAACATGCCGAATTATGTTACACTTATAATAGGAATCTTTTTGGCGAATGTTATTATGATTCTGGGTATTGCATTTCCTGCATTACTTGAAAACTACCAGCACATCATTTCGGACTCAATTATTAGTAATTATCAATACGTTTTAAAGATAGAAGTAGAAACCGAAACAGAAGGTGCAGAAAAATACTGTGCAGGAAGCCTTGTGACTCTGGAAGGAAAGTTAAAGAGTGAAAGTGTTTCTATCTATGGAATGAATACAGATAGTGAATATCTTTCTTTGGATTTGGATGAGGACAATGTTTATATTTCTTCCTCTTTTTCAGAAAAATATGATATTTCCGAAGGGGAAACCATTACCTTGAAAGAAGAATATGGAGACAAGGAATATAGTTTTAAGGTAACAGGAGTTTACGATTATTCTGCAGGAATTGCAGTTTTCATGAGTCGGGAATTCTTTAATGAAACTTTTAGTTATGAAATGGATTATTTTAATGGTTATCTTTCAGATAAGGAGATTGAAGATATTGATGAGTTGTTCATAGCCACAGTGATTACAGAGGATGATTTGAACAAGATGTCAAGACAGATGAGCACATCCATGGGCGGTGTATTTGAGATGTTTTTCTGGTTTGGTCTTGTCATGTTTATTCTGATTATTTATCTGTTATCAAAGCTGGTGATTGAAAAGAACACACAATCTATTTCTATGACGAAAATACTAGGATACACCAATAAAGAAATCAGTAACTTATACATTATGTCTACTAGTCTTGTGGCCATTGTTTCGTTTATTATTACCATGCCAATTGTAAATGAGCTTATGAGAATTGTATGTGCGGTAATGCTTTCCGAGTATCGGGGATGGATACCATACTATATTCCATCATCAGTTTTTATTAAGATAATGGTAGCTGGAATAGTATCTTATGCCGTAATTGCATTTATGCAGTTTGGTAAAGTAAAGAAGATTCCGTTAGATGTTGCATTGAAAAATGTGGAGTAATTTTGGTATAATGGATGATATCTATATACCCATTTGAAATGGGGTTGCTGACTTGATGAATAGGGCTGGATTAGAATAAGCAGGAGGGATGCCGGGTGAAATATTATATATCTGATATGGGATATGAGTTGATATTAGCTGATAACCGTAACATTTCTTATGAAAAACACAATCATTCCACGAAGAATGTACTTGGCTTTGTAATTGCCGGAAATGTGCTTGTGGAAGATGAAAATGGAAAAAGGGAATATAGGCAAGGGGAGTATTTTATCATACCCAGATATACGGTTCATTTTGTGCTAATTTCTAAAGAAACAACATATTTATTAAATCTATGTGTAGAAGATGTGTTTTTGAAAGAACATACGGTATTACCAGCTTCTTCATTAAGAAATATAAATGAAATTTTTGAACAACATAATTTTGATAAAAATGGTATTTCTATTATTGAAACTGGTTACCAGCAACTTAAATCCAATTATAATAGCAGAGAAGAAAAATGTTTTGGAATGGTGGAAGAAGCCAGAAAGAAAGTGAAAGAGAATCCTGAGGCTTCATTGAATATAGATTTATTATCGAAGATGAGTCAGATGAGCAAATATCATTTTATTCGTACCTTTCGAAATGAGGTAGGTTTAACCCCTCATAATTATCAAATACAAAATCGTATCCGAAAAGCTCAAAAACTATTGCAGCATGGAACACCACTTATGGATGTTGCCTTGGAAATGGGATTTTATGACCAAAGCCATTTTATTAAATTTTTCCGAAAAATTGTAGTAATTCCAAAGGGGGGGGTAGAACATGAAGTAAATACTGGAGAAGAAGGATTATACTTGTTTGCAAAGTTTATTCCGGCGTTATTATAGCGACTGAAAATATTAATTACGAAGAATATTGTAAAAAGCAGTTGATAATCTAAGAGAAATAACTTACAATATTTATTCAGATATGAATCATGTTGCACGCAGTGCATTGAAAGGGAAAAATCATGCGAAATATTGCTATCATCAAAAAATGTTTGGAATATGAGAAAGAACTTATTTTATCATCCGTTGAAAAAGAGGATAAGGTTTTGTTTTTTGACAATGAAGAGGAACTTCTTAAAAGCGAGGATTATGGGAAGATAGAAATTGTATTTGGTGAGCCTGAACACAATACGATTCATTTGATGAAAAATCTTAGATGGATTCAAATGACTTGGGCAGGTGCCAATAAATACACTTCTGTTCCGGATTTTCCTGATAATATTACTCTTACCAGTGCTTCTGGTGCTTATGGATGTGTTATTTCTGAATATATTGTTTCAGGAATTCTTGCATTATATAAAAGGCTGTTCTCATATCGTGAGCAAATGAAACGTGGCGGTTGGAACCAGATTGTGGGTGATGATACATTAGAGGGCAAAAGGGTACTTATTTTAGGAACAGGAAATATTGGACAGGAAACTGCAAAAAAGCTTAGATGTTTTGGAGTTTATACAGTTGGAATATGTCGTACTCCTGGCAATAAGCATTCGTCTTTTGATGAAATAGATACAATAGACAATGTTGATACGCAATTACAAAGTGCGGATGTGGTTATTATCGCACTTCCGGGTACAGCACAAACGGCGGGAATGTTTGATGCAGAAAGAATAAAGAAGATGAAGGCAAATGCCATACTTGTAAATGTTGGACGTGGATTTATTGTGGATACGGAGGAATTAACAAATGCTCTGCAAAAAGGATTACTAAAAGGTGCAGTTCTTGATGTTACGGAGCCAGAACCTTTACCTGAAAAGCATCCGCTAAGAGATATGGAAAATGTGTTATTGACTCCGCATATTTCAGGAATAAGCTGGGGCGAGAATAAGTTTACAAGAAAAAGAATTTTAGACATATTCTGTGAAAATTTGAAGCGAGATAGAAGTGATGAGCCTAAAAAGAATAGGATTGATTTCAGTAAAGGGTATTGATTTAAAAGCAAATCGTATTCGGTACGATGCGATGAATTAGTCTGGGCTTACGCTTAGATAGTGCTATTTTTTAGGTTCAAACAAGGGAAAATTCTGTGGATTTATTCATTATTAAAGGGAAGCAAGTCTTATTTCAAAAATGAAGTAGGAAATTTCTTCCTTTTAGAAGCTGATTCGTTATATACAAAATTTGATTTTTGAGTTATATTATATATGGGTAAAGGAAGAAAATAAGGAAGTTGCAGGAATATTAGAAATCTGTGCAGAGAAAAATCAAAAGTTGATTATAACGATATTGGATGAGTTTATCGAAGAAATGCCAGAATATAAAATATGCTCTGCCAGAGGTTCATTAGCAATGGACACAAATCCGGATTTACAAAGTAGGGAAAACTTTGTTTTGTCATGAAATAAAGATCTTTGATAAAAATTGAAAAGATTATTAGTGAGTAGCGAGATATAAGTGAGATGGAAAAACGTAGATTTTGATGTGTTTTATTGGAATCTACGTTTTTTTATTGTTCATCCGGAATTTTATTTTTTAAGGGACATGATAGAATATATTATATGTGTATATGATTTTTTGATAGGAGAAAATTTTGATTCGACTCCTATTAAGTTTGAACTTTATGAATTATGGTTGAAAGATACAATTTTTGAAGTGGTGATATATTATTTTAATGAAGAAACTCAATTATTAGAAAATTTTCAACTAATGTAACAAGGAATGTTGCATCAGCCGAAGTAACATATTTTCGAAATGTATTTTGTTAAATAGGGCAGTATTTGTGAACACTTTTGAATGGTAGGATGTTTTGAGTCCTACGGAATATTCAGGAGTAGAAGGTAGTTTTGTGAGTGATGATTCTGGAAGTGCGACTTGAAATAATAGAAACAACCAAAGATTAACAAGTTGTAAAAAGTTTAACTTGACAATTTTTGTTGAAAAAGTTATAGTTATGGTAAAGGCAAACCGATAGGAAACTTAGGGACGCAAAACTACAAATCTAAGTTATAGCGATATATAATTTAAAAATAATCGTTATTAATACGATGGTTGAGTTGCAGATTATACATAAAAAAGTGTAATCTGCTTTTTTATTTTATAATAATTGTTGACAAATAAAAAAGCAAAAATATCAGTTATTGGAGGTTTATATGAAACATTTTAGAAAAATTATTGCAATGGTATTATGTATATTAATGATAATAAACATATTACCAACTTGTGTTTATGCAGAGGAAACACAAAGTGAAGAAGAAATGATTGATGCTGGAATGAATTCAGCAATTGCTCCGGAATGGAGTGAAAATGGAGAAATAAGTGATACTTCATCATTAATGAGTACCTTTTCATTGAATAACTTTGAAACAAAACAAGATGTGTTGTTAATAAAGAATAAGAACCCTTGGAATTCAAGTGCTAATGAAAACGTGCTAAATGCTCTAGGAATAGGTTATACAACTGTTACGGTAGAAAATTCAGTTGAGCTTGATTTCAGCGATTACAAACTAATTATAATTGTAAATGATCAGGTTGATAGTTTTTACCGAACATTATCTACAATAAGAACCAAACTAGAATTATATGTAATGAATGGTGGGACTTTATTATATGGTATTTGTGATGCGGGTTGGGGCAGTGGATATAGCGATTTACTAATACCAGGGGATATTGAATTGGGTCCTGTAAGTTACCAAACTAATAACTATATTGTTGATAAAACACATCCGATTGTAACTGGTATATTGACAAATAATGAATCATTAACGAATGATAACTTATACAATACTTATGCTAGTCATAGATATTTTCAGCTAGATTCGCTTCCTTCTGATACAAATATTATTGTTAATGCAGGAAATGATAAACCAACATTGATTGAATATCCAATTGGTAATGGTATCGTCATTGCTTCAGCAATGACATGGGAGCATAGTTATGACCAATTAAATTCTGGATATTTTGGTCAAAAAGCATTTGACGATTTATTGTTATATGCATATACAGTAGCAAATGTAGTAACAGAAATAAACAAAAATCCAGGGTTGGGATTTGATGAATATGTTAAAGGATTAACATGTACAGCAGGCGATCCTGTTAATGTAGCGAATGGTAATTTTATAACGAGTAGTAATGATTTAACATATGAGGGTTTTGTATCAATTAATTTCAGTAGATATTATAATTCGTTGGATTCTTATCAAGGTCAGTTAGGGAAAAATTGGAGAAGTAATTATAATATTTATTTAGAAAAACTAAGTGAACGTAGATTAAGATTATGGCATGCTGATGGTCATTCAGAAGAATTCATATATGGAGATGATAAAATCTGGCATGCAACTCCAGGTACTAATTCAAATATCGAACTTGTGGATTCTTTGATTTATATTACGTTAGAAGATAAAACGGTATATATTTTTGACGAAGAGTTAAAAATAGTATCATTAAAGGCTCCTTATGATAATGAGATTTGTTTTGAATATGATGATTATGGTAACTTAATATTAGCGAAGCAAGGAGAGTTTTATCTTAATTATATATATGAGAATGATTTGTTATGTGAAGTTTCTGATAAATCAGGAAGAACAATAAAATTTCAATATGATAACGGAAATTTAGTTCAGGTTGAAAACTATGATGATAAAATAACAAAATATGAGTATGATGATGCTGGTCGAATGACCAAAATGCATATAAATAATGAGTACACAGTCATAAATAATTATGATGAATATGGTAGGGTTATTAGCCAGGAAATGTCAGAAGAAGGTAGCTGCCAATTTATTTATAATGATGAAAATTATACAACAACATATATTGATAAAAATGGTGCTACAACAATTTATTATAAGGATGAATATGGTAGAATTTACAAAAAAGAATATGCTGATGGTACTGAGGTATTGGAATTTGACAGCAACAATAAATTGATAAAAGAAATAGATAAGCTGGGAAATTCAACAACATATGAATATGACGAGTATGGGAATTGTATATCGCAGATAGATGCATTAGGAAATGTTGTTACATATGAATATGATGAATTTAATAATAAAACAGCTATTATTGATGCTGAAGGTAATAGATATGAGTATTTATACGACAAAGATAATTATATTGTAGCACAATCTGATGCATATGGTAACTTTACATTTTATACATATGATGATAAGAAACAACTAATAAAGGTTATTTTGCCTAATAATAAAGAGTTATCTTTTGAATATGATGAATACGGCAATGTGATTAACGCAGTAGATTCGGACGGCAATAAAACTTGTTATTCATATAATGATATGAATCAAATTATAGAAGAAACTGATGCAAACGGCAATATTGTCAAGTATGAATATTCTGACTATGGCAGAACTAAAAAGAAAATATATGAAGATGGTACATATAATATTTCGGTGTATGATGATAGCGATAATCTGATTGAATATACTGATGAATTAGGAAATACACAATCTTATATTTATAATACTATCGGGTTATTAATAGCTGTTAAAGATGATATAGGAAATGCAACAACATATGAATATGACTGCATGAATAATGTAAACAAAATTATTAATCCTGATGGAAGTCATAGAGAATATGTTTATGATTTAAATAATAATTTAATTCAGATTATAGATGAAGAAGGTTATAAAACTAATTATAAATATGATTCAAATGGTAATATTTTGGAAGAAATAGATGCAAATGGTAATATTACAAGCTATAGCTATGATAAATTAAATCGGCTGGTAGAAACCACTGATGCAAGAGGTAATGTTACAACGAGTATATATTCTCCTAACGGCAATTTGTTATCAGTAATTGATGCAGATGGTAACAGTCAGTTGTATGAATACAATAAAAATAATCAAGTAATAACATTTACCAATGAAGCAAATGAAGTTGAGAAGTATGAATATGACGTGATGGGACAAGTTATAGAAGTTACAGATGCTAATGGTAATACAGTTAATTATGAGTATAATGGCAATGGAGATATTACTAAAATAATAAATCCGGATCAAAGTTTTATTAGTATAACTTATGATGGTATTGGAAATAAAACCTCCTATATTGAACCTAATGGAACGAAGACAGTATATGAGTACGATGTCAAAGGTCGACTAATAAGTGAAAACTTTGCAAATAATACTTGTAAGAAATATTCATATGATGCAGTTGGTAATCAGATTAGCCTTATAGATGAAAATGGTAATGAAACAAAATATGAATATGATTATTTAAACAGATTGACAAAAGTTATTGATGCAATGGATAATCAAACTGTTTATTCATATGATGTTCGTAACAATTTACTAGCCACAATACAATATAAACAAGTTCAAAATTCTGTTATTGAATCTATGAAAAGAAATAGAGGAGTTTCTTATGATAATACAGTACAAGAAGTTGTTACTAGTTACGAATATGATAAAAAGAATCAATTGGTTAAAGAAATTAGCCCAACTGGTCAAATAATATCATATCAATATGATGCAAATGGAAACATGATTTGTAAGACTGATGTTGTACCATAAAAGTTGACACCCTATTCTCAAGGATTTTGAGATATAATCAATAGAGAATAAGGAGTGAATTATTATGTCAACAAAACGAACACAAAAATCTTATGATAACGAATTTAAGGCACAGGCTGTAAAG
>JAFQBM010000025.1 GCA_017399685.1 Lachnospiraceae bacterium
ATTTCTCTGTCTTCTGTATTAAGAAGTCTTTTTCTTGCTAACAAGAAAACAATATCTTCTGCAATATGGTTAAACATAAATCTTATTGTTCCTTCTTAATTTCTTTTTTAGCAAGCTTTTCAGGTACTTTTGGTTCATAAAGACAGATGCATGATGTAGAGTCACATGATGCTTTAGCAACCAATGTTAAAAATTTTTCAATCTTATTTTCTTTCATCTGCGTGTCCTCCTTTCTTTGCTTTTGTATTGATTTCACTTTCTGATGGGATGAGTTCTTTCTCATCACCGTCCTCATTCTAACAAATTATTTTGTCATTTTGTGGGATTTTGATTAATTTGTCGGTTTTCTTGATTAATTTGTAACCCAAAAAAGATATCAGCAAGTTTCGTCTATAAAAACTGCTGATATCTTGCTCTTATTGATATTAATTTTGAATCATCACCTACATACTTATCTTTATGTTCTGTTTCATCACACCAACTATCATATCTGGCAATATATCAATTGCAAGCAAAAAATTCCAGACATGCTATAATAAATATCCCTACACTCCCATAGGCCATCTCAAATATACATATAAATGCTCATTCACCTTTATAATTTCACCCTTACAACCAACAAATGACACCATATATTTCAGCACTTTTTCCGCATCCGCATCAATATAAATTAAATCCATTTCATACCCCCATTTATTCCAACAACGATAATACACGTTTCCTTCAAAATCTCCTGCATAATCCGAAATATACCTGTCTAAATTTAATATGTCACACAAAACTTCCCGTTCGGTATCTTTCATTTGTTTCTCCATCCAAAATGCGGCTTCATATAATGCAGTATCAGAATTAGATGATGATACAAAATTTCCTTAAAAAAATTATACGCATTAGCATCCGCAGGAACTCCAGATTCCAAAAGTTACTTAACTAATTCACAATCTTTGTTTTTAGCAGCATAAACGATAAAATTTGATTCTTTTTTTCTGCCACAAGCTTCGAAAAACTATTACACCCCCATTTAATCTTTCATAAATCTAAACTACAATACTTCTTTGCCTATCCCAGAAAACCATGTCGTATGTCCATCCTCATCAAAAATTCAACAAAATTCTTCCAGTTTACCTTCCATTCGCCAAAATCCTTCCTACCCGTTTTCTCTCTTTTTCTGTTTCATAAATACAGGCTACAACCAATGATATATGTAAAATACTCCAGACACAATCATTCACATTTCCCTCATAAAAGTATGAAAAAGTTTTTTTTACACAAAATACCAAATAAGGAATACAAAAGATTAAATAAAAATAACTTGTCCATATATATTTGTTCATCTGTCCATCATTCTCCCAACCATTTCGATTTCTAGAAAGATACATCTAAATAACAGCCCTTTAACCATTCTAAAAAAATAATGGTAGCTTTACAATCATTAATTATTTCTTGAGAATTATGTCCAAATTTGTCAAACACCCTAGCGACCTTTCCTTTTCCATGGACGTTGTCTTTTTTATTATTTGACTATCCTTTTCGTACATTTTTAGCTTGGAGGCATAATCTCATACTCCCACACTTCATCATGTTTCGTTTTGTCAAGAAGCAGATATGTCGAAAACTCGGTTATCTCTGCTGTTACAAAACTGCTTTTACCGTCCCACTGGGTTTCGATGGGTACTAATTCCTGTTCTTCTTCATTATAACGGTAAATTACCGGTTTAAATTTTCTTCTTTCAAAAAACTTTCATCAAAATGATAGGTCACCATCATGTTGTCACATTCCCCGTCTAATAAAAGGTCATATCCACTTCCTAAATATCCGGAAATGAGCGAATTAATAAACAAATTATCATTTTCATGCACCCAAAAATGATAATTTTCTACATATTCTCCTTCCAGTGACAATTCTATGTCTAAAGAAGTACTTAATATAAGTTTTGGGTAATTTTGCAATTGCCTATTTTTAAATATACCCTATCTGATACCATTTACCGAATCACAACGAAAACTTCCTCCACCAATATCTTTTCATAGTCCAGAAAAATGATATCTTTCACCAGTTTTTTCGTTCCTTCTTTTAATATGTCATCATTGGTTGAATCATCTGACTCTACGCTATGTACATAGTCTGCGATTCTGTCACACAATAAAAAAGCAACCTTATCATAAATTTCTTCTGATTTCACACGCACTTCCACAAACATTGTCTTAAGTGGAGGCTGTTTTAAATACATAAAATAAACAGGCGGCACAATAATTGTTGTTTTCGTATGCATCCCACTATTTGACATTCTTTCCATTCTTGCTTTTTGTAATTCCTTTCGATCTAAAGTTTCTATATCCTGTATGGAATATTCTGAATAGACTCCCTCCGGTACTTTTTCTGATTGATGATAAAAATACTCTAAATAGTACTTATTCTTATAACGGTATACTTTACAGCTCCGGCTTCCCGGTACATATTCCACAGGGTTGTCCCAATACTCCTCTTCCCATACCACTAAATTTCCATCCACATTACAGATAATCACCAAAGTATAAAACCAACTTGGTCGCCTCTGCCATAGTTTCTCTTCACGCTTTGTCTCGATTCTAAGTTTTGCCTCATACATTTTTCCCAATGCTATCCCTCGTTTATGTGCCACTTCCGCAGGATACCACCGTAAAAATGTAATCATTTCAGCGATGATAAACAAAATAGAGGTAACTCCTATCTCCATCCAGACCGGTTCTTTAACAATCCCATAGATTACAGCTATAATGATATACATTAACCATAAAAACAACAGAATTTTATTTTCATCTCTCAAAGATTCTTTTTTGGTATATAATCTTTTCATAACACACCTTCTTTTTATCGTCTAAAAGTAAAAATCTAATAATCATTTTCAAACCTCTACTTACTAAGACTTAAGCACATCCCTATTTCGTAGTTTCGATTCAAATATTATCAAAATAAAGAACTACATAAAACAGTATCAATCTTTCAAAATTCTTCTAAAAATAGCAGTCTTTAAATTTCTTAGAAACGACAATTTTTAAAATATCACATCTTCGTATAACCTCATCTATAGTATCTTCGCACAATTCCTCAATGTCTTTTTGCGAACATTCAACCAATGAACCAAGCCATTTTATTAAAAAACTCCGTTCATTAGAAGTTTCTGCATACTTATCTTCGCCGACTACTCTTAGCTGACCTAGTATTTGCAATTCAGTCAGCATACTTTCATCACAAATATAGTAATACGGTGAACAATCATAACGTATTGCATCCTCTAAACTTTCACTGTATGCCACAGCCACATCACCATATGCTATAACTTTAAGTAATTCCTCGTTAATTGTACCAGTATTAAAAATCATATCACCAATACTCCAACCTGCAGATAATGCCAAGCCAACAGTTCCAACTTTCGATATTGTCAATAAATATGCTAATTCAAGTCCAGATTCTCCAATGTCACCCATAATAGTTCCCATTTCAGATATGCATTTACTAAAATCATCTGATATAGCATATTTCACATCAATCGCAGCTGATTTTAATTCTTCATTGTCACTATATATACTTATTGCTGAAAACAACTCTTCTTGATTTTCTTCACATAATTTAATTAGTTCTTGTTTCTTTTCCTTCAACTCTTGTGTTGCTGTTTTCTGCTGTTCATCTTTCTCCTGGTTTTGAACTTTGTACTTGCTCACTATGGTTATCACTATAATTAAAATAATCAACAAAACTAATGCTAAAAGCGATATAACATATCTTTTTTTCATTTCAATCCCTCCACTACCATCATCATTTTCTAATTTTGCAGTTCAATTGAAGTTTTTCTACAAGACCAAGCCTAAAGTTCCCCTTATACGATAACAATTATTTCCTTATCTTCTCAAACTTCTTCCCGAACAAAATGTATATCAGCGTTTTTCTTGTTCCGATAAATTATTTTAACAATTCAAAATAATACAATGAAGAATTCCAAATGAATTTTGGGTGGGTGTTTTCATTAAAAATATATTCCACATTGCTCTTTATTGCCTTGGATATTTTTTGATACCTACCATATGGAACAAAATATTGCCATGTATTCTCACTAAATGCAAAGAGTACCATTTCAATATCATTAGAACAAGCCGCTCCATTAAATTTCATTATTCCATATCCTTCTGGTAATCCCTTATCAGTTACATTATATACTATTTCATCATTTGAAACAGGTTCAAATCCATGATTACACTTTGCACTATGATACATATCTAATAATCTAAAAACATGTCCAAACTCATGATCCACCGTTCCTCCATATGTCATAATGCTATACATTTGTTCCTAATATAATTCACAATCAGCCACATACATATCCTCATGTTCTGGTTCATCACACCAACTATCATATATGGTAACATATCCATTGCAAGTAGAAAATTCCAGTCATACGATAATAAGTATCCCTACACTCCCCTAGGCCATCTCAAATATACATATAAATGCTCATTCACCTTTATAATTTCTCCCGTACAACCAACAAATGACACCATATATTCCAGCACTTTTTCCGCATCCACATCAATATAAATTAAATCCAATTCATACCCCCATTTATTCCAACAACGATAATACACGTTTCCTTCAAAATCTCCTGCATAATCCGAAATATAACTGTCTAAATTTAATATGTCAGACAAAACTTCCCATTCGGTATATTTCATTTGTTTCTCCATCTGTTTCTCCACATCTATAAACTCTTCATAAGTCAAATCTTTTGTTGATTTTCCTAATTCCTTCATCAACGCCAAATATTCTTTTGACATAGCCTCTAATTCTTCCTGGTTTTCTTCACATAAGCGAACTAACTTCTCCTTTTCTTGCTCTATTTCTTTTTCTTGTTCTTCGGTTATATAGAGAGTTTCATCTAATACATTCTTGTCCTTTTCTACTTTATTCTCTATAATAACCAAAACACTTATAACCAATGTCAAAATCAAAATTCCTATTGGTAAAAAATATTTCTTTCTCATATATAAACCCCTCCAATATTGATATATATGTCATTCCAAATGTATCTTACCTAAAAACGGCAGACACCAATCTAACTGCGTGATGTGGTACTGCCGTTTTTATTGCATCATAGTGTTGTAGTATCTTGCTACATGAATCTTCCATTTGAACCTTTTCTAACCAAAGACATTAATTCAATCATTTACATAATCCTTTGCATGTTTTTTTCTTATTTTTCTTTTTTAATTTTCCTCTGGTAAAGACTTAAATTTATAAAGTGAAGAATCCCAAGTATATCTCGAATCACTACTTCCATACCGAGCATATTCTACATTGCTCTTTATTGCCTTAGATATTTTTTGTTTCTTACCATGTGGTACAAAATATTGCCATGTATTCTCAGAAAATGCAAATAATATCATTTCAATATCATTCGTACAAGCCTTTCCGTTGTTCCTCATTATTCCCACTCCTTTTGGAAGCCCAAAATAACCTTTCTCATATATAATTTCCTCATTTGAAACTGGTTCATAGCCGTAGTTTTCACTTGCATAATAATACATATCCTTCAATCCAAAAACATGACCAAACTCATGAGCCACCACACCTTCATATGTTGCAATATTATACATTTCTACGGAATATAATCCACACTCATCCGCATACTTATCTTCATGTTTTGGTATACTACACCTACTATCATAAATGGTAACATACCGATTACAGTTAGATTTCCAATCAACCTTTGATAAGTTTGATACACCACATACACCCGTTTTAAACGTAACTTCAATTTTCCCTTTCACAGATGATGACGTAATGTTTACAATTTCTATCTGAAAATTCACCTTCAATTTTTCATAAAAGTCAAATTGATTCCCATCATACAAACCACACCAACGGCTCATAATTCCATCCACCGCTAAATCTCCCAATGTCACATCTTTGCCCAATCTTTCAATAATGTTATCAATTTCTTTCTGTTGGTTTGTAGTAATATTTTTTGGTTTCAACGTATCAACTGCAAGCTTATCCTTATCTCCCTTCATTACCACGCTCAAATGAAGCACTACATTATTATCATCTATTGTAATATATGATGGAGAATTTTCACTTACCTCCTGATTTTTTATTTCAGGGAACAACGTCTCAACCGTATCCTTATGCAAAGCCCCTACTTTCTTATATCTTTCATCTACACCATTCCAACTAATTTCCTCTGTATCCAAAATACCATCATTGTCACCATCTGCTTTGGTTGGGTCAGACAGAGCCGGCAGTACATAAATTTCTGACAAGATGTTTGGTATCGTTTTTCCATTTGCATCCCTTACATTAACAAAACGATTTTCCCATTTTCTGGAGAATGGCCAGCGACCTTCATACTGGTCGATATATGCTTTATAAGTTGGTAACTGTACACTTCCGTCAGAATTTACTGTAACCTTCGCCTGATTTACTTCTTCCCAGTCTGTCAAAGTGTCTGCATCGGTATCTGTTGTTCCATTCGCTTTTAATTCCTGTTTCAGAATAATGGTCTTTATGCTCATTCCTAAAATCATGGTATACTTTGAAATCGGTACATCTGGCACATAGTCATAAATATAGTTTAACACTTCATCCGAAAAAAAGGTATAATTATATATCAATAAACCATTGGTTGCCTGAGACAATTTATAATACCATGAGCCATACTGAGTACGTGGTTCTACAATACAACAATGTATGTTTGCATTGGCAATTTTATTGATATATCCACCGGAATAATTGCTTAAATATGAATCTCCGATAAATACAGCTACCTTAAATGCATCTTCTCTTAATTTCAATTCATTCACCATCGTTTCTGCCTGTTTATCAATATATGGTGTTTCTGGTTCCGAATTTATCAATTTTCGAATCATGCTGGATAACTGGGTGGTATTATTTGCATAAGCTTGTCCAAATGAGGTTTTTACCACTTCTCCATGCTGGTCTAATACATAAATTCTTACATCTTCGGTTTCATAGAACAGACCTCTTCCTACGATTTCAATGTTTGCTTTGATACTGTCAAATTGTACATCTGTTAAACCTTCTACATTATTATTTAAATTAATTACAACATCTATCTTATCCCTGGATTCGGATTCCACTTCTGTTTCAGTGCTTCCTGCCATCAAAGCAGGCTCCTGGTTCTCCATATCCTGACCTACAGCAGAAGTAGCAGAACCTTCTTTCTGTACTCCACCTAACAATAACCCCATGGTAACCATCTGTTCCGTAGTATGTTCCATGTTATTTTCTACAGTTTCTTCCACGTCACCTTCCGCAGATTCCACTTCATTCTGGTCCACAATCACATATCCCAAATCACTGAGCCATTTTTCCATATCAACAATACAATAAGTACCGACTTCATCCACCGTTGCACTTATGGTATTTTCTTCTTCATTTACTTCCGTATTTATCGGAATCAGAATATTCTCTTCCTCGTCATACCAGAAAATATTATATCTCTTCACTCCTTTAAAATCTATGGAACTGTATTCTTCATAAATATTTTTCTCATCAATGGCAAAAGTTAGAGTCATGCTTTCCATGTTTTCTTCATTTTCATACATGATTTCCGGAACAATTCCCAGGATACTCCGGTTTTCCATTGCATCTGCATAAGCACTTTCCCTTACCAGTATATCTTCAAAAGCACTTCCTTTGGTGTTGATTTCCAAGGTCAGCTGGTAATTTTCATTTTCCTGATTGATTTCCTCTAAAATAAAGTCTCCGGCATCTATTTTTTGTACTGACTGATATTCGGCATCCGGATACCCAAAAGTTTCTCCGTTTAAAGGGTCAAGCCCTATCTGGATTTCATCTCCGTCTGTGATCCCATCTCCGTCTGTGTCCGGATTTAAAGGGTCAGTGTGATAAACCGTCAGTTCTTCTCCATCCATCAGTCCATCATAATCCGTATCGGAATTCAAAGGTTCCGTTCCCTGTAAATATTCCTCCGCATTGTTCAATCCATCTTCATCGATATCCAAATCCGCATCCGAAACACCATTTTCCAAAGTGGAAACCGCAAGTGGATTGGTAGAAGCATACAATACTTCAAATCCGTCAGTCAGACCGTCACCGTCTGTATCGGAATTTTCTATATTCATTCCATTGTCTTTTTCATAGCTGTCCGGAACCCCATCTCCATCAGTATCCTGCATTTCATCCCAAGTAACAGACCTTCCGATTTCTTCCTCATCTTCTCTCATTGTCAATGAATCATTGGTTCCATTCCAGCCGGAAATCTTAATGCAGTTAAATCCATTGATGTAGTCTTCATAGGATAATACCATGGAACAATTCCATAATGTATCTGCATTTCCTCTCCAAAATCTTACATTAGCTACTCCTTCACTGTCTTCTGTGAACGTATATTGATAAACATACTCATCTATTTTATTGGCAACTTCCTGCGGAGCATAAAGGTTTTTATCTGCATTTGAAATTGTAATATCATTCCCACCATTTTCTTCTTTGGATGCATCTGTAAAATTAACATACATCAACGCATCATCATTTTCCCATTCCGGGAATTCAGATAAATCAAGATAAATGATATCTCCTGCATGAAAATAATTCTCTCCTTCTTCTACCACTTCCCAGTGTCCATATTCCGCACCATCGGCATAGTAGACATTATTTTCATCTCTTCCACCAGCACTCCAAGAGTTCCATTTTGTTGTTTTATCCGAACTGTAACGGTTAAATGTAATATTATAGGCACTTTCCGGTACATTGACACACCATGTTGCATCATTCATCTGTGTCATCCAATAGCTGTCATGCCCATTGGTATTGTCCACCAGTTCCATCACTGCTGAATCATTTTTTACCCACTGCTCGGCAGTATTATCAATAAAATACAATGTCTTGTATTCTGTTGCCGCTTTTGCTTTCATAAATGAATTTAAATTTACACTTGTAAGTGTAATAATCAAAACCAAAATCATAGCAAGCATTCTCTTAAATCTTTTTCTTACTGTTTTTTTTAATAATTCTCTCATAAGTTTATCCTCTTCCAATTCCTTATCTCATTAAATTTTTAACCCACTATCCAACGATAATGGTTTAATATAGCATTATTTCAAAATAATAAATCATCTAATATAAATTTCCCAACCATCCCACCCGTTTCTTTAGTGTCACGACATCAAACACCAGAAACCTTTTTTGTCTTTACGACCGCATTATTTATTTTTCCAATTAAGAGAATGATACCATTTAGACCTAAAAAA
>JAFQBM010000026.1 GCA_017399685.1 Lachnospiraceae bacterium
CAGAACATGATAAAAATAACCCAAAGTCGGGAAAAGTAATGCAGAAACTTGGAATGACTTATGAAGGAACATTAAGAAGTGCAGGATTTTGTAATCAGGGTGTGATTGATGAGGTGTGGTATTCAATTTTGAAAGAAGAATATTAGAAATTTATGATTGACCCTCCCTCAGGGGAATGTTTTACAATGATACATGGAGGTGATGCAATGAAAGTATTTTTATGTGGTGGTGGCTCCGGAATTCAAACCACGGAAGCTTATAAAAGATTAAATGAAGTAATAAATCATTCAAAACCTTGCTTGTACGTACCATTGGCAATGGAACAGGAAATGTATGATAGTTGTTATGATTGGATAAAGGAAGAACTAAAAAATATAAATATTCCAAGCATTGAAATGGTAAGAAGGGGAGATGAATTAGCGAATAAAAATATGATGGAGTATAGTATGCTCTTTATTGGTGGTGGGAATACCTTTAAATTATTAAATGATTTAAAGGTAAGTGGGGCATTTACTAATATAAAAAAATATATGGATAATGGTGGTGTTATATTTGGCAGCAGTGCGGGTGCAATCATTTTCGGTGAAGATTTAGAGTCTTGCAGACTTGATGATGCAAATGAAGTGAATCTTAATGACATAAGTGGTTTCGATGTGTTAAATGGAGTATCTGTTTTATGTCATTATATGAATAATACTGCTGAAAAAGACGAACAAAGCAAAGGATATTTGTTGGAGTTGTCAAAGCATAGAAAAGTGGTGGCATTACCAGAAGAAGTGACTCTTTTTATCAATGATAACAAGATGGAAGTGATTGGTGATAATCCATACTATTATTTTGAAAATGGTCTGGTGACACGACAACGTGGCACTTGGCCATGCTAGTGACGGTTTACAAGATAGGTTGTGAATAATCAGGATTTAATTTTGGGAAGGAGAAAGATGATATGTTAGATGTAAAATTTTATGACACAGTGAATGATGCATTGCTGAAAAATTATAGATGGTAAAATCTTTAATGATATTATGGATGTTTGGTTGTTTGAGTATGATGCAGAGGTTGATTTGAGTAATGCTATAACAACGAAGTGGCACAGGTTACTTGGATGAATCGGGAGCAAATTAAGGAATTGTTTGAGCATAATATGTTTGTGGAGACGATGGAATACTTCTTTACGGAAGTGGACAAGCAGTAAATAAAATAGGTGGTGTTTTAGTGACTAACTCGGAAAAACTATTAAGTTCTTTTTCGGAAGATTTCTTTTATAAAGAGCTTGTATATGCTGATTTGAAATTCGTTCCGAAAGGTGGGACAGAGATAGAATTAGCGGATTTAATTATAAATCTTGAAGATGTTATACTGGCAATTCAATTAAAGGAACGGAATGAAAAGGATAGGACGCAGGACACAAATGTAGAAGAAAAGTGGCTGAAAAAGAAATGTAAAAAAGCAAAAGAACAGATAAAGGACACAATTTTGTATATCAATAATGAAAAAGTCTCTTTTGTAAATGCTAGAGGAAAAGAAACAAAGATTAATCCTAATACAGAAGTTATTCCGTTGGTGGTTTTTGAAAATGCTAGTATATCAGAATATGAACATTTACTTCGTAGTCATACTGCTGATGGTTTATCAGTTAATTGTATGTCAATAGATGATTTTCAACGTATGTGTCAAGAATTAGTGTCTCCAATAGAAATAATAGAATATGTAAAATGGAGAAAAGCGTTTTATGAAAAAAACGGTGCAATTAATTTATTGATTACAGAAACAAAGAACGGGTTCTTTCTAAGCAAGCCACAGAAACAAGAAACTTTGGTACATCAATATTTATATGAACAATATGGGGATGATGTATTTGAAGAAGATAATTTTTATTATGAGCTTTTTAAACAATATGTATCCGTTTTATATGAGCATATAGAAGTGGTATCAGAGCCTGATGGATGTTATGAAGTGGTAAAATTTTTGGCACATTTGTTTAGGGATGAAATAAGGTGTTTTGTTGAAAGAGTTGAGAAAGCACTTGTAATAGCGAAAAGAAAAAGATTTGAATTAGTAGGTACGTTGCGTAATTCGCAAAAGGAATATGCTATGGTCTTTACTGCTACAGAACAAGGAGAACAGATTCCATCGGAGAAATTATTGTCTGTAGTTTTTGAAAAGCAAAAAGTTCACACTTTATTGCAGATAATAACATATTGGATTGATGACGATAAATACAGAATAGATTTTGTTCTGTGGCAAGATAATAAAAGTATATAGGACAGGTTGTAAGTGAGAAAGGAGAATTTTTGAACATGAGTGATGATTTTAATTTAGATATTATGCAAAACGATACTGAACTTGAAAAATTGTGTACTGATTCAGTGGAATTAATAAATTACGCAAGAAAAATTGTAGTAAATCATGTAAATATTGTACAGATAATGACTTATTATTCATTAGGTAGATGGATTGTAGAAACGCAACAAATGGGAGAAAAGCGAGCAAAGTATGGAAGTAAAGTTATTAAAACACTATCAGAAAAGCTTCAAAAAGAGTTTGGTAAAGGATTTTCAGAAGATACTTTAAAGAATGCCAGGAAATTTTATTTGACTTATAAAGAGCGAATAAGCGAAACAGTGTTTAGTCTTTTTGCAATCGAAAAAAGTGAAACAGTGTTTAGCTTTTTTGAAAAAGAGCCACCATTTATTGTTTCGTGGTCGCATTATTTGCAGTTAATGCGCATAGAAAATGAAGCTGAGCGTAGCTTTTATGAAATTGAAACAGCAAAAACTGGATGGGGAGTTCGTACTCTGCAGAGGCAATATAATTCCAGTTTATATGAACGTTTAGCGTTGAGTAGAGATAAAGAAGGTGTTTTGCGCCTTGCAACAGAGGGGAATGTTATTACAAAACCTGAGGATATTATAAAGCAACCTACGGTTCTGGAATTTTTGGGTATGGAAGAAAAAGCAAAGTATTCTGAAACAGATTTGGAAACAGCCCTAATCAATAAATTACAAAAATTTTTATTGGAATTAGGAAAGGGGTATCTTTTCGAAGCAAGACAGAAACGGTTTACATACGACGAAGATAATTTTTATGTGGATTTAGTATTCTATAATCGTCTGTTACGTTGTTATGTATTGATTGACCTGAAAGTGGACAAATTGTCACATCAGGATATTGGTCAGATGCAGATGTATGTTAATTATTATGATAGATATGAAAAATTAGAAGATGAAAATCCTACAATAGGTATTCTTCTGTGCAAAGAAAAGAATGATGCTTTAGTTGAGATTACTTTGCCCAAAGATGCTAATATTTATGCATCAGAGTATAAATTATATCTGCCAGATAAGAAGTTGCTCCAGCAGAAATTGAAGGAATGGATTGAAGAGGAAGAAGAGTAAGCATTTCATAAATGGTATATATGAATTTATGGATTATATGATAAATACGGAGGATGCAAAGGCAATGTATGAAAATTGGGTATCAGAAGATGAAGTTACGAAATTTCTTACATGGCCTACACATTCCAGTGTAGAAGATACAAGATTTGTTTTAAATCACTGGATAAATAGTTATGAAAAGTCTGATTTTTATAATTGGGCAATTGAACTAAAAGAAACGGG
>JAFQBM010000027.1 GCA_017399685.1 Lachnospiraceae bacterium
ATCAAGCACCCACCCTTGCAGCATTTCCTTTATAAATTCAGTTATCTTGTCAATGATTGAACCCATGAATTATGAGAACAGAGTTGTAAGCTGAGGAATCACCGTCTGTGCAATAATAACGATACCTGCACCTGCCATGAGTTGCTTCATACCCTGTGACTTTGCACCGGGATTATCGTTACCATAACCCTCTAACAGATTGATAACGCCCCATACACCGACACCACCGCCGATTGCTGTTACTACTACCTTTAATCCTGTAATTGCTGTTGTAAAAAATGCCATTTTAAATTTACCTCTTTCTTTCCTAAAAATTGTCAATAAAAAAGGAGCTTTGAATGTTTTCGATTTTCAAAACTCCGTGTAACTTCTGGACACTCTGTCCAGAGGTTGATAGTTCCATATTCAGTTGTGGACTTCTGGACATTGTGTCCAGAAGTGTCATGCTTCGATAACTCCGGCATCAAAAACCTCATCCACCTTCATTTCCGGCTTTACTGCAAGCCTTGAAAGGTTCTTTACATACTTTTCAATGTCAAAAGCATTCTTCGCATCAAAATCGGACAGTAAATGATACTGCTTATGTTTGGTAATATCGAACTTATTGGAGAAGAACGGTCTTACACCTCTAAGCTGCATAATACACTTGCCACCGTCCATAACTGCAATCTCATCCTGACTCATAAGCTCTTTTCCGGTCTTTTGGTAATTCAGACCGTAGGACTGCGATGTACCTCTTGTGTCAGAGGTATTATAAAGGTCAATGGTTTCTTTACCCAAAACTTCTGCCAGCTCTTTCAGCGTGGTCTTTTCCTTTCCACCAAGGAATAGTGTGGTATCACAGTTGCCCTCTATGGTATCTGCATTGTCCTTATAAATCGCTTTTAGCTGTGACTTCGACTGCAAAATAATAGAAGCTGAAATTTCCCTACTACGAATAGTGGCTATCAGCTTCTCAAACTTTGGTATCTGCCCGAATAGCGATAGGTAAGCCTCTGGTGTTACCACCTCGGGCTTTTCCCCCGCTCCACACCGTGCGTGATAGTTTCCCATCACACGGCGTTCCACCGACTAAATTTACTTTTTAGTGCCTATATAGTCCTCGAACTGTATGATTTCAAGCTCCCTATGTTCTCGGAGCTTATTGATTTTGTCTTGCATTTCTTTGGTCAATGGTAGGTTTTTAAGTATTTTACTTATTTTATTACTGCTTTCAGCTCCTACCAAATCCGATACCTCTTTTGAAAGAATGATTAAATTCCTGTAAGTATCGTTACGCTCTCCTTTACAAGGCTTAATGTGTTCACACACCATATCCGCAACAGTTAGGGCATTATGCGTAACTGCACATTTACCCTTTTGCGCTATATACCTTGAAAGAGCGTTATCTGCCATCTCCAATGTAGGATATAGATGAGCATTTTCCATCATATATTTCATTACTTCAAAACTGATACAGTTTTCAGCATCTGAATATTTTCTCACATATTTGTTGACCTCACGCCTTTTGTACTTTGGGTATTCGTATGCTACATATCCGATAGGAACAATCATACGACCATTTATCCATCGGAACTGTTTTGATTTTCCGTATTTCTCCAAGATATACTTGCTGGTAATCTCGCCTTGTATTTCTATTGGGAAGCATCGTCTGTTATGGTTCATTCCGTTGCTTTTCCCTGTAACCTTAAAGGCTATTTCAGCAAAATCTGCCGATACAAGTGTTGCCATACAATAATAATTGTGCATTCCCATTACCATAGCATTGTAAAGATTGATATTCTTATCCAGTTCACTTTGCTTGCTTGGATTTTTAATGTCTTTCCAAACAGAGCTTATTTTACTGATAACTTTTGCTTTACTCTTATCTGCCATATGGGAGCGTATAATCCACTTATTACCCTTTGGTACTACCTTGAATTTAATTCCAAGAAAAGTTGTGTAATTCTTTCTTAGGTTGGTTATTCCCGATTTCTCGTCGCTCGTCTGCAAGTGCAGATTTTCTTCCAACCATAACTTTGTAGCGTACATTACCTTGGTTGCTGTCACATAATCCCTACAAAATATCTTGAAATCATCTGCATATCTTACGATATACATTTCTTTCAGTTCGGTTTTTGCTCTCAGCTTGTTCCATTTCTGCGTTCTGTCTATTGTGAGAACGTTTCCCTCGTTATCAACCTTGGCAAACTCATAACCTGTACTTCCCTCTTTGATTTTAAACATTTCCCATTGATTAGCTATCCACCAATCCAGTTCATTAAGCACGACATTCGCTAATAGCGGAGAAAGAATACCACCTTGCGGTGTTCCTGTTTCTGGTGTAATAACTATGTCATTAAACAGAATGTCCGCTTTCAGCATTTGCTTGATTATCATAATCAGCTTTCTGTCCTGTATTCCCAATCCCCATAACTGGCGGATAAGTTTCGAGTGGTCAATGTTATCAAAGAAGCCTGTGATGTCTACATCTACAACAAAGTGTAAATTTTGTAACTGTGCCATTTTATAGCACTGTGCTATTGCGTTCTGTGTAGACCTGTACGGTCTGAAACCATTGTTTTTTTCGTGAAACTTAGCTTCACAGATTGGCTCCAATACCTGTAAAACACACTGTTGTATAAGTCTGTCCCAAATACTCGGAATTCCAAGAGGTCTTGTCTTTCCGTTATCTTTTGGGATTTCCACTCGTCTGACTTTCTTTGGTTGATAATAGTTCAACTTATTTCTGATGGTTTTTATGACCATTTCAATAGGTAACTCCTGTATTTCTACAATTGTTTTCCCATCTGTGCCAGGAGTTTTACTCCCGTTGTTTTTGCAGATGTTTCGATATGCAAGTATGATATTCTGTTCAGATACAATCATAGGCATAAGCCTGTCGAATATCTTCCCATTCAGACTATCTTCATAAAGCTGATAGCCCATTTCTTTAGCGTCATACCTCTCTGCATTTCGCTCTGCTTTGTTTACAATTCGTTTTGCCATAGTAACCAACTCCTTAACGGAGAATGATTTTTTCTTAGTCGCACCACGACAGCTATGAAAATCTCCTTTTTGGTGATTACTATATAGACATGAAAGAAAATTTAGTATCGGCTTGTGGCTATCCCTCCACCGCTTATTATCACGGCTTCATCGGTACTGTGCCACTACTCTCACAACCACAAATGCACTTATTGTAGAAAAGGTTCTTTCAGCCTTTTCATTTTCGATACAACTACGGTACTTTATCGCTGATACAGTCAGCTCCCGTATTGGTTGCTTTCCACGTTCCACATAACTTAGGATTGTTACCACTTAGGTCATTCCTTTAGCCCTGCAAGTATTATCTTCGAGAGGTATCTCAAGATACCTGTGCCCTGTAAACACAGAGGGTATTTCATACTAACAACTTTTACTTTACCCCACTTGCGTACCCACTGGTACACTGGCATTTCTACCAGCCATTCGTTTAGAGCCGTACATTCGGAATTTTGTCAGACCGCCCATTTGGTCATTCTAACCATATGGCAACCCCGCCCGCACTGTCACACACAACACCTACCTCTAGGTATCTTTCCTCAGCTCCATAATGTAATATTTCTATTCTTTCACAGGTGGACTCTAGTCACTTTTGAACCAATGAATTACTAAGAAAATTTCACTATCTCTCTGTTAGGATGTGCTTCGCACGACTTCCCCGAGCTTGTAACCTTAATCGTCTGTATCCGACCAACGCTATTCGGAGTATTAGCGAATTCCCTTCAGGGCGTTACCCCTTCATTTGAAATTTCAGTTATGCAGTTCTCTAAAACCACATTTATTTAATTATTTGCGACTTTAGGCTACGCTTTTGTCGGTTATTCCTACCGTTTTCGGCGTAGAACGTGTCACACTGTTCGCAAACTCATCTAACAAGCAGCGTACATGAACCGGCAGTTTGCCATTATAAACATCGTCTGCCCTGTCACAGAGCAGATTAAAGAGCTGTGTGTACATAATTGATACGATGAAGTTGAAAGTATCGTCCGTATCGGAAATGATAACAAATAACGCTGTCTTTTCGTCCCCAAGCATATCCAGCTCAAGCTCATCATAGCTTGTCAAATCACGAAGCTCTTTAATATCAAATGGTGCTAATCTTGCACCACAGCTAATTAAAATACTCTTAGCTGTTTTACCCGCAGCCAGCTTGTACTTTTTGTACTGCTTTACTGCAAAGTGGTCTGGTTCTCTCTCCTCAAGCTCATCAAACATTAAATCGACAGGGTTCTTAAACTCCTCATCGTCCTCTCTTGCTTCACTTGCATTTATCATGTCAAGCAGGGTGGTAAAATTCTGTTCTTCCTCTACGCACTCATACCAGATGTACCCGATAAGAGCAGTATAATAGAGCTTTTCGGCTTTTACCCAGAAGTCCTCACCGGATTGCTGTCCCTCTCCTTTGGTGTTGACAATAATCGTGTTTACGAGTTTCAAAATATCCTTTTCGCTTCGGATATAAGCGAAAGGATTGTAGTGCATGGACTTTTTGAAATTAATGGTATTGAGTACCTTAACCTTGTAACCGTTCTTTAAAAGCATTTTGCCACACTCCACAAGCACCGTTCCCTTCGGGTCAGTGACTACATAAGAGCTGTGCATCTGCATCAGGTTCGGCTTTACAAAAAATCTGGTCTTACCGGAACCGGAGCCACCAATAACAAGAATATTTTTATTTCTCGCATACTTCGGCTCTTTCGGTCTGCCGGACATCATAAGCCTTTCCGTTTCCGTCAGAATAACATTGTTTTCAAATATCGGGTCAACATAAGGCTCCATGTCCTTTTCATTTCCCCATCTTGCGGAACCGTACTCCCTTCCATAGCGAAACTTCTTTGCATTCTTCGCTTTATAATACACTATCAGCTTAAAAGCAATTCCCCCGGCAACTCCGATAAGTACGTCATGTAAGTGAAAACTTGGTAGCGGATTGGCAAATGCCTTGTCAATACTATTCATCATATCAAACACCTTATCAAGTGCTGCTTCCTTGGGATTGATACGATAAAGCCATGCCACTTTGTTAAAGACATAAGCGAACAGGAAGTAAGGGAAATTCTGCAAAAGAAGCTTTTTGGTGTCCCCACCTTTAAGCTTTGCTTTTGCTTTTTCAGGAACAGATTTAATATCTTTTACAATGCCATCTATGATTTTACTCATAATGACTGCCCTCTGTCCTTCTGATGTTCCCTTGCCCTTTCCCGATTCTTGTTCTTTGCGACAACTTCCTTGAAATGTGCCAGCTTCTCCTTCACTGACACTCTGTTCCTGTTCTGCTTTTTCTCATTAACCTTAACAAATTCCTTAAATGCCTGTGTCAAAACATCGGCATCCCTGCCTTTGAAAAACACCAGATACCTCGGCGGTTCAGTAGTCTTATCCTTCTTTATGGCAAAGTCTACATTGTATTTCTTCGCCACACGCTCAAAAGACTTAATGTTGCCATCGGTAACTTCAATATTTGACACTCCGGCGTTCTGACCTACCAGCTCCTTGATAGAGATTTTCCCATGCTTCGGCTGGTTAGCCTTCTGCTTCTGACTGTCCAAATACATCTTTATCAGCTTTTTCAGAACACCAGCGGTCAATTTTGTGGTCTTAACTGCAAAGGCAATGGTTTTTTGTGTAGCTTCTTCCTGCACCTTTGTTCCTCCTTTGCTTTTTTCGGCTGCGATGATCCGCTAAGGCGGAACATACAGCCTGTGCAACAGATACTTCATAATTCTCCTTTCCACTTCTGGACACAATGTCCAGAAGTTCCTTAAACGCAAAAAAGGGCAGCTACAAACCTTTACGGTCTATAACTGCCCTAACGCTGTTGTAATATATTAAATACTTCTAATCTTTGCATTATTTTCTAATACTGTTTCCATTGCCTCAACAATATCTATATTCAAATTATGCCACTCCGTATAATATTCTTTTTCTTCCTCCACTATTCCAAAATGATTCATCCCCTTCCATAACAATTTACAATATCCATCCAATAACACTAATAGGGTTCTCGTTTCACCTTCACATTCTTTTCCTGAACGGTCACGCACTACAATTTGTTCTTCTTCATCCTTTCGAAGATATTTTCCTATCTCTTTTGGCTCCAAATGTGCTTCACTTGATAAGTAGCCATATAAAGTACCGTAGTTTTCTCCTAATTGTTCCTTTAAGAACCTAACATTACTCTGTGTACGATTTTTTATAATTTTCGTCTCATCTTCCTCTACCAACAAAAAACTTCCCCATGCTAATTGCTCTATAATTAACCTCAAAATAGAAACAACTTCTACAAAAAAACCATTATTTAATAATAAAGTCGCAGCTTTAAAACTGGTACTTAATCTTCCTAGCGCAACAAAAAATAAATCCTTATTGCTCTTTTGCACTTTATTACTCTTTATATATTCATCAATAATTTTAGTATTTCCAACAGCACAGTCAACAATAACATGTCTTACCATTTCATGCTGACTAAAACTATTTTCATCTGAAAAATCTTCAATATCCATATCTTCCAAAATATCTTCAAAATCAACATCTTCTTGTTTATATTTATATATCGCTGCTGCCATATATTTTCTCAACAAAGGCTTTGCATCAATTTGTAATGAATATCCCACCCCTTCCAACAAATATGGAATTAATGACGCAATGTTATCATTATTTTTATACTTCCCTTTTTCAATATCTGTTTTTAAGTCTTTTTTCATCATTTGCCTCCAGTATCATTCTAAAATAGTAATCTTACATTGCGGATACTTACTTAAAATACATTTGCACACTTCTTCCTTTTTTGTAACATCACACTCTGGACTAAATCTCAAATTTATTTCATCAAAAGCAGTTTCAGAAAACGGTACAGATAATCTTTTAGTCCAAAAAAGCTTTTTACTTCCGTCTACTGAAGCTGTCATCAATTTTATTCTTACCTCTTTTTCATCCTCCCACACCTTCTCATATGCTTCTCTACCCTCTCTCATACACATTCCCGAACGCTTCTTTATTATCCCGATAATTTCTGGCTCAATAAACCTTCCACCACCCAACACTTCATCTCCATTTTGGATAGAAGCTTCTGTTTGCATATCCATAATAAGCTCATCATCGTAAACAATCTTATAAAAATCCACTTTGTCAATATAAATATAAGAACCTATAATATGTTCTAAGGCTTCTTTCTTCTCAGTAAATTCTATCATTTCAACAATAGTATTCGAACTATCCAAAAATCTACTTTTAGCAAAATCAAACCAATTCTTTTTTACACTAAACAATACCCCATCTGATAAATTTCCATACTCTACCCAATGACTATGAGGAACATCATCCTCATATGTAAAGCAACCCACATAATATTCCTTCTCATACTCAGGCAAACTAATTCTATTTGCTTCTTCCTTATCATTTACACACTGCAAATTACTAAGCCAAAACGAATGACTATTTATCATTCCTTTCAGTCCTTCTATACTTGTACAATGATACAAGTACTGATATTCTCTAGCAGCTTCTTTTGATTTTCTTATAACATCTCGATATTCACTTAATTTGGGTATTGAAATAACACTTCCTTCTAATTTCACAAATATTTCCCCTTTCACACAAAATATTTTTATAACAAATAAATAGTAACCAGTTCCGCATACACCTTGCCATCTTCAAACTTCACATCATCAAGCAATAATGCCTGGAACAATACTTCTCTTACTGTTTCTAATTTTACCATACCAAGCTCTGTTTCCGATAGTCCCTCCAGCTCTATGTTCTCCAATGCTATTGCTTTTCTTGCAGACAGACATTGTGCATACAAACCCATGATATACTTATCAGACATCATAAAAGCATAGGTATTTTTATCTTCATAAGTATATCGGTATTTTTCTAAATTTTCATCAGATATGCTAAAGAAACATCTTACTGTTTCCAGATATACCTTGCCCGCAAAGTCCGGCTTACATTTCTTAGCAAAACGCTTTATTACAACAAAAATATTGTTACGCTCATACGCTAACTTGGTTCTCCTAAAGAAAGCCTTTTTACCTTTCAAATCCATATACACATTGTTTCCTATGGTCTTGGTTGCATACTGCTGATAATCTCCAATACGCAACAGGTAAGAAAACACCTGTAACAGCTTTTCCTTTGATGTGATTTCATTGTAACTGTAACCCCCAAAACCCAACTGCTCAAAGACTAGCGGTGTGCTTCCCTTTTAATCTCTCTTTCCATTACCCGATTAACTTCTCTCATTAACTCCATTTTCATCTTCTCCATTCTACATAAATTAAGGAGCAACCTTTTTGCTGACTGCTCCCTCACACGAAACACTATTTACAAGTTCCCTAAACTTCTGGACACTGTGTCCAGAAGTGTCCGGCAATTATCTTCACAAGCCCAACTACCATACCTAAAACCTTTATAATAAGCACCACACCGCCAATCAAACCACCGACAACAGCATTTAGCGCCAACACTCCCATGCTCCCGGCTATACCCAAATTCTTCGGTATCAGTACCATGCACATCTTCCGAATACCAAACGGGAACCCTACCAATATCCAGAACAGAAAGAAATCAAACCCTTCCGCTTTATTGCATACCGGGTAACAAGTCAGTACCCATATCCCTATTGCCAACGCTGGCAGTATCACTTTAAACAATGCCCTTTTCAAGCCATCCACCTCCGTACATATCGTGCTGAACCTCCTGCTGATAGTAATGGTTTATGGTGGTTGGTGCATTGTATAAAGCAGTAACCATATATGCCTTGATATTTCCAACCTTGGTTGTGGTATTCTGCATACACTCAATGACATATTGCAGATGTGTACTGTCCAGCTTAAGGAACTTGGATTTTACAAGCTCATACGGATAGTCCTCTCCCGCAATTCTCACAGTTTTACGCTTCACACATACCACTTCACAGATTACCTCATACAGCTCCTCATAAAGTGCCTTATCCCGCCATTCTCCATAATTCATAAAGTGTTCATACTCGATATTCTGTTTAATTAACTCTATGTAAGCAGATACTTCATCCATCGCATCATTTTCCTGTGCCGCTTGCACAGCTTCTCCTTGCATAGATAGATTGATTGGATTGTTATCGCTCATATTGTTATAATTATTATTGTTATAACTTCCGTTTGGTTCTCGAACTTCTGCAAGTTCGGTTTCCGAATTTCTTGAAGTTTGATTATCGAACTCCTTGAAGTTCGGTTTTCGAACTTCTGTGGAAACATCAGTATTATCAGGACTTTCCGGCTGCTTTTCCGGTTCGGTTCTTGCTTCCAGAGTAGCAAAATTCTTCACATAAATTATGTCAGGCTTGCCTAATCCCTGTCGCTTTTTCTCAATCAGACCAATGCCTTTTTTGCTGTCAAGCTCTGCGATGACTTTGGAGCATTTCTCTCTGGCACACCCTAAATCCTCCATGATATTGTCTAAGGTATAATGAATGTAGGCTCTGTTTTCTTCATCGAACCAACCATTTTTAATAGACAATGCCATTCTGTCAAGCATAAGACCATAAAGGAGTTTTGCATCACTGGATAACTCTTTGAAACGCTCGTCTTTTATCAAAAGTCTTGGAACTCTGTAAAAAGAAAACTGCTCCGCTTCAATTCCGTAATAATAGTCAAATCTCAAACTGTCACCCATCATGCTGTACCTCCTTCCTATGCTTTATTTTTCCATTCTTCCAATAGCTGATATATCACACTTTCTATTTCCTCACTGTCATAATCAGCCGGAAAATACTGACTGATTTTCTCAGCTTTAATTACCACTTTTCGCTCTTTCGGTTTCTGCTCCGTAAGTATCAGCCTTATCATCGGCAGGGTAAGCTCTCCCTTTTTGCCATGCTCTTTTAACTTGCCGGATTGTGTGGTAGATATAGTGACCATTTTCTCCTGTAAAATTACAAGTACCCATTGCTGCTGTTCTTCCGTAAGAAATGATATGTCTACCCCTTGCATGAACCCGATTTTTTTATTATCAACCAGCTCTAAAAGCTCGTCAGACAACCTTGACAACCAGATATACCTCTGCACCGTCTTTCCGCTTTCTCCAGCCTTTTCGCCTATCTCGTCAAGGGTAAGTCCACCTGACTTGCTACCCTGATGTTTCATGGCTTCATACTTCATAAAATAGGCTTTTGCCTTTTCGCTCGGTAATATGTCCTCACGCTGAATATTAGAGTCCACCATGATAATGGTTGCTTCATCATCGGTATAATTACGGATAATGACAGGCATTTCCGACTTCCCGGCTCTCTCAGAACCTCTTTTTCTTCGATGTCCGGCGATAATCTCATAACCACCCCCGGCTCTTGGTCTTGCAATACCCGGAACAAGCACACCATACTTCTTAATGCTCTCCGTTGTTTCTTCCATCTTTTCATCATTGACCACTCTGAACGGGTGATCTTTGAATGTGTGCAGGTCAGCAAGAGGAACGCTGATAATTTGCTCTAACGAACTATTCTCGTCTGTATCATTTCCAAATAAATCATCGTATGTGTCCAATTTAATCTTAGAAGCACTACTTTTTCTTGCATTACCGCTCATTTGCCAACACCTCCTCTGTCAAGGAAAGATATGCAGAAGCCACCTTGCCCTTCGGGTCATGTGCATAAATACTTATACCCTCTGCTGATATTTCTGCAGCTCTTACCGAAATAGGGATGTTGTTGGCAAATATCCTTATTTTACTTCCATACGCTTCCTGAAGCATTGCACTAATGTCCTTTGCATAATTGGTTCTATTGTCCACCATTGTCAGCAATATGCCCTCTATCTCCAGCTTCGGATTGATTTGCCTTTTTACTTTTCCAATGGTCTTAATAAGCTGTTGCAAGCCTTTTACGGGCAAATATGCAGCCTGTACAGGTATCAGGATACTGTCGGCACAGGAAAACGCATTGATTGTAATCATTCCGAGTGAGGGCATACAGTCAATAAGGATATAATCGTAGTAATCTGCAACAATTCCTATGTATTCCCTCATTATTCGCTCTCTGCTCATTACATTCACAAGGGAAACTTCCAAACCGGAAAGCTCAATATTTCCCGGCATAAGGTCTATTCCCTCCTCATGGTGTAAAATACCATCCGTAGGCTCTACGGTTTCATCATTGATTAAATTTCCCATAACAGTAGCCAGCGTAACTTCTAATCTGTCCGGCTCTGTATATCCTAAACTTGCTGTAAGACTTCCCTGGGCATCTGCATCTATCAACAATACCCTTTTACCCTCCTTTGCAAGTCCTATTCCTAAATTACTTGTTGTGGTGGTCTTACCAACTCCACCTTTCTGATTTGCGATTGCTATTACTCTACACATGATAATTCTCCTTTTCTTCTACTGTTCTTTTACATTGCTCTTTTTTACTTCTACATAAGCTCTATGAAATTTCTTGGTTCCCTTGTTCGGGTACAAATCGGAAAACTCCGTTACTTCCAATTTGGGATTTCTCTGCAAAATCTTCCCAAACCACTTAATATCATTCTTCGTTCCCATCAATCTGATTTTCAACATCAATCCAATCCTCCTAATAAGGCATACAGCTTGCGATTGTCCTTGACATATTCCGGATAGCGGATTTGTATTGCCTGCCAAAAATATGGTGCGTAACCACAACAAAATAAATCTTCCACGCTATACAGCTTGCACTCTGTCAACTGCTCCTCTGCATCCTCATAGTCATACACACTTGGTGTCCCATTGCAGTACAAATTAAATGCCATTCGCACTACCTTCTGACTACCGCTTGTCTGCCAGCCTTCCTGCAAACACTCCGTCTTTACATTTCCGGTTTTGAAATCGTAAATTCTGTACGCATTTTTCCTCGTGTCATTGCAGATACCAAGACAATAGCAAAATGCCTTGTGGTAAACATCCTGATACCTAACCTCTTTCAACTTCTCATAATAGAATTTCTCATGTGCATCGCTAATAAAAATAATTTTGCCTTCCTTCTCGGCTGTTGCTCCTAACGCTGTACTGTTCATGCTCTTTTCCTCCAATTCTTAATTTCTTGACCATAACAACAAAAAAGGACACTTCTCTAAAATCTCTTTTAGAAAAATGTCCTTATAGTACAAAATATTAAGTTGGACTGACACGATTTAATTTAAAATCGTTTATTTTAACCCTTTAAGAGTGGTTAATTTGTCGTACTCTTGTCGTACTGTACTTTCAAAAAGTCCGCAAACCCGCATAAAATAAGGATTTATTTATCCAAACTCTTCATCGTCGGGAACAACAACACATCCCTTATCGCTGGTGAGTCAGTCAGCAACATCACCATTCTATCAATACCAAAACCGATACCTCCTGTTGGTGGCATACCGATTTCAAGTGCATTCAAGAAGTCTTCATCGGTACGGTTTGCTTCTTCATCACCTTGAGCCAGTAACTCTTCCTGAGCCTTGAAACGCTCTCTCTGGTCAATTGGGTCATTTAACTCAGAATAAGCATTTGCCATTTCCCATCCATTCATAAAGAATTCGAAACGTTCTGTATATTCCGGATTCTCTGGCTTTTTCTTGGTAAGTGGTGAAATTTCAACCGGATGATCCATTAAGAAGGTTGGCTGAATTAAGTGTTCTTCTACAAACGTTTCAAAGAATAAGTTTAAGATATCACCCTTCTTATGTCTTTCTTCAAATTCTACACCTTTTTCCTTCGCAATAGCTCTTGCTTCTTCTAATGTTTTAATTTCATTAAAATCTACGCCGGAATACTTCTTAACCGCATCCACCATAGTAATTCTTTCAAATGGCTTGCTAAGGTCGATTTCAATCCCTTTATATACAATCTTAGTGGTTCCAAGAACTTCCTGAGCAACATGACGGTACAAGTTCTCTGTTAAATCCATCATTCCGTTATAATCTGTATATGCCTGATATAATTCCATCAAAGTAAATTCAGGATTATGTCTGGTATCAAGTCCTTCATTTCTGAATACACGACCAATTTCATATACACGTTCCATACCACCAACGATTAATCTCTTTAGATATAATTCTAAGGAAATACGAAGTTTTAAATCTTCATCCAATGCATTAAAATGGGTTTCAAATGGTCTTGCTGCTGCACCACCAGCATTTGCAACAAGCATTGGTGTTTCCACTTCCATAAATCCCTGGCTGTCAAGATATTTACGAATGCTACTGATAATCTTAGAACGCTTGATAAAAGTATCTTTTACATCTGCATTCATAATTAAATCTACATATCTTTGGCGATAACGAATATCTGTATTGGTGAGACCATGGAATTTCTCAGGTAAAATCTGCAAACTCTTAGAAAGTAAAGTTACTTCCTCAGCATGAATGGAAATTTCTCCAGTCTTGGTCTTAAATACTTCACCCTTTAAACCTACGATATCACCAACATCAAATTTCTTAAAATCTGCATATGCTTCTTCTCCAATAGAATCTCTGGCAACATAGGACTGAATATTACCCTTTAAATCCTGAATGTTGCAAAAAGAAGCCTTACCCATGACACGTTTTGACATCACACGTCCGGCAATGGTAACAGTCTTTCCTTCTAAAGAATCAAAATCATCCTTAATTTCCTGGCTATGATTGCTTACATCATATTTTGTAATGACAAAAGGATCTTTTCCTGCTTCCTGTAAATTCGCTAATTTTTCTCTACGAACCTTTAATAACTGGTTCAAATCCTGTTCTTTTGGTTGTTGATTGTTTTTTTGATTGTTTTGTTGATTGTTTTGCTGATTATCCAAAGTAGTACACTCCTTAATTTGAACGATTAATTTCAAGAATCTTAAACTGACAGGTTCCATCCGGACCTTCTACGTCTACAGTCTGACCAATCTTAGCACCGATTAAAGATCTTCCGATTGGAGATTCATTTGAAATTTTATTATTTAAAATATCCGCTTCCGTGGAACCAACGATGCGGTAAGTAACTTCTTCCTCAAATTCCACATCATATAAAAGAACCGTACAGCCTACGTTAATTTTTTCTAAGTCAACTTCATCTTCATCAATTACTTCTGCATTCTTAAGAATCTTTTCTAACTCTTCGATTCTTGCTTCAATGTCTCTTTGCTCGTCTTTTGCTGCATCATATTCTGCATTTTCTGACAAGTCACCCTGTTCTCTTGCTTCTTTGATTTTCTGAGCAACTTCTTTTCTCTTTACTACCTTTAAATCCTGTAATTCATCTTCTAATTCTTTTAATCCTTTATATGTTAAAAGATTTTTCTTTTCTGACATAATAAACGCCCTTCCTTATTCTTTATTACGACCAAAATCCGCTCATTCATCTAAAAAATGAGCGGTCGCACTATTCCAAATATTATATCTTAACCAGCTTGCCTTGTCAATTATTTCTTAACTTAATTTACAAGATTTATTACACTTTCGAACTAAGTAATAAATCTTCCCCTCATACTTTCTTCAAAAAATTTATTTTTCACTTCTTTTTTACTAAACTGCAATAATAATACCACCATCATTGGCATACAAAGTGCTAACCCCTCTGGTATCAATAATAATTACTTCCTTTACCTTGGTCATCTCAATTATTTCTTCCTTTACCTTATTTGCACGTTCCAGATGATTGCAATGTGAAAGAACCAATGTCTTTTCTTCCAGATTCACACCTTCTGCCTTCATGGTTTCTACCATTTTGGTTAATGCTTTCCCAATTCCCCTTGCCTGACCTAATTGAATGATTTCCCCTTCTTTGGCACTCATCACAGGTTTAATATTCAATACATTAGCAACTACTGCTTTTACATTAGAAAGTCTTCCATTCTTTCTTAAGGTTTCTAAAGACTCCAATACAAAATAGGTCTTCATTTCTGTAATAAATGCCTCAACCGTCTCTACCACTTCTTCAAATTTCTTACCCTTCTCAGCCAATTCCATAATTTTCTTACAAATCAAGTACTGTCCCGCCGCTGCCGACTTAGAATCAAAAACATGAATATTCTTCTTGCCAAACTCCTCTTCGTACATATCCACTGCAACCATAGCACTATTATAGGATCCGCTTAACTTGGCAGATAAGGTTACAACATAGATATCTCCTTCTTCCTGATACGCACCCATATATGCCTCCGGAGCAGGACATGCAGATTTTACGGATTGCTGGCTTTTTGAAACCTTCTTAATAAAATCCAACTGCTGAAAATCATCATCATCTATAATTTCTTCCCCATCAACAAATAAAGACAATGGAATCGTAACAATTCCGTATTTTTCTTTTTCTTCCTTGGTAAAATCGCAACAACTGTCCCCAATAATCTTATATGCCATATTTTATGTCCCTCCATACATGTATTTTCTATTTCTTCATAGATTTCTGGATAAACCAACATTCACAAAAATCACATCATCATATCTATATTCATTTCAAAAATATGAAATGTCAGAATCGTTCCTTAAATCTTTCTAATATAGTTTTTATTACTATGTATGATAGCACAAAAAACAATTAATGCAAGTTCTTTTTTCCAAGTTATTTCGTTTTTTCAGTCATTCTACCTTTAACACAATGATTCTTTTCAAAATCGTCAATGTTTACTCACTCTTTGCTACCTTTTTCTCTGTCTGCTTCTTCATTGCTTCCAATGCAAAGATAATCACTCCACCTAGTAAAAAAAACAATACCTTAAATTCCTTGATTCCCAATGCAGGCTCTGGTACATCCAACGTAGTTGGTCCCATACAAATAGAATAAATGGAACCAATCATCAAACCTAATACGCAATAAACCGTCTGGCTTCTAAAGCGTTCCATCACCTTTTTTACCAGCTTTACAATACTCAAAGCACCACAGATAATACCTAAACCAAATAAAATCAATGCTGGTACATATTCCAGCTTCAAATGCAATACATCTTTAATTGCCATGGTAATAGGAACATATAAACCAAAAATCATCAGCATAGTAGAACCGGAAATCCCCGGCAACACCATGGCAGAAATGGCAATTAACCCTGCTACAAAAATCAAAGCTCCTGTCGCTGGTGAGAATTTACCAAAACTTAAATCAACACCATTCGGAAATAGGGACGAACCTGAAAAATAGGTAATTGCTACCACCACAATTCCTCCCAGCAAAGTGAAAATTAAATTTATATATTTATTTTTCAAACAATCCTTTTCCTGTTTGATAATAACAGGAATAGCAAATATAATAAATCCAATGAATACGGAAGAGATTTCATAGATATTTCGTTCAAAAATAGCCGTAATAAAAAGCATTGCTAAAATCATACCAACTACCCAGCCAATGCCCAGCTGAATCAAAAAAACAACCGCTTCCTTTCTCTTCTCCTTGGAAGTTGCCAGCAAATCATTTAATGAACCAATGAATTTTTCATAAAACCCTAAAATAAAAGCTACGGTTCCCCCTGATACTCCTGGCACACTATCTGCCAAAGCCATTAGAAAACCCTGTATCATTCTTACTATCATAGTATACCTAACAAAACCATTTTCATAATTTGATTTATGGTAGCATCTGCCCAACAAACGCCCATCTGCTTAAACTTAATGGTTTACTCACCTTTCTTTTTAATTCTATTTATCATAGCACAATATAATTTATGTTGCAATATCATTATCCTCGATGATTCACGACATAACGACATAATTATAATCCGTGATTTCTTTTTTTTCATAAATATGCTATGATAGATTATATCAATAGAACATTTTTATTTTTACCATTGGGGAGGATGATTATGTTAGCACTTAAAATTCTTGATACCAAAGAATTTATGAATTTATTATTACGTTCGACTGTTTTTGATTCTTTTCTTCTATATGAAGCAACCGTGAAAACAAGCATAACCTATGAAATAAACGGAAGATACCAAAAAGACTTTTTTGATTCTTTAGAGGATGACTTAAAACCAAAGGAAGACTTTATCTGCTGGGAAAGTCAAAAACCTCATGTTTTCCAATGGATGAAAGGAAAAAGAACCCCTTTGTTCTTTAAAATTTCTTTCCTATTATCAAAGGAAAACTTAAATCGATTTTTATTGGAATCAAATTTACCTTTTAGCGAAGATACCATCGGCGGATTATTCTTTCATATTCAATACGATGGTCATACAATTTTTTTAAGAGATGGGGTATCCTTTCAAACTTTTACCATGGATAAAAGCCTGGAACACTCCTGGTCTGAATACTTACTTACCTTCTTAAAGCGACATTCCATAACTTATGAAATCTTGGATTAAATCACGATATTCTTACGAGACTTTACATTAAAGCACCACATTATTGCAAAATATAAGATTTATTCCTATACTAACTTTTATTCCTATGCTAACTGCAAATAAAACATTTTTTAACCACGGCAAGATTAACTGATTCTTATTTTTTATGATAGAAAATTATAATATAAAACGAAAAAATCCGGGAATCCCGGATTTTTATCTTAATATATTCACAGCCTTCACAAAACGGCTTTCTATTTCTTTATGCAGATTCTTACCGAATTTCTCAATATTGGCAGTTTGAACAAACCCTCCAGCCATACTAAAATGTCCGCCTCCGGTTCCAACTCCGCTTAATGCCCACTCGGTTAATCTTCCTGCGTCTACATCTGTCATATCGCTTCTTACAGAAAATTTAATTCCATCTTCCCGAATGGCATACACCACTGCACATTCCACTACATCCAAAGACAAAATAAAGTCCGAAATCGTAGCAATTAACGCATCATGACAATTAAATGGAATACTGGCAAAACCAATTTCCTCTACTATGGTAATGCTTTCAAAAGCAGCACCATAAGCCTTCAAATCATTTAATTCCATAGAATTAGAATAAAGACTTGCTATCTTTGATAGATTTGCCTTTTTATATAACATATAAAACATATCAATGTCTAAATCTGACACGCCTCTGCTTAATTCCGCAGTATCAATCTTGATTCCATATAACAATGCAGATGCTACATTTTCTGATATCAATATTCCTGCATCCTCATAATATTTCGCAATAATCGAAGCACAGGCACCACAAATTCTGACATCTTTATATTCATATTCATAATCAATAAAGGTTGGATGATGATCGATACAGGCTATTTCATGTCCTGGAAAAGTAGAGATATTTGCATTATATTTTTGAGCATCTATCGTAATAATATAATCTTCAGATGTCATATCTGTAATATCATCAATATAACTCATATCAATATCAAATACACTTAACATTCTCTTGGTATTTAATTTTTCAATCTTACCGGCATAACAAAGAATTGCATGAATTCCATACTGTTTCAAAAAATACTGTAGTCCAAATGCACTAGAAACCGCATCCGGATCCGGGAAATTATGTGTCTGTATAAACACTTTTTTGTTTTCACATAATTCCACAAGCCTTTTCCAATACAAATCCTCATCCTCCTTCCATTTTTTACATAACTATATTTTTATATTATCATACAAGAGAAAAAATGTACATATTATTTTCTTGTTTTACCTACTAATTATTATACTTTACGTTATAAAACAGTCATGCCTGTTATGAAGTACCCACATCGGCAAAAGAAAAAGCCTTGAAATCATCAAGGCTTTACTGCGGGAAATGGGATTTGAACCCACACGATGCGAACATCACAAGATCCTTAGTCTTGCCTGTCTGCCAATTCCAGCATTCCCGCATAACGTGCCCACAGGGATTCGAACCCCGGACACATGGCTTAGAAGGCCATTGCTCTATCCAACTGAGCTATGAGCACGTAGTCGGGGTGACAGGATTCGAACCTGCGACCTCTTGATCCCAAATCAAGCGCTCTAGCCAAGCTGAGCCACACCCCGTTGGAAGCAAGGTAAGAAAGCCAAATGGCATTCTTACAAAGCTACAAACCAAAAACATCTGATTGTATCTTTCCTGCTTCTATTCCAGAACCAAATGGTTCTTTTCTTTTTATTAAGCTAATTTAGACTTAGCAACTTCTACTAATTTTGCAAATCCTTCTGCATCATTAATAGCCATTTCAGATAACATCTTTCTGTTGATGTCAACATTAGCAAGCTTTAATCCATACATAAATTTGCTGTAAGAGATTCCATTCATTCTAGCTGCTGCGTTAATACGTGCAATCCATAATTGTCTGAACTGTCTCTTTCTTTCTTTTCTACCTGCATAAGCACTTGTTAAGGCTCTCATAACAGATTGTTTTGCTACTCTATATTGTTTTGATCTAGCTCCTCTGTAACCTTTTGCTAGCTTTAATGTTCTATTATGTCTCTTCTTAGCACCTAAACCGCCTTTAATTCTTGCCATTTTTCTTTCCTCCTTAACAATTCAAATTATAGGTATGGTAAAATCTTCTTCATGTTCTTTACGTTAGTAGAATCAGTAACAACTGACTTTCTAAGATTTCTCTTAGTCTTAGCGCTCTTCTTAGTTAAAATGTGTTGCTTATATGCTTTACTTCTCTTTAACTTTCCAGTTCCTGTAACTTTAAATCTCTTAGCTGCTGCTTTACTGGTTTTCATTTTTGGCATAATTAAGTTCCTCCTTAAAATAACTAAATTACATATTAGGAATTTTCTTTCCTGTCTTCCCTATTTCTTCTCTGTTAAAAACATTATCATGCTTCTGCCTTCGAATTTCGCTTCTTTTTCTACTACCGCTACATCTTCAAGCATTTTAGCAAATTCATCTAAAATTGACTTACTGGCATTTACATGAGCAAGTTCTCTGCCTCGAAATCTAAGTGTAACCTTAACTTTATCTCCTTTTGCAAGGAATTTTCTAGCTTGATTAACCTTAGTATTTAGGTCATTAGTGTCGATATTTGGTGAAAGACGAACTTCTTTGATATCGATTACCTTCTGTTTCTTCTTTGCTTCCTTTTCCTTACGCATTGCTTCGTAACGGAACTTACCGTAATCCACGATTTTACAAACCGGTGGCTTTGCAGTCGGAGCAATCTTTACAAGGTCTAAATCAGCTTCCTTCGCTAATTTAAAAGCGTCCTTGGCTGACATAATGCCTAATTGTTCGCCGTCTTTTCCAATCACACGTACTTCTTTGTCTCTAATTTGTTCGTTAATCATTAAATCGCTAATAGTGGTACACCTCCAAAATCAAATTAAAAAAGTGGATAGTCAGACTATCCACTACAATAATTCAAATACGACATAGCATTCTCAATATCATAAACCCGAGTCGCCTTTGCGCTAAGGTGAGAGTGGATACTCTACTTGCTTTTTGTTTTAAACATCTTTAATAAGATATCATACTTCTTTATCACTGTCAACACTTTTTTAAGATTTTTTTGTTACCGGCTCGAACACCCTTCTTTTATCATTTTCGCCGCCTTCTTTTTTTCGCCTCATAGCAAGTCTGCAGAACTCAGCCTGAGAACTGATACCCTCTCCCTGAGTCTTAACCTTCTTATAAGAACCATCCGGCATCAGCATATGTGCCTTCTTATTATCACTTAATTGTAAATCCAGAATAGAGATTACTTTCTTCTTCAAAGTTTCATCCTCTACCGGGAATAAAATTTCCACTCTTTTATCCAGATTTCTTGGCATCCAGTCAGCACTTCCCATATAAACTTCTTCTTTTCCATCGTTTTTGAAATAGAAAATACGGCTGTGTTCCAGAAAGTCACCTACGATAGAACGAACGGAAATATTTTCGCTGACACCTGGAATTCCTACCTTTAAGCAGCAAATACCACGGATAATCAATTCGATTTTAACCCCTGCCTTAGACGCATCATACAATGCTGCAATAATCATAGGGTCACAAAGAGAGTTCATCTTCGCAACAATTCGAGCATCTTTTCCTTTTAATGCATGTTGTTTTTCTCTCTCAATCCATCTTAAAAAGCTGTTTTTCAACCAAAGTGGAGCCACAGACAATTTATTCCAGCTTGGTGGCTCAGAATAACCGGACAGCATATTAAACACCGCTGTAGCATCTTCTCCAATCGGGTCAGAAGCCGTAAGTAAACCACAATCCGTATATAATCTTGCAGTAACATCATTATAATTACCGGTTCCTAAATGCACATACCTCTTGATTCCATCTTCTTCTTTTCTTACTACCAAGGCAATCTTACTATGGGTTTTTAACCCTACCAGACCATAGATAACGTGACATCCTGCCTGTTCCAGTTTTCTCGCCCAGATAATGTTATTTTCTTCATCAAATCTTGCCTTTAATTCCACCAGTACCGTAACCTGTTTTCCATTTTCCGCCGCCTGAGCCAAAGCTGCAACGATTGGAGAATTTCCACTGACACGATATAAGGTCTGCTTAATGGCAAGAACTGCCGGATCCTTGGCTGCCTGACTGATAAATGCTACTACTGGTTCAAAGGTATCATATGGATGATGTAGTAAAATATCACCCTTCTTAATCTGTTCAAAAATATTTACCTCAGGACTCCATTCCGGAATCGGCTGCGGAGTATATTTTTTGCTCTTTAAATGGTCAAATCCATCTAATCCATTCACCTTCATTAAAAAGGTCAAATCCAATGGTCCATTGATTTTATAAATGCTTTCCTCTTCCACTGCAAATTCTTTTGATAGAGCCTTTAGTAGATTTTTATCCATATTTTCTTCTACTTCAAGACGAATCACTTCTCCCCATTGACGTTTCTTTAACTGCTTTTGGATTTCTTTTAATAAATCTGCTGCATCCTCTTCATCAATGGTTAAATCTGCATTACGCATAATACGATATGGATGTGCACACAATACTTCATAGTTTAAAAACAGCTTATCTATATTTTTTTCAATTATTTCTTCCAAAAGAATGACCGCAGTCTTTCCCTCTGTTTCAGAAGGAATCTTTACCACTCTTGGAAGTACACTTGGCACCTGTACTGTCGCTAAATCCATCTCCTCTGAATGACCCTTCTTCGCAATCAACGCCCCAATGTTTAATGTCTTATTTCGAATCAAAGGAAATGGTCTGGAAGAATCCACTGCCATAGGAGTAAGTACCGGATATACATTCTTTTCAAAATATTCATCTACAAATTTGCGCTGTACCTCACTTAAATCTTCATGTCTTGACACCAGTTCCAAACCATTCTCATTTAATTCCGGTAACAGTCTGTTATAAGTACTATATTGATCCTTCATCAGCTTATGTGTCTTTGGGAGAATCTTATCAATCTGCTCTTTTGGAGTCATTCCTGCAATATCCTTCTTCTGATATTTTACATGAATCATATCCTTAAGAGACGCGATTCTTACCATAAAAAACTCATCCAGATTGGATGCTGTAATGCTTAAAAACTTAATTCGTTCAAATAACGGAATACTGATATCATTTGCTTCGCTAAATACTCTATAATTAAATTCCAGCCAGCTTAATTCACGGTTTACGAAGTATTCCGAATCGTAACCTATCTTTTTCTCGCCCATTTTATTTTATCCTTTCTATAATTTTTGTTCTTGTTTTAAAACCGGCAACATACCATACACATTTTGAAAAAACATAGCCTTAGATTCAAACAAACCGATTTCCAAGGTAATATCCTCACGGGTACTTGCCTTAATCAATAACTGTTTTTCTTTTACGGACAGGGAAATATCCTGAATTTTCTGCTTATGACTACGGTCCATTGCATTGGCAATTCTTAAAATAGCGGTAAGTTTCGCAATTTTCATATAAGAATCCTTGCTTAAATTATCTGCCATTTTATCGTATCCTGGAAGATATTTCGTGTTATACCGCACGATATTTGCAACTTCCTGTCTTTCAATATGAGATAAGCCTACTATTTCCGTACTCATAATAATATGATACGAATTTTGTGCACTGTCGCTCATATTAATAAATTTACCACAATCATGTAAAATCGCTGCAATCTGCAACTGTAATCGTTCTTTCTGCCCCAGACCATGTATCTTTTTTATGGCTGGGTAATCAAATATCTTCAATGCGATTTGGGTAACATTTTGAATATGTATTTTATTGCATTTATAACGTTTTGAAATATTTCTGGCCGCTGCTAAGATATCCGCATTAAAATCATGGTTAATGTCGTATTTCTTCTTTCTGTCCATATAATCCACCACGATACCATCACACAAATCAATATTGGCAGTATAAATTAATTCTGCCTTTGACTGTGTAAGGAATTGGCTGATCATAATCACTGCGGGCAAAAGCAAGGAAGCATTTTCTTCCGAAATACCATAGTCATACGCAATATCGGTATCTTTATTTTGTTTTAATTTTTCATAGATATATCCGATTTGTTCTTCATTTAAGGAATCCTTAATCTGTAATTCCGGTACAATCTTAACCAGATTATTTACTTCATCCCCAATGACAATAACATTTTTAATTTCTTTTTCCTTTAAGTAAAAATTCTTAAAGGTATCAATCTCATTTCCTATATATTCTTCCAAGACTTTATTAATCTGGGTCGTTCGAAATTCCAAATCTGCAAGAAGGTTCTTTACACGGATGGAACCTATCTTAAGATTCTGCGTTGCAATCAGATTTCCTTTATCCACCAGTGAAATCTGTATACTTCCCCCGCCAATATCAACGATGGCAGTATTCTTCACAGTAATTTTGTCATAATCCTGATTGTTATATGCCAAAGCTTTAATCATTAAAAATCTCTGTTCTGAATTGCTCAGTATGGATGCTTTCATTCCCGTTCTTCCATAAATCTGATCCAGTACGAACACCTTATTATCCGCTTCCCGCAACGCACTGGTAGCATAGGCACGGTATTCTTTTACCCCATATTCCCGCATCTTCATCTTAAATCCCATGATTACGTTACACACTTCATCCAGCGATTCCATACTAATCATTCCCGTACGATAAGATTCTGCACCAATGGACATATTTACATTTACATAATCCAGTTGCCGATATCCTTCTTTCGGTGAAATCTCATATATCTTCATGGTTAAGTTTCTGGAACCAATGTCAATGGAAGCAAATGTCGTATTTGTCATATCATCCTTCCTCCTCACACTTTTCTATTACCTCTTAATATATCACATTTGTCTAAAAAAAGATATCATTTTTGTGTAAAAATCAATAGTAAATATTGTGAAATTCATGTAAAAATAAAAGTGCCAATCTTATGAAAATCTTCATGATTTTCTGTCTGACCGGCACTTATCACACTCTTAACTAATTATCATTCAAAATTTGAGTAATATACAAAAGATATTTCCCCTCACCTCATAAGCCTGGGAATATTTTCAAACAACACGAATTTAGAAATTTCCAAGCAATCGAAACTCTACCGTTTCCTTTTCCAATCCCACTAAAGAATTGCGGACATTTTCCTCTTGAAGATTTCCATTAAATTCTACGAAAAAGCGGTATTCAAAAGGTCTGTCTTTTAACGGTTTTGATTCGATTTTGGTTACACTTAGCTGGTTATACACGAAATGAGCCAAAGCATTAAATAAAGTACCACTTACATGAGGCAACATAAAGGTAATGGCAATTTTTTTCGCATCTTTCTTATAGATTTTATTCTTCGTTAAAATAACAAAACGTGTAATATTCATTTTGTTATTATTTATGTTTGGATTTAACACTTCTAAATCATAGAGCTTTGCCGCTCTTACACTTGCCACTGCTGCCTGGGTGATATCCTGATCCTGCTGCACTTTCATGGCACTTACCGCTGTGTTGGCAAGACTCACCTTCTTTACTCCCAGAGTTTCCAGAAATTCAGAACCCTGCATTAAACCTTGTGGATGTGAAAATACGGTTTTAATATCCGTAAGCTTTGCTCCCTTTAATGCAAGCAATGCCTGATTTACTTCTACATATTCCTCTGCTACGATATTCAGATTATATTTTGCCAGTAATTCATAAATTCCTGCCACAGTTCCGGCGGAAGAATTTTCGATAGGTAAAACCCCATAATCTGCCCTTCCTTCCTCCAGTTCCTTCATAACATCTTCAAACTGTTCCACATGATAACTTTCTGACTCTTCTCCAAAATACTGAATCATTGCCTGCTCACTATAAGCACCTTCTACACCCTGATACACGACTCTTAACGTATCTTTTGTTTTTAAAGAGTCCACTGTCTGATATTCATTTCCTATGTAACCGAAAGTATCTTTTATTTTAGAATACTGATATCTTCGACTGATGGTCATAATCTGTAAAAACAGTTCTTGTACTCCCTGGGCATTGAATTCATTGGAGGCAAGAGAACTTAATTTCTTTAACTTCTCGTTTTCCCGTTCCTTATCGTAAATTGGCTTCCCAACACTGATTTTATATTCTGCCACTTCATTGGCCAGCTTCATACGTTCTTCAAAAAGCTCAATCATTTTCTGATCTACAATATCAATTTTTTCTCTGATTTCTGATAAATCCTTCATATTCCTCATACGTTCCTTTTCTTGTTTTGGTTTAGTATTCTAACAGATTTCCTTTGTCTTCCTCTGCCAATGGCTTTACAGACTTTATCTGGACATAATATCCCAGATTATCATTAATTCTTACAAAAACCCGTTCTCCGGTCTTTTTACCAAAAATAGCTTTCCCAATGGGAGATTCCATACTAATATAGCCTTTCATAGTATCTACCCTTATGGTAGTAACCATTTTAAAGATTTCTGTTTCATCATCCTCTTCAAAATAAACTTCCACTTCTTTATTCAGTCCCACTTCATCTTCCTGCATCTTGTCTTCGATTACCTGTGCTGTTCTTATCATTCTTTCCAGATAACGAATTCTGCTTTCATTCCGGTTCTTTTCTTTTTTGGCAGCATAATATTCAAAATTTTCACTTAAATCCCCTTGAGCCCGTGCCTCTTTTACTGCTTCCAAACATTCTTTTCGTACTACCAGCTTTCGATGCAGAATTTCTTCTTCCATCTTCTTAATATCTTCCCTGGTTAATTTGTCATGCATGATGTTACCTCCCAACCCTGCCTGAAACAGGCTGTTTATTCACCTCAATGATTCACCACATATCTTATAAACTGCCATTTAAGCGAATTTTTAATTCCCCATATAACGTACAGATTCTTTTTTCTAACAACGGATGTACAAAATAAGGACATAATTCCATCAAAGGTTTCAACACAAACTCCCTGTTTTGCATATCAATATGGGGAATCATCAAATCCTCTTCTTCCACAATCTCCTTACCATAAAAAATAATATCCACATCCAAAGTTCTAGGTCCCCAGTGAACCTTTCGTTCCCTTTTTGCTTTCTGCTCTAATTCATGGGAAAGTTCCAATAATTCCTCAGGATTTCTTAACGTCTTAATCTGTACTGCACCATTTAAGAAATCCTCCTGTTCCACCTCTCCATAAGGTTTTGTTGTAATAAAGGAGGATATCTTTAACACCTTGGTGTAAACATCCTCTTCTAACCCTTTTACTGCCTCATTTAAATAATTTTCTTTTTCGCCTATATTAGAGCCAATGGATAAATAGGCCTCGGTCCATTTTCTTCTTACCGTAACTGCCACGGTATCTAATGGAAGTTTTACCGGTGCCCAAGGTTTTTTTACTGTCACTTCTACTTCTTTGATTCCGGAAGATTCATAAACCAGTAATAACTCTTCACAAAGCCCCTGTGCAACAGATTCCAACAGTTGAAAGGTATGTTTACACATCCATTCATTTACCATATTGGAAACTTCACCATAATGAATAGACTCTTTTAAATCGTCATTTCTTCCAGCTTTCCTTACATCCAGAAAAAGGGTAATAGAAACCAGAAATTTCTGTCCTAGTTTCTTTTCCTCTTCAAATACACCATGATTGGCAAATATCTCAAGATCTTTTATTTCTATCTTATCCATTTTCTTTTACCTCAATTTCATTCCTTTGAATTTTAAAAAGCCTCTGACACATCCGTTTTCCTACAAAATCCGTACTTTCCACTTATTCCGCCTTTAAAACGGCCTGTGTCATTTTCATAGCTCTATAATTCCCCAATACATGATGCACACGGAATATGCTGGCACCCTTCATGAGTCCCATTACTGTGGTCGCCATGGTGCCTTCTTCCCTTTCGTCTACTTCAAGACCTAATGCATAACCAATCATTCTTTTTCTGGAAGTTCCCAATAACACAGGATATCCCAGTTCCTTTAACAGTTCCAGATGATTCATAAGTTTAAGATTCTGTTCATAAGTCTTTGCAAAACCAATTCCCGGATCAAGGAGGATATTTTCTTCTAAAATTCCTGCTGCTCTGGCAATAGAAACGCTCTCAGACAAATCTTTCTTTACGTCCTGTAGAAAGTCATCATAACTTTCCGTTTCCCGGTTATGCATTAAACAAACCGGAACCTTGGCTTTTGCTACTACATCCGCCATCCTGTCATCCCACTTTAATCCCCAAATGTCATTAATAAGGTCGGCTCCTGCTAAAATTCCTGCTTCGGCTACCTTGGATTTATAAGTGTCCAAAGAAAGTGGAACATCAAAATTCTTTTTCAAGCTTTCTAAAATAGGACATACTCTGGAAATTTCTTCTTCATCACCAATTTTGATATGACCGGGCCTTGTAGATTCTCCTCCAATATCCAGAATCGCTGCACCGTCCTTTATCATTTGTTCTGCATGAAACAATGCTTGATCCATATCGTTGTAGTTTCCACCATCGGAAAAGGAATCCGGGGTAACATTTAAGATTCCCATAATATATGCGTCATGAACCAAATCAAACTCTTTCTTTCCTATCTTCATAACTGTTTATTCCCTTCTAAGTATATCGAAACAAAATAGAAACTCCCTTTCATCTATCTGTCAGATACACGAAAATCCTAGTCTAATATGTTACCTTCTGATTTTTTTCTTCCTGCGACCAATAACACGCATCCTTTGCCTTACAGAATTTGCAATTCCGTGATGCCTTATCCGCAGTGTAAAGCAGTCTGCATAACACATTTTCCGTATCAGGGCATGCCTTTCGTCGATGAAGTGATATGGCTTCCTTTATCTTAACACATTCCTCCATGGTAAAATCACAATCTCTTAATATTTCCTCTGCAATTTTGGCACTCATTACATGATGGTCAAGTCCTTCTTCATATTCCTTCACCCTTCCTAAATCATGAAGGAATGCCATGGCATAAATCAATTCTTTTTCCTGCCCCAGATTCTGCTCTAAATTCATAATATAAGCAATTCTTGCTACATCAAAGGAATGTTCCTCATTATGTATACAAAAAATTCTGTCTTTTTCTAATTCCTCCAACCTGTCTTTCATCTGAAGATACAAGCTGTGACTGCGAATCTTATCTACTCTATTCATACCATTATCCTCAATATTCTTAACCCTTAATATTCAAGAAATATTTTATAAATCACCACCATTGCGGCTAGACATCTGTAATTTCTGACATAAAAGATAGAGAACCAAAGCATAAAATTCCACTTTCGTCATGATAAGCATGCATTGCCTGTTTCAATGCCTCTTTCGGGTCTTCCACCACCATCACTTTCTTTTTATGCTTACTCCATGCAAGTTTTAATTCTTCTGCCGGCAAAGCCCGTTGGTTCTTGGGAGTAATCACATAAACCAATTCTGTCATAGGTGCCATAATATCAATGATTTTTTCATATTCCTTATCCTTTAATACACCCATTATATATATAAATTGAGGTTTTGTAAAATATTTTTGCAAAGATTCCTTTAACCGGGCTGCCGCATTCTCATTATGTGCTCCATCCCGAATCACCAATGGTTCTTTTCTTATAATTTCAAATCGTGCTATCCATCTTGTTTTATTTAAACCCGCTGCAATCTGGACATCCGTCAGAGGAAAACACTCTTTTATCACTTCTGCCACTTTTAAGGCTGTGGAAGCATTTTCCGGCTGATGAGTTCCCAAAAGAGAAATTTCATATTTCTTTTCTTCTTTACCTGGAAAGTAAAAACTTTGTTTTTCCAAAGAAAAATCATAAATTTCAGGAGTTTCTGCCTGAAAAAACGGTGCTTGTTTTTCTCCTGCTCTTTCTAAAATCACTTGTTTTGTTTCTTCTTTTTGCTTGGGATAAACCACTACCGGTACATGCTCCTTTATAATTCCTGCCTTCTCCCCGGCAATTTCCTTTATGGTACTGCCTAAAAAAGCCATATGATCCATATCTACAGATGCAATTACAGTACAAACCGGACGTTTCACAATATTCGTAGCATCTAATTTTCCTCCCATTCCGGTTTCTAATAAAACAACATCTACCTCTTTGTTTAAAAAATAATCAAAAGCAATCGCCGTTTCCACTTCAAAGGCTGTTGGCATAGGAGCATTTAACTTCTGCATCTGTTGCAAACATTCCCATGCTTTGGTAAAGGATTCCGCAAACTCTTCCTGGCTCATCTCTTTTCCATTTACCTTAAAACGCTCTAAATAAGAAAATAAGGTCGGAGAGCTATATTTCCCGACCTTATATCCTCCTTCTATGAGCATCGATTCCAGATAAGCCAGAATCGAACCTTTTCCGTTGGTTCCGGCGATATGAATTACCTTTATTTTATCTTGTGGATTTCCTAACATTTCACAAAGAGTGCTTATAGGTTCTAAACCCAATATGCTTCCTTTCTTTGCAATCTGCTCCATCTTTTCCATCGCTTGCTTATAATTCATATCTATCCTTTCTTTACATCTATTCCTGAACCTTTTTTGCTTCATCCTTTGCAGCAGGCTTCTTCAATAGCACACGAACCAAAAGTCCCAAACCACCGAACATTAATACTAGCATTACTACAAATTCATAACCTCTGGTTGTGGCAAAATCAATTTTAAGTGCCAGTATCACAGAAGCAATGATAATCAAAGCTCCTAAGAAAGTAACAATCTTAGCAAAGATATTTGGTTTATAAAACAATAAAATAATTCCTAAAATAAGAGGTACAAAAATCGCCCCAGTCGGTACTCTTCCTAAATAAGTAGAACCCCAATAATAAGTTCCCAGTCCATGAAATCCAACTGTCATTTTAGATAAAAAGAACCAGACACCACAAGCCAACATTCCTAAGCCCATTAAAAACTGTACCAGTTCATTTCCTGCTTCCCCTTTATTATTTCGCATCCTATTCATTTCAATTCCTCCTCTTGTACATTTCCTACTTAGGTAATTGCGAAACTATAAGGTTCTAAATATTGGTTTCTTTTGCATCACTCAATATACGTTTTCAATCATTCCACAATTACCTGTTTTTCTACTGTTCAAACAATAATTCTCCATAAGTTGGGAATGGCCATGCTTCTTTTGCAACCAGGCACTCTAACTTATCTGCCGGAGTTCTTACTTCTTTCATGGCTTCACAAACTATATCATGGAAGTATTTTGCCTGAGCCGGTATGTCATAAGACATCTTCGAAGCTTCTGCATCTACTTTTTCCAATTCCTTTACTGCAGCTTGTAATTTCACTAATTCTGCTGCAATGGCATTCATAATTTCCATCTGTACAGAAACCTCTTCAATTCCTGCAGTTCTTAATGCATTCACCCCTTCTGCTAAAGATGCCTGATATTTCATTACTGCCGGAATAATCTGCTTTTTCGCTATTTCAATCATGGTTTTCGCTTCAATATTTATGGTTTTAGAATAATTTTCATACTTAATTTCCACTCTGGACTCTAATTCATTTCGGCTAAACACATGATGTTTTTCAAAAATCTGAACTGATTTTTCTTTTACCAAGGCAGGAATGGCATCTACCATACATTTTAAATTTGGTAATCCTCTTCTTTCAGCTTCTTCTATCCATTCTTCTGCATAAGCATTTCCATTAAATACCACTCTCTTATGCTTCTTAATTAAGTCCTTAATCAAATCATGAACTGCCATATCAAAATTCTCTGCCTGTTCCAGTTCATCTGCAATCTCACATAAAGATTCTGCCACAATGGTATTTAGCACAATATTAGGCTCAGCAATAGACTGGGTAGAACCTACCATTCTGAATTCGAATTTATTACCGGTAAACGCAAATGGTGAAGTTCTGTTTCTATCGGTAGCATCCTTTGTAAAGGAAGGAAGTGTGCTGACACTGGCATTTAATTTTGCACCTTGTTTTGAACGGGTAGCCTCTCCAGTAGTATCTAGCTGATTTAATACATCTTCCAACTGTTCCCCTAAGAATGCCGAGATAATAGCCGGTGGTGCTTCATTGGCACCTAATCTTCGGTCATTTCCCGGAGAAGAAGCAGACATACGAAGTAATTCTGCGTTTTCATCCACCGCTTTTAAAATTGCCATAAGGAATAATAAAAACTGAACATTTTCATGTGGAGTTTTTCCTGGTTCCAATAAATTCACTCCATCATCTGTTACCATGGACCAGTTATTATGCTTACCGGAACCGCTGACACCATCAAAAGGCTTTTCATATAACAAACAAGCCAGACCTTGACGATTTGCTACCTTTTGCATGGTTTCCATAATTAACTGGTTATGGTCTGTAGCAACATTGTTGGAAGCATAAATCGGAGCCAGCTCATGTTGTGCCGGTGCAACTTCGTTATGCTGGGTTTTTGCTGTAATACCTAATTTCCATAACTCAATGTTTAACTCATCCATAAATGCAGAAATCTTTTCTTTAATGGCACCAAAATAGTGGTCATCCATTTCCTGTCCTTTTGGAGGCATGGCACCAAACAAAGTACGGCCTGTAAACATTAAGTCCTTTCTTTGCATGAATTTATCCTTTGCTACTAAGAAATACTCCTGTTCCGGGCCAACAGAAATATCTACTTTCGTAGCTGTAGTATTTCCAAATAGCTTTAAAATTCTCATTGCCTGGGTTCCTACTGCATCCATGGAACGAAGCAATGGTGTTTTTTCATCCAGTGCCTCTCCTGTATAGGAGCAGAACGCTGTAGGAATACAAAGAATGGTACTTCCATCCGGAGATTCCTTTACAAAAGCCGGGGAAGTACAATCCCATACGGTATATCCTCTTGCTTCAAAAATCGCCCTTAATCCACCAGATGGGAAGGAAGAAGCATCTGCCTCGCCTTTAATTAATTCTTTACCGGAAAATTCAAGAATGACCGTTCCATCCGAAGTAGGATTAATGAAAGCATCATGTTTTTCCGCTGTTACACCTGTCATTGGCTGGAACCAATGAGTGTAATGAGTTGCTCCTTTTTCTACTGCCCAATCTTTCATGGCATTTGCTACAATATCTGCAATCTTTGGATTTAATTCTGCACCCTTTTCAATGGTCGCCTTTAATTCTTTATAAATAGGTTTTGGCAAACGCTCTTTCATAACTGAATCGTTAAATACGTTAGATCCAAAAATCTCCATCACATTCACATTTGTCTTTCCCATAATGACTTAACATCCTTTCATATCTGGTATTTATTCCATTAATATCATTCTCTACTACTATTTCATCCTAATGATATGCACATCAAAGGTAAATTTTGTACCCACTGTTATCATCCTAATATCTTTTTCATCGCTTCAATAAATAACTGGTTTTCTTCCATGGTACCAATAGAAATACGGCTATATTCCGATGCTCCCATGGCAATGTTTTCTTTTGCCATTTCATCCATTAGTTCTGCCGGGTCCCGGTGGGCATCAAAGTAAACAAAGCTTGTCTGGGATGAGAACACCTTGCAGCCTAACTGCTCTAATTCCTTGGTAATATATTCTCTTCCTTTGACAATATTTTCTTTTACATATTCTATAAAATCCTGGTCATTTAAAGCGGCAATGGCAGCTTTTTGTGCCATAATACTTACATTCCATGCTGCCGGACAACCACTCATGGAGGCAATGATTTCAGAATCTGCAATGGCATAACCCATTCTTACACCTGCCATACCATAAATCTTGGAAAATGTCTTTAATATCACGATTGGCTTATCCATTTCTTTTACAAGGTGAATCATGCTCTTACAATCCGGTGCAGTGGCATATTCAAGATAAGCTTCATCAATTACAATCATCACGTTCTCTGGAACTTTCTTTATAAATTCTTCTATGTCCTTGGCACTTCGATAAGTACTGGTAGGATTATTTGGATTTACTACTACTACCATTTTGGTTTTTTCATCGATTGCTTCTAACATGGCATCCAAATCAAATTCCTGATTTTCATTGACCGGAACCACCTTAGGGGTTGCTCCGTTTACATATGCCATATCTACAAAAGCGGCAAAAGTCGGCATACAAAGTACTACTTCATCTCCGTCTTCTAGAAAGGTTACTCCTAACATATCAATCAATGCACTGGAACCTGCTCCAATCAATACATTGGAAGAATCAAATCCATGCTTTTTTGCAATGACATCTTTAATCTCTGTTGCATTAAAATCATAGCGGTTTCCCATAACAGCAGATTCTTTTATTACCTCTAAAGCCTTTGGTGACATACCGTAAGAATTTTCATTAAAATTCATCCGCACCATTTTAGATAAGTCTAACTTTTTTCCGGTCTGACTTGCTCTTTTACTTGCAGGCTTTCTTTGCATTGCCTTTGTTTTCAATCCATTTATGTTCATGTTACTCTTTCCTTTCTATATTTTCATAGCCTCGAATATAGATACTATATCACAAGCTTTCCTTTTACACAAACTTTTTATCCATTCAACGCAGAATAAAAAAGAAATATTGAAAAACTGCCTGACCCAGACAAGCTTTGCGGCCAATTTTTCAATATTTCCAATATCCCGACAGGACTTTTATCGTCAGATTGTCACTGTTCACTGGTGAACAGTAACATCAGATTACCACTCTATCAGGCTTGCTCCCCAGGTAAGACCTCCGCCAAAACCGGAAAGTACAAGTTTATCGCCTTCCTGTAATAATCCTTTTTTATTTAATTCATCTAGTAAAATCGGAATGGACGCAGATGAAGTATTTCCATACCGATCCACATTCATCGGTATCTTGTCCATGGAAACATTTAACCGTTTCGCCACAGAACTTAAGATTCTTTGATTCGCCTGATGCAATACAAAAAACTTGATATCATCAGCTGTTACTTTAGCCTTTTCCATTACCTCAGTCACACATTCCGGCACTGTCTTTACTGCAAATTTAAAGACTTCCTGTCCTTCCATCTTTATGTATTCCAATTCTGAACCCTTAAGGAATAAATTATTCATAGGTCTGCATTTACAGGTAAGTGCATTCTTCTTCTTTCCGTCTGCCCCCATCACCATTTCATAAGAGCCAGTCTCACTTGCAGTCACCACAACGGCACCTGCACCGTCACCAAATAAAACGCAGGTACTTCTATCTGCCCAGTCAATGGTTTTCGAAACGGTTTCTGCACCAATCACCAGAATATTCTTATAAATACCCGCTGTAATATAGGCGTGGGCAGTATTTAATGCAAACACAAAACCTGAACAGGCTGCATTTAAATCCATGCCAACTGCATGAATCGCTCCTATGGCTTCCTGTACTTCACAGGCAACATTTGGCAATACCTGATCCGGAGACATAGTCGCAAGCAAAATCAAATCTATCTCTTCTGGAGAAATACCTGCATCCTCTACCGCTGCTTTTGCAGCCATAGATGCCAGATAAGCAGTTTCTTCTTTTTCATTGTCTACGATTCGACGTTCTTTAATTCCTGTTCGGCTGCTAATCCATTCGTCATCCGTATCTACAACTTTAGCTAAGTCATCGTTTGTTACTACATGTGAAGGAAGATAGCTTCCTGTTCCAATAATCTTCGATGTCATTTCCGCTCCCATCTGTGTTTCAACACACATCTAATTCTTTATTCACATGATACTATGTTCAAAAGATATCTGACCTCTAGTATCATTACATTCTTATACAAAGTATAATATATCTTTCTAAATACTGTCAAGAAGTTTCTAATTCCCTATCATTTATGCCTCATTCAAACCATCTGGTTCCTTACTTTCTTCCTCAGCCTCATAAAAATCAGCATCATAATTGATGGCATAAGTTTCAATCAAATCCCAGATTTCCTCTCTACCTTGTTTCGTCAAGCTGGAAAAAGGTACGATTGGTGTTTCCTTGCCGGTTTCTAGTGTGGTACGAATTAAATCTACCTGTTTTTTCACCTGGCTACGTTTTATTTTATCGAGTTTTGTGGCTATAATGATCGGATTATATCCATTTTCCACAATCCAATGATACATCAAAGTATCATTATCAGAAGGCTTATGCCTGATATCCAAAAGCAAAAATACCAGACGTAATTGTTTCGAGGTATGAAGATATTTTTCAATCAATTTTCCCCATTTCGCCCGGATTTCCACCGAAACCTTAGCGTATCCATACCCCGGAAGGTCAACAAAATAGACATCCTGATTCACTCTATAGTAATTTATAGTCTGGGTTTTTCCCGGTTGGGAAGAAGTTCTTGCAAGACTTTTCCGGTTCATCAGTGCATTGATTAACGAGGATTTTCCTACATTTGATTTTCCGGCAAATGCTACTTCCGGAAACTGATTTTCCGGCAAGGTACTTGTAATCCCACAAACTGTTTCCAATTCAACATTTTTAATTACCATTGATTTCTTCCTCTCTTCATTCCGTAGGAGTTTTAAATTCTTAAACCTTAATGATTCACGAATCATCCCGGTTAAATTTCCTATGATACAAAAATGGAACAGTTTTTCCAAAGCAAATACGAATCAACTGTTCCATTTATATTTTTGAAAATACCTTAAGCCTCTCGTTCGATTTGAGCACGTTTCTTTGCTACAGGATCCTTCTTCTTTGCTGCCTTCTTTTCGTCATACTCAATGATGGCATCTGCATGATTTTCAACCATATCCTTGGTAATGATACATTTAGAAATCTTATCATCAGAAGGAATTTCGTACATTAAATCCATTACCACCGATTCAATGATAGAACGAAGTCCTCTGGCTCCTGTATTACGTTCCATTGCTAATCTTGCAATGGCCTTCAATGCCTCTTCTTCGAATTCTAACTCTACATCATCTAATTCAAATAATCTTTGATATTGTTTTACAAGGGCACTCTTAGGTTCACATAAAATACGCACCATTGCAGTTTCATCCAAAGAATCCAAAGACGCAGTCACGGGAACACGACCAACGAATTCCGGAATCAATCCAAATTTCACATAATCCTGTGGTGTTACCTGTTTGAACCACTCTCCAACGTTCTGTTCCTTTTTATCTTTAATGGTGGAATTAAATCCAATGGATTTTTCACCTAATCTAGCTTCAATAATTTTTTCCAATCCGTCAAAGGCACCACCACAGATAAACAGAATATTGGAAGTATCAATCTGAATAAATTCCTGTTGTGGATGCTTTCTTCCACCTTGCGGAGGAACAGAAGCAATGGTTCCTTCAATAATCTTTAATAAGGCCTGTTGTACACCTTCACCGGATACATCTCTGGTAATAGAAGTATTTTCGCCTTTTCTTGTAATCTTATCAATTTCATCAATATAAATGATACCACGTTCTGCACGTTCAATATCATAATCTGCCGCCTGAATAATCTTTAACAGAATATTTTCAACATCTTCACCAACATAACCTGCTTCTGTTAAGGTAGTAGCATCTGCAATCGCAAATGGCACATTTAATAACTTAGCAAGGGTCTGGGCAAGATAGGTTTTACCAGAACCAGTTGGTCCAATCATGATAATATTACTTTTTTGTAATTCTACGTCAAAACTCTTATCTGCCATGATACGTTTATAATGATTATAAACTGCTACTGATAGTACTTTTTTCGCATCATCCTGTCCGATTACATATTCATCCAGAAATTCTTTGATTTGCTTTGGTTTTAGCAGATTAATTTCCCCAGATTCCATATCGTCATCCAAAAATTCATCCTCTAAAATACCACTACAGATTTCGATACATTCATCACAGATGTAAACATTGTTTGCACCAGCAATAATTTTTCGAACCTGTTCCTGAGACTTATTACAAAAGGAACATCTCACCTTTGAATCTTCCTTACGATTTGCCATTTCTTCACCTCGATTTCTTTAAATCTTCCTGATTATTCTTAATGACCTTCAATCACCTTATCGATCAAACCATATTCCATGGCTTCTTTTGCACTTAACCAGTTATCTCTGTCTGTATCAACTTCAATAATTTCCAGTGGCTTTCCTGTATTTTCACTTAAAACTCTATTTAAGTTTGCTTTCGTCTTTAATATATGATCTGCTGCAATCTTAATATCACTTGCCTGACCTTGGGCACCGCCTAAAGGCTGATGAATCATAATTTCCGCATTTGGAAGTGCCATTCTCTTACCCTTGGTACCTCCTGCTAATAAAAATGCTCCCATACTTGCAGCCATACCTAAACAAATGGTAGATACATCGCATTTGATATATTTCATAGTATCATAAATAGCCCAGCCTGCAGTAACAGAACCACCAGGACTGTTAATATATAAATTAATGTCCTTACCTGGGTCTTCCGATTCCAAGAACAATAACTGTGCTACTACAAGATTTGCAGTAACTTCATTTACTTCTTCCCCTAAAAAGATAATTCTGTCTTTTAATAATCTGGAATAAATATCGTAGGAACGCTCTCCCCTGCTGGTTTGTTCAATGACATAAGGTACTAAACTCATTTTTACTTCCTCCTTTTACTATATAAAACCCTTTTTATGTAGTTAGGATATCCCCATAATAAGGATATCCTAACTGTCAGATTTCATGCATAGTTCTTTAAAAATCCATAACTATTCAAAATTTAGATTTCTTATACTTCCTTTGCTGCTTCTACAACAAAATCTACTGCCTTTTGAACTGCAGTATCTTTCTTAATTGCATCCTTTTCAGCATCGCCCATTAATTCTTTTAACTTATCTAATTCCATCTGGTACATAGAAGCGATATTTGAAAGTTCTTTTTCTAATTCTTCATCTGATACTGTGATATTTTCTACTTCTACAATCTTTTCAAGTACTAATCTTGACTGGATTCTTGCTAATGCCTGTGGCTTGCATTGTTCTTCAAATTTAGCCATAGTTAAGCCTGTGAATTGGAAGTATTGTTCCAATCTTAATCCCTGATAGCTTAATCTTTGAGCAAATTCATCTACCATCTGCTTCACAGTAGTATCAATCATAGCATCTGGAATTTCCATGGTTGCATTTTCAATAATCTTTTCGATTACTTTATCTTCTTTTTGAGTCTTAGCTTCTTTTTCTTTCTTTTCTGCTAATTTGGTCTTGATGTCGTTCTTGTATTCGTCCAAAGTATCGAATCCACCTACATCCTGAGCAAATTCATCATTTAATTCTGGTAATTCATTTGCATTGATGCTCTTAATGTTTACTTTAAACATAGCAGGCTTTGCTGCTAATTCCGGAGCATGGTATTCTTCTGGGAAAGTTACGTTTACTTCTACTTCATCTCCAATGTTCTTTCCGATTAACTGGTCTTCAAATGTATCAATGAAAGAGTGGGAACCGATTACAAGAGGATAATCTTCGCCCTTTCCACCTTCAAATGCAACTCCATCAACAAATCCTTCGTAGTCGATTACTACTTCATCGCCAGAAACAACTGCTCTGTCTGTTACCGCAAAGGTTCTTGCATTTTGTTCCTGTTCTTTCTTTAATTCAGCTTCTACTTCTTCTTCAGTAACTTCAACTTTTACTGCTTCTACTTCGATTTCTTTGTATTGACCTAAAGTAACTTCAGGTTTTACTGCTACGGTTGCAGTGAAGATAAATGGTTCACCCTTCTTAGCCTGAACTACTTCTACTTCTGGTGAAGATACGATTTCTAATTCTGTTTCATCAAATACCTTTGGATATTCGTTTGAAATTACTTCATTTGCAGCATCTTCATAAAACATCTCTGCACCATACATTTTTTCTAAATAAGCTTGTGGTACTTTACCTTTACGGAAACCTGGAACGGAAATTTGTCCCTTTTGCTTATTATAAACTGTCTTAATTGCTGCTTCAAAAACATCTGCTCCTACTTCTACTGTAAGCTTCGCCATGTTTTTTTCTAATTTTTCTACTGTTAAATTCATTCTAAATATCCTCCTATATGTCTTTTCATGGGTAGAAAATATTATGCATACAACTGATATATGCCACATAACAAGAACACTCTGGTATTCTTGAATATCTTACACCAATAATCATCGCCACATTATACCATAGATATTTCCAATATGTCTACACTTTTTATAAATTTATCACAATAAAGTCCCTTCTGTTCAAGAAAAACAATTTAAAATCATCCCATTTTCCTATTTAATGACAAAATCTGTATATACGAAAAATGCTGCCACAACGAATTGTGGCAGCATAACAGTTTTTAAAAGATGGCAGAGAGATTATTCTCCTTGTCTGCTCATTTCTTCTTCCTGTCTTTTAATCATTCTACGAACCATTTCTCCACCAACGGAACCGGTTTCTCTTGAAGTAAGATCGCCGTTGTATCCGTTCTTTAAGTTTACGCCCATTTCAGATGCTACTTCCATTTTTAATTTATCCATAGCACCCTTTGCTTCTGGAACTTCCATACGTCCGTTTTTAGAACCACTTGTGTTTGACATAACATTCACCTTCCTAGTATTTTTATCGAAAAGCTCTTGCTTATCGTAATCCTAGTATGTGTAAGTGTATGATAATTATTATGGTAACTTTAGGAAGCAAAACCACATATTACATTCCCTTTGCAGCAACGACATTTCATCACCCTTCTTAATTTTGTATTTCCACCTCTGTTGCCAGTGTTACTTTGTCCTCTGTTGCCTGCTCCTGTTTCGGACTCTGCTCTTTTATGATCAGTCTCTCTGCAATATTCTGAGCAGTTTCCAAAAAGGAAGTACATTCATAATCTTTCGCATCGAAACATTCAATGACCAAATCATAGCTTTCCATCATAGGATAAAACACCTGATAATTAATCTGCTTTTCTTCCACCATCATCTCGTAAGATAATTTTAGATAATATCCATACTCTGTATCAATAATACTACTTTCTACAAAAACAGCCTGTGGATATTTTCCCGCTATCTCCAACATCTTGGTCGCAGCATATTCACCCAGTGCGTATTCTTTGGTCATATTTTTTTCCTGATTGCATTCATATCTTAAGATAAGGGAAGAATTCTGTGTTTTGGCCAACTGCATCACTTCTTTTGAAATAAGTTCTTCCTCATATTCCTCCGGTATCTGAAATACAACATCATGAAATTGTATTTCTTTCCAAACTGCCTCTTCTTTTTTACTTTCTTCCACATTGGACGAAGTGCTTCCTATGTCCATCTCATTCGTGGCACATGCCGTTAGAAGCATGCAAACCATGAGTCCAAGCAATATCCATCCTTTTTTCAAATTATCCCTCCCTGCCTCCGTATTCATTGACAGTATTATGATTCTATGCAAATCCACAAAATTCACGGCTATCCTGAAAAACTCCACTTATAGAGGGTTAATCTATTTTCGCAATAGATGGATAGTATCGGAACAATACTTTTGCAATGATATCCTCTTCTTTCACAAATTTATTCTCCCAATATCTCGAATCCAGAGAATAATTACGGTTATCACCCATCATGAAATAAGAGCCTTCCGGTACAACAAATGGTCCACATTCTCCTTCTGTGGTTACAGTAAGATACTCCGACTCATCCAGTATTTCACCGTCAATGTAAACATTTCCATCATAAATCTCTACGGTTTCTCCCGGCATACCAATAATACGTTTTACATAATTAACCTTCGTATTATCCGGATATGGGAATATAACAACATCTCCCCTTTCCGGCTCTGAAAACTGATAAGCCAGACGAAATCCGATTAAATTATCACCTTTCATAATCGTAGATTCCATGGATGTGGTTGGTACATTTGCATTAAACAATACTACTCTGCTTAAAAACCATCCTAAAAACAAGGCGATTGCAATGGTAAACACCCAGCTTAACAGTTCTTTTCCAAAAGATTCATTGCTTTCAGAATCCTCCTTATGGTCTTCCTGTTTTAAACCATTTTCTTCTGCTGGATTTTCACTCATTTGGTTTTCTTCATATTGATTCGTTTTTTCTTTTTCCGGCTTCATATTCTCTCCATATACTGTCAACTGCCTGTAATTCTAAAGCATTATGACTTTGTTAGTTTTTCTAATATTTCATTGCTTCGTAAGATAAACTTCGTCATAGCGTCTGCACCCAATGGACTGTGAGATAATAATGCCAAATCATAAATCTGCTGACATACCATATCGGTATATTCGGCTTCTGCATTCTCTAATACATATTGTACCAAAGGATGATTTAAATTAAGCACTAAAGTCTGCTGACCCATTCCAAACATAGAAGGATCCATACCACCGCCCATGCTGTACATTTTCATCATTTCCTGCATTCTACGACTTTCTTCCGATAACGTTATCATAGCAGATAATGAAGAATTTTTCAACTTCTCAGCAGAAACTGATAAGTTTTCCTTATTTAACGCCTTTTTAAATAATTCACCAAGCTTTTCAGATGCCTCTTTTAATTCTTCTTCGTTGCTTTCTTCTTTTAAAGTATCTGTAACATCTGCATCGATACGAAGGAATTTTACATCCTGATTCGCCTGTTCCATATGGGTAATAAAAGGCGTATCAATGTTATGAGTCAAAATCACTGCCTGCATACCCTGTTCTTTGAATAAATTAATATATTGGGACTGTCCTGTCACATCTGTTACATAGAATACTTTGTTTTCATGTTTTTCCTTGGCTGCTTCTAAATATTCCGGCAAGGTCTGATATACATCATCCAGATTCTTAAACAGGATATAATCCTTCATTTTATCATTAAATTTATCATCCTTTAAGCATCCGAATTTAATAAACGGACTTAAATCATCCCAGTATTTCTCATAACTTTCTTTTTCTGTTTTGCACATACCGGATAATTTATCGGCAACTTTCTTAGTGATATAATCTGAAATTTTACGAACAAATCCATCATTTTGTAATGCACTTCTTGATACATTCAATGGTAAGTCCGGACAATCAATGACACCCTTTAATAAAAGTAAAAATTCAGGAATTACTTCTTTGATATTATCTGCAATAAATACCTGATTATTATAAAGCTTTATGGTTCCTTCCAAAGAGTCATATTGGCTGTTAAATTTAGGGAAATAAAGAATACCCTTTAAATTAAATGGATAATCCATATTTAAATGAATCCAGAACAAAGGCTCTTTATAGTCATGAAATACCTTACGGTAAAATTCTTTGTATTCTTCTTCTGTACATTCATTCGGATGCTTGGTCCATAATGGAGTTGGGTCATTAATAGGAACTTCCTTTGGTTCTTCTTTCTGAACTTCTGCTGTTTCAGTGGTTTCAGTTTCTTCTGCTTCTTCCACAACTTCTTCTACTTTTTCTTCTTTTACTGCATCTTCATTGGTAAAATAAATTTCAACCGGCATGAAAGAACAATATTTTTCAATGACTTCTTTGGCACGATATTCATTCGAAAACTCATAACTGTCTTCATTCAGATATAACGTAATCTCTGTACCTCTGGTGGTCTTAGTACCGGTTTCCATAGAATATTCCGTACCGCCATCGCATTCCCAGTATACCGCTTGGGCATCTTCTTTATAGGATAAAGTCTGAATGGTTACTTTCTGTGCTACCATAAATGCAGAATAAAATCCCAAACCGAAATGTCCGATAATCTGGTCTTCATTGGTTTTGTCTTTATATTTTTCAATAAAATCTGCTGCACCGGAAAAAGCAATCTGATTAATATACTGTTCTACTTCATCCTTCGTCATACCTAAACCATTATCCATAAAAGTAATGGTCTTATTTTTTTGACTTACTAAAACATCTATACGATATGTTTCCCCATCTGGTTCGTTATAATCTCCCATTAATGCTAACTTCTTTAATTTAGTTACTGCATCACAGCCATTGGAAATTAATTCACGGAAAAAAATGTCATGATCTGAATACAACCATTTTTTAATGATTGGAAAAATATTCTCACTATTAATTGATAAACTACCTTTACTTGCCATTATGATACATCTCCTTATAATTTATTATACTTATCATAATACTTGCTTTACATAATGTCAAGAAAAAATTAGCACTCACATCAAGTGAGTGCTAACAGTATCATATTTCTTACTTAACCTGCAATTGCTTTTGCCCGTTCAATGGCTTCGTCAATATGAGGTGCAAAATTCTCTGCCCCGATTACTTCGTCAAAGCCATTTTTCTTCATTACCTTCATCGGTTGTTCATTTACATGGGATAAAATCAAGGTAATCTCCATCTTCTTGCATTCCTGATAAATTTTATTCAACGTACCAAAAGCTGTTGCATCTAAAGCAGAAACGCTTCTCATACGAAGAATGATGACTTTGGTTCCGTCTTTACTGTCTCTTACAATGTCTACGAATTTGTCTGCTGCACCGAAGAACATAGGTCCATTAATTTCAAATACTGCTGTTTTCTTCGGTACACGACGAAGACCGATGGCATCTTGATCATTTTCATCATCTTCTCCGTCTTCTGCATACTCCCATTCTCTTACCGTAGTTTCCTGAGCCATACGGTTCATAAATAGCATTGCTGCAAGAACCATACCCACTTCAATGGCAATTACCAAATCAAAAAATACGGTTAAGAAAAAAGTAGCAAGCAATACCGTAATATCACTCTTTGGTGCTTTTAACAACGCCTTGAAATCTCTCCAACCACTCATGTTATATGCTACCATCATTAACACTGCTGCAAGAGTTGTCATTGGAATCAGTTTCGCATATGGCATAAATACCAGCATAATTAACAATAAAGTTAGAGAATGTACCATACCCGCAATAGGAGTTCTTCCTCCATTCTTTACGTTCGTCGCAGTTCTGGCAATAGCACCGGTAGCAGGAATACCACCAAACAATGCAGATGCCATATTACCAACACCCTGTCCGATTAATTCCATATTGGAGCGATGCTTGCTTCCAATCATACCATCCGATACAACACAAGAAAGCAAAGACTCGATTGCTGCCAATAATGCAATGGTAAAGGCAGGCGAAATTAAATTCTTTACTGTATCAAATGTAATACCTTCCGGAAGAGATGGGGTTGGCAGTTTGGAAGAAACTTCATAGCCTGCACTTCCAATGGTAGCAACATCCATATCTGTCACAGCTACAATTACGGTGGTTACAATGATTGCAACCAAAGGTCCCGGTATTTTCTGGGTAATCTTAGGCCATACAATCAATATAATCAATGCAATGGTACCAATAATAACAGTCTGCAGTTTTAACCCTTCCATATTCTGAGCATACAATGAGATTCTATCTACAAAATCCTCCGGATCTCTTGGAAGTGTAATTCCTGTAAAATCCTTAATCTGCTGAACAAAAATGCTAACTGCAATACCTGCAGTGAACCCTACTGTAATGGTAGTTGGAATAAATTTTATCAAAGTTCCCAACCGCAGCAAACCCATAAGTATCATAATGGCACCAGCCATTAAAGTTGCAAGGATTAATCCATTCATACCATAATCCTTAACAATGCCATAAATAATCATAACAAATGCCGCTGTAGGCCCACCAATCTGAACCCTGCTTCCGCCTAAAAACGAAATAAAAAATCCGGCAATGATTGCTGTATGTAAACCTTGCTCTGGCGATACACCGGAAGCTATGGCCAAGGCAATGGATAAAGGTAAGGCTACAATCGCAACAATGATACCTGCTACGATATCCTTTATCAATTGTTCTTTGGAGTAATTCTTCATTACCGAAAACAACTTGGGTTTTAATTTGTCCATTTCTTCTTCCTCCTGGAATTTTTACTTTTTCATAGTTTCATCGCTTCTATTCATCCCCGAACACACGTTGCGTAAATTTGCCCGTTTCTGAACAGTTACCACAATTTTTTATAATATAACTTTCTTCGACGTTATACAAGTATTTTTTTAAAAAATTAAAAATCCATTGTAATCAAACTATTAATTTTATATAATATAAATAATACCAGTGTGTAGCAAAATTTACTTTTGACACTCACAGCATAAAAATAGAAATCTTACGAAAGGAAATGTCACATAAGTCACCTATGAACTTTTGTGTGTCAGGAAAATTCTATGAATGGCAAAAGATATATTAAAAACTTAACGATTTTATGTTCTCTGATTCCAGCCATAGTGTTAGGAATCTTAGGTTATACCTTTATTTCTATTGAGACAAATAAAAACTTCCTTAAAAGTCTTGAAGAATCTGTTTCTACTTATCAGGCAGGTTTTTTGTCTAAACTGGAAGTACAAAAAGAAAAAGTGGGTTCTTTAAGCCTTTCCAATGAAGTCGGAAATCTTTTGTTAGACTCTTTAAACTGCTTGTCGATTCAGGAACTAAAAGCATTGGATAAATCAAATGTAACTGAACTTCTGGTGCAGGCTTCTTCGGAATACAATGACAGCATACAATATTCCCTGTACAGCTCAGAAGGTACCTTCCTTACTGGTTCGTCTGATATGAAAACTTCACTGAAACCAGCAGAGTGTGAAGCAGCTTACCATAATTCTTCCGTAAGCTTGTCCCAGGATTCCAGTTCCATTAGAATTCTTTCACCTATTATCAGCCACGAAACTACCGTAGGTTATCTGTCCGCTGATATTTCCAGTGAATATTTTCAGGATTTTTTGACAAAATCCAGAGACGATAAAATACTTAACACGTTCCTTGCTACAAAACAAGGGGAATACGTTCTCCTTACCAAAGAAGATAATACCAAAAACTATACGATTTCCACCCAACAGTTAAAGGAAATCTATGCTGACTATTACACCAATCAGGTAAACAGTGGAACTACTTCCTTTAGAAGCATCGGAAAATCCATATTAAGTGCCTATTCCATTATCCCGGAATATGAATGGGTTTTTGTTGCAAATACCCCTCACTTAACAATATCCGATTTTTCTAATTCCATTTTATTATTATTCTTTTGCTATATTATTTTAGTTGCTTTTATCAGCTATAAAGCAGGAAAACGGTTTGCAAGCAAAATCTTAAAACCGGTTTCTGACTTAAACGAAGCTATGGATGCTTTTATTTCCAATAAACCAGACTATCAATATGATAATCATTCTTTTGAGGAATTTAAGCAGCTTTCTAGCAGTTATCAATTACTGACTACCTCTATATCAAAAAAGAATGTAATTTATTCTAAAATGTATGAGGCATTCATCAGTAACGAGGAAGAAATAAAAGAAGAATATTCACAGGTTGCAAAACTGGCATACCGAGACGCCTTAACCGGTTTAAACAATCGTCTGGCATTTATGAATTATGCGGAAGAAATTATTAAGGACTCCAATCAGTCCACAGATCACCATGCCATTCTTTTTATTGACCTGGATAATTTTAAAAATGTAAATGATACTTTAGGACATGATTATGGAGATAATCTTTTAAAACAAATTTCTGCTTCCCTAAGCAGTTTTGCAAAAGAAGGGGACATCTTAGCCAGAACCGGTGGGGATGAATTCTTGTTCTTTAAAAAGAATGTTGAATCTGAACATGAGTTAAGTGACTTTTGTTCCTCCCTTTTAAAGCTTTCCCGTATCCCAATCCAGATTAACGAAGAAACCCTAATGGTTTCCATGAGTATTGGTATTGCAAGGTATCCCGATAACGGAAACACCGTAAAAGAATTAGTGAAAAATGCAGATATCGCTATGTATACTGCTAAGTCTCAAGGACGTAATGATTTTAGATTCTTTAATTCTACCATGGAGTCTGAAATCAACCGAAAGAAAGAAGTCATTGAAATTCTTCGGGAAGCCATTAAAAATCATGATTTATATCTGGTTTACCAGCCACAGGCAAATGTCCATACCGGAATTATCATAGGATACGAAGCCCTGATGCGTTTGGAAAACCCTATTCTTGGATTTATTTCTCCTGCAGAATTTATCCCAATTGCAGAAGAATGTGGTCTTATCCGTGAGCTGGGGGACTGGGCATTATATGAAGCTTGTCGTTTTAATAAGAGAATCATGGATCAAGGTTACAAGAACATCGTAGTTTCAGTCAATATCTCTCCTGCGCAGTTAATCGGTGACTCTTTAATTCATGTAGTTCAAGACGTTCTAGCCGCTACCGGATTACCTCCGGAATTATTAGAGTTAGAGATTACAGAAAGCATTTTAATGGATTCTATCGAACATAATTTATACATTATTGACTGTATTAAAGCCTTAGGGGTAAAAATCGCTTTGGATGACTTTGGAACGGGTTATTCTTCCCTAAATTATCTTACCCGTATTCCAATCAATACCTTAAAGATTGATAAGAGTTTTATTGACCGTATCGTCGTAAATGCAAAAGACGAATTTATTGCAGACACTATTATCACCTTAGCCCATAAAATGGATATCGCAGTTGTAGCAGAAGGTGTAGAAGATATTGAACAGTTAAAAATTCTCCAGGAACAGATGTGTGATATCCTGCAAGGTTACTTCTTTAGTAAACCTTTGTTAGAGAAAGATTTTGAAAAGCTGTTAGCAGAGAACTGTCACAAAAATAACGAGTAAAAGAAAAAGCTATTGCAATATAACATTTTGATTGCAATAGCTTTTTATTATTATAATATTGTGATAAAAGTCCTTATGAAGAAAACTTCCATATGTTCAAATCATCCAGGATTCAAACTATTTAATACATATCTTCATAATCGTCATACATACCATTTTCATAAGCTTTGGTATAATTTACGTTATTCGCCCGCTTTACCTTTTGCTGCGGTCTTTGCTTTTCTGTTTTCTTCTTGCTTTCTTCTTTTTTCTTAATGGTCTTCTGCTCGCGTTCTAAACGCTTAATGGTCTCAAATTTATCAGTTTGAAGTTCTTTTGTCTTACCTGAATCCTTTGAGGAAGACTGACGATGCTTTGCTCTTCCTTCATTATCCAAATCTTTGTCTTTGTTATAACCGCTGCCACTGTCCTTTCGGAACTTTCCGGCATTGTTATTTCGGTCCGGTCTTCCTTGTCCCTGAGACTTAAAATTGGGCTTTCGTACTCCTCTTTCTTCTTTCTGAGTACCTCTTTGTGTTGTTTTTGTGTCATACTGGCTTCTTTGTCTGCTTTCGCCAGCGGAATCGCGTGTTACCACAATCGTTTCTCCTTCCGTATCCCTCGAATTTCTATTATCCTTTATTTTTTCACACAAATTATATTTTATTATATCTTTAGAGAATGTCAATAAATTTTTTCGATTTTTGAAAAAATATTTAAGATAATTTACAGGCTTCCGTATTAAAACAGCCTTTTGGTAAACCATCTCATTTATGACTTCTTCTCTTTCTTTAAAAGACATCTCACACTGTATGGTTCCAACTTTCCGTCAAATTCTTTTCCGTTAAATAAATCCATATAGGTTCCCTCTATTGAAATAGAATCTTCCTTTTCATTGTTATAAATCAAAAGAAGCATTTCCTGGTCTTTGTATTCTTTTTTCAATAAAATCAGATTTTTTTCATTGTCTGTTAAAACCGGGATGGCATCCCCTCTTCGCATAATTTCGTGTTCTTTTCTAAGGGAAATCCATCTCTGGTAATAAGCGAAAAGTTCTTTATCCTGTTTTTCTTCTTCCCATACCATTCCTCTTCTGCAATCCGGGTCTCCTCCCCCTGTCATTCCTACTTCGTCTCCATAATAAATCATTGGAGCACCAGTCCATGCCATTTGAAGTGTTACTGCCATTTTTAATTTTCTCTTATCCTCATTGCAGGCTGTTAAAAATCTGGAACAATCATGACTTCCAATCAGATTCCACAACATTGATACTGCTGTATTATGATAATTTCCTCTGACAAAACCTAAACGGCTTACGAAGTCCTCCGCTTTTCCCTGTTCATTCGCAATCCATTCTGTCATAGCTGTATGGAACGGATAATTCATCACTGTATCGAACTGATCTCCCTGTAACCAGGCAGAAGAATCATACCAGATTTCTCCAATAATCACTGCATCCTTCTTATGCTTTTTTACTTCATTTCGAAAGAACTGCCAGAATCCAGGTGTTACCTCATCTGCCACATCCATTCTCCAACCGTCAATTTGAAAATTTTCCATCCAATATGCTATCATTTTACTAACATATTCCCTTACTGCCGGACAATCCGGATTCAACTGTGGCATTCCTCCATAATAAGAAAACGCACCATAGTTTGGTATCACACCTCTTACAATGGGACCTATCGGAAACTTATGAATCTGAAACCAGCCCTTATATTCCGATTTTTCCTGTTTTTCCATCACATCCCGAAATGGTGCAAACGTCCATCCGGAATGGTTAAATACTCCATCCAGAACCAGTTTCATTCCTCTTTTATGAAGTTCCTTTGTCAGCTCTTTTAAATCTTCTTCTGTTCCAAAATCAGGGTCTATCTGCATATAATCCGTAGTGTCATACTTATGATTAGAAGGAGCTTTAAAAATCGGGGTAAAGTATAATACGCTAACTCCTAATTCCTGCAGATAATCCAGTTTTTCCGTAATTCCCTGTATGGTACCACCAAATTTATCCGTAAAATGAGGTTTTGCATTCCAATCCGTGAGTCCTTCCTCTTTTCCAGCCTTTATGGACTCTTCCTTCTTCGTGCCACGAGAGAATCTGTCCGGAAAAATCTGATATACAATTCCATCCTGCATCCATTCTATAGGCTCAAATAATCGTGAACTTCTTGCATTGTTTGGTATATCATACAAGAATTTTAAATCTGTGATAGGTTCATCAAAAAATTCATAAACTCCATAATAACATGGTGTTTTAGAAGAATCTATTAACTCAAAGTAATACTTAATTACCAGTGCATTACTTTCAATTTCTCCTTCATAATAATCAAATAAATGGTCGGTGGCTACTTTTTTACATGGAACCTTAGTGATATCTTTTTGTCCATGAATAAATAAATACTTATCCGTAAAAATTATATTTACTTCTTCTACATCGTTCTTTTTCGTACGTATTCGAATTACAAAGCGATGCTCTCCTGCACAAAATGCGTATTCTTGATTCATCTTATGAAATACTGCTTCTTTTACCATTCTTTACACCCGATTTTATCCTTTCTCAGGAATTTTCTTCCTAATTCTCTATATTGTAAACTCTTTCTATCTGAAAGACGAAATCTTTCGTTGTTACACAGTTTCATTTATTCTGATATCCATCTTTGTCTTTTTCCTTCATATGCCAAAATCGTTGCTGCTATGGCAGCATTTAAAGATTCCACACTACCGCTCATTGGAATTTTAATCTTTTTATCTGCGGCTTCGGTTAAACCAGCACTTAAACCATTCCCTTCATTTCCAATGAAAAAGGCAGTTGGTTTTTTTAAATCTTCCTGATAAAAATCCTTTCCATCCAGATGAGCTGCATAAGTGGTAATATTCTTCCTTTTAAGCCAGGAAACCAGTTCTTCCATATCCTGATTCAAAATAAAGGGAACCCGGAAAATGGAACCCATGGTAGCACGAATTACCTTAGGATTAAAAATATCTACAGTATCTTTGCTTAAAATCACAGCAGTTACCCCGGCTGCCTCACTGCTTCTAATAATCGTCCCCAAATTCCCAGGATCCTGTAGATTTTCCAATACCATCAACATAGGATTTTCTTCTTTTTGAAGTTCCTCCAAGGTATACTCCGGCTGTTTTACCAAAGCCAGAATGCCCTGAGGAGTCTTTGTGTCTGAAATCTTATCAAAGACTTCTTTCGTCACCAGTTCATATTCCTGACCTTTTATGATGTCCAATACTTCTTCTTTTTTCTGATTGTAGTATTCTTCACTGACATAAAATATAGGATTCCAGGAAGCCGGGATTTCTTTGCAAATCCGAACACCTTCCACCAAAAAAACGCCCTGTTCTTTTCTGTCTTTGCTGCTTTTGTTTAATTTTATGATATTTTTTATCTGTTGATTTTTGATTGTTGTTATCATCGTATCTGCCCTTATATGGATTTTTTTACTACTTTTACGTTCTTTTCACCAAATTCCTGAATTAATTCCTGCAACAGTTCCTCATCTTCCCTGACACTTAAATTGACCGGAAGAGTTTTTGCCTTTCTTTCTTCTCGCACATAAATCACCACAGGATTATGTCCCGGAAATTCCCAAAGGATATCATTTAACTTCATTTCTTTTTCTTTGTATTCTTCCATATTGGTAAACTGAATCCATACTTCCTTCGGCATCTGTTCGAATGCCACCATACGCTCTAAGATTAACTTACCGCCATCTTCTGAAGTCTGTGCCCTTCCTTTTACATATACCTTCTTATCCATGACCAGCAAATCTTTAAATTTATCATAGACTTTTGGAAAAATAATGACTTCCACAGTTCCTACCAAATCTTCAATCTTAATAAATGCCATATTTTGATTATGTTTGGTTAGTTTATAAGTAATGTCGCAAATTAAACCGCCCAGAATGTAAGTTTCATTATCTAACGCCATCACATTCTCCGTTTCATCATCCAGCATAAAATCTGTCGTGTAGGCAGTAACATTCTTCACAAGTTCTTCCTGATATTCCTCCAAAGGATGCCCGGTAATATAACTTCCGGTTACTTCTTTTTCAAATGCCAGTAAATCTTCCTTAGGAAGTTCTTCTACAGCTGGGTACTTTATCTGGAAGTCCTTCTTCTCTTCTTCTCCCAATAAATCCATCAATGACATCTGTCCTGCCATGGAATGTTTCTTTTCTTTTGTAATTTCATCTACCAAAGTCGTATATGTTAATAACATTTGACGGCGGTTCACCAAAAAGCCATCAAATGCACCTGCCTTAATAAAACTTTCAATGGTACGTTTGTTCACTTCCTTACTGGAAAGCCTCTCAATAAAATCAGATAAATCCTTATATTTTCCAAATTCTTCTCTATTTTTTACAATGGACTCAATGACATTATGGCCAACGCTCTTTAGTGCGGTCAAACCATATCGGATATTTCCTTCTGAAACACTAAAACCGCTGATACTTTCATTAATATCTGGTTTCAGCATTTCAATTCCCATCTTCTTACATTCAATGACATAATCCGCTACTTTCTTTGGATTATCAATAACAGAAGTAAGCAATGCCGCCATAAACTCCACAGGATAATAACATTTTAGATATGCAGTCTGATAGGAAACCACCGCATAAGCTGCCGCATGGGACTTATTAAAGGCATATTTTGCAAAGTCCGTCATTTCATCAAAAATATGATTCGCCACTTCCTCAGAAATGCCACGATTTACGCAGCCCGGAACCTGTTCCTCCTCATTTCCATACACGAAGTTTTTACGTTCCTTCTCCATGACATCTGCTTTTTTCTTAGACATGGCACGTCGTACCAAATCACTTCTTCCCAAGGTATAGCCTGCCAGTTCCATAACGATTTGCATAACCTGTTCCTGATAAACAATACAACCATAGGTAGGATCCAATATCTTTTCCAACTGAGGACAGGCATACTGAACCTCTTCCGGGTGATTCTTTCCTTTGATGTATTGAGGAATAAAATCCATGGGACCCGGACGATACAAAGAAATTCCCGCAATGATATCCTCTAAACTTTTTGGTTTTAGTTCCTTCATGAAAGACTTAAACCCGGCAGATTCTAACTGGAACACACCCTCTGTCTTTCCTTGTCCAATCATTTCAAATACATTGGCATCTTCATAATCAATGCCTTCTATGTTAAATTCTGGATTCTTCTTTTCCTTAATCATACGCACTGCGTTCTGAATAACTGTCAGGGTTCTAAGTCCTAAAAAGTCCATTTTTAAAAGTCCCAGCTGTTCAATGGTGGTCATGGTGAACTGTGTGGTAATGGCATCTTCTGCCCCTTTCGATAGGGGAACATATTCATCAATGGGTCTTTGTCCAATTACCACACCTGCTGCATGCATGGAAGTATGTCTTGGCAGACCTTCTAAACGCTTCGCCATATCCACCAGATAATGAACATCTTCCTGTTCTTCATAAGCCCTTGCAAATTCAGGATTGGACTCCAAAGCCTTATCAATGGTAATGTTTAGTTCCTGGGGTATCATTTTCGCAATGACATCCACCTTGGCATATGGCATATCCAACGCCCTTCCAACGTCGCGAAGTACACCCTTTGCCGCCATAGTACCAAAGGTTACAATCTGAACCACTTTATCTTTCCCATACTTTTCTACTACATAATCGATGACTTCCTGTCTACGTTCAAAACAGAAATCCACGTCAATATCCGGCATGGAAACACGTTCCGGATTTAAGAAACGTTCAAACAGCAAACTATAACGGATAGGGTCGATGTCTGTAATCCCAAGACAATAAGAAACAATACTACCTGCCGCAGAACCTCGCCCCGGTCCTACTGCAATGCCGTGATTCTTTGCATAAGAAATAAAGTCACTTACAATAAGGAAATAATCTACATATCCCATTTCCTTTATGGTATTTAATTCGTAAGAAAGTCTTTCTTTTAATTCTTCCGAAGGAGTGTCTCCATAACGTTTTATCAAGCCTTCTTCACATAATTTCTTTAAATAACCATAAGCATCATAAGGAGCCGGAACATCAAATTTCGGCACCTTCTGCTCTCCAAATATGATTTCTACATTACAACGCTCTGCGATTTTCCCTGTGTTCTCCAAAGCATCCAAGGCATAAGGAAATAACTCCTCCATTTCTTCCGGTGACTTGCAATAAAACTGCCCTCCTTCGTAACGGAGGCGGTCTTCATCCTGTACCTTTTTCCCGGTCTGAATACAAAGTAAAATATCGTGGGCCTTCTCATCTTCTTTATAGGTATAATGAATATCATTGGTAGCAACCATGGGAATCCCTGTGTCCTTAGAAAGACGTAAAAGACCACTGTTTACCTTTTGCTGCTCCTCATAGCCATGATCTTGTAGTTCCAGATAAAAATTCCCTACACCAAAGATTTCCTGATACTTAAGGGCAGCTTTTTTCGCGTCTTCATAGTTATCTTTCTTTAAGAAAGTAGAAACTTCCCCTGCAAGGCAGGCACTTAGAGCAATGATTCCCTCATGATACTGCCTTAACACTTCTTTATCCACTCTGGGTTTATAGTAAAATCCTTCTGTAAAGCCTTTGGAAACAATTTTCATCAGATTATGATATCCCTTATCATCTTCTGCCAAAAGCACTAAATGGTGATATCGTTCTTCTCCTTTTACTACTTCCCTGTCGAATCTGGAGCCTGGCGAAACATAGATTTCACATCCAATAATAGGTTTTACCCCTACCGCTTTGGCTTCCCGATAAAAATCTATGACTCCATACATGACTCCATGGTCTGTAATCGCCATGCTGTCCATTCCCAGTTCTTTTGCCCGTTTTAATAATTCTTTAATCTTACTGGAGCCATCCAACAAACTATATTCCGTATGCACATGTAAATGGCTAAATGACATGGTGTTACCTCCCTTTGTATACTGGCAGCTTATTGCGAAACTTTATTTTTGCAAGAGCGATACAAAAGAAATAAAACATCGCAGGCGCGCTTTCGCTGCGTTCGGCTCGTAGCGGTACTAAATTCGAGGCAAGCCTCTCATTAAGTACCGACGGCCTCATAGCACCTGCTTATGTGTTTATTTCTTTTGCATCACTCAATATACGTTTTGGATAGTTTCACAATACCTAAACTCAGTTTTTAATGTTTCTCATAACGTAATCTTGGCTGTTATTTCTTTTTATTCTTTGGACCAGTTCTTCTTTTAAATATTTTCCTGTTCCTTCTTTTTATTCTAGGAACTAGTTCCTCTTTTAAATATTTTAGTGTTTTTTCTTCTCCTTTTTCTGCTAGCATATGCAGAAGTTTTTCTAATAAACGTTTCGTATCCGGATGCAGACTGTAATGGTCACGTCCCTTTAAGTAATAGTCCAACGGAAAATCATCTTTATAATTTCCCCGGTTATAATTTTTACTTGCTGCCACCCGGTCCAGAAACATCTCAACCACGTATTTTTTCGGCATCTTACAGCCCGTAAGATGATTTACACCAGGAACATAATCCGTCCAAAATTCCCAGTGATGCTTATTTCTTCCTTTGTGATGCAGCCAGGCTGAAGAAAATCCTTTTTCTTCTCGTTCTGCATTGTTGGGACTGCGTTTTCCTGCCTGATAATACTTCGCACCTATGATAAATTCGCTGGGTGTATATTTTGACAAATCATGCAATAATCCCTGTTTATATAATCCAACCTTAAAACAATATTTCATTACCATGAATTTATGTCGGTTAATGGTTCTTAAATGTCCTAATATATCCACTGTTCTTCGTCCTTTTTCCTTTTATTTATTCATCTTATCACATATTTTTAGAAACTGCAAACCTCAGAAAAAATACACTCATCTTTTAAACATATCGGTCATAAACTACCATAATTTTTCCTTTTTTTGTTTCTCCACAAATATGTTTGAAACAGATTTTTCCAAATCCCCTCACACTAATGATACTACCTTCTTTTACCTTGACACTGTTATTCTCCACCACAGCATAATCCATAAATACCTTTTTACTTCGAAAATATTCTAAAACTTCTTTTCTGGAAAGTTTAAACACCGCACAAATCAACGCATCCAGCCGCAGTGAAGCAACGATTACTTTTTCTTCTTTTAATGTAGGACTTAATTCCGGCAGGGATAAGTCTGCCACTTCACACTTTACATTGGTATTTCTGACCTTTTCAAGGTGTTCTATGATAAATTCTGTAATACTGCTTTCACAATATACATATGCAAACTTATCCTTTACCATAATATCTCCGATTACATCCCTCTCTATGCCAAGATGCATAATAGCACCAAGAACATCTCTATGAGAAAAATCCTTCGCAAACTTTAGCAACAAGGGAGAAATCTTAATTAATTGAATCGGAAATTCCCCTTCATACCCCAACTCCTGCGGATTTCCAAATCCTATCATTTTTCTTTCACAGTTTTCATTTCCTCCAAACACCTGATAAGCAAAAGAAGCAAAGTCCTCTTTTTTCGCTAGAAAACAGCTAAGTTCCTCTGGATTTAAAAAATGCGTATAGGTATACAAATTATTCCGATAGGATTTTTCAGCCAAATCCATAATTCGTTTTAATAACCATTCCTGTTCCATCTTTTCCTCCAATCACTTTTTAAAAATCTTCCAGCATGCTTCATTTCCTTTGTTTTATTTACCAGAGCAATTATGGAATTTCCCAATAAAGTACAATAAGCTGATGTAAACTTAACCGGAAACATTCACGGCTATAGACACATCAGCTTATCCAATTCATTTTTCCTGCGTAAACTGCCCATTATCTAAATATATCCCGATTTAATAATGGCTGGTTTCTTTCGGCATACCCTTTTTTTCTAATTTTGCCTCTACCACGCGTTTAATCAGATAATAGATTACCGCAAAGGTAGGAACACCGATTAACATACCGATAAAACCAAATAATCCGCCACTTACCAGGATAGCAAAGATAACCCAGAAAGGAGATAATCCAGTGGAATCTCCTAAAATCATAGGACCAATCACATTTCCATCCAACTGTTGAAGCAAAATAATAAATATTCCTAAATAAATTCCTGTTTTAAAATCAACCAGCATAATCAAAACTACACAAGGAATTCCTCCAATAAATGGTCCAAAGAAAGGAATTACATTGGTTACACCTACGATTACACTAATTAACATCTTATACTTTTCCAAATCCATAAAGGAAACACCTGCATAGCAGAGCATACCAATAATAAAGGAGTCAATCAACTTACCATTGATAAATCCACTATAGGTTCTATGACAATGCTGCATGATTTCAAATAATACACTAGCTTTCTTTTGTGGTAAGAACGCGTAACACATTTTCCTTCCTACACTTACAAAATGATCCTTGCTTGCCATAACATAAATAGCAACAAAAATACCAATAAAAAAGTTCTTTAAAACATTGAACACACTGATTAAGCCGGAAGTAAAAGAAACAGCAATCACATTTAATGTATTTAACAGCTCTGTCTGCATCCAGTTTTCCACATAAATAACAGAGGAGTTAAGCAAATCATTTACCGTCCGGTTAAATTCTGTATCTTCTGAAAATTTATTATTTGCCCAACTGACTAATTTATTCATTTTATCCGGAAGCTCCACAATAATGTCCTGAGCACTGGATATAAACTGTGGTACTACTGTCATTACTAAAAAAGCAACAATAAAGATACCAATACAGATGGATAGTAAAATACCCATGTTTTTAGCAAATCTACGGTATTTCGCTCCTGGTTCTTTTTTTAACTTCAGTATCCTGCTCTCCATAAACTTTTCAATAGGATTCAGTAAATACGCCATTACAATTCCCAGTATAATTGGCTGTAATACACTGATGGCCTCATCTACAAGAACTGCTACCTTGTCAATTCGAAATAAAAAGAAGAAAAAAATCATAGAAAGGGCAATCACGAAAAAACTTCCTATATTCTTTTTGGTTAATCTCCAATTAAAAGAGTTCGTCTGTTCGTTTCCCTCCACCAGAATTACCTGGGTATCAGGATTACTATTTTGAAAATTTATATTTTCTGCTTCTTCCTCTGGGCCAGTCTCTCTTAACAAAGTTCCAGTTTGTCCAGTTTCCTTTATATCCACATTTACATTATTTTCTCGTTCTTCCTTTGCCATCACTTTGCTCCTGCCATTTCATAATATTTGAGAACATGATATTTTGACTTCTTACTACCTATGAGTTGTTTTCTCAGATTTCATACCTCCAGATTACTTCCCTGACTTAATTCATCTAAAGTCTTTCCATATGCTGGCAAAAACTCTGTCATAAAAATTTTAACTTCTTCTGATTGTATTTCTTTTAACTGCTCATATATCGTGTTCTTTGCCGTTGAAAATTCTTTATTTCCTGCGTTTTCCTCTTCAATGCACTTAATATAGGCAGAAAGCTTATCTGCCCCCTTCACCAGTTTCCAAAGTGCTGCATCTTCTTCCTTTGTGAAAAAAATGCTGTCATAGGATTTCCGCATATCCTCCGGCAACATGCAAAGTAACTTTTCACAAGCTACTTTTTCCACCTCTTTATAAGCATCTTTTATCTTATCATTGGCATATTTCACAGGAGTTGGCATATCTCCTGTAATAATTTCATTGGCATCATGATAAAGTCCTATCAGAGCTGCTTTTTCAGCATTATAATTCTTCCCTAATCGTTTATTTCCTATTACAGCCAACGCATGAGCCAGCATACTGACTTCCATGGAATGCTCGCTAATGGTTTCCTGTCTTGCATTACGCATCAACGCCCACCGCTCGATATACTTCATTCTTGACATCATTGCAAAAAACTGATTCATTCTTCCTTCGTCTCCTAATGCAATACTAAATCATTCAGATGAACATTGGCAAAATCAAAGGCATTCACAGTAAAATTCTCAAAATCCAAAGTATGAATTTCATTGGTTAAGATATCCCAGTTTTTCGGTACCCAGGAGCTTCTGTAATTTCTGATTTTTCCTTTATATATTCTTGATAATTTCGGACATAGTCTAAAATCTTTTGGTCGTACCAGACCACAGTTTTTATGAAATAAATCAATGCCACTTTTCTCAAGTATATATGCCACAAACTGTGAACAAAAATACTGGGTTTTCCGTTCTACCGGTCTATGTATCATAGCACCTACAATTCCAAGATAATTATAGGTATAGATATCCTGATTATCTTTAAATACCTGTATCTCCTGCTTTAATCTTTCGTATTGCTGGTCACTTACTTCTAATGCGTAAATACTGCACTTGGTTTCTTTAAATTTACCAAATACGCCCGCTTCAATATCTTCCTTGATAAATCCATTGTCCCAAGGATTATTTACTTTCTTTCTTGCGAAGCTATACATTTCCCTTAACTCTACATCCAAAGCAATGGATGCGTGGGCATAAGGTTCTCTGGTATACCATCGAATCATTTTAGCAGGAAATGTAGATGTCTGAGACAAAACTAAAAATACATATTTTCTCTCATCTGGCTGTTTTTGTGAATGATTATGAAATTTTATTTTACTCATGATTCTGATTCCTCTGTTCCTATCCCTGTTTTGCTAATTTTTCTTCTTTGCTTACAAGCTCTTTTAAATCCCTCATCTTATTCTTAATCCGTTCCGGTGCAGCCTTATCCACTAAAATATTGCTAATCCAACGTTTTGCCGTCTGGTACTGCCCACATCTTCTGCAAATATCCGCCATAATACACATAAGCGTTACCTGATCCATACCACACATTGGAAAAGGTTCGTTCGAAAATGCTGCATCAAATCCCGAATAAGCATTTACTAATAAAGCATGTTCTTCTTTTTGCAGTTCAATTGCAATCTGTCTTGCTTTACTTCCGTCTGTGGAAATATTATCTCTTTTGCCCCTTAACATCCAGGCAAGTTTTAGACAGGTATATGCTTTTTCACTGTCTTTTCCACCCTTTACCACGGTACAAAGCAATGCCAGTTTATGCCTTAAAATCGCCTCATCATAGGAATATACTTCCAAATCATTGTTAATCCCTCTAAAACTAGGGGTGATTTTTTCTTTTACCAGTTTTGCCTGACGAGACATAATGCTGGAAAAAAACTTCGACAATGCTGCATAACCACACTTCTCACAAACCACTGCATCGTATTTTAAAGGATCCATTTTTTCATAAATCGGTCTTAAATCTGTATCAATCCCAGATGTCCGAAGTTTTCCAAGCCGGACGGCTAATACTCTATTTTCATGGTCGCAAATCGGGCATTGATATGTTTTTAGATAAAGCATGTCTTTTTCATGAAACTCTTCTACTTTTTCTTCTTTCTCTGTTCCCTGTTCCTTCTTTTCTTCGAATATCTTGACTTCGTCTAATGAATCAAATCCTAGTGCTTCCAGGCCAGAAAATAAATTCATATCCCCCATCACCAATACCTCCAATATTTATCTTACATTCACGAATAAACTTGCATTACTAAATTCTCTTTGTATTGTAAGCACCTTGTTTCGAAACCGTGTCTGCAAAAAGCTACCGGTTCTAACTGTTACAATTTACTTTTTATATGAGCTTTTTAACGAAACAATTCGGTTAAACACAAGATTTCCTTCCTTGCTGTCTTTTGTATCTACGCAAAAATATCCATGACGTAAGAACTGGAATCTCTCTAATGGTTTTGCATCCTTTAATGCTGGTTCCATATAGCATTCTTTCATTACTACCAAAGAATTCGGATTTAAATTCAATGAACCGTCCTCATTTAATTTTCCTTTTTCTTCATCAATGATATTTTCATATAATCTTACTTCCGCTTTTACTGCCTGAGAAGCATCTACCCAATGAATGGTTCCTTTTACTTTTCTTTCTGCGAATCCGCTTCCACTCTTAGTCGCAGGGTCGTAGGTACAATGTACTTCTACTACATTACCATTTTCATCTTTGACAAAATCAGTACAAGTAACAAAATACGCATTCTTTAAACGAACTTCATTTCCTGGGAACAATCTGAAATACTTCTTTGGAGGTTCTTCCATAAAGTCTTCTCTTTCAATATAAAGCACTTTCGAGAATGGAACCTGACGTTTTCCCATTTCTTCATTTTCCTGATTATTTTCCACGTCAAGATATTCTACCTGATTTTCCGGATAATTATCAATCACCAGTTTAATCGGATCTAACACTGCCATCATACGATTACACTTCATTTTTAAATCTTCACGGATACAATATTCAAACATGGCATAATCCGATGAACTTTGCGCCTTAGATACTCCGGATAATTCCATAAACATCTGAATGGATTCTTTGGTAAATCCTCTTCTTCTAAGGGCACTTAATGACACCAGACGAGGGTCATCCCAACCATCTACAATGCCATCTTCTACCAATTTTTTAATGTATCTCTTACCGGTGATTACATTGGTAAGGTACAACTTGGCAAATTCAATCTGTTTTGGCTTGTTTTCAAATTCCAATTCATTGATAACCCAATCGTAAAGTGGTCTGTGGTCTTCAAATTCCAAAGTACAAATAGAATGAGTCACTCCTTCCACTGCATCTTCAATCGGATGAGCGAAATCATACATTGGATAAATACACCATTTATCCTTGGTATTATGGTGAGACATACGGGCAACACGATAAATAACAGGATCTCTCATGTTAATGTTACCGGAAGCCATATCTATCTTTGCACGCAATACCTTAGAACCATCTTCGAATTCCCCATTCTTCATTCTTTCAAATAAATCCAGATTTTCTTCAATGGAACGGTTACGATAAGGACTTTCTTTCCCCGGTTCCTTTAACGTTCCTCTATATTCACGAATCTCATCTGCAGATAAGTCACAAACATATGCCTTTCCTTTTTTGATTAACTTTACTGCTCCTTCATACATGGCATCAAAATAATCAGAGGCATAAAAAAGATGGTCTTCAAAATCTGCCCCCAGCCATTCTACATCTTTTCGAATGGATTCTACAAATTCTGTTTTCTCTTTCATAGGATTGGTATCATCAAATCTTAAATTAAACTGACCGCCATATTTCTTTGCCAGACCATAATTTAATAAGATGGATTTAGCATGTCCAATATGAAGGTAACCATTTGGTTCCGGCGGGAAACGGGTTACAATCTTGGTACATTTTCCTTCTTCTAAATCTTTCTCGATGATTTGTTCTATAAAATTCTTTGATACTACTTCATTTTCCATGATATTTTCTCCTAATTACATATCGTGCATTACGGTTTATGCATTACTGGCAACGCACCTTTTATTTTTAAGTTCACTTTCTCATAATCTCCATTTTAACATGAATTGGTATATATTGAAAGAGATTTTTTTATGAAATATGAAAAAATGAATGGATTGAAAGTTTTTTGCTCATTGATATATGCAAAAGGGACACTTATTTATGTGAAGTGTCCCTTTAACTATGACTATAAGTCATCTTCATTTATTCTATTGTCTTCTCTGATTCTTTTGCAATCTGAACCATAGGTGCTTCCACACCGGTAACATTTATATTTCTGGTTACCTGTGCATCGTAACCTTTCGCCTTAATCAAATCGCTTAAATCCACTCCTGTTACTTCCTTCATGGATTCAAACACCTGAGCCATAACTCCCGTTACATTTCCGGCAACATTACCTACACCGTTTCCATTTCCATTGTCCATAATTAAAATCTTATCAATTTGTGATAATGGCTGTGCAATCTTTCCTGCCATATCCGGTAATACCTGAATTAACATTTCTGCAACTGCGGCACCTGTATATTGCTGGTAAGCTTCCGCTTTCTTCTGCATGGCTTCTGCTTCTGCGATACCTTTGGCACGAATGGCTTCTGCCTCTGCCTTACCTTTTTGGCTGATAACATCCGCTTCTGCCTGACCAGTGGTTTTAATGGCTTCTGCCTCTGCCATTGCTCTAACTTTCTGAGCTTCTGCTTCTGCGATAGCAAATTTCTTCTTCGCTTCTGCCTCTGCTTCTGCCTGGGCAATCTTACGATACTTTTCAGAATCTGCCATGGTTTGTTGCTTTTCTTTTTCTGCAATGGCAGGTTCTACTACTTCTGCACGAAGACTTTCTTTCTTACGTTCTGCCTGCTTTTGAGCAAGTTCGATATTTTTTTGTTCCTTTACGATATCGATTTGCACCTGAGCGGCTTCGATATCTTTTTGTCTTTCCTGTTTTAATAATTCTGCATCTAACTGGGCTGCAATGACTTCCTTCTGGGTAATATTCTTTTGAATATCGTAAGCAGCATCTGCCTTCGCTTTCGCAGCCTGTTGTTCCTGCATATAGGATGCTTCTTGTACCTGTTTTAACTTGTTCGCTTCTGCAATTTCTGTTTCTGCCTGTAATCTTGCCTGTTCACCGGCACGTCTTGCTTTTGAAGTTTCAATCTGAGCTTCTCTGTTCGCTTCTGCTTTCGCAATTTCTGCATCCTTTTTCTTTTCTGCAATCTGCTTTACACCTAATGCCTGTATGTATCCATTCGTATCGTTGATATCTTTAATGGTGAAGACTTTTACTTCCAAGCCCATTTCCATTAATTCTGTACCAACCACTTCCTGTACTTTAGAAGCAAAGGTCTCTCTGTCTCGGTAAATTTCTTCTACTGTCATGGTAGAAACGATTTCACGTAACTTACCTTCCAAAACATTGGTGGCAGTATTCTTAATGGATGCCTCAATCTGAGTCTCATTCTTTCCAGTAAACTGCTCAATAGCATTAAAAATCGCAGTCTGTTCATTCTTTACCTTAATAACTGCGGTACCTACCACTGCAATCGGTACACCCTGAGAGGACATACTCTCCTCTGTTACTACATCAATCTGAATGTTACCAAGGGAAATATAATCGATTCGTTCCAAAACCGGAATGACCAATCCACCACCACCAGTAATAATCTTCTTTCTAAGACCGGTAACTACTGCCGCCTTATCCTGTGGAACCTTTTTCCACATAGAAAGGATGACAGAAAGAATGACAAACACTCCAATGACAACTAAAACTACTGCAATCAATTCGTTTAAATCCATACTGTAATTCCTCCTCACATTTTTTAACACTCTTTTGGTTTTACAATCGCCATTTTTTCCTGAAATTCTACGATAGTAACAATGGTATCCTGGCTGATTTTTTGCTTAGGATTCTGGGCTTTCGCCGGATAGGTACTGGTGATTCCGTCATAGGTAGAAACACTGATAGCACCAAATCCACCTTCTACAATGGTATGAATCACCTTTGCATCAAACAAAAGCAACTGCTCTTTTGAATAGGTCGTATGCTCCACTTTTCGTAATTTACGAATCAAAGTCTGGACTACCACCGCTGCCAGATAAGCAAATCCTATTCCAATCAAATTCACAAATAAGAAGTTATCTCCATCATAAAGAAAGGTTCCAAGTAATCCATAAATTAACAATCCGGTACAGATACTATTTATGGACAATGGCAATAAGCAAATCGTGGTATCACCTATTTCAAATCCCGCATCCATATCAAAGTCAATGAAATCAAACACACCATCAAATGCATCCGCAATTCCACTAAACACTAATGTAAGAAGCGGAATCACACAACCAATGATAAGGCAGATTAAAAAGACTTTTTCCATAACCATCACCCCTAGCCTTAAAGAATACTTTGTTCGACTTATTTTGTAAAACTGTCTAAAACAACCATAAAACTTCTACGTTTTTTCTGTTGTTTTGAGTAGTTCTATTTTATCACAATTTCATCGAAATTCCTATCATTTCTTCTATTCGTAAGAAAATATTTTGTATATTACGTAACCTGTCAGCAAATGTCAGGTTACTGTGAAAAAAACAGATTAACACATAACGCAGCAATCACTTTTTAAGTCCTTGCTGCGTTATATAAACGATAGAAGATTTATCAATTATGAGGATGAGATAAACGATATTTACCCCATCCTTTCTGCGAATTGCTACGCACTCTGTGCTCCCGCAACTTTAACATAAATCATCTTGCTTTATTCACTTCTTAATGCTTCTACTGCATCTTTCTTTGCTGCCATCTTCGCTGGGATATGTCCACCAATCATAGTTAATATGGTACTGATGATAACCAATGCAACTGCATGCTTTAATTGAAGATGAGAACAATTTTGTAATTCTGTCATACCTTCAATGATTACATTGATTGGGAATGTACATAACCATGCAATGAATACACCTAACGTTCCGGAGAAAATTCCAAGCAGGCAGGTTTCTGCATCAAATACACGGGTAATATCTTTCTTTCTGGCACCTAATGCCTTTAAGATACCGATTTCCTTGGTTCTTTCTAATACTGAAGTATAGGTAATAATACAAATCATAATCAAACTAACCACAAGCGAAATACTTGCAAAAGCAATCAATACTACTGTAATACCATCCATAATTCCGGAAGTCATGTCTGAAATCGTTCCTGCCAGGTCAGTATAAACAATCTGGTCGTCGGCTTCTTTTCCTTCATTAAATTGGTCTAAATATTCCAAAATCTTATCTTTGGATTCAAAATCCTTAGGGAATACCAATACCATAAATGGTGTAGCATCACCGCCTAAATACGAAACAAACATATCTTTCGTATCTTCGTCTGCAAATTCTTCCATGGACATTACATTGTAATTTACTTCTTTTTGTGCCTTTACAATGTCAGATTCCATGGCATCGTCAATTACTAATTGGGATAAATCATCACTATATGCAATACCGGTAGCCAGCAATCCCATGTTAGTTCCTTCCTTCTGACGAACCACACCTGTTATGGTCAAAGTTTTACTTCCCTCAGCCTGATACATTGCTTCATAATCTGTACCTGGCATATAAACATTCGCACCATTATAATCTACCTGACTATAATAATCATTATTACCTACTAATTTATATTCTGTACCAACAATATCACTAAACTTAATATTTTCTACATCTTCTGTTTCGAATCCAAGTGCCATCATAGTATTCACATTAATCTTATTGGAAGGTTCGATTACCAAAATCAAGTCTGTGGCCTGGGTTGGATATTCTCCGGCAAGTAATTCATAATTCTTTTCCAGATAGCTTTCTCCTTCATGCAAACTGTTTGGATAACTAGAAAGTCCGATTCCACTCATAGAAGTCATAGAAGACATAGAGGATGCGGAAGACATTAAAGAGCCAAACATCACAGGAATATAGGAATCCTCTTTCTTCATTACCAGATTCATATTAACCAAACGAGTATATCCTATACTGGAACAAATCTTAGGATCTACTGCCTCAATATAATCAATAAATCCATTCGTGAAATCATTTTTATGGATGATAATGTTCTCCATTGGATCGTATAGTTTTACTTCATCTGTATCCGGATATTCCACCTCACCCATGGCTTCTGCATGCTGTTGCTGCATTTTTTCCATATCTACTTCTGATGTACTCTGGGTGATAATTACCGGAAATTCCGACATAGCATCACTTTGATAATTATTAATCTGTGTCTGGAATCCTGTAGATAAACTTAATATAACAGCAATACCTATGATACCAATGCTGGAAGCAAAGGCAGTTAAAAAGGTTCTTCCCTTCTTGGTCTTTAAGTTATTTAAAGAAAGTCCTAATGCTGTCATAAATTTCATACTGGTTTTCTTTAACTTAAACTGGTCTTCCTTCGGTCTTTCCTGATGTGGGTGGGAATCCGAAATAATATTACCATCCTGGAACCGGATAATACGGTCTGCATATTGTTCTGCAAGTTCCGGATTATGAGTAACCATAATGACAAGACGATCTTTCGCTACTTCTTTGATTAAATCCATAATTTGAACACTGGTTGCAGTATCCAACGCACCAGTAGGCTCATCACAAAGCAGAATTTCCGGGTCATTTGCCAAAGCTCTGGCAATGGCAACTCTTTGCATCTGACCTCCAGACAGCTGATTCGGTTTCTTATGTACATGATTTTTTAAGCCAACCTGTTCCAAAACTTCAAGGGCACGTTTGTGCTTTTCTTCTTTCGAAACACCACTTAAGGTCATACCTAATTCAACATTTTCTACAATGCTTAAGTGCATAATCAAATTATAACTTTGAAATACAAATCCAATGGAATTATTGCGGTATGCATCCCAATCTGTTTCTTTAAAATCTTTTGTTTTCTTTCCCTTAATTACCAAGTCACCGGAATCATAACGATCCAATCCACCAATAATATTCAGGCAGGTGGTTTTTCCCGAACCACTGGTGCCTAAGATGGCAACGAATTCTTTTTCACGAAAGGCAACACTGATATCATTCAATGCTACTGTGTCAATATCACCAACATGATATACCTTACGTATATGCTTTAATTCTAACATATGCTTCCTCCTATATTTTCCCTTTTATTCTTTCTCACAACTTTTAGGTTACTATCTTTTCTTTTTTCTGTCAATGATTCTGATAAATTTTCACAAAATTTTCTTAAATCACTCCATATAAAATAAAAAGAAAGTAACATAAACACGATAGAGGCGGTTTCCAAGATATGTCATGAATAATTGAGGCATAGCATCATTTAGGGAAAAGAAAAAGGAGTAGAACGAATCTACTCCCTCTCTTTTCTCAATTTTTCAATAAAATTGAGAATATATCAATATTTTTAAGTTTTCATTCACTTATTCATCCCATGCTTCTGATGAATCATATTGATTAATTTAATTCCCATAAATTCATATCAATTACACCTTCTGTCCTGATACGAATCGTATATACAGAATTAAGTGACTTAGAACTTTGTTGATCTGTAAATACTGTTGAAACCTGACCAGCCCTAACTTCAGTCATGGAATATGGGAATCGGTCAAAAATCTGAAGTGAAATATGGGTAGTATCCGTTACATCATCGAAGTATTCCTGTTTCAACTGCAATGCAGTCATGTAACGGGTTTCACCATTCTTCAGTAAGTCATAATAAATATATCCATCTGTAGCATTACCATATTTCACAATACCAAGTAAAGTATCTTCACTGCTGTTATAACCTTCACCGTTAGGATTTGCATCTACATAGATAAGACCAGTAAAGTAACGGTCTGGTAAATCGTCAATTACCTTCAAATCGTATTGGAATACTGAACCTATAGAAGATACAATTGCCTGAGCATCTACCTTTGTACCTGGTTCATTAATCTTAGCAGCATCTGAAGTATCAATACCATCTCCTGATACATTGATAATCGGTGGGTTATTCATAGCATTGAAGGATAAGAATACTGTATTGATAAATAACTTTCTTTCGTAGTTATTATCATAGTTAGGAGTAATCTCACTATGTCCAGCACCAGTATATGTTACATTTTTATTTGAATAAATATAGTAACTATTTCTACCATCATTTGGATTTATGGTATAATAACTGACTTCTGGGGTTCTATTTAAACCTTCATTTCTAGTAGTCATACTCTTTACATATTCCGTACTTGATGAGGAATCTAAACAATACCACACCGTAGTAGATTCAATATCCAAATCCAGCTGTGCATACTGTGCATGTGTTGTATCAATTCTAAATCTTTCTGGCAGTGCAAAAGGATATCTGGTAATAATACCATCATTGGTTACACGTGCAAATTGAGTATTATTATATGCACCCACATAACCATCATTTTTATATGGTGAGGTGTCATAACCAATGCTTGATCCTCTCCAAGTTTCAGGTCCAATTCTCCAACCTAGACAAGCATCTGTCTGTCCTCCATAAACTCCTGACATAAAGGAAGTGGAAGGACCGTAATTAACGCCATAGTCTGTATAAAATTCTGTTCCATCCATACTATTCGTATAAGGATCTCCAGCATCTAATGTAAAGAAGCGTGCCGCACCATATACATATCGAACACTGGAATCATAAATTGGGTCACCTGGATTGTAATAATGACTCATATTATATGACCAAGAGGTAGACATGGATCTTACATGATAATCCGGATCCGCCATTCCATCTCCAAGTCCATATGCATCTGCATTATATCTTGCACCGGAATTTACAATACCAATATTATCATGACTACAAAGCAAACTATTTACTTCTGAGAATTTTATTAATTCTGCACAGGCTACCTTGGTAAAGTCTTTGTTACTATAAGAATCCGAAAAACCAATTACAATCATATCATAAGTATCAATTAACCAGTTTTCATTTCTTACTGAACTTGCGACTGCATAAGAATTATCCCATGCTTTGTGACAAAATTCTTCCGCCGTCAAAATTTCCAAATTAATATCAAAATAATCTTTAAATACAAACTCATCCATCCAGTTTCCTGTATTTCGCGTACCATCGAATTTACTAATACCAAATTCATGCTCATGGTCATTGGCAGCATAATTTCGTGCATCACATTTTACGCACATTTCCAAATTACACCATCTGATAGGTACAATTTGTAATACATCCAATTCTTCTATCTGATCTGCCGCCTTATCATAGCCTGCATAACCTAACTGGCTAACCTGTGTTATGGCACCAGCTGCATTGGTGTAAGTTGCTTCCAACTTCCATGACAAAATACCAAAGAAAGTATCTACCAACTCATATTCCATAAACTTGTTCTTATCTACACCAGTTCGATAGTTTTGAGTATTATATATTTCTTCTTCTGAAAAACGTCCATCCATATCTACGTCAAAATATAGATTTACTTCGTAATCTATGTTATTACCCGCTTCACTACCGATGTTATATTCTACCGAAAACTTATGTCCATTTGCAGCATAAGCTTCCTTTGGTAAAGAATCCTGATATTCAATCGGTTCAGAAATAATATTTAAAGTAGGTCTAATAATGGAAGATTCTGAATTAATGGTGTCCACAATTAAACTCTTTGTCGCATCATTATATACTGTTTTACCATTTACTTCTTTGACATCATCATAATCAAAACCTGTTAAAATATTATCATAACCGCCTGTGTTTTTCTTCGTAGAGATATCATTCAACATAATTCCCATATAAGAAACCGGATCAATACGATGAGAAACGTTATTTTGTTCATTGATTACTTCTGACTCAATTAATACCGGTCTACCAGAATTAATATAGTTATATAATTCCTGTTGTTTTGTATAGGATAAATCCATACCAGAAGTAACATAAACAAATTTATTATTTGAATTTCTTTGTAAACCAATTAATACATTGGATGCTCCTGGTGTTGCACCAGTATCATAATATGGAGCATCTCTCAGTGTAATATCTCCGGTATGGAAATACATATCATAGGCATGTTGATTGTCTACTGTCATCTTACGATAATACTTTGAATTACTTAGTGAAGTATTATTTTTAAATTCTCTTAAGGCGGATACATCACCACCGATAACAACTAAATCGTAAGTATTAACCAAATCATCAACCTTACAGTTTAATTCGCTAACAGTATAATTATCAATATTTATCTTGCTTTCATCAATACCAATCAAATCTGCAATTTTTGATTTTGTGATATGATAACTATAAATTCCAGTTTCAGTTACGATATTGTAATTCACTCTGCTAAATCCACCTTCGGAATTATACATATCCTTTGCATATCCATTAAATACATAAAGATTACCATACGCATCTTCATATAAAAAGTAACCGGAATTTGGAGCAACATATAATGTAAATGGTCCGGAAGGGTTTACACCATCACTTAATGTCACATTTTCCTTATACTCTTCGTATACAAAGAAATCATTTACATAATCTGTACCCACTGATGCCTTATAGGAAACATATTTTATCGGGTCGCCAATCGCTGTCATTTCATCATAAAAAGTAGAGACTACATTAACAGTACCTGAACTTCTCTGGTACCATACTTCGGATTTGCTTATAAAAAGCTTCTTAGATGAACTGGTATTGGTATAAACCACTTCATACTTACCATTAGAGTATTGTGCTCTTGTAAAATTAAACGTATCACCTGAATATTGAATAGAACCATATACAGGACGAATGCCAAGGTCAGAAGCATTTGAAACATTTACTGCCTTATCTGCGTATGTATTGGATTGAACCAATAATGCAGTAGATTCTTGTACTACAAAATCCTGGCTGGTATTTCTTGCAAAGTAATATCCGCCATTACCATCTGTATAAACACCTAGCATTCTGCCGTTATATGAAAAGCTGCCATCCGCATTTATCGTTCCTTGTGGCTTAAACATAAAATTATATGTTTTACCACCAGAAGAATAAACTCTTTCTTCCATTGATACAGATGTATTGTTTCCTTTATAATACCCAGATATATACTGATCTGTATTTTTATACGGAACAGGTGCAGCCGGCTGGATTTCCAATACGTTAAACTTACGATCTGAGGAAGATGGTAAGATTCCCTTATAAGCTGCTGTATTAATCATAGCTTGAATTGTAGAAATCTTAGCAGTATCCAATCCTGAATCAGAAAGGAATAAATAATCAATTAATACTACGTTAGAGTACTTTGACTGCAATGTAGTTGTATTAATGATATTTTTAATAATATTATAAGCATAGTCTACTGCCAAAGTAGAATGATTTCCATTTCCCTCAGCATTATATGTAGTTCCGATAGACTGTTCATAATACAAATACTGTTTTGCACCAGTACCCTGTGAAGCATAAGCTGATAATAAAGCTTTTTCACTTTCTGTAATATCATTGGTTACTAAAGTAGTATAATCTGCACTTTCGATATTAATGAATACTGCCGCATATCCTGATAAATCTGTTGGAATAGAACCAGGAGTACAAATTTCTACATCAATAGTACCACCCAAAGAATCATCTGCTAAAAATACACTAGCTAAACGGGTTACATTATGATAATAGTATTCATAATCTTCATTTCCCTCGTCATCTGTAGTTGTCACAATATAAGTCTCGGGTACTGTCGCTTCTTCTTCAGCCAACTGTTGTAATGGGGTTTTTTCTCCATCTGCCGGCAACTGTGGTACAATTTCCAATAACTTATAATTTGTAGTAGATACAATAGCAGCATTTCCTTCATCATCTGTTCCAAGCACTGGTGTATTATCATAGTTTGGATATCCCCAGTTTGAAGAACCGCCTAAATATGAAATAATTTGTTCTGTACCACTAAGCACATTATCATTAAGAGGAAATACATAATGACAATCGGACGAATACAAAGCCGATGGACTAAAATGCTTTGTTGGAAAGTCTGTTGCTGCCAACTCAGCAATTTTTAAATTTATCGGGTCATCCGGGTCAATGATTGAGCTTCCTGGTAAAGTTGCAGGATTTAAATACTTATAAATATTATAATCCATTAACAATGGGGCAGATTCTGAAGTAACATATTCTAAAAATGCTTCCTGACCATTTGCTGAAAAGTCATAAGTTTCAAAGAACATATTCGCAGTATCTGTTTCTACGTTTGTAAGTGGAGTTGCACCCGTCTTATCATAATCATCTGTATTATTTACATATACCAAATCAAAAGATAATAGGTACTCTAAAATTGCTTCTTTGCTTCCATCACCTTGTGCACACAAAGTACTTGCTGTCACACGGGTTAAAGGTGTTTTATCACCAGGTACACTGACACCATCACAAGTTAAAACTTCGCTTGCAAACATACCAGACTCTACATAAGTTGAAAATGTAGTACTTGGAATGGTGGTGGTAGCTTCACCAGGTAAAATTTCAAGAATCTTAAAACTGGTGGCTCCTGTCGCCAAGTTTGCATTTGTTACGATGGTCTGTAAATTGGAGTTATAACAACTTTGGATTCTTTCAATATTCGTTAATTCCTCAGCACCACCAAGAACAATAGGGTCTTGAGGTGCATTGAAATCATCTGCGGATGAGAAAGTAGTTGCTAATAATCCAACAAGCAAAGTAACACAAAGTGCCAAAGCAGCAAATTTTCTTTTTTTGTTTTTCATTCTTAACTCTCCTTTCTATCCTTATTCTTCAAAAAATATGTTGTCGTTTCGAATCAAAATATCATTTTCTATCATGAAGTTACGGTCAATGCTGTCATTTCTAAACTCCATAGTTAATCGAATGATATTAGAATCCATTCTTGTTAAATCAACTTTAAAATTAATACATTTACTTGAAATAAGGTTGTTTGCATTTGTGGATGTATCCGGTAAATAAATCGTCATAGGATCTGCACCACCTGTAGTAGTTGTGGTAACACCATTTAAATAAACGCTCTTATTTGCGGCATCATAAACGATTGTTTCTTTTCCTGTGAAAATATAAGCAATATCACCTTTCCAGTTCGCCATATATTTTGCATCTGTGGTATCTTCAATGGATATATCCTTATATTCCTTATAAATTGTATTCGGAATTGGGTCTTCTTTTACCATCACCCAGGTATCAGAGTTGAATGTTGCTTTGATTTCCAGGCTCTTAGCACCATCCTGGAAAATATTTGCATTCTTAAGAGCATCTGAAACGGTCCGAAATACCGTCTGGGATTCATTTTGTAATTTGGTTTCTTTCTTTGTTCTTCCGTAATACGTGGTAGAAGACTGCATAAATGCTGCTATACCCAGGAAGAGAATCGATATAATTGCAACTGCAACGATAATTTCAATCAAAGAAAGACCTTTGTTATTTTTTATCTGTTTCATTCTATCCCCTCCTAGTTATAGTCTACAATACGACCTGTGGTACAACTAACGGAAAATGATTTTTCCGAAGAAGAATTGCTTACATATAAAGTCAACTGACCAGCTTTTGTATTTGTTTTATTGTTCATCAATCTTCCATCACTACGGTCAAAATGAATAATCAAAGGACTGCTTTCTGTAATCTGCACTTTATTGGTGCCACCATCAAAAGAATAATAGTATTCCATGTTTGAACTAAGTAACACTTTCTCCTCTATGGTTGCCTTAATATCATCATTTGTAATTGTTGCTGTACTAAGATTTAACATTTTACTACGGTCTAGTTCAAAAATTGCAAAATAATATTCATCCGCCGTACTATCGTAATAAATAGCACCTGTGGTTAAATCTGAACTGGTAAGTGTCTTTTCTCTCAGATTAATTACCTGTGACTGTAGCAAATCGTATTGTTTTTTAACTCTGGCTCTTCTTAAAGAACTAACAGATAGCACCGTTCCTGAAGTAATGATTGCAATCAAGGCTATCACAACAACGACTTCTATCATTGTCATACCTTTATTATTCTTCATAATACCACCATCCTTTGTCCTTAATTCGTTCCAACATATACAACGTTTTTCTGATAATTCATAGTTGTTACATCTTCGTTACAATTATAATTTCTAAGGTTTTTATCTTCATTAATCGTACCAACTGCTTCCGTTTCGTCATCAAAGGTTGACATATCCACTTTAAATAACTTCTGAAGCCACTCTGCAGTCGTAGGATTTGTAGTAAATCCATGCTTAATTAAATCATGCATAACATCAGCATCTGCTCTTAAATTTAAAGAAGTACTTCTGTCTTCTACGTATACTTTACCGCCTGCACAAATCATACCATCAATATTCTTGCAGCCAGGCTTAATATATACATCTTCTGTTGTGAAAATAAAGCCCTTGAAATCCCTGTCAATTATGATATCCTCACCTTCTCTCAAGTAAAGAGAATATAATTCCTGAGTTCCGCTAGAAGCATCATACTGTGTAACGATACCATATTGACAAACATGAGCCAAATAGCCTGCCTCCGCTGTAAGACTTCTATGACTGATATCTACTGCAGTATTTTCAATAACATTTAAGAAATTAACAATTGGTGAACTTGCAACTGCACCTAACGCAGGGTCATCTGGCTGTGCACTTCTTAAATAACGAAGCTGGAAGTTATAGTCTCTGATTTTATCATACTGGGTAGTTGCCAATGTAGCATCTACACTGTTAATACCTACTGTTAACATCTTTCCACCGTTCACTCCGGCTTCCTCTTTTATCATAACAGTACCATTACTATAAACTTTTCCATAATCTCCATTATCAGAAATCTTAATCGCACTAATTGCAAATGCAGGTGTGTTACCATATTTTCCAGTTGAAACATCATACGTAGTTAACTCACTGTTGGTATATCCATTTTCTTCCGATACATACCACTTAATATACTCTTCTGCCTTTTGCTCTGCCGTTAGTTTTACCGGACCTCTGTCTGGGTCCCATGGTAAAGACATTTCCACTTCATCGTCAATAAAACGATAGAAATATCTTCCATTTTTTGATTCTGAAGTATATTCTGTCTCTGGGAAAACCTGATAACTGTTTACTCCAGTATTTGAAGTTAATAATCTTTTTATTACTTCACCAGCTTCACCTAAATCATCTAATGCTGATTCATCAATACCAACCAAATTACCTACTTTTCCAATTAAAGCATTTGGTACAGAATAAGCTAACTGATTACCTTTTACGGAAATAGATTCACCCATTACATAGGTATCATCCCCCATATCAATGTGAGTCTTACCTTGGACTGTCAGCTTTGTTAAGTTTGTCATATCCAGACTACAATATAAACCATTGATAATAATAGAACTGGTATTATAATGCTTTCCATAAGTATTCTTTAACTCATTATTAATGTCTTGGAAATGCCCCTCATAAGAATTTTTAGCATAATCCTCGTCTCCACCGAAACTACCATAGTTGTAACCATAATATTCACCTGCTAAATTTACTCTACTGTACTCAGAATTTATTTCCAAATCATCATATACATTCATAACACCATCAATATCTAATTCCGCTTGCTGCATAGTTTCATCACTAGCCATAGTGATGAGATTTCGACACCAAATCTGATTTGGGGAAGATGTTGCACCATTGCCACGAATCCAGATATAACTACTGTTATCTGCTACAATATTACCTGCGGTAACCAAATCGTCAGACTGAATATTCAGTCTTACGTTGGATGCATAAATTCCTGAATTTAAACTGCTGGCAGATTCAAAATCATATTTGTTATGATATGCGGTGTTAAATGTAATTTGATTATCATCCCAGTCAACACCTGCATAAATATTACCAACAATCGTAGTTGTTGCTTGATTTGTTCCTTCTCCCTTAATTTCAAAACCATCTTCTGCAACTAAGATATAATTTAAAAAGTTGTCACTATCTAAATCATTTGTATTAAACTGAATGTTAAGCTCCGGTGCGGAAATTTCAAAATCAGTGTATAAGTTCTGGATATATCCATTGTTTGCTGTGGCATCCGCTTCAAAAAGCAATCCTTTTATTTCGATTTTGTAGATGTCATTAGCATCATCACTAATTGCTTTAATATCAAATTCATAATTTGTCCCCAAATAGCCACCGGCTACGGATGGTTCAATTAAACTTGCTTCGCCTGTTGTAATGTACGAACATAATTTAGCATACTTGGAAGCTTCCGTTGGACTTGTGGTATTTCCAGACAGTCTCATATATAGCTCGTCGATAAAATATTTTTTTAATCTCTCGTTTGCAACATCATCCGGTAAAAGTTCGTATACACCTTCTGTCGGATTCCAATACTTCATCTGAGGCTCCAGTTTAGAATATGCTGCCTGCAAAGCCTGATTTGCTTCATCAATAATACCAGTCTTTAACTGATCCGCTGCTTTTTCTACTGCATAATAAGTAGAATCATTTTTCTTGGTAATTGCCATTCTTTTATAGTTCATTAAAGTAACAGATAATAATGCCACTGCAAGAATACCAATGAAAGTAAGTGCAACAACAACTACTACAAAGCTATTTCCGTTATTCTTCTTTTTCCACTTTTTCAATAAAGATTTCATACGTTATTGCCCCCTTGTTCCTTTCATTTCAGTTTCCATGCCATTTTTATTTTTAGGTGAAACTTCAACTGTGATATCATAAATTGGTTGAAAATCCTGTACAACCTTTTTTTCATCCGCTGACTTAATCACAATTTCGGTGGCTAATGAAGTTTCTGCCTTTAAAATATTTGTAATACTTCTGGCAGAGTCGGCAGATGTCTGTGTGTAATACACATTTAAAGGCTTCTGAGAATCATGGTGATCCGCGCCAAAACTAAGCACACATTTATTACTACTGCTATATCCTCTGCAACTACCAGGTTCATTGTTAAATGCAAAATACAAATCAGAATTTGTGAAGTAATATTCATATCCATGTCCGGTAAATCCTTCTACGTGCTTCTTTTCAGATAACAATTTATTGGTAAATACTACTTCATCACTAAAGATGATATCTCCTGCATTTGGTTTTACATGACTTACAATCAATTGATTGTAATAAAATTTTACATCCGGCACTGTATTAAAGTATAGTTTATTTTCACTCTTAGTATAAGTCTTAGCCTTTGTAATACCTGCAACTTTGTAACTACAATCATATACATAATCAGTGGTTACCACGTACTCACCCTTAGAAGCATTTAAAGGATCTTCATTCAAGGCAATGGTAATATAAGTCGTACGATGCATATAGAAGGTATTCCATTGTCGATAATTCGTTGGAAGAGTAGTATAGTTTGACTCTTTATAAATATATGCTTCCTGATTTGTCAATCCGGATATTATTTCTTCCTTCCAAAAATCTTCCCTCACATCATCATCGAAACTGCTTAAGTTAGTTCCAATAATCGCCTGTTTATCCTTATTCAGACTCTGAACACCACTACTGTTTATATTATTGTAATTACTTTCTCCACTGTCCCCATCATATCCCGTAGGATCTAAGGCAACTGTAACTTCAAATGTCGTATCTGTTACATCTTCTGCTGCTGCAGTCTCTGCATTCGAGAGTTCTTCATCATATGAAAAAGTACAAACACCTTCCGTATCCATCTTAAACTCTCGAACCTTATCTGCAAACTCCATTAAAGAAGCCGTTGCATATGGATTTGCCATAAAGTCAGTTTCTAATATCTTTCCGTTTGTATCAACATAGATACTCGGAAGGGAATATGTAAAAGTTCCGTCCGGATTTTCTATTTTACTATAAATCTTAGCCACTGCATTCAAATCTACGGATTTAAACAGTTCCATTTCACTTTCCGCTACATTGATTCCATACTGGCTTGCTTTTGCTTTTGAGTTATTTTTTACAGATAATACCAACTGCGAAAAAATTGGGATAGCAAGAATAAGAAATACCGCTACTGCCACGATTACTTCAGTCATACTGAAACCTTTGTTATTGGGTTTTCTCATAATCATGTCCCCCCTATCTTATTTGAAAAGCTGAACATCACCTTCACGGTTTACTAATTTAAATCTTGGATTTGATGAATCATCATTTGCAACCTTTACATTTAATGTCTTGTCAGTTTCATTAATGATAGTAACTTTAACTGCTGCCTCATCCTCTGCATCTTTTCTATTGGTAGATACAACACATAAATTTAAATTTTGTCCCGGATCAAATTCCTGTCCAGCTGCAAAATCTGCAGGATAAGTAACATCACCAATGTTATAGCTTACATAATACTTATCACCCTTCATGAAATACTTCACAGTTACTAACTGGCTGGCATTTTCATCAGTTTGAATGACACTGTTGTCATTGTTCTTTGTACCTACGATTACTGCACTTGCATCAGAAGATGCCGGATTAATCATGATAAACTGATCGTAATCAGTTTTGATTTCTTCACCATTTGTTGCAGTATAAGGATTGGTTACATCTACAACCTGAGTTGTATCATTCTTATCAAATACATTGCTTCTTCCAACTTCGATTTCACCTGGGTTTGCCGGGTCTAATTCTCTATCTGTTCCAGTAACAGCGTAAAGGTCAAGAATTACTTCTCCTGTCAGTTTGTGAGAATCTTCATTATAGGTTAAAGACATTCCACTTACTGTCATTCTCTCTTCGTCTTTTTTAACCGCATATAATAATTCTTTTACACCTTTGTATGTACCTTCATAAGTCATAGTTAATTCTGCACGTACACCCTGAATGGCAGGATTCGTTGTATGAGTATAATATACTTCATCTGGTGCTAAAGTTAATGCTGATACTTCGTATTCATATTTATTTTGCAAATCACTTACAAATAAAATTTGATGTGGCTGGGTTGTTCCTGGTGCAAATTCTGCTAAAATGCTTTCATAAGTTTCATTTTGAACAATCGTATCAGATTTATAAAATTCTTCATTTTCCTGTTTCTTCTTTAAATCACTATAACGTGCTTCTAATGTTGTAACCTGAGTCTCTAAATTCTCTTTTTCTTCATTAGCAGGCGAAATAATGAGAAAATACATACCTACGCCAATTAAGATGGCAACTGCCAGATATAATAACTTTTTGGTTCCTTCACTCATTCCTTTCATATCTACGCCTCCTATTCTGTCGCTGTCTCTACATGTAAATCAGTATAATAACATTCTACTGAGAATGTATTTGTTTCAACACCTGTTAAAACATCAACTTTTGTTGTAATATCAGGAATATACGGATCTTGAATACATCCCATATCACTTAACTGCATTAAGAACTTCGCACAAACTTCATAGTTTGGTGAAGAACAATCAATCGCAATAGATTCTGCTGTTGAAGTAATGGATGTAATAGTTAATTCTTTTGGCATCATATCTTCTAATGCATCAATAAATAAAATTAACTTTTCATTCTTAGTTTCTGTTAATGTGTACATAGTCTGTGCATCTGTAGCTCTTGCTACTGCCATTGACCAATCTGCTTCAATTGCTTCAATATATTCTAATTTCTTAATCTTTGATTCTAATTCGTCTTTCTCTTCCTGCGCATTGTTCTTCTGAATTACAGCAATTGCTGACCATGCGGAGAAAACAATTAAAGATAATACAATTAGTAATGCAAACACTCTGGAACCATCTGCTTCTTTTGCTTTCTTTGCCAATTCTGCAATTTCAAAATTCATTGGTCGGTAAGTTCCACCAATAGCAGATACCAGATATACCGGATTACAACGGTTCATATCTACTACAGGAGCAAAAGTAACTCCATAAAGATTATCTAAAATTCTAGTGTTTAAATTCAACTGTAATTTTAATAGTCCGTCTAATCCGCGAATTAACGCTCCATCACCTGTAAGCAGAACTTCATCAATAGGTTTATCCGGATTCTTTCCAGCATAATAATCGATAACTCTTCCAATATTACTTACTAAATGACGTAAAGATTCTGTAGCTGCATTATCACTAAAGTCTACTGTAACCAAGCGATCTGTCTGTAGCATAGTCATTGCTGTAGCAGCATCTACTCCTCTTTCACGCATTACAGTATCTACTACCGTATTTGTACCATATGGGATGGTTCTTTGTAACAATAATTTACCATTTCCCATAACAGTAACAAGAGAATTTTCATTTCCAAGATGAATTGCCATTTGAGTTCCTGACATCATCTGAGAACCCAAAATCTGGCTCATAGCATTACCGATATAGTCCACAGCTTTTACATTTAAGCCAATCATGGACGCTACATCATAATAACCTTTTACCATACTTGCTGGTGCAGCTACCACCAATACACGGTATTGATTTTCTGCTGCAAGGGTATCAATAATAGAATGGGTAATGGAATAATCTTCTACATTTACAGGGAAGTATTCAACTGCATTTGCATTAATGATATCCTTTACCTTGTTTTCTTTTACCTTTGGAATTAAGACTTCTCTGTTTACTACCTTGCTGGAAGATAGCACAAAAACAGTATCCTTTACTCTTACTCCATTGGATGCCAGTTGATTCTTAATCGCACCTGCCACTGCTTCTTTGTTACGGATGAATCCATCTTCATAACTTCCGGCTGGTGTTTCGCAAATCATTGCATTGTGAATGGTTCTTGTTTTACCATTGGTTGTTGCTTCCACGATAGTAATACTATCGTTGGTAATGTCAATTGATAACATTTTATTACTTGCCATTTGTATGCCTCCCTCGTTCTTAACGATATTTTTTTCCTGGTGACTTATCCTTTAGGATAATCCGCCCATTATATAATTAAGGTACCACTGTATCAGTGAGTCTCCCCAAATCATTGAGATAAAAATGCCTAAGGACAAATATGGTCCAAAAGCCAACATACTTTTCTCTTTCGTTACTGCCATTCTGACACAATGAATCAATGAGCCTAGAATACAGCCCAGAAAAAAAGCCAATAACACTAGCTTTCCGCCCAAAAAGAGTCCTGCTGCCGCCATGAGTTTTATATCTCCTCCACCCATAGCTTCTTTTTTTAGAACTTTCTCACAAAATAAGCCTAACAGTATCAAAAATCCACTCACTGCTATAAAGCCGATCATATGTGATAAATAATGTTCCCAATCCAGTATGGTTATGAGTATTCCACATATTCCAATTCCATAATTTATGGTAACCGGTATTTCATAGCAACGTAAATCAATAATACTTAAAGCCAACAAAAGAGATGTCACCACGCACATAAGTACCGTTTCTAACTGACATCCTTTTATATATAGTAAGAATCCATATATTCCCAAGTTGAGAATTGGGAACAAGTATCCTTTTCGATTTTCTTTTTTTCTCAAGGCATCCTTGAGTTTCCATATTCCTTCTTCTTCCGGAATATATGTATTCCATATATTCATCATCATTCCCAGCAAAACTGCAAACACAACTGCCAGTACTATAAAAACTGTCTCTTTCATAGAAATCCTCTACTACTTTTCAATCGTTACCTCTACACCATCAATATCAACCACAACTTTATAATAACTAGTGGGTGAATCATAGGTATGAGATTTAAAATACATTTTTTGTGGAGACATTATTTCCTCCACATGTTGCTTCAATGTTGGAATTTTCCCTTCTGTATCAACAAATCCTGTTCCCGGATAAAATTTCAATTCTGCAGGCAAGGTCAAACTTAGAATTTCATCGTGAACACCTAATTCACCTGCCGCCACAGTTACTGCATCATCTAAATCTGCAGCTTTTTCTTCATCAGTACGCATTCTCGCTTCTTCCACATACCGCAATAATGCAGGGGCTAATACTCCTGCCAAAACTGCCATAATGGCAATTACAATAATCAATTCTACCAGAGAAAATCCTTTGTTACTGCCTCTCCACTTCATATTCTCTCACCTTTTTCATTTTCCCTTTATATAACACATCACAAGGAATGGTGATTCCCTTGTGATGTGAAAGTTACATATGTAGTAGTTATTAAAACCTTTTTTTGACAAATCCTCAACTAACTAATTAGGTAGTTGGTGTTACGTTAGTTGTTCCCTGATTATTAGCTGTAGTAGTGATTAAGTCAGCTCTAGTTGGTGCCGCATTTAATTTAACACCTTGAGTATCAACATACTTGCTATCAGACTTTTGAACCAAATATACTTCTACAACATCTGCTTGACCAGCTCCACCTAATGCGATAGCAACCCAGATTTCTTGGTTTAAATCTTTCTTAGATTTAATTTTCAACTTCTTAGAAGATAAAGTTTGTTCAATTTCATTCTTTAATTCAACTGGACAAGTAGTTGCAGTAGTTCCTGTTGCATATTGAGCATCTGCTGTAGATGTTGCTGGAGTAACTTTGAATAAAACAAAGTTGCCACTACCTGCATTAGTTACAACTGCATCCATAACTTCTTCTGTAGCTAAAGCTGTTTCAACTGCTGTCTTCATGTTAGCTGCAGTAGTCTTGTCATTTGAAACTCTAGTCTTTTCAATGTAACGTAATAATGCTGGAGCTAAAGCACCTGCTAAGATTGCCATAATAGCAATAACGATAATTAATTCTACAAGTGAGAAACCTTTGTTGTTCATTTTTTTCATTTTTTACATTCTCCTTTTCTTTAATATGAATAATTTAATAGTTTCACGTGAATATATCACGCATGTATATTATAAAATTTCAAACACCGGAACTGATTTCACCAAGTCAATCCCGGTTCACCAGTTTGAAATAATATAACCTTTTTATTCTGCCATCTGATCGATACCATCGTACATCTTAAGCATCGGTGACATAACGGCTAATACTACGAAACCTACGATACCAGCAAGTAATACAATAATTATTGGTTCTAACGCTGCTGTAAGTTTTTCTGTCTGATTCTGTACTTCTTCATCGTAGAATACAGAAATCTTATCTAACATCTGTTCCAAGGAACCGGTTTCTTCACCGATTCGAGTCATATGTACTAACAATGGTGGGAATATACCCATATCTTTCAATGGTTTTGAAAGCGGAACACCTCTCGCAACCTGACTCTTCGCATCTAACAAACCATCTCGCACAACGTTATTCGTCATAACATTGGCTACGTTCTCTATAGCATCAATCAATGGAATACCAGCTGCTAACAATGTACTAAGTGTACGAGAAAATCTAGCTGCTGAAGATTTAATCGTTAAATCACCAAACAACGGTAACTTCAAACCTATCTGTGCACAAATCTTTGCACCAGAAGGAGTACTCTTAAATAACTTAAATGCTCCTACAATAGCAACAATCACTATCGCAATCAGCCACCATTTTGCTTTTACGAAATTACTCATACTCACTAACATCTGAGTCGCCTTAGGTAAATCCATTTCCATATCAGCAAACATATCCGAAAAACTTGGTACTACCAAAGTCAAAATAACGATTACTACTATAAACGCTACTGCAAGTACCATCGCTGGATAAATCATAGCCTTACTTATCATAGACTTTAATTTATGATCTTTTTCAAAGTGATCCGCCATACGTCTGAAAGCTGTTTCCAAACTACCGGAAGCTTCACCCGCTATCGTCATATTTACAAGCATCGTTGGAAAAATCTTCGGATGCTGTTTCATAGCATTACCAAGGCTATCACCCTTTTCAACCGAAATCTGTACTGCTTTCAAAGCTTTCGCAAAATTCTTATTATCTGTCTGTTCCGACAGCATATCCAACGCAGTAACTACTGTAACACCGGCTTCCAAAATACTTACAAACTGATTACAGAACATTGCAAGTTCGTGTGGTTTTACCATCTTACCGATACTGATATTAATATCTTTATCAGCAAAACCCTGTTCTTTAATTTCGATTATGGTATAACCTTCTCTTCGTAACTTTTCGCTGGCCTGAGTCTCTGTCTTGGCTTCAATCGCACCTTTTTTCGCGGTGCCACTACTATCCAAAATCTTATATGCATATGTAGCCATACTCTTACCTCCAACTTATTCTATTCGTATTCATAACCTGTTCAATTTATGAACAAATTATGAACTTTCCATCTGAACTAAATATATCACATTTCATTATTTCATGCAAGCATTATTCTTTTATTTTTGGATTTTTGTAATTTTTGCACAACATCACTTTACATTTGCTTACATTTCTTTACTGGTTCTTGTTATTTTGTCCAAAAGTATGAACAATCTGTTAACAATTTATAATTTCTTTCTAAGATAAGTAACATCCTGTGCGAATTCCAAAGCCACATCTCTTGTTATGGTTCCACGTTGATATAATTCCGCTAAGCTATCATCCATGGTAATCATTCCAAGAGCTCTATTCGTTTGAATCGTAGACATAATCTGGTGTGTCTTTCCTTCACGAACCAAAGCACGAATCGCAGGATTACTGTGCATGATTTCAAATGCAGCCACACGTCCTCTTCCATCTGCTGTCGGAAGTAACTGTTGGGAAATAACCGCTTCCAATACCATAGCAAGCTGAATACGGATTTGCTGTTGCTGATGTGGTGGGAAAACGTCAATGACACGGTCGATGGTAGCTGCTGCACCAATGGTATGTAAAGTAGAGAAAACCAAGTGACCGGTTTCTGCTGCTGTTACCGCGGTCGAAATCGTCTCAAGGTCACGCATTTCTCCTACCAGAATAACATCCGGATCTTCACGAAGTACTGCTTTTAGTGCATTTGCATAACACAAAGTATCTTGTCCAATTTCACGCTGATTTACAGTAGATTTCTTATGACGATGTAAATATTCGATAGGGTCTTCCATAGTCACAACATGGTCATAACGGTTACAATTTACTTTATCAATCAAAGATGCCAAAGTAGTGGACTTACCAGAACCTGTTGGTCCTGTTACCAGTACCAGACCTCTTTTCTTCTTATATAATTCTACTACATTTTCCGGTAATCCTAACTGCTCCGGTTGCGGAATCACCGAACTAATACGACGAAATACACAGGCAAGAGTGCCTTTCTGACTAAAGGTATTTACACGGAAACGACAGTCTTCATCAATGGCATAGGAATAATCCACTTCACCTTTATCCTGTAGTATTTCTTTGTGTCTGGAATTCATAGTAGGAAGAATCAAATCCTTCGCCGTATCCGGCGTAATAACTTCTGTTCCAACACACTGCATGGTACCATTAATACGGAACTTTGGTGGTACACCTACGGACAAATGAATATCGGAACATTTATTTTCAATAGATAATCTAAGTAAGTCGTTAATCGCAATCATATTCTCTCTCCTTTTTCCTCATATCGTTCTATGCTGTTTCATTTTTATCAGATTCTTCATCCTCAGTATTGACCTCTTCAATAAAGTCTGAAGTATCGTATACAATCTTATACATTTCCGAAATAGAAGTTACACCTTTTACTACCAGTTCAGAAGCACTCATACGAAGTGTCTTCATACCTTCTGATAATGCCACATCTTCGATTTGATCTGCATTTCCACCTTTACCGATAATTCTCTTAATTCCATGGCTAATCGGCATAATTTCATATACACCAATACGTCCTGCATAGCCGGTTCCATTACAAACAGGACATCCTGCCGGAAAACTAATCTTAAGCGGCTGTTCTAAAGGATAGCCCAATGCTTTCTTTTCTTCCTCTTCCGCTTCCCTGGTTGTCTTACAGGTGCATAATCTACGTACCAGACGCTGTGCGATAACTCCACATAAGGCATCACCTAACAAATAACTTTCCAGTCCCATATCTTCCAATCTGGTAATGGCACTGGCAGCACTATTGGTATGTAGGGTACTAACAACCAAGTGACCTGTGATAGATGCAGTAACGGCAATGTCTGCTGTTTCGTTATCACGAATTTCTCCGATCATAATGATATCCGGATCCTGACGCAAGATAGAACGAAGTGCCGAAGCAAAGGTAAGTCCTGCTTTATTATTTACCTGAACCTGATTGATTCCATCGATATTCGCTTCCACCGGGTCTTCAACAGTGATAATATTTACATCTTCCTGATTTAACTCAGACAAAGAAGTATACAAGGTAGTTGATTTACCGGAACCTGTAGGTCCTGTTACCAGAATAATTCCGTGAGGATTGCTTAAGATACCATCGAATTTTACCAAATCTTCCGGTGAAAGACCAAGTGCACTTTTCGGCTTGGTAAGTCCTTCCTTCGAGGTAAGACGCATTACTGTCTTCTCGCCATATACAGTAGGAAGGATGGAAACACGGACGTCAAATTCCCGTCGATCAACCATAATGGTAATACGACCATCCTGCGGCTTTCTCTTTTCTGCAATATCCATACCACCAATAATCTTAATACGGGCACTGATAGCAGGAAGCAAGCTGTAATCGTAGGTCATTACTTCTTTCAAAACACCATCAATTCGATAACGAACGCGAACCTTAGATTCCATAGGTTCAATATGAATATCGGAAGCTCTCTGCTTAACACCGTTCTCCATAATCTGTTTTACCAATAATACGATTGGAGAATTCTCAACTTCATTATCAATCTGCTTTTCATCTTCTTCATTAATACCGTTATCCATCATTTCTGCACGATAACGTTCCGCAACTTCCATTGCCTGCTGATTCGAATAATAACGGTCAATCATTTTTTGAATATCGTCATCGTCTGCAAGCATCGGTTCTACCTGATAACCGGTAGCAATCTGAATGGTATCCAGTGCATCCAGATTCATCGGATCTGAAGTAGCTACTTTTAATACATTCGGATTATATTCATCAAAACCTAACGGTATGGCACGATACTGTGTAACAAGGTTTTCGGAAATCAGTCTGGTAATGGAATCATCCAACTTACACTGTAATAATTCAATGTATTCAATCCCCAACTGCTGGGTCAATGTGGCATTTAATAATTCTTTACTTATTAATCCTGTTTCTACCAATGCCTGTCCCAACTTTAATCCATGTTCTCTCTGATAAGCAATGGCTTGTTTTAATTCATCATCTGTAATGGCACCTGCAGCTACAAACAAATCACCCAGTCGAATTTTTCTTCGATCAAAGCCAAATCCCATATTAACACCTTGCATGATACTGCGAATCTAATTCCCAGTAAGCATTATCCTTTCCCTTTTATTTTCCTTTCATATGTAAAATACGAAACCTTAAAGCTTCTATATCCTGTCATATTCATCTTCAAGGTTTCGGCAATTATCGTATTTCTTATTCTTCCATCTTATGTCTTAAGGTAAGCAATGCTTTCTTTTCAATTCTTGACACATAGGAACGGGATATTCCAAGTAAATTGGCAACCTGTTTTTGTGTCATGGGATTCCTTCCGTATAATCCATACCGAAGAACAATCACCTGCTTACTTTTGTCATCTGGAAGACGATTCAATACCTCATATAATTGTACCACATTATCAGATAAAATTAAAACATTTAATGTATTTTCGTCATTATTACCAATAACATCTAGCAAACTTATCTCATTGCCTTCTTTGTCTGTCCCTATGGATTCATAAATAGAGACTTCTTTCGCCTTTTTCTTTTCCAGACGTATATTCATCAGCAATTCATTTTCTATGCATTTTGCCGCATAGGTAACCAGTCTGTTCCCTTTGGTCTCATCGAAAGAATTTACTCCTTTGATTAACCCTATGGTTCCAATAGAAATCAATTCTTCCAGTTCCCGGTCATTTTGATGGTACTTTTTCACAATATGTGCTACCAGACGCATATTATGCTCTATCAGCACATCTTTTGCCTTTTTATCCCCTTCACGAAACTTACTGATATAGTATGCTTCTTCTTCTTTTGTTAAGGGTGGCAAAAAGGTTTTCAAAAAAAGCACCTCTTAACATCTTTACTATATACTATGAATTTTTTAAGAAAAAAGTGCCTTTCCTATTCTTCTTTTCGGCGTAGAATATATCCCTTTGGAAGTTCTTTTTTCAAATCCACCCAAATCATCTGTTTTGGATGTGGTGCACTTTCCATCGGATTTCCTTCCTCATCTTGAATAGAGTGTACCATAAGCAATTCATTGCTTCCATCCGGGTTCATTACCTCTATCTCTTCTCCTACGGAGAATTTATTTCTTTGGGTAAGTTTTATCTTTCCATCCCTGCACTCTTCTACCATTCCAATATAAGTATATTCTTTTACATAAGTATTAGAATCATAAATTTGTGTATTTTCATCCGGTTTTTGAAAATAAAATCCGGTGGTAAACTGACGGTAGGTACATTTTGCGATTTCTTCTTTATAATAGTCCATATTAGAACGATAATGTTCTTCACTGACAAAAAAATCATCAATGGCTTTCCGATAGGTTCTGGCTACAGTTGCCACATAGAGGGCAGTCTTCATTCTTCCTTCTATTTTCAAACTGTCAATGCCGGCATCTATGATTTCCGGTATATATTCTATCATACATAAATCTTTTGAATTGAAAATATAGGTTCCTCTTTCATTTTCTTCTATCGGAAGATATTCTCCCGGACGACTTTCTTCCATGACAGCATATTTCCATCTGCAAGGATGCGTACATGCTCCACGATTTGCATCTCTTCCGGTAAAATAATTACTTAAGAGACACCTTCCGGAATAGGAGATACACATAGCACCGTGAATAAAGGATTCAATCTCCAATTCATCCGGAATGTTGCGTCTAATTTCTTTGATTTCTTTTAGTGACAGTTCTCTGGCACTGACTACTCTGGTAGCTCCCAGACTATGCCAGAACAAATACGTACCATAATTGGTATTGTTCGCCTGGGTACTGATATGAATGTCAATTTCAGGAACTTCTTCCTTCGCTATGGTGAAAATCGCAGGGTCTGAAATAATCAAGGCATCCGGTTTGATTTCCTTTAATTCTTTCATATATTCCCGTACTTCTTCTAAATCCTCATTATGTGCTACGATATTAGCTGTAACATAAACTTTCACACCATGTTCGTGGGCAAATTCCAGTCCTTTTATCATATCTTCTTTGGAGAAGTTTTTCGCTTTGGCACGAAGTCCAAACATTTCTCCTCCTATATAAACAGCATCTGCTCCATAAAGCACCGCCGTCTTTAACACTTCCAAGCTTCCGGCAGGTATTAATAATTCCGGCTTTCGCATACCTGGTTCCACCTTTCTATCATTATAGTAAACAGCTAATGGTTACACCATCCCCCAAAGGAAGAATCACGGTAGACAATTCTTCCATATGAGTAATGGTATACAGATATTCTCTCATTCTGCTGTGAATGGTTCTGTTTCTTCTGGTTACTGCATACCTTGATTTTACCAATTCTCCCTCTTGCAGAGCATTATCAGAAACAAGCAGTCCCTCTTTATTTAAAAGTCTTAATATATCCGGAAGGAAATTAATATACTGTCCTTTGGCAGCATCCATAAATATAAAGTCGTAGGATTCATCCAGTTCCTTTAATATCTCTATGGCATCTCCTTCTAAAAGAGTGATACATTGTCTTTCATCTGCTTTTTTAAAGTTTTCTTTTGCTTTTTCAATGCGGGGTTCATAACGTTCTATGGTCGTAATGGTTGCCCCCGGTTCAAGATATCTGCTCATAAAGAGAGCAGAAAAGCCTACTGCAGTTCCTACTTCCAAAATCTTTTTCGGTTTCTTTATCTGTAACAATACTTTTAACAGATTTTTCATTTCGGTTCGGATAATAGGAACCTGCTGTTTTCTGGCTTCTTTTTCTATCTCATATAATACAGGGTCTTCTGGCAAATTCAAAGAATTAATGTATTCTGTAATGGAAGGATTGGTAATCATGACTCCTCCTCTTGCTCCGTATTGCTTAATACTTCGTAAATTTCATCCAGTGTCATGGATGGTTTTAATACATAGGTTCCCGGAATTACAGTCGCTTTCGTAAGCTTTGCCCGGACAAACGCCACATACTTATTTTCCACCACACCTTTTTCTTCCAATAATGTTGCTACTTCCATACTGCTTGCACCGGAATCAATGGTAACCGCAATGTCCGCGCTGTCATTTATATTATATGCTGTATCAGAAAATACATCATAACTGAAATGATATGCAAAATAAAACGCCTGCACCAGCAAAATAAGTATGATTACATTAATTCCAAACCCTATACTTAATTGCAGCGTATTGTACAACTGCTGCTGTTTGTTCTTTTTACTTTTCTTTTTGGCATTCTTTGCCATCTTACTCCACCTACTTTTCCAAAAAACCTAGTTCAAAATCTAATCCATCTGATAAAGAAGAATATACTTCCTGCATCATTTTACATAGACGTTGTTCTGCCATCAAAAACTCATTTACAATAGGCATTTTCATAATTGCACTGAATTCCGAATTTAACCGTTCAATTTCCTCAAACATATTGCCTATGTCAGAACGGCTTTGTAATTCAAAATTACGTTTCCGCAACTCTTGAACCCGGTCAAACAATTGCATATCTTTTTTCAGATTTTGGCGGATTCTTTGATATTGGTTATATTCATTGCTTTTTTTTATTGCTTTTGCTAATTCTTTTGTCTGGAATACAATATCTTTCACCAATTACACCTCTTTTTTAGACTTCTGTAATAATAGGGAGAATCATAGGATTTCTCTTTGTTCTCTTCCATAAAAACTCTCCTAAAGAGTCTTTGATAGCGGTCTTAATTCTTCCCCAGTCTGTAATGTTCTTTCTTAAACATTCATCTAACGCATCCTGTACTACCATCTTAGCATCATCCATCAACGTTTCTGACTCTCTGACATATACAAAACCTCTGGATACAATATCGGGGCCGGCAATCAGCTGATTGCTGTATTTTTCTAAGGTTACCACTACAATTAAAAGTCCATTCTGGGATAGATGTTGTCTGTCTCTTAATACAATATTTCCAACGTCACCGACACCTAAACCGTCTACCAGTATGCCCTGGCATGGAACGTTTCCTACTATCTTTGCACTTTCTTTGGATAATTCCAGTACCTCACCGGAAGATAATATCAGCACATTGTCCTTTTCTACGCCCATATCCATAGCTAACTTGGCATGGGTCTTTAAATGTCTGTACTCTCCATGCACCGGAATGGCATACATTGGTTTGGTTAAGGCATAGATAAGTTTGATTTCTTCCTGGCAGGCATGACCGGATACGTGGGTATCCTGGAACACAACATTAGCTCCTTTTCTTACCAGTTCATTGATTACCTTGGATACCGCTTTTTCGTTTCCAGGGATTGGGTGAGAACTGAAAATTACCGTATCTCCTGGCACAATGGATATCTTCTTATGCACGGAAGCTGCCATTCTGGATAGGGCTGCCATGGTTTCTCCCTGGCTTCCTGTGGTAATTAAAACGATCTGGTCATTGGTATAATTCTTTATCTGTTCTATATCAATCAGAGTGTTCTCCGGTATACTGATATAACCTAATTCCTGTGCCGTGGTGATAATATTCACCATACTTCTTCCTTCGATGACTACTTTTCTGCCATATTTTACAGCAGAATTAATGATTTGCTGAACTCTGTCTACATTAGATGCAAAGGTAGCAACAATAATCCGGTTTTCTTTATTTTCTGCAAAGAGACCATCGATAGTTTTTCCTACGGTTCTTTCTGACATGGTAAAGCCTGGTCGTTCTACATTGGTGCTGTCTGTCATTAAGGCTAAGACACCTTTTTTCCCTAGTTCTGCAAAGCGTTGTAAATCTGTTACTTCTCCAAATACCGGTGTATAGTCAATTTTAAAGTCTCCGGTATGCACAATCACACCTGCCGGTGTATAAATTGCTAAAGCCGCTGCATCTGCAATACTGTGATTTACACGGATAAATTCAATACGGAAACAGCCTAAATTAATGGACTGTCCATATTTTACTACTTTGGTCTTGGTGGTTCTCATTAAGTTATGCTCTTTTAACTTATGTTCGATGATACCCATGGTTAATTTCGTAGCATAAATCGGGATATTTAATTCCTTTAACACATAAGGAATGGCTCCGATATGGTCTTCGTGACCATGAGTAATGACAAGTCCTTTTACCTTAGAGGCATTTTCTTTCAAATAAGTAACATCCGGAATAACAAGGTCGATTCCCAACATTTCATCATCCGGGAAGGATAACCCACAATCCACAACAATGATACTATCTTCGTACTCAAATGCCGTAATATTCATTCCTATCTGTTCCAGTCCGCCCAAAGGAATGATTTTTACTCCTTTATTATTTTCTGATTTCAATTTATTTTTTCCTCCTATATTATTTCTACGTCTTCTAATAACTCTTCAAATACTTTTGAAAGGGCATGTAATACTGCATCGTCTTCTACAAACTCATAGTATTCTTCTGACCCTTCTTCTTTTATTTTCTGCATAATATATGCTTCTTCGTCTTCTTGGTTTGATACAAGTAAATATTCATTACCATTTAACTTTGTCTGTTCTAATATTTCAAATTCAACTTTTTCTCCATTTTCAGTTAAAAATGATATCTTATTTTCTGACATATTTTTATCTGTTCTCCTTACTGTGCATTCATTGAATCCAAATAACCACTTAAAATAATGGCTGCTGCAATCTGATCTACATGTTCTTTCCGGTGTTCCCGTCTTACACCTTGTGCCATTAAAACTTTTTGAGCTTCTACGGTGGAGAGACGCTCATCCCATAATACAACTTCTAATCCGGTACGTCTTTCCAAGGCTTCCTTAAAATCTTCTACTGCACTGGCACGTTCTCCAATGGTGTTATTCATGTTTTTCGGGTAGCCTAATACTATTTTTTCAACCTGATATTCTTCAATGATTTCTTCAATTCTTGCCAGGGTCTGTCTAAGCTTATTTTCTGATTTTCGAGTGATAGTTTCCAATGCCTGGGCAGTAATTTTAAGTTCATCACTTAGGGCTACTCCAACTGTTTTTGTTCCAAAATCCAAACCTATGATTCGCATATGATTTTCCTTTTATCTTCTGTTTATTTAAATTTTGTATTAATATAATTCTCTAACAGTGCTTCAATCAATTCGTCACGTTCCGCCTTCATAATCAGGCTTCTGGCATTTTTATGACTGGTAATAAAAGTAGGATCTCCAGACATAATGTAACCTACAATCTGGGAAACCGGATTATATCCTTTCTCCGTAAGTGCAAGATAAACATTATCTAAAATCTCCATGACTTCCGGCTCCTGATCCTTCACAACTTTAAAGAACTGGGTATTATTGTTTTCCATATCTTCCTCCTTATTCACTTATTCACGCACTATCACACTTAAAAACTATGATAATATATATTGTAAATTTTTTCAATACTTTTTTAGAAGAATGTTATGGGTTCGTTACTGTTTGAACCGTAAATTAGTTACTTACGAACTTAAACAAAAGAATAAAACTCATTTACTGCTGTTTTATCAGTTTTTGGTACCTGATAGCGAATATATCGTTTCGTATGTCCTACCAAAAACGTTTTCTCATTTTCTTCTATTTCTTCTTCGATTAAGATTTCCTTTTCTTCGGTTTCAAATAATGTCTCGTAAGCTTTTTTATTTTTATTACCAAGTTCAATTAAAATCGCACTTCTTTGGTTTTTTATCTCCTCCGGCACCTGATTTTCCATGCTTTCTGCTCTGGTACCTTTTCTTGGAGAAAATTTAAACACATGCATTTCGTAAAACTGAATGTCTTTTAAAAATTCATAGGTAGCTTTAAATTCTTCTTCTGTTTCCCCAGGGAATCCTACAATAACATCCGTGGTTAATGCCGGTCTGTCAAAGTATTTTCGAAGCAATAATGCCTTTTCTTTAAAGTCTACTGCTTTATAGTGGCGGTTCATTCTCTTTAAGGTTTCATCGCAGCCACTTTGTAAGGACAAATGAAAATGAGGACAGAATTTTTCATTGTCCTTTAATGCTTTTACAAATTCTTCTGTAATAATATTCGGTTCTAAGGAACCTAAGCGGATTCTTTTGATTTCTTCTATTTGAGACACTTCTTGGATTAAATCCAATAAAGAGGTATGTTCCAAATCTTTTCCATAGGAGGACAAATGAATTCCGGTTAAAACAACTTCTTTATATCCTTCTTTTCCCAAACTTTTAATTTCTTCTAAAATCTGTTCTTTTTTTCTACTTCTAGCCCTTCCTCTGGTGTAAGGAATAATGCAATAGGAACAGAACTGGTTACAACCGTCCTGTACCTTGATATAGGCTCTGGTGTGTTCTACCTGTTTCTTTAAAGATAATTCTTCATAATCTTTGGTATGGAACAAATCCATTACTTCCGTCTTTTTATTATGAGTTTCAAAATATTCTTCTAACACAGAAACAATTTCTTTCTTTTTATTATTCCCAATTAAAATATCAATCGATTCAGCATTTTCTAATTCTTCTGCTTTCGCCTGAACAAAACATCCCATAGCTACGATTACTGCATCCGGATTTTTTTTCTTTGCTCTACGAATCATTTTCATACTTTTCTTATCTGCCACATTAGTAACCGAGCAGGTATTTATAATATAAACATCTGCCTCCTCTTCAAAAGGCACCATTTTGTATCCTGCATTTTCTAACATTTCCGTTACTGCGTCGGTTTCATATTGGTTTACCTTACATCCTAAGGTAAGGGTTCCCACTTTTCTTATCTGATTCATGTTTTCCTCCGTGTTTCTTTTAAAACCTTGTATTCTTACTCATTTTCTTCATTTTTCACTAAATTAATTCTATTGTTTTCCATTTTTTCGGTAGTTTTTATATTGACTTTTTAATCTCGAACCTTTACTATATAAACATAGTTTGACGATGAAAAAGAGAATATCTTTCTTTCATTGTCTATCAAAAATAAGGAGGAGTTACAATGAAAACAGTAAAAATTTCTTTAAATTCAATCGAGAAGGTTAAGACTTTTGTAAATGAAATCAGCAAATTCGATGCTGAATTCGATTTAGTATCAGGAAGATACGTAATCGATGCTAAGTCTATTATGGGTATCTTTTCTTTAGATATCACAAAGCCAATCGACTTAAACATTCATGCATCTGAAGGTGTAGACGAAATCATTGAAAAGCTTGCACCATACATTATTGAATAGTTTATAACATAATTTTTATTTTAAACAAGCCGGTAAAATGCCGGCTTGTTTTTTTCTCTATCGAATTACAATGGTTTCTACTGTGTTCAGTGCTTCTTCCATTAAACCATCTATTACATCTGCTAACTTTTCTTCCGAACGCTGGATGGATTTTAAGGTCGGCTTCGTAACAGGGTGTTTTGCCACAAAAATGGTACAACAGTCTTCAAATGGCTGAATCGAAGTTTCATAAGTATTAATCTGTTCTGAAATATCTACAATTTCCTGCTTATCCATTCCGATACATGGGCGGAACACAGGTAAATTACAAACCTCATTGGTTACGCCAAGGCTGTAAATGGTCTGGCTTGCCACCTGACCGATACTTTCTCCCGTTACCAATGCCTGACAGTTACTTTTTTCTGCCAGTTGTTCTGCAATTTTCATCATATATCTTCTCATAATAATGGTTAATTGCTCATGAGGGCATTTTTCGTAAATTGCCAGCTGAATATCTGTAAAATTCACTACATTTAGATTTATCTTTCCGGAATATTTCGATACCAGTTTTGCCAAGTCCACAACTTTTTGTTTTGCACGTTCGCTGGTATATGGAGGTGCATGGAAATACGTAGCATCTATTTTTACCCCACGTTTTGCAATCATGTATCCTGCTACCGGACTGTCAATACCGCCTGATAACAATAACATAGCTTTTCCATTGGTTCCTACCGGAAGTCCTCCTGCACCCTTTATGGTTTTGGAATAAATATAAGCTTTGCTTCGGATTTCTATCTTTAAATCCACTTCCGGGTTATGGACATCTACAGATAACTCAGGGAACTTGTCTAATAATTCTCCTCCCATGTCTCTGCCGATTTCCATAGAATCCTTTTCATAGCCTTTATTGGAACGCCTTGCACTGACTTTAAAGGTGAAGTTTTTATTCTCGTATTGTTCTTCCACATATTTTATGGTGGTTTGTACTAAATTGTCCCATTCAAAATTTGGTTCAATTAATACCGGACAGATGCCTACGATACCGAATACTTTTTGCAGTGCTTCTACTACTTCATCATAGTCATAATCTTCTTTTGCTTCTAAGAAAATTCTTCCTGGTTCTTTTCGTATCTGAAAATCTGCAATGGGTTCTATGGCATTACGGATTTGAGATACCAAAGCATCCTCAAAAATGTGTCTGTTTTTTCCCTTGATTCCGATTTCTGCGTATTTTACAAGGAAGGCATTTAATTTCATTTTTCATCCTTTATGTACTTTGTACATATTTCCTTTCTTTATGGTAATCCCTGTGTAAACAGGTCATTTCTATTATCACGTTTTTTATTTCCTCACAAATCTTCTTAATTGTGGAAGTAAGATTTTTAATTGTTCTATGGTTTGGTCCATCTGTTCTATGGTGTTTTCTCCGCAAAGACTAAATCTCAGGGTAGCATCCAAAAGCTCTTCCCTGACACCAATCGCCTTTAGGGTTCCACTGATTCCAGGATGGTTAGAAGAACAGGCAGAACCGGAAGACACATAGATTTCTTTTTCCTCCAGTGCATGAAGCAATACTTCACTTCGGATTCCTTCAAAGCTGACACTCATAATATTCGGCGCTTCTCCTTGATTATAATAGCATCCTTCCAATTCCTGCAGGCGGGTTAAAAAATGCTCTTTACAATCCCGCATATGCTTATTTCTTTCTTCCAGATGGTCATACATTTCTTTTGCAGCCACTCCAAGTCCTGCAATTCCCGGTACATTATCTGTTCCGGAACGCATCCCCTTTTGTTGTCCACCGCCGTAAATCATCGGTTTCACCTTAGTTTTTTCCTTAATATATAAAAATCCTACACCTTTCGGCCCATGAATTTTATGTCCGCTTACAGACAGCAAATCAATCTTTGCTTTTTTCGGGTAAATTTGAAACTTTCCGAAGCTTTGAATGGCATCTACATGGAACAAGGTATCCTTATTTTTTCGTTTTATAGTATCCCCTAATAATTCTATATCCTGCACTGCACCAATTTCATTGTTTACATGCATAATTGACACCAATATCGTATCTTCTCTTATGGCCTCCTCTAAAATATCGTTTTCCACCTTACCTTCTTTTGTAACCGGCAAAAATGTAATATCAAATCCTAATTCTTTTAGATAAAGCAAAGGATTATACACAGAGGCATGTTCAAAGGCTGTACTGATAATATGGTTTCCTCTTTTCTTCATTGCCAATGCAGCACCAATCAGTGCAGTATTATTGGATTCCGTACCACCGGAAGTAAATAAAATCTCTTTCGGAGTTACCTTTAATATCTTAGCCAGAATTTCTCTGGTTTCTTTTAAATAGTATTCTGCCTCAATTCCTTTTTTATGTAAAGAAGAAGGATTTCCATAATCCTCCTGCATTACTTTTAACATCATTTCCCCTACAGATGGGAATATTTTGGTCGTAGCAGAATTATCCAGATATATTTCCATGGTATATTCCTTTCTTTCTCCTTACTTGTCAATTGACCTTTGAATCATCTTGTTTTATTCTTCCTCTAATTCAAACATTAAAATAGATAACGCGGTCAATGCTGCTGTTTCTGTTCGTAAAATTCGTTTTCCTAATGTGATGCATTTTGCACCCTGTTCTTTTGCTTTTTCTACTTCTTCTTCCGCAAATCCGCCTTCCGGTCCAATAAACACACCTATGGATTCTTTTCCTTTTAAGTTTTTTATCACTTCTCTTGCATAGGAAATTCCTTCTGCATTTTCATAGGGTATCAAAATTTCATCCAATGCATCTGCTTCTTTTAGTGCTTCTTTCAGGGATAACACTCCTTCTACCTTTGGTATCAAAGAGCGTTTTGCCTGCTTGGCAGCACTTAGAGCAATGGCATTATAACGTTCTATCTTTTTGGATGCTTTTTTCTCGTCTAATTTTACTACGGTTCGTTTTGTGTCTACCAACACAATGCGATACACACCCAGTTCCACCGCCTTCTGAATAATATACTCTACTTTATCCCCTTTTGGCAAGCCCTGAAATAAGGTAATCTTTGCCGGTAATTCTGAGGTGGTACCGATGATATCTACGATTTTTGCGATAATTTTATCTTTCTCCATGGATTGGATGGTACAGATATATTCTTTCTCTTTACCATTGCTGATTTGAATTTCTTCCCCAATCTTCATACGGAGTACATTTTTTATGTGGTTTACATCTTCCCCTGTTATTTCAACGGTTTCTTTTGTAAATGTTTCTTCTAAACTAAAAAATCGATACATGGAGCCTCCATTATTTTGCAGTAATTGCTACCCACTCGCCGGAATATGTGATTTCCACGATTTCAAATCCATTCCTTAAAAGGGCTTCTTTTACTTCTTCTTCCTTGGTATTAATAATGCCTGACATTACGATAATTCCATCTTTTTTCATATGCGGACGAATGATTTCTGAAAGTGGCACTAAAACGTCTGCCAATATATTCGCAAGGACAATGTCATATTTTTCATATCCTACTCTGTCTTTCGTTGCCTGGTCTGACAGAATGTTTCCCTGAAATACTTCCATATTTTTATCATCTAATCCGTTCTTTTCAAGATTTTCTAACGTGGCACTGATGGCATGTTCGTCAATATCAGTACCTACTGCAAATCCTGCACCAAGTTTTAAACCGATGATGGATAAAATACCACTTCCACAACCTACATCTAAAAGCATGTCTCCTTTTTTCATGTATTTGTCTAATTGATGGATACATAATTTCGTAGTGTGGTGGGAACCGGTTCCAAAAGCCGTTCCCGGGTCAATTTCTACTACGGTATCCGTATCTTTCTTATCTTCTAATACTTCCCAGGTTGGTTTGATTACAATATGGTCATTTACACGGAAAGGTTTAAAAAACTGCTTCCAGTTATTAATCCAGTCTTTGTCTTCTGTTTCCCCGATGGTAATGGTCTTAGCACCAACAGGAAGGAATTGTTCGATTTCATCTAACTGTTCTTTGATTTGTTCTACCAATTCTTCCATATTTACTTCCGGGTCAATATAACAGCTGATTCTTGCTGTTCCGTCATCCGGTGCAATTTCATCCGGCAATAAGTCTACATACATTCTTGCTTTTTCTTCTTCTGTCAAAGGAACATGGTCTTCTATTTCGATTCCTTCAATGCCCAATTCACTTAGAGCATAGCTAATCATATCTTCCGCCGCTGTAGTGGTATCAATGGTTAATTTCGTCCATTTCATAATAAAAATCCTTTCTTCATACTTTCATTTGATGAAACGACAAAATGGGCGAATCATCTTTTTCTTTTAAAAGATTCTTCACCCTTTTGCCTATTAAAATTTCTTTTTCTTTTTCTTATGACCAAGTCCTGAACTAAACATATCTCCCTGTGCATCTGCTGCCCTTCTGGAGCTGTCCGTTACCGTCTGGTCGTATTGATTTAAAATGTCTTTTTGTTCTTTGGTCAATTTATCCGGAACTTCCACTACTAAAGTTACATAATGGTCACCACGGATATTTTTGTTTCTAAGGGTCGGAACACCTTTGCCTTTTAACTTAATCTTAGTATCTGTTTGTGTACCTGGCTTGATTTCGTAATCCACCTTTCCATCAATGGTATCAATGGAAATGGTAGAACCTAAGGCTGCCTGAGTAAAGGAAATCGGTTCAGTAGAAAAGATATCGTATTCCTGACGTTGGAATTTAGGATGTCTGTCTACTAAGATAGTGATTAATAAATCTCCTCTTGGTCCTCCATTGGTTCCTGGTTCACCCTTTTCACGCATACGAATATTCTGTCCATTATCAATACCCGCTGGCACTGTTACGGAAATCTTCTTCTTGCTCTTTACATAACCAGTTCCTGCACAAAAGCTACATTTATGCTTTACAATTTTACCAGAACCACTACAATCAGGACAAGTCTGTACATTTCTTACCATACCAAATAAGGATTGCTGGGTGTATACAACCTGACCTTTTCCACCACATTTGGTACATACTTCCGGAGTAGTACCAGGCTGCGCACCGGTTCCATGACATTCCTTACATTCGTCCTTTAATGGAATTTCTAATTCTTTTTCTGTTCCAAATACTGCTTCTTCGAAGCTGACACGAATACCGCTCTTTATGTTTGCACCCTTCATTGGACCATTGGTTTTTCTGGAACTTCTTCCACCGAACATATCTCCAAAAATATCTCCGAACATATCTCCCATATCGAAACCGTCAAAACCACCAAATCCGCCACCTGCTCCTGAATTTGGATCAAAGGCTGCATGACCAAATTGATCATAACGTGCTCTCTTTTCAGAGTCACTAAGTACTTCATATGCTTCTGTGGCTTCTTTAAATTTTGCTTCCGCCTCTGCATTTCCCGGGTTCATATCCGGGTGATATTTTTTCGCAACCTGGCGATATGCCTTCTTAATTTCAGCATCTGAAGCACCCTTTTGTATTCCTAATACTTCATAATAATCTCTTTTATCTGCCATAACATTGCCCTTTCTCATTATTTAAACAGTATCATAAGGCAAGCCTTATGATACTGCACCATGAGGATGATTTTAAATTATACCTCTTTATATTCTCCGTCTACTACGTCACCATCTTCAGAATAGTTAGGGCTGGTTGCTCCTGTACCTGCATTTGCTCCAGGACCGTTTTGTTCATATAATTTAGCAAATAAATCTTGTGCACTGTTCATTAATGTTTCTTTTAATGACTTAATTTGTTCTACTTCAGATTCTGACATATTATCAGCATCTGTCTTTTCAATCATTTCTTTTAATGCTGCAAGATCTGCTTCAACCTTTGTCTTTCCTGCTGGATCTAACTTATCCCCAACTTCATTTAATGCTTTTTCAGTCTGGAATACCATAGAATCTGCATCGTTACGTGCTTCAATGGCTTCCTTACGTTTCTTATCCTGTGCTTCGTATTCTGCTGCTTCTTTTACTGCCTTTTCGATATCTGCATCTGAAAGGTTAGAACCTGCTGTAATGGTGATGTGTTGTTCTTTTCCTGTTCCTAAATCCTTAGCAGATACATTAACGATACCATTTGCATCGATATCGAAAGTAACTTCGATTTGTGGCACACCTCTTCTTGCTGGAGCAATACCATCTAATCTGAATCTACCAATGCTCTTATTGTCTCTTGCGAACTGTCTTTCACCTTGTACTACATTGATATCAACGGCATCCTGGTTATCCTGTGCAGTAGAGAAAATCTGGCTCTTCTTTGTAGGAATGGTAGTATTTCTTTCAATTAATCTGGTTGCAACACCACCCATGGTTTCGATAGATAATGAAAGTGGAGTTACGTCTAATAATAAGATTTCGCCTGCACCTGCATCACCTGCTAACTTACCACCCTGAATAGAAGCACCGATAGCAACACATTCGTCTGGGTTGATTCCCTTGAATGGTTCTTTTCCTGTTAATTGTTTTACCTTTTCCTGTACGGAAATCATACGGGTAGAACCACCTACTAATAATACCTTGTCTAATTCACTTGCAGTTAATCCTGCATCCTTTAATGCTGTCTGAACAGGTACTGCAGTTCTTTCTACTAAGGTTGATGTTAATTCATCAAATTTAGCACGAGTTAAGTTCATATCAAAGTGCTTTGGTCCTTCTGCAGTTGCAGTAATGAAAGGAAGGTTGATGTTAGTGGTAGTAGCTGCAGATAATTCTTTCTTTGCTTTTTCTGCTGCTTCTTTTAATCTTTGCATTGCCATCTTATCATTTGATAAGTCAACGCCTTCTTGTTTCTTGAATTCATCTAACATATATTGAGTAATTACGTTATCGAAATCATCACCACCAAGTTGGTTATCACCAGCTGTTGCTAATACTTCAATAACACCGTCACCGATTTCAATGATAGATACATCGAATGTACCACCACCTAAGTCGTATACCATGATTTTTTGTTCTTTTTCGTTATCAAGACCGTAAGATAAAGCTGCTGCTGTTGGTTCGTTGATGATTCTCTTTACATCAAGACCTGCAATCTTACCAGCATCTTTTGTTGCCTGTCTTTGGGAATCTGAGAAGTAAGCCGGTACAGTGATAACAGCTTCTGTTACTTTTTCTCCCAAATAGCTTTCTGCATCTGCTTTTAACTTTTGAAGTGTCATAGCAGAGATTTCCTGTGGTGAATATTTTTTATCATCGATGGATACTTTATAATCGCTACCCATGTATCTTTTGATAGAAGCGATAGTCTTATCAGCGTTAGTTACCGCCTGTCTTTTTGCAGGTTCACCAACAACTCTTTCACCAGTCTTTGTAAAAGCTACAACAGATGGAGTTGTTCTTGCACCTTCTGCATTTGTGATAACAACAGGCTTACCACCTTCCATAACTGCTACACATGAGTTTGTTGTTCCTAAGTCAATACCAATAATTTTTCCCATTATAATTTTCCTCCTAAATCAAGTGACTTCTGTCACACAATGTTTACTCTTTATGATATAGCACATAAAACTGCCAAGTTTGCATTTTCATGTGTTTTAATTTGCTACCTTCACCATACTATGACGAAGAACGCTTTCTTTATACATATATCCTTTTTGTAATTCTTCTACTACTACATTTTCAGCCTGGGTATCATCTTCGATATGCATTACTGCATTGTGCAAATCAGGATTAAATTCTTTCCCTTCTGCATTCATCGGAGCCACTCCGATGGATTCAAAGGTAGTCATTAACTGCTTATATATAGCAGATACCCCTTGTTCAAAGGCTCTGTCCTTATCTTCTTCCGGTATGGACTGTAATGCTCTTTCAAAATTATCTACTACCGGTAAAAGTTTTTCTAAAACGCCCTTCGCACCTTCATCATACCTTCTGGCAGTCTCTTTTTCGGTACGTTTTCTGGCATTTTCAAACTCTGATAAAAGTCTTTTATATTTATCATTGGCTTCATCCAGCTCTTCTTGTTTTTTCGCAAGTGCCAGTTCACCAGCCACGTTATTCGATGCTGTACTTCCAGTCTTTTTCTGGTTTCTTCTTCCTGCCGGTTTTGCATTCTTCTTCGCTGTCTCAGTATTTTTCGTATTTTTCTTTGTTTCCTGAGCAGTCTTATTTCCAGTATCTTTCTTATTGTCTTCTTGTTTTACATCTTCTTTCTTTGTAGCTTCTTCCTGAAGGGCTTCTTTTTTCGTCTCTTCCTGATTCATATTTTCCTGCATTCCCTTATTTTTCTCCATTTATCCACCTATTTTCCTTTCTTTTTAAATATGACATCCAACTCTTCGGTTAAATTCTGCAATGTCGTTACAACTTTCTTGTAATCCATTCGCTTAGGCCCAATGATTCCAATGGTTCCTTTGGCTCCTTCTTCTAATTCATAGGTGGCTGTAACGATACTTAAATCTTTCATATTCGATACTGGAGCTTCATCTCCAATGTACACCTGTATTCCATGACTTTCATCATGACTTAAGGTCTCATCAATCAGGTCAGTCAACATCTTTTTCTCTTCAATGGCTTCTAAGATTTCGCTGGTTTTATTGATGTCTCCTAATTCCGGATATTTTAAAATATTCGTAGTTCCACTGGTGTATATCTCCAACTCATCTGCTGCATGGATTGCTTCCACTACTCCGTTAAAAATCTGTTCCAACAAATCTCTGTGCATACCAGCCTGGTCTTTCATAGTGGAAATCATTTCAATGTTTATGTCTTCCAAAGACTGGCCTTGTAAGAATGAGTTTAATAAAAGATTCAGTTTTAATACTTCTTCATTTCCAAGTGGTGTGGTTAAATCCACAATCTGATTCTTAATTACGTTATTATCTACCATAATTACTGCTAAAAGCTGACTATCGTCCACTATGGATAATTGAATGAATTTTATCTTTTTGTTCTTATACTGAGGAGCTGATACCAAAGTGGCATAATTGGTGTTATATGCCAGTACCTTGGCTACCTGTTTTAAAAGATTCTCCACTCTGTCTACCCGTTCCAGCAGATTTTGTTTTATATTTTCTTTTTCTTCTTCCTTTTCCTTCATGAGTTTATCTACATAAACCCGATATCCGGCATCGGTAGGAATTCTTCCTGCTGAAGTATGAGGCTGGATAATGTAGCCTAGTTCTTCTAAGTCTGCCATTTCATTTCGGATCGTGGCAGAGCTTAAGTTCAAATCTGTGAACTTTGATATGGTTCTGGAACCAACCGGTTCTCCGGTTTCCAGGTAGTTTGCAACGATTGCTTGAAGAATTTTCATCTTACGTTCGTCTAACTGCATGCCATCATCCTTTCTCTTGGCTGTTTGTTAGCACTCTCTATCATCGAGTGCTAACATCTACATATAACTTATCACTGACACTATGATTTGTCAACAGTTTTTTTGTATTTTTCTATGGAAATTCTTCCAAAAAATCAAGTTTCGTTTTAAGACCAACCTTGCCAAAATTCCTATTATACCGTCAACAGAAATTCGCTTAAAATCTGATTGCTTACATCCAGCCCCTTAGAGGTAAAACGAACCCATTCTTCACTGCTTTCAAGGAAGTCTGATGCTTCATATTTTTTTATGACTTCTCCATAAACTTCTTCTATGGAAATTTCAAATAATCGGTGGAACGTTTCTTTCGATATCCCTTTTATTTTCCTCAATCCCAAGAAGATAAATTCTTCCATTTTTTGTTGCTTGCCTACTTTTTCAATTTCTATTTTTTGATTTGGTTGTTTCTCGTATTTTTCAAAGCTGTCGTGATTTTTATATCGCATTTCTTTTACATAGGAAGAAGCACCCAATCCCAGTCCAAAATATTCCCCTAATTCCCAGTAAACCAGATTATGTCTGCATTCTTTTCCCGGTTTTGCATAATTGGAAATTTCATATCGTTCGTAGCCGTTTTGTTCCAGTAGCTCTTTGGTTCTATGATACATTTCCCGTTCATCTTCTTCATTAGGGAGTAATTTAATTATTTCTTGGTTCTCATAGAACCGGGTATTTTCTTCTATAATCAGGCTATAGGAAGAGATATGTTCCGGATTTAGGTCCATAATTTTGTTTAATCCATTTATATACGATGTTACGGTTTGTTTGGGTATGGCTGACATAAGGTCAATGTTAATATTATCAAAGCCTTCCTGTCTTGCCATTTTATATTTTTCAAGGAAGTTTTCATAATCATGAATTCTTCCTAATAGCTTTAATTCTTCTGTATGAGTACTTTGTAGTCCTATGCTTAAACGGTTGATTCCTATGTTCCGGTAAGTTTTTAGCTTTTCTTTTGTTATGGAGTCCGGATTGCACTCTATAGTGATTTCCTCGGCACCTTGCCACATCTTTTTTCGTTCTAATTCTCGTTTTAAGTAAAGTAATTCTTCTGGTTCTAACAAAGAAGGAGTTCCTCCTCCAAAGAAAATCGTATAGGGTTCATATTGTTCAAAGTCGGTCTGTCTGATTTGGGCTGCAAGACTTTGAAGATAGGTTTTTCTTTTTTCTTTGGAAGTTGCGATAGAAAGAAAGTCACAGTAGTGACATTTCCTGACGCAGAAGGGAATATGTAGGTAAAGGGATGCTTTTTTATTCATAATGGTTCTCCTACAAATGATTTTTTATGAAATCAAGGTTTTCAGTGTTTCATTTTCTACATTGTATTGCCAAACAAGAAAAGCGAGTGAGGGGTACGTTAGAATAATTTTTGTACTTCACTTCGCTTTTTTTATTTCATTCTTTATTCCTCGTCCAGTTTTAAGACACTCATAAATGCTTGTTGTGGAATTTCCACATTTCCTACCTGACGCATTCGTTTCTTTCCTTCTTTTTGTTTTTCTAATAGCTTTCTCTTACGGCTGATATCACCACCGTAGCATTTTGCTAACACGTCTTTTCTCATAGCCTTTACGGTTTCTCTGGCAATTACCTTACTTCCAATGGCTGCCTGAATTGGTATCTCAAACAGATGTCTTGGGATTTCTTCTTTTAGCTTTTCACACATTTTTCTTCCACGTTCATATGCTGTAGAAGCATGTACAATAAAGGATAAAGCATCTACTTCTTCTTTATTAATAAGGATATCCAGCTTCACAAGATCTGATTTTACATATTCACTCATTTCGTAGTCGAAGGATGCGTAACCCCGTGATCTTGATTTCAAGGCATCAAAGAAGTCATAAATAATTTCATTTAATGGAAGTTCATAACGTAATACTGCTCTGGTTTCTTCCATATATTCCATTCCCAGATAAATTCCGCGTCGTTCCTGACATAGTTTCATAATGGCTCCCACGTATTCCGTAGTAACCATGATTTCGGCTTTTACCATAGGTTCTTCCATATATTCAATCTTGGACGGGTCAGGAAGATTGGAAGGATTGGTTAATTCCATCACTGTTCCATCCGTCTGGTAAACCTTATAGATTACACCTGGCGCTGTAGTTACTAAATCTAAATTATATTCTCTTTCTAGTCTTTCTTGAATGATTTCCAAATGAAGCAGTCCTAAAAATCCGCATCGGAATCCAAAACCTAAGGCAATGGATGTTTCCGGTTCGTATTGAAGGGATGCATCGTTTAACTGTAACTTTTCCAAAGCATCTCTTAAATCCGGATACTTGGCTCCATCTGCCGGATAAAGTCCACAGTATACCATTGGATTTACTTTTTTATATCCTGGCAACGGCTCATCGCATTCGTTGTTTGCATCTGTGATGGTATCACCTACTGTGGTATCCTTGACATTTTTTAAACTGGCTGTAATGTATCCTACCATTCCTGCAGATAATTCCTCACATGGAATAAACTGTCCGGCACCAAAGTAACCTACTTCCACTACATCAGCCTTGGCACCACTGGCCATCATCTTAATGGTGGTTCCCTTTTTTACAGTTCCTTCTTTGATTCTACAGAATACTATGACTCCTTTATATGCATCATATACACTGTCAAAAATAAGTGCTTTTAAAGGACCATTTTTATCTCCGGTAGGAGCCGGTATCTTAGCTACGATTTCCTCTAACACATCTTCGATATTTAGTCCTGTCTTAGCAGAAATCAGTGGTGCATCCTGTGCCTCAATTCCGATGACATCTTCAATTTCATTTTTTACACGTTCCGGATCAGCACTTGGCAGGTCGATTTTATTAATGACAGGAAATACTTCTAAATCATGGTCTAATGCAAGATATACATTCGCCAAAGTCTGAGCTTCAATTCCCTGTGCTGCATCAACTACCAGAATGGCTCCTTCACATGCTGCAAGGCTTCTTGATACTTCATAGTTAAAATCCACATGTCCCGGAGTGTCAATGAGATTAAATATATATTCTTCTCCGTCTTTTGCTTTATATACAATACGTACGGTCTGGGCTTTTATGGTAATGCCTCTTTCCCTCTCTAAATCCATATTGTCGAGTACCTGTGCCTGCATCTCCCTGCTGGTCAACAAACCTGTTTTTTCAATGATACGGTCTGCCAATGTGGACTTTCCGTGGTCAATATGGGCAACGATACAAAAATTTCTGATTTTGCTTTGATCTATATTCGACATTGTTTCCTCCGTATGTTAAATTCTGTCTTAATTATGCTTATAACTCGTTTTATCATAACATATTGTACTAAAAAAGTCATTAGAAAAAAATAAAACAAAAAAGCGAAAAAGTATTAAAAAGTATCAAAAATGCCACCCGGTCTGACAAACAGAGTGGCATTTTATATCACTTTTTATGATATCATTTTTAACTTTTCGCTATGTTCTGCAACTACCTTTTTGAGAGTATCAATATCGGCTTGCATTGTCTCCATCTTTAATAGAATTAACTGCGCCAGTAGAATATCCCATGCAGAGTAGCCAAGTATCACGTATCATTCAGAAACTAAAAACAGAGGAACAGTTTCTAATTGGTAGCGAGAATGGCAGGAATTATAAAGTTATGGTGTCGGCTATTTTTTATATAGAAAGCGTTGACAAACGCACTTTTATATATACCAAGGAAATGGTATACAGAAGCGAAAAACGCTTGTACCAGTTAGAAAATGAACTAAAAGAATATGATTTTGTAAAAGTGAACAGGACTTGTTTGGTAAATATTAATGAGCTTGTACATATAAAGACGTTATCCAACAGTAGATTGGAAGCGGAGTTGACTAATGGAGAGAAAATAATCGTTTCAAGAACTTATATTCTGGAAATAAAAAGAAAGATTTTTTAGGAGGTGTAGATGTGAAGAAATATATACAAAAATCATTAATGTTGTCAGCAATAATATGTATTATTATAACATTAGTTTCGTTCCTGTGTTTTGAATACAGAGAAGAGATGAAACTGAATTTTTTAATTGTAATTATGTCGTTTCTTGGTATAGGAATTCATTATTTTACAGCGTACACATTTTATGACAGCTTTCTAAAGGAATTAGTCTGTAAATATGTTTTAGTGGAAACTATGGTTCTGGTTATTGGAATATTTAGTGGATGGTTCATAAAAACAAATTGGTGGATGTCATTTGTATATGTGACTCCTGTTTTTGTTTTAGCTTATTTGTTGGGAATTACGCAACTGAAGAGATATGTTCAAGCGATTAATCTAAAACTTGTTGAAAAGAAAGCGGGGCAGTCATATGAAGAATAGTAAAAAATATATGTCGGATAAATACTTACTTCTCTTTTTTGTGCTTACACTTTTATGGACTTGGATATGTGGGTTCATACCGGTAATATTCGATTTTACAAGTACACCGGCTGGTACTTTTCTGTTTTATTTTGGTGGTGGTGCACCTTCTGTTGTAGCATTATTCCTTGTTTTTTTTACATATCCTAAGGAGAAGAGAAAAGATTATTTTCATAGATGTTTTAGTTTTAAATATATGGGATGGAAATGGCCGCTAATTACTGTCTGCGTTTTTTCAGTAATAACAATCATAAGCCTGTTTATAGGAGTTGGATTATTAAGATATGATATGCCTACAATGGATTTTATACATGCAGTTATTGAGAATCCACTTATGCTGCTATTGGTTTTAATGATTTCGCTTATATCTGGTCCATTGAATGAAGAATTTGGATGGAGAGGAATATTTTCGAGATATTGATTGAAAACAATAGAACCTTTCGATTCTACGGAGTTTTTTTACGATTGTTTTTTATTATTATTGACAAAAAAGTTAATGAACATTATAATAAACCGACTATTACAGATAGTTCGTAATAATATAAATAGAGTAAAAGAAAACGGAGAAACATAAGTATGAGCAAAGTAGAAAAGAAAACAACAAAGACCGGCTCACAGACAAATGACAAAACCGCTTTGTTTGAAACGATGCCTGTAGGCAAAGCACTTTTGACGATGGCAATTCCAACCATTGTCAGCCAGTTGATAACGATGATTTATAATCTTGCCGATACTTTTTTTATCGGTATGACGAATGATCCCTATAAGGTTGCAGCGGCAAGTGTGGTTAGTATCCTGTTCTTTATACTTACGGCACTTTCCAATCTGTTTGGTGTTGGTGGC
>JAFQBM010000028.1 GCA_017399685.1 Lachnospiraceae bacterium
ATTTTGACACCTTGAACCATGAATTGCTAATAAATCTACTACGTAGAAATGTGAAAGACGAAAGAGTAATACAACTTATAAAGAGATATCTCAAAAGTGGCGTCATGGAGAATGGTGTAGTAATGGACACGGAAGAAGGTTCGCCACAAGGCGGGAATCTTTCGCCATTATTAGCGAATATATATCTTTTTTTTATATATGAATATTGGAAACCGATTGGAAGTCCAAACGTAAACGGAGATAAATGACGATAATGAGAAATAATTGGAATGATTTAACGGAATTAGTGGATAAGAATGAAATTCATAAGATTGTGGAGATATGCAAAGGGATGGAAGAAAAAAGAATATGAATATTTTACGGATAAACTGATTTATGAAATTGGTACTACAGAAAATTGTGGACATGGGTGTCTTTAGAAAGATTTCATATAAGAAAGCTATATGAACCATATTAAAGCTACATTTTATTCAATATTAAATATTGTAAAAAATTTAAATAGATAATAAATGATTTTTATGATAAAATTTTGTGGTATGTTTTAACGGGTACATATAAGAAGATTCGTGGATGATTCACTATATATTGTATTTTGTAATTATTCCAGTATTTTTAAATATAACCAGCATTTTATTCACACAGGAAAGTTGGTGTTTTCTTGACTTCAAAAAATGAAATAATCGAATTTTGTCTTACTTTTGATGAGGTTTATGAAGATTATCCATTTCATGATGATAATTGGTGCGTCATCCGACATAAAGGAAACCATAAGGTTTTTGCATGGATTTTTGATAAAGATGCTTATGTCTGGATAAATGTAAAATGTGATCCTGAATGGAGGGAATTTTGGCGAAGTGCCTTTAAGTCTGTAATTCCTGCATATCATTTAAATAAAAAACATTGGAATTCAATCATACTGGATGAAACTGTACCTGAAAAAGATGTGAAACGAATGATAAGCGAGAGTTACGATTTAACAAAAGGAAGAAAAAATAAAACAAAATCAGAAGTAAAGTTACAAAAATAAAGTTATATATCAACACAAAACTTCATATAGTATTAAGAGACCTTATGGAGAAACTGTATGAAAGAAAAGAAAGAACCTCTAAGAGCGGTAGAAAAAATCAGTGATTCTTTGTCTTTGCCGCAGGATGTTTTATTAAGTAGTACAATTCTTACCATTGAAGGCACAAGTAAGGTTTTTATAGAAAATTATAAGGGAATTACATTATATCATGAAAATAAAATTGTGATACAGGCAAAGCATTATCAGGTTATTTTGAGGGGAAAAAACCTACGAATCGAGTATTTTAATCAAGATGACATGAAGATATGTGGAAAAATAATTTCAATTGAATTTGTATCGTAAGGTGGACTTATGGCTAAAAAATTAGTAAAATGGTGTCTGGGTTACGTTAAGATAGCATTGACAGGAGAACACACCAATCGTCTCCTTACCTTACTGAAGAATAATGGAATTTCTTTATGGGATATTGTACCAGTTGAACATGGCTATGAAGCCTATATGTATAAAAATGATGTGTTTCAGATAAAACCCTTGTTAAGAAAAACCGAATCTAAAATGAAAATATTAAAAAAATATGGATGGTTTCGGATTAGTTTTCGGTATAGAAAGAGAAAACCTTTTATTTTTGGTTTTTTACTTTGTGTTTGTTTCATATACTATTTCACTTTATTTATCTGGGACATTCATATTGATGGAGAAAGCAATTATACAAAAGAGCAGTTAATTACCTATATCAAAGAAAATTATGTGGATTTAGGAACTAGAAAAAACGAAATTAACTGTGAAGAATTAGAAAAGGAATTACGAAAATATTTTGAAGAAATTGCCTGGATTAATTGTGAGTTAAAAGGAACCCAGTTAATTGTTCATATCCGTGAGACCATTCCTGCTGCAGAAACTAAAAATCAAACCACTCCTGGAGATATTGTTGCAGGAAAAGATGCTGTAGTTTCTTCTATTATTACCCGGAATGGTACTCCTTTAATAAAAAAAGATATGGAAGTAAAAAAAGGAGATATCCTGATTTCCGGAACTATCTACATATATGATGACTATAATGAAATTTTAGAAACTAATTATGTCTGTGCGGACGGGGACGTTTATGGAAAGACGGAAATCATATATGACGACTATGTTTCTTTGTCTCATTATGAAAAAGAAGAAACGAAGGAAAAAAAGACATATTACTCCATATCTTTATGGGGAAAGACCTATACGCCTTATACCCCAAAGAAAAACTATGCAAACCAGATGGAAACCAGTGAAGAAATTCATTTAAAATTAGGAGAAAATATGTATTTGCCTATTTTCTTTGTTAAAAATCAGAAAATAGAGTATGTACCAAAGCTGGTGAATTATAGTGAAGAAGAAGCTATTTCTATTATGGAAGAGCGGATTCAGCAGTATCAGGATAAATTAATTGAAAAAGGGGTAGTAATTTTAGAAAATAATGTTAAAATATATATAGAAAATGGAGTCTGCTACGCAAAAGGCAGTTTTGTCGTAATTGAGCGTATTGGATTGTATCAGGAAAAAACAGAACAAATGGAGGATTGAGCTACATGTACGAAAAAAGTATTGTAGTACCATTAGAACATGCTCAAAATGTATTCGGTCAATATGACAGTTATATGAAGAAAATTGAGCAGACTTTTCATGTGACATTAATATTAAGAGAAGATAAACTAAAAATCATTGGTCAGGAAATGGAAGTAAATAAAGCACTGGATGTGATTATGAACTTGATTCTGTTATCCAGAAGAGGTGTTACTATCGCAGAACAAAATGTAGATTATGCCATTTCACTTTGTTTTCAGGATAAAACACAGGAAATTCTGGAATTGGATAAAGATATTATCTGTCATACCATTCAAGGAAAACCCATTAAACCAAAAACCATTGGACAAAAAGATTATATTCAATCCATTATGGATAAAATGATTGTATTTGGCATTGGTCCTGCCGGAACCGGTAAGACCTTTCTTGCTATGGCTATGGCGATTCAGGCTTTTAAGAACAATGAGGTAAACCGTATCATCATGACCAGACCTGCCATTGAAGCCGGAGAAAAGCTGGGATTTTTACCTGGGGATTTACAAAGTAAGGTAGACCCTTATTTAAGACCACTTTATGATGCATTGTATGAAATCATGGGAGCAGATACTTTTCTTAAAAATATGGAAAAGGGATTGATTGAAGTAGCGCCTTTGGCATACATGAGAGGAAGAACTTTGGATCATGCTTTCATTGTTTTGGATGAAGCCCAGAATACCACTCCGGCCCAGATGAAAATGTTTTTAACAAGAATCGGCTTTGGTTCGAAAGCAATTATTACAGGGGATTTAACCCAAAAAGATATTCCAAGGGATATGAAATCCGGTCTGGAAGAAGCAGTGAAAGTCTTGGGCGATATTCCGGAGATTGGAATCTGTCATTTATCAAATAAAGACGTTGTACGTCATCCATTGGTACAAAAAATCGTAACGGCTTACGATAATTACGAGAAAAAACAAAGCAAACAGCAATACTATAAAAATGCAAATAGAAAAGAAAAAAAGAATGAAAGAAATTAACCTAAGAAAGGTATTGGAATAAAAATGAACATACAAATCGAAAAAGAAACAGAACTGGATTTAGGCCTTGATTATGAGAAAATCATTGATGAAATCGTAAATGAGGCTTTGGATTATATGAATTGTCCTTATGAAATCGAGTTAAATGTGATTTTATCAGATAATGAAGGAATTCACCAGGTAAATCTGGAACAGCGGGAAATAGATGCCCCTACGGATGTACTTTCTTTCCCTATGTTAGATTATGAAAAAGCTGGAGATTTTTCATTCTTAGAAAGAGAAGAAGAGATTTACAATTTTAATGCAGACACCGGAGAACTGATGTTAGGGGACATTATGATTTCTCTTGAAAAAGTGCGAGAGCAGGCAAAGGAATATAACCATAGTGAACGCCGGGAATTAGCCTTTTTAGTGGCTCATAGCATGTTACATCTGTTCGGTTTTGATCATATGGAAGAAGAAGAACGAATAGAAATGGAACGGATGCAGGAAGAAATTCTGCAGAATAAAAACTATAGAAGAGATTAGGAGAACAAAATGAGAAAATTATTTAAATTTACCCTTTCAGCAATTTTATGTGCAGGAGTTTTTACTGCATGTGGAAAGGAAAAAGAAGATAAAAGTACGAATATCGTAACAGACAGCCCTAAGTTTGAAGTAACTTCACAGACAGATACAGAAGAAGAACAAGACACACCTACCGTAACGGAGCCAAGTGATTTACTGGTACAACACGACTATACCGGTCTTATGGTAGATTCAGAAGAAAACAATCATCGTGCAGTTGCAGTTATGATAAATAATATTAAAGAAGCAATGCCACAATCCGGAATCGAACAGGCAGATGTAGTTTATGAAATGTTAGTAGAAGGCGGTATTACCCGTTTATTAGCTATTTTTACGAATTATGATGACATTGCCAAAATCGGTCCAGTTCGTAGTGCCAGAATGGCATATGGCATTGTAACTGCAGAATATGATGCTATCTTTATCCATTATGGTGGAAGTGATGATGGATATGAAAAAATTGAAGAATATAATCTGGATGATATTGATGGCATGGACGAGCAGCAGGTATTTTATCGTGACAGCAGTAGAGTTGCACCACATAATGCTTATGTCAACAGTGAGACCCTTGCGTCTGGTATCACTTCATATAATTATCGTTCCACCAAAGCTGCAACTTCTGATGAAAAATTTAAATTCAATGAAACTGACACAGATTTAGCAAATGGTGAAACTGCAACGAAAGTAACTACACCATTTTCTAACTATCAGAAACCTTATTTTACATACAATGAAACGACAAAAACTTATGACCGTTTCCAGTATAATTCTGCCCAGATTGATGATTTAACCGGAAATCAATTATCCTATAAAAATATAATCATTCAGGTAGTAAATGAATATGCGTTAGATGCTGGAGGACATCAGGCTATGGATATGGTAGGAAGTGGTTCTGGCTACTATGTGACAAATGGAAAATATGTTAAGATTACATGGAAAAAAGCAAGTGATACTTCTGTTACCAAGTATTATCTGGAAGATGGAACTGAATTATCTTTAAATCCGGGTAAAACATGGATTGCTGTATTTCCAAAAGACCGTGAAGGTAATATCAGTATTCAATAGTGAACCGTGTTACTGTTTGCATCCGGACAGGCAAATGTCATATAAAAATGCAAACAGTAACATTTTATTTCGTAAGAAGGGTGAAATGAAAGAATGAGAGATATTAATTATGATGAAGTTTTAATGAATTATGCAAAAGAAGTCATGAAAAATGCCTATGCACCATATTCTAACTTTAAGGTTGGTGCGGCACTTCTCACCAACAAAGGAACTGTTTATACCGGATGTAATGTAGAAAATTCTTCGTATGGTGCTACTGTTTGTGCAGAACGAAATGCTATTTTTCAGGCTGTGGCAAACGGAGAGCAGGAATTTGTAAAAATTGCAATTTGCTGCTCCGAAAACAGATTTCCCATTCCTTGTGGGATGTGTTTACAGGTAATGCAGGAATTTAATGACGAAATTGAAATTATTTTATCAGACCATACTTCCATCAAAAAATACAAATTAGAAGATTTTTTACCAGTTCATTTTAAGTTGTAGAATATATCCATAAGGAAAAGTTCATGGATAGAACTTTATAACAAAGCACAAAGGAGTTTTTTTGATGAGTACAAAGAAATCGAAAAATAATTTTATGGTACAAGGTTCCATATTAGCCATTGCTTCTGTATTAGTCCGGTTAATTGGTGTGATATACAGAGTTCCCCTTACAAATATCATTGGGGATGAAGGTATTAGTAATTATCAAAATGCATATAACGCGTATAGTATTATATTAATCGTATCTTCTTATAGTCTGCCTTTGGCAATATCAAAAACCATTAGTGTGCGGTTAGATAATAAAGAATATAAAAATGCTGACCGTATTTTTAAGGCATCTTTACTATATGCAGTAGTAGTAGGCGGTCTGGCAGCTATTTTATGTTATGTATTCGCACCTTCCATTGCACCGAACGACAGCAGTGTACTGCCACTTAGATTACTAGCTCCGACTATTTTCTTATGCGCCATACTTAGTGTTTTCCGCGGTTATTTCCAAGGACATCAAACCATGATTCCAACTTCCATATCGCAAATCGTGGAACAGATTATGAATGCCATTATTTCTGTGTTGGCAGCATATTTTTTAGTACGTTCTTATAAAGCAGTCCAGGATTATGATAATGTATATATTTATGGTGCAGCTGGTGGAGTTCTTGGAACTGGTGCCGGTGTTGTGGCTGGTCTGGTGTTTATGATTTTTGTTTTTTTACTTTATCGTAACATCAGAGTAAAAAAAATCAAACGGGATAAATCGAAAAATATCATGTCCTATAGTATGATTATACGAATTTTAATCCTTACTGTTACTCCGGTTATTATCAGTGCTGTATTAAATAACTGTACAAATTATATCGAAAATAAAATGTTTTTTTCTGTAACCTCTGATTTGGGTTATGATGAAACTTTGGTGAAGCAGATGCATGGCGTATATGCCGGTAAATATTCCATGTTTGTTCATTTACCAACAGGAATTGCAACGGCACTGGCTAGTTCTATGATACCAAGTATCTCTGTTTCTTTTGCCAAACATGACTTAAAAGAAACAAGAAAAAAAGCAGGTTCTGTCATTAAGTTTGTTTCTGTCATTGCATTTCCTTCTATGATAGGACTTTCTGTTTTGTCTGGACCGATTATGAAGTTAATCTTCCATGATTCCAGCAAACTTGCATCAAATCTGCTGCTTTACGGTTCCTGCATCATTATTGTATATTCTCTTTCTTCCATAACCACCTCTGTGTTACAGGGCATTGACCGTTTGTATGTCCCAATGAAGCATTGTGCCATCTCCTTGGTACTTTATGTCATTACAACCTATGTGGTACTGCGGTATTTTGAATGGTCTATTTATGGATTGATTGTATCTATGTTTATTTTTGGAGCAAATAATACCATTTTGAATTTTATCGCAATTAAAAAATATTTAGATTATAAACAAGAAAAGAAAAATACTTTCTTAGTTCCACTTGTTTCATCCATTGGTATGGGAATTATGGTATTCGGTGTTTATCAGCTTACTTTCCTTGCTTTCCATTCCAATTTGATTTCTGTAGTTCTTTCTATTTTGATTGGTGCCATCACCTATTTTGTACTGATTCTCTTACTGGGAGGATTGTCAGAACAGGAAATTATGGATTTTCCTAAGGGAAGAAAAATTGTATCCTTATGCAAAAAAGCCGGCTTACTTTCTTAATACATATTTTTTCAGTTAAAGCCTGTATCATAATTCATGAATCATTTTGTATGATTCTTATTTTTTTCGGGCATACTGAAAATAATGTTAAGAAAAAGGAAGTATGTTGGATATGCATAAAAAAAGAAGAATTATAAGAAGCATATATATTGTCTTTGCTTTGATTTTTTTATTGATTTTGGGAATGGATTTATATCGATATGTTCAACCAGAAAACAAGGATGAAGCTGAAGATAAGACAAATGCCAAAAATAAAGCTGTTACTTCACAAAACATTTCAGAATATTCTGAAACTGTAACATCAAACACTGTTTCGCAAAACTCTGAAATGAAGATAGAAGAACTGAATGGAAACGACTCTAAAGCAGAAGCAACAAAGTTTTTCGTTGCGGTATATCAAAACAGAATTATCGTATATTTAGAAGATAAAAAAACAGTGTATGAATACACCAATATTGACACAAAAGAATTACCGCTTGAATTAAGAGCAAAATTAAGTGATGGATTCTTTTTGAATGGAGAAGAAGAATTATATCACTTTTTAGAATCTTATTCCAGCTGATAGGGGTACAGATGAAAAAAGAGAATAGCAAATCAAAAAAGAAACTTATTATTGTTGGAGCCGGAGCGTCAGGCCTTGTTTCCGCCATTGAAGCAAAACGAAATGGAGTAGATGTTCTGGTACTGGAACGAATGGACCGTCCCGGAAAAAAGATCCTTGCAACAGGCAACGGAAAATGCAATCTCACCAATTCCTTTTACGATAAAGATACTTACCGAGGAGAGCATCGTGAGTTTGCTTACCATACGATTCATAAATTTGACTATCAAAATGTTCTAAGTTTTTTCGAAAGCTTAGGACTTTTTGTGGTGGAAAACAATGGATATTATTATCCAAAATCCGGGCAGGCAAGTACTGTACTGGATGTTTTATTATTACAATGCAGACATCTGAATATCCCGATTCTCTGTCAAAAAGAAGTCATAAAAATCAAGAAAAAAAACAATGAATTTGAAGTATTTACTGCAGATGAGTGCTACCTAAGTCATTATGTCCTTTTATGTGGTGGTGGTAAATCAAACGAAAAACTCGGCTCCAATGGTTCCACCATACAGCTGGCAAAAGAATTAGGTCATAAGATTGTCCCTTTGGCACCTGCTTTATGTGCCCTTCATGGAAAAGGAAACTTTTTCAAAGAAACCAGCGGGGTTCGTGTAAAAGCAAGAATCCGCCTGAAGATTGACGAAACCTATACAGAATGGAATCAAGGAGAATTGCAGCTTACAGATTATGGTATTTCCGGTGTTATGGTGTTTTGCCTTAGCAGATATGCAGTATACGGAATTATGGAAAAAAAAGGAGTCCATGCCCATATTGATTTTATGCCAGATTTGAATTACGATGAATGCAAAGAAAAATTATTGTTTTTAAAAAAGATAGTACCATATAAAACTATTCCACAGGCATTAGAAGGACTTTTAAATCAAAAACTAGCTCTTGCCATTACGAAATTTTGTAACATGAAAACTGACTTACTGATAAAAGATATGACCATGGATCAATGCAATAAACTAAGCGGAACCATAAAAAACTTCCAGGTAGAAATTATGAATTTTGCTGATTTTTCAAAATCTCAGGTTACTGCAGGCGGGGTTTCTACAAAACAAATCCATCCGGATACTATGGAATCAAAGCTGGTAAAAGGACTCTATTTTGCTGGTGAAATGGTGGATGTGGACGGTACTTGTGGAGGATATAATTTGCAATGGGCTTTTTCTTCTGGTATGATAGCTGCAAGGTCCATTTCCAGGGAGGTACAAGGATGATACGAATCACACAGATTAAATTACCTATTTCACATACTGAGAAAGATCTTCTGCGTGAAATCTGTAAAAAGCTAAAGTGTAATGAAACTGAATTTGAATATAAACTATCGAAAAAATCAATCGATGCCAGAAAAAGAGAGGGATTACAATACATATATAGTGTAGATGTCCGTCTTTTAAAAAGAAAAGAAGAGAATTTGAAAATAAAATCTCCTAATATTTCGATTTTTAAAGAAGATTATTACCAAATGCCTGTTTTAAACAAAGAAATGGATTCACCTATTATTGTAGGAGCAGGACCGGCAGGTCTTTTTTGCGGATTAATTCTGGCAAGAGCCGGTGCGAAACCCATCCTTTTAGAGCAGGGAGAACCGGTAGAAAAACGAGCCAAGACAGTAGAAGAATTCTGGAAACACTCTAAACTTACCCTGCATTCCAATGTCCAGTTTGGTGAGGGGGGTGCCGGAACTTTTTCTGACGGGAAACTGAATACAGTAGTAAAAGATAAATACAAAAGACAGACCTTTGTTCTAAATACGTTTGTGGAACATGGAGCAAATGAAGAAATCTTATACTTAAACAAACCCCACGTTGGAACCGACGCTTTACTTAAGATTGTAAAAAGTATAAGGGAAGAAATTATTTCTTTGGGAGGACAGGTACGATTCGAAAGCAAGGTAACAGATTTTACGATTCAACAAGGAAAGATTACCCATATCACGATGAACGAGAAAGAAACCATACCTTGTTCAAAATTGGTATTAGCCATTGGCCACAGTGCCAGAGACACTTTCTTTTTATGCCAGAAAAAAGGTCTTCCCATGATTCAAAAATCCTTTGCCATTGGATTGCGGGTAGAACATGATGCGAAAATGATACAAAAGGCAAGATACGGTGACAGTAAAGAAGCCATGCTGCTTCCTGCTGCTGATTATAAATTAACCCATCAGGCAAAAAACGGAAGAGGAGTTTTTAGCTTTTGTATGTGTCCAGGAGGATATGTGGTAAATTCTTCCTCATCTGAACATATGTTGGCAGTCAATGGAATGAGTTATTCAAAACGGGATGCGAAAAATTCCAATAGTGCCATTGTCGTAACAGTGAATCCAGAAGATTTTGATTCCCAGGACGCTTTAGCAGGTGTTTTATTCCAGCAAAAATGGGAAAAAGCTGCTTTTTTAGCTGGTGGAAGCGATTATTCCATACCAGTTCAAAGACTTTCTGATTTCCAACAGAAAAAACTTTCTACCGGATTTTCTGATTTTACACCATGTATCAAAGGCAAATTTTCTTTTGGATTGTTAAATGATTGTTTACCTCCTTATGTAATTAATGCTATAATAGAGGGCATGAATGAATTTGGAAAACAGATTCCTGGCTTTGACCATCCTGAAACTTTACTTTCCGGTGTAGAAACCAGAACTTCCTCTCCGGTAAGAATCTTAAGGGATGAAAGCTTTCAAAGTAAAATTCAGGGCATTTACCCTTGTGGGGAAGGTGCCGGATATGCCGGAGGTATTACTTCTGCTGCCATTGACGGAATAAAAGTAGCAGAAGCAATCTTGCAATCCAATTAATTTACGTTTATACTAAAATAACTGTGACCCTAAAAACAAACATAAAAGATAAAGGTTCTCAAAATGGAGGATTAACATGATAAATTATAGAGATACCATGAAAGATAAAAAAAGAGTTGTAGTGAAAATCGGTTCATCTTCTCTTGTTCACCCTGAAACAGGAAATCTGGATTTAATTAAATTAGAGCGTCTGGTAAGAATGCTTTGTGATTTAAGAAACAGTGGAAAAGACGTTGTATTAGTATCTTCTGGTGCCATTGGAGTAGGTGCTAAAGTACTAGGTTTAAAGTCTCGCCCTACCACCACTTCCTTAAAGCAGGCATGTGCAGCCGTAGGTCAAGGACAACTTATGATGGTTTACCAAAAACTTTTCTCCGAATATCATCAGGATTCGGCACAGGTTTTAATCACAAAATATACCATGGCAGATGATACAAGCCGGAAAAATGCCAAAAATACGTTTTTGGAACTTTTAAACCTTGGGGTAGTTCCTATTGTAAATGAAAATGATACGGTAGCTACAGAAGAAATCGAAATCGGTGATAATGATACACTGTCAGCTTTTGTAACTTCCTTGGTGGAAGGAGATTTATTAATTCTCTTATCTGACATTGACGGCCTTTACACCGACGACCCAAGAGTAAATCCAGATGCTACTTTATTACATCAGGTGGATGAAATTACAGAACAGTTATTAGATATGGGCAAAGATACCAAAACTTCCCTTGGAACCGGTGGAATGGCTACAAAATTATCTGCTGCCACCATTGCAACCAAATCCGGTGCAGATATGATTATTGCCAATGGTGAAAAAATGACCATATTAAATAAGATTTTTCAGGGTGAAGAGGTTGGAACTTTATTTTTAGCCAATAAAGACAAAGATTTTAATCTATTAGATTATATGAAAGAGTAATCCAAAGTTAGTGGTTTACAAGATATGTCGTAAATCACCTGGCTTAATGAAATTGAAGGGAAAAAAGAGTTATGACAGACGAAAAAATACAACGAATCAACGAGTTATATCATAAATCAAAACAAGAAGGATTAACAGAGGCAGAATTAGAAGAACAAAAAGCACTTCGAAAAGAGTTTATCGAGGCAATTCGTGGTGATTTAAAGAATTCACTAAACAATATTACCATTGTAAATCCCGATGGAACCACAGAAGATTTAAAGGACAGAGTAAAGAAGAAAAAATAGGAGCTGACCACATTGGATAAATCTATCATAAGAGCTGAGATAAAAGAACAAAAAAGACAGTTAAGCAAAGAGCAAATATTAGAATTATCCCATTTCTGCATTCAAAAACTGAATGAATTAGAATGTATGGAAAAATACGATGTTATCTGTCCTTATGTCAGCTATAATCAAGAAGTGTTTACCTGGGATTTTATCAAACAGCTGCGAAAGGATAATAAAAAGGTGGCTGTACCTAAGGTATGTGGAGATGAAATGGAGTTTTATTATATTAGACAGTTTTCTGATTTAGTCCCCGGCGCCTATGGCATTTTAGAACCAGACACCAGACTGTTAATGACAGAACAAAAAGCTCTTATTATCATGCCTGGACTTGCCTTTGATGAAGAAAAAAACCGGATTGGCTATGGTGGTGGATTTTATGATAAATACCTGGAAAAACACCCGGATTTTTTCAAAGTTGCTTTAGCCTATGAATTTCAGATATATCAGAAATTAAATACCGAGCAGTTTGATCTGAAACCGGATATCATTGTTACGGATAAAAGAGTGATTAGATAATTTAGGAGGAATTGTTATGAGTATTATGAATACCATCGGAAAAAATGCGAAATCAGCATCCAGAAAATTAGGCTCCTTGGAGACGGTTAAGAAAAATGAATGTTTAAAGAATGTTGCAGATACCTTAGTTTCCCGTGTAGAGGAAATCCTTGCTGCAAACGAAAAAGATATAGAAAATGCAAAAGCAAATCATATGTCAGAGGCTTTGATTGACCGCCTTAGACTTACCAAGGAAAGAGTCCTGGCTATGCAGGAAGGCATTATGCAAATTATTTCCTTAGAAGACCCTATTGGAGAAGTATTGTCTATGAAACAAAGACCAAACGGTCTTCTGATTGGAGAAAAGAGAGTTCCTTTGGGAGTAATCGGAATTATTTATGAATCCAGACCAAATGTAACCGTAGATGCTTTTTCTCTTTGTTTTAAAACAGGAAATGCTGTGATTCTACGCGGAGGCAGTGATGCCATTCATTCTAATATCACCTTGGTAAAGATTATCCAGGATGCCTTAGAAACAAGCGGCGTTAATAAATATGCTGTCCAATTACTAGAAGACACCAGTAGAGAAACTGCCGCGGAAATGATGAAATGCAACGAATATATCGATGTATTGATTCCTAGAGGTGGAGCCGGACTGATTAAAACAGTAGTAAATACTGCTACCGTACCTGTCATTGAAACTGGAACTGGCAATTGTCATATTTTTGTAGACGAATCTGCGGATTTTGAAAATGCCATTGATATCATTAAAAATGCAAAATTACAAAGATTAGGTGTTTGTAATGCCATGGAATCACTGGTAATTCATGAAAACATTGCAGAAAAATTTTTACCAATGTTAGTAGAACAGATGAAAATAGAGCAGTGTGAAATGCGTGGAGATGCCAAAAGTGTTGCCATCCATGATTATATAAAAGCTGCTACGGAAGAAGATTTTAAGACGGAATACTTAGATAAGATTTTCTCTGTAAAGGTTGTAAAGAATGTAGAGGAAGCCATTGAACATATCAATGAGTGTAGTACCGGACATTCTGAATCCATACTTACAAAATCTTATGAGAATTCTCAAAAGTTTTTAAATGAAATTGATTCTGCTGCCGTTTATGTAAATGCTTCTACCAGATTTACTGACGGGTTTGAATTTGGTTTTGGGGCTGAAATCGGAATCAGTACCCAGAAGTTACATGCCAGAGGACCGATGGGATTATTGGCACTGACTTCCAAGAAATTTATTATTTATGGAGAGGGACAAATTCGTAAATAAGAAAGTCCCAATGATTTACACATATCTTTTAACTGCCAATGACTAGCTAAAAGATATCATGTTTTGAAAGAGAGGTACCTATGACAGACCAGAATTTTTTACAACAATGGAATGAAATTAATATCAATGAGCCGGCACCGGAAACAGAACCTTCCAGACAATATTACTTTATGAAGAAATGTAAGGTTCTTCTAGAGGAAAAAACTCAGGAATTAGGTAGAAAACTTACCTGCTGTGCAGTAACCTTTGGATGTCAGATGAATGCAAAGGATTCTGAAAAATTATTAGGTATTTTGGAGAATATTGGATTTGTTGCAACAGAATCTGAAGATGCTGATTTTATTATTTATAATACTTGTACCGTTAGGGAAAATGCTAATTTAAAGGTATATGGAAGACTAGGGTATTTAAAAAATAAGAAAAAGAAAAACCCAAACATGATGATTGCTTTATGCGGATGTATGATGCAGGAACCAGAAGTAGTAAGTAAAATTAAAGAGTCTTACCGTTTTGTTGATTTGGTATTCGGTACTCATAATATTTATAAGTTAGCAGAACTGCTTTATCAGCGTCTGAATGAAAATAAAATGGTAGTTGATATTTTGGATGGAACTGATAATATCGTGGAAGATTTACCGGCAGAACGGAAATATTCTTTTAAAGCCGGAGTAAACATCATGTTTGGATGTAATAACTTCTGTACTTACTGTATTGTTCCTTATGTCCGTGGACGGGAACGAAGCAGAAATCCAAAGGATATCATTCGGGAAATTGAAGCTTTGGTGGCAGACGGTGTAGTAGAAGTAATGCTGTTAGGACAGAATGTAAATTCTTATGGCAAAAATTTAGAAGAAAAAATTACCTTTGCCCAGTTATTACAGGAAGTAGAAAAGATTGAAGGCTTAGAGAGAATTCGTTTTATGACTTCACATCCAAAGGATTTATCTGATGAATTAATTGAAGTAATGAAACATTCGAAAAAGATTTGTAATCATATGCACCTGCCAGTACAATCCGGAAGTGACAGAATCTTAAATCGGATGAACCGTAAATACACCAAGGAACATTATCTAAATCTGGTAAATAAGCTAAAAGAAAGTATTCCAAATATTTCTCTTACCACAGATATTATTGTAGGTTTTCCTGGTGAAACAGAGGAGGATTTCTTAGAAACCTTAGATTTAGTAGAAAAAGTAGGTTATGACACAGCCTATACCTTTATTTATTCCAAACGTACCGGAACTCCAGCAGCAAAGATGGAGAATCAGGTACCAGAAGATGTGGTAAAAGACAGATTCGACCGTTTATTAAAAACAATACAAACGATTTCAAAAGAAAAAACATATGCTTATGAAGGAACCGATCAGCTTGTCCTTGTAGAAGGAGTCAGCGAACATGATAGTGCTTATGTGACCGGACGTTTATCCAATAATTTGTTGGTACACTTTAAAGCAGATTCTGAACTAATTGGAAAATTAGTAAATGTTCACTTAGATGAGGCGAAGGGTTTTTATTACATTGGGCATCAGTGCTAGGAGGACAATATGGCAACATTCACACCTATGATGCAGCAATACTTGGAAACAAAAGAGAAATACAAAGATTGCATTTTATTTTACCGTTTAGGTGATTTTTATGAAATGTTTTTTGAAGATGCTAAAATAGTATCGAAGGAATTAGAATTAACGTTGACTGGAAAAAGTTGTGGTCAGGAAGAGAGAGCTCCCATGTGTGGAGTTCCTTTTCATGCTGCCGAAACTTATTTAAACCGTCTGGTACAAAAGGGCTATAAGGTAGCTATCTGTGAACAGGTAGAAGATCCGAAAACAGCCAAAGGGCTTGTAAAACGTGATGTAGTACGAATCGTGACCATGGGTACTAACATCAGTGCACAGGTATTAGACGAAACAAAAAATAATTATATTATGTGCGTTTATGCTGGGAAGGAACTGTATGGAATCGCCATTGCAGATATTTCCACCGGTGATTTTAAAACTACCCAACTTGAAAACAAAGATAAACTGATGGATGAAATCTGTAAGTTTTCACCTTCAGAAATGATTGCAAATATGGATTTAAATGAGTGTGGAATTCCGATTCAGATGTTAGCACAAAAAAACGGAATGGCAGTTACCTTTGAAAAAGAATATTTATTTGACAAAGATTTGAGCGAAAAAGCATTAAAAGAACACTTTCAGATATCTGGTTTAGAGGGACTTGGCCTAAACGATTATCCTTTCGGAATTCGTGCATGTGGTGCTTTGATTTCCTATTTTTATGAAACACAAAAAAGTACTTTAAATCAGTTAATCGGAATTGAATCCTATACTACAGAGGAATTTTTAATTATTGACAGTTCCTCCAGAAGAAACCTTGAATTGTGTGAAACTATGAGAGAAAAACAAAAAAGAGGTTCTCTTTTATGGGTTTTGGATAAAACCAAAACTGCCATGGGTGCCAGAATGCTAAGAAACTGGGTAGAACAGCCATTGGTCAATAAGGACGAAATTATAAAACGTTATGATGCCATTGAAGAATTCTCAGGACATGTTATGGTGAGGGAAGAATTAAGGGAATATTTAAATTCCATTTATGACCTGGAACGCTTAATGAGCCGGATTTGTTATAAAAGTGCAAACCCAAGAGATTTGATTGCTTTTAAAACATCCATTGCATATTTACCAGCAATTAAAACTCTTCTTGCAGATGTCTCGCATTCCGAATTCATTCATTTTTTGAATCAAAAAATGGATTCTTTAGAAGATTTATTTCATTTAATTGATGAAGCCATGCTGGAAGAATGTCCAATCTCTTCCAAGGAAGGCGGGATGATAAAAGACGGTTACAATGAAACTTTAGATTCGCTTAAAAAATCTAAAACAGATGGTAAGGATTGGCTGGCTGCTTTAGAAGAAAAGGAAAAAGAAGCAACGGGAATTAAAAACTTAAAAATTAAATTTAACCGTGTATTTGGATATTATTTTGAAGTAACTAATTCCTATAAAGAACTGGTTCCGGATTATTTTGTTCGCAAACAGACCTTAGCAAATGCGGAACGCTATACCACCAAGGAATTGGATGATTTGGCTGACATTATTCTTGGAGCAGAAGATAAGCTTTTCGCTTTGGAATATGAGATTTTTGTAGGCATTCGGGAACATCTTTCCAATCAGGTGCAAAGAATTTTAGATACAGCAAAGTCCATTGCAAAACTGGATGCCATTCTTTCTCTGGCAGTGGTGAGTGAACAGAATTCTTATGTCAGACCTCAGATTAATGAGGATGGTATGATAGATATTAAAGATGGTCGTCACCCGGTTGTTGAAAAAATGATTTCTAATGATATGTTTGTATCCAATGACACGTACTTAAATCAAGATGCAAACCGTATCTCCATTATTACAGGTCCCAATATGGCTGGAAAGTCCACTTACATGCGACAGTCTGCCTTAATTGTATTAATGGCACAAATCGGATGTTATGTACCGGCGTCTTTTGCTAATATTTCTTTAGTAGACAGAATTTTCACCAGAGTAGGAGCTTCGGATGATTTAGCTTCCGGACAGAGTACTTTTATGGTAGAAATGAGCGAAGTGGCTAATATTTTACGAAATGCAACCAAAAGCAGTCTGTTAATTTTGGATGAAATTGGACGTGGAACCAGTACTTATGATGGGTTAAGCATTGCATGGGCAGTAGTGGAACATATCAGTAACGAATTAGGAGCAAAAACTCTATTTGCAACCCATTACCATGAACTAACGGAATTGGAAGGAAAATTACCTGGTGTGCATAACTACTGTATTGCTGTAAAAGAAGAAGGAGACCATATAGTATTTCTTCGAAAAATTATTTCCGGTGGTGCAGATAAAAGCTACGGAATCCAGGTTGCAAAATTAGCAGGCGTACCGGATTCTGTGATTCAGCGCTCCAAGGAAATTGCAAAACAGTTAAGTGATTCCGACTTAAACCGTACTACAGTAAATTCTATTGAGGTTTCCGGTATAGAGCCAGAGGAAAATTCCTCCCGTGTAGCACAGGAAATGAAAACAAAGAAAACGAAAGAAAAACATAAAAATTCCAATCAGGATGATAATCTGCAGTTTTCCTTCCTTCATTCTCTGGCAGAAACTGAAATTATCAATGATTTAAAGACAAAAGATATTAGTAACTTAACTCCTTTAGAGGCATTGATTTACTTAAATGACATTCAAAAGAAACTAAAATAACCAAGATAGTGACGGTTTACAAGATATTCCATAAATAATTAAGGAATAAGATGATTTGCATTCTAAACCAAAGAAAAAGATTCATTTTAGAAAGGATTTGTGAAAATGAATTCCATTGAAGTGTTAGACTCTCAAACCATAAATAAAATAGCAGCAGGAGAAGTAGTGGAGCGACCTGCCTCTGTAGTAAAAGAACTAGTGGAAAATTCCGTTGACTCTTTTGCTACTGCCATCACTGTGGAAATTAAAGAGGGAGGTATCTCTTTTATCCGGGTAACCGATAATGGAAGCGGTATTGCAAAAAATGAAATTAAAAAAGCTTTTTATCGTCATGCCACCAGTAAAATACGAACTGAAGAAGACCTTATTACCATTGCTTCTTTAGGATTTCGTGGTGAGGCTCTATCTAGTATTGCCTCTGTTTCCCAGATTGAATTGATTACGAAAGAAAAAGAGTGTTTAACAGGAGTTCGCTATTGTATCGAAGGTGGAGTAGAAAAATCAATGGAGGAAATTGGTTGTCCGGATGGAACTACTTTTTTGGTTCGGAATCTTTTTTATAATACGCCTGCCCGTAAGAAGTTTTTAAAAACACCCCAGACGGAGGGAAGTTATATTGGGGACTGGATGAACCATGTTGCCCTTTCTCATCCTGAAATTTCGTTTCAGTTTATTGTAAATGGACAGACAAAATTATTTACCAATGGAAACGGCAATTTACTGGATGTTATCTATCAGATATATGGAAAAGAGATTGCATCTAATATTATTCCCATTGAAAAATCCATACAGGATATTAAAATTACAGGATTTATTGGAAAACCACATATTTGCAGAGGAAACCGCACTTATGAAACTTATTTTTTGAATCATCGCTACATTAAGAGTAAAGTAATTACGGCAGCTGTTGAAGAAGCTTATAAATCCTTTGTAACCTTGCATAAATATCCTTTTCTAGTCATAAATATCGAAATGCTTCCTGCCAATGTAGATGTGAATGTACATCCTACCAAGATGGAAGTAAGATTTAAGAAAGAGGATGAAATTTATTCCTTTTTAGTAGAAGAAATCAAGAAAACGCTTCTTCAAAAAGAATTAATTCCAAATGTGACATTAGGAAAAGAAACAAGAAAAACACAGGATGAAAATCCATTAAAAAAGGCTTCTATAGAGAAATTACCAGAACCTTTTGAAATGAAACGAAAAAAAGAGCTAGAAGAAAAACGAAAGAAAGAAGCTGAAGAAAAACAAAAAAAAGAATTTGAAGATGTTAGTTCCCTGGAAGTAATTTCAGATTCAAATACAATTTCAGATTCAAATACAAAAAAGACATTGGAAGTGAAAGAAACTGCCACTTATGGAAATAATGAGAATAAAGTTTCCACTTCAAATGTAAATTCCGATATACTGAAAGAAGAAACAACAAAGAAACCTAACCAAATTGTTTCTAATCATACTGCAATAGCTTCTTCTGATATCCCAAAGAAAGAAACAGAAAAACCAGCAACAGAGCAAATGACTTTATTTGATGTGAAATTGCTGTCAGAAGAGGCAAAACCAAAGCATCGTCTGATTGGACAGTTATTTTCTACTTATTGGCTCATTGAGTATGAAGATAAATTTTTCATGATGGATCAGCATGCCGCTCATGAAAAGGTAATGTTCGAAACCTTTATGGCTCAATTTAAGAATAAAGAATTTCTCCAACAAAGATTAGAACCTCCTATGGTAATTTCTTTGACACCAAAGGAAATTGATATTATCCATCGATATATGGATACTTTTTTCCAACTTGGATTTGTAGTGGAGGAATTCGGGGGTAACGAATATGTAGTTCGTGCGGTTCCAAGTAATATGTATCAGTTAAATGACAAACAGTTATTTCTTGCCTTACTGGATTCTTTAGTAGAAGATACCGGAAAAAATACTCCGGATTTAGTCTTTTATAAAATTGCCACCATGGCTTGTAAGGCAGCAGTAAAGGGAAATCAGAAATTATCTTTTGCAGAGGCAGATCAGTTAGTAACGGATTTATTAAAGCTGGAAAACCCTTACACCTGCCCTCATGGCAGACCTACCATTGTTTCCATGACAAAATCTGATATAGAAAGGAAATTTAAGCGTATAATATAATGAAACAGCCATTGATTATTATTACAGGCCCTACGGCAGTAGGAAAAACAGAAGCGTCTATCTTATTGGCAAAGAAAATAAATGGTGAAATTATTTCAGCGGATTCCATGCAGGTATATAAAGGAATGGACATTGGTACAGCTAAGATTACGAAAGAAGAAATGATGGGAGTGCCACATCATTTAATTGATATTTTATCCCCGGAACAGGATTTTAATGTATATACCTTTCAGCAACTGGCAAAGGCAGCAGTGGATGATATTTGCAGCAGGGGAAAGATTCCTATTTTAACAGGTGGAACCGGATTTTATATTCAGGCATTACTATATGGTATTTCTTTCAAAGAAGAAGCCAATACTTATCGCCTGGAATTGGAAAAATTATTAGAAGAAAAGGGGAATTTATACTTACATGCCATGCTGGAAGAAGTAGACTCTGCATCTGCTAACATCATTCATCCTAACAATGTCAAAAGGGTTATTCGTGCTTTAGAGTTTTATCAGGAAACTGGTGAACCTATTTCAAAACACAATGAAACGGAACGGCAGAAAGAATCTCAATTTCAATCCGCTTATTTTGTACTTAATATGCCAAGAGAACAGTTATATGAACGAATTAATCTTAGAATCGATAAAATGTTAGCAGATGGACTTGTTCAGGAAGTAACCGCTTTAAAAGAAATGGGACTAAAAAGAGATATGACTTCCATGCAGGGAATTGGCTATAAAGAAGTTTTAGATTATTTGAATGGTGAAACTTCATATGAAGAGATGGTATATCTGTTAAAACGGGATACCAGACATTTTGCAAAACGCCAGATTACCTGGTTCAAACGAGAAAAGGACGTCATCTGGATGGATAAAACCAAATATCAGAATTCCTTAGAATTATCCGAAGATTTGGTACAAATTTCAAAAGAGAAACTTCAAATAGAACAGTAACAAAGAAAAGGAAGGAAAACACAATGGATTCGAAAAAAGCAATGTATGAATCATTAGGTATCAGCGAAAAAGTATATGATTTTTGTTCAGAAATAGAAAAAAGTTTAAAAAACAGATTTGAAGAAATCGATTCTATTTGTGAACAAAACCAATTGAAGATTATCAAAGCCATGCAGGAGGCAAAGCTTTCAGAAGCACATTTGTCCGGAACCACTGGTTATGGATATAATGATTTGGGAAGAGAAGCCATTGAAAAAATCTATGCCACGGTATTTAAGACAGAGGACGCTTTGGTGCGTCCGCAGATTACCTGTGGAACCCATGCTTTGCATTTGGCTCTTGCGGCAAATCTACGTCCTGGCGATGAACTTTTATCGCCAGCGGGAAAACCATATGATACCTTAGAGGAAGTAATAGGAATCAGAGAATCCAGAGGTTCCTTAAAAGAATATGGTATTTCCTACCGTCAGGTTGACTTGTTGGAAGATGGAAGTTTTAATTATGAAGAAATTAAGAAAGCAATCCATTCCAAAACAAAAATGGTGGCAATTCAACGTTCCAAAGGTTATCAGACCAGGCCGACGTTCAGTGTAAAAAAGATTGGAGAATTGATTGCTTTTTTACGAAACGAAAAACCGGATTTGATTATTATGGTAGATAATTGTTATGGAGAATTTGTAGAGCTTACAGAACCTTCCGAAGTGGGTGCAGATATGGTAGTAGGTTCCCTAATTAAAAATCCTGGCGGTGGACTGGCACCAATCGGTGGGTATATCTGCGGAAAGAAAGAATACATTGAAAATTGTTCTTACCGACTGACTTCTCCGGGACTTGGAAAAGAAGTTGGTGCAACCCTTGGAGTAAATGGGCTATTTTTACAAGGATTATTCTTAGCTCCGCAGGTAGTTGCCAGTGCATTAAAAGGTGCTATCTTTGCTGCGAATATTTATGAAAAATTAGGATACCGGGTAATTCCAAATAGTACAGAAAGCAGACATGATATTATTCAGGCAGTGGAATTTGGCAATCCTGAAGCTGTCATTGCATTTTGTAAAGGAATTCAGGCAGCGGCTCCGGTGGACAGCTTCGTGGAGCCGGAACCTTGGGATATGCCGGGATATGACAGTCAGGTCATAATGGCAGCAGGTGCTTTTGTATCCGGTTCTTCCATTGAACTTAGTGCAGACGCGCCGATTAAACCTCCTTATGCCGTTTATTTTCAGGGTGGATTAACCTATCCTCATGCAAAATTCGGCATTATGATGAGTTTGCAAAAAGTAATGGAAGTATCTGATTTCTCCATTTAATCGTCATTAAGATACAAAATAAGATGATTCATAGTTCAATGACCTCTGAATCATCTCCGATAAATTTAATACTATACAAAAAAAATGATTTGTGCTAAACTCAAACTAGTTTAGTGGTATGTGTTCTAAGTACAGAGAAACGAGGGATGAATAAGCTATGGCTTCAACAAGTGGAAAAAATAATTGGGCATGTTTCCTAATGATGCTTTCCGGCATTGTGTTAGGTGGATTTATTGGATATTTAACAAAAGATATCAGTTTTTTAAGCTGGTTAAATTACGGACAAAGTTTTGGACTGGATCAGCCGGTAGTATTAAATCTTGGAATCATGGTATTGACCTTTGGTCTTACCATAAAGATTTCTGTTGCCAGTATCATTGGAGTTGTGATTGCAATTATCCTTTATAAGAAGCTTTAATATTCTCCCGTTGGAGGACTATGAACAAAATTAATACAAATCAATTACCCATCTGGGAACAACCTTATGAAAAATGTGAAAAATACGGGGTGACTGCTCTTAGTGATGTAGATTTATTAGCAGTCATTATTAGGAGTGGCACAAGGGAATTGAATTCTATCGATTTAGCCAGAAAACTGCTAAGCAGTCACCCAATTCATAAAGGATTGCTTGGGCTTTCCCGTTTATCTTTAGAGGAATTAATGGAAATCAAAGGCATCGGAAAAGTAAAAGCAATTCAGATTCTCTGTATTTTGGAATTATCCAAACGACTTTCCAAGCGGAATTTCGAAACGTTTCTTACATTGGATTCTCCCAAAAGTATTGCAGATTATTTTATGGAGGAAATGCGTCATTTAGAAAGAGAAGTCATTGTTCTTTTAGTCTTTAATGGAAAACATAGATTAATAAAATCCATTCCCATTTCCCAGGGGACTGTAAATTCCTCCATAACTACTCCTCGGGAAATTTTAACTTTGGCATTACGTTATGAAGCAGTATACATTGTCCTGCTTCATAATCACCCTTCAGGAGATGCCACAGAAAGCAGCAGTGACTTAAAATTTACCAAGGATATTCAAAATGCCTGTAAATTAATTGGAATTGAGTTATCCGACCATATTATTATTGGTGATCATTGTTACACCAGTTTAAAAGAAAAAGGATATTTATAAGGGAAAATGAGGGATTATTATGCAAGAAGAAAAATTTGAAATCCCACATAAATATTTGTTATGTGGGATTACCATATTATGTTTTTTATTTATCCTAATATCAATGCTGTTTGAAAACAGTTTTAGTTTCTGCCGGGCTATTACAGATAAAACCATTGCACCTATGCAAAAAGGCATTACAAAAGTATGCGATTTTGTGCAGGAAAAAATAGATGTATGGGAAGACATGCAGGACTTAAAAAGTGAAAATGAGGCTTTAAAACAGCAAGTAGAACAACTTAATTTAGAAAATAAAATTTATATGGAAGAACAGTTGGAACTGGAACGATTAAGAGAACTTTATCAATTAGACGACCAGTATCAGGACTATGAAAAGGTAGGGGCCAGAGTAATCGGAACAAGTTCCATGAACTGGTTTGATAATTTTGTTATCGATAAAGGTTCTAATGACGGAATTGCCGTTGATATGAATGTAATTTGTGGAAATGGTCTGGTTGGTATTGTAACAGATGTTGGACCGGATACTGCTGTGGTTCGTTCTATTATTGATGATGCCAGTAATGTCAGTGCTATTTTTCTAAACAGTGACAAACTTTGTATTGTTCAGGGGGATGCAAAGTCTATCGCTGATGGATATATAAAAGTATTGAACATTCCAAAAGAAGTAGAAGTAAATGAGGGGGATGAGTTAGTAACTTCTAGTGTTAGTGATAAGTTCCTTCCTGGAATTACCATTGGATATGTGGAGGAAATTACAGTAGATTCAAACAACCTGACAAAATCTGCAAAGTTATATCCGGCAGTTGATTTTGAAAACATTCATGAAGTACTAGTAATTACGCAGTTAAAACAGAGTGGAGAGTAAAGTTAAAATGGTAAAAATTAAAAAAATGCTTATTTTAATATTGTGTATTTTAGTATGTTTCTTAATTCAGACATCTTTACTTCCTTATTTTTCCCTTGCCGGAATAGTACCCAATGTTATGCTGATTTTGGTGGTTTCCTATGCATACATTGTTGGACAAAAAGAAGGAATGCTTTTGGGGTTTTTTGTTGGTTTCTTAATGGATTTGTTTTGTGGGGAATTGATTGGACCATATGCGTTGTTTTACACATATATTGGATATTTTAGTGGTTTTTTTCATTTTATTTATTATACAGAAATCATTATTTTACCACTGATTTTAATTGTAGGTCTGGATTTTGTATTTAATATGGGAATTTATGTTATGTTCTTTTTACTAAGAAATCGATTGGATTTTGGTTTCTATTTTTCCCATATTATTGTTCCGGAGATGATTTATACCTTAGCTGTAGGAGTGTTTTTATATAAGCTGCTTCATATGGTACTTGGGCATACGAAACCAGAAATAAGTGAAGGGGGAATGTAGGTTTGATAAGAGAATTTTTATCAGATTTTTGGGATTATATAAAAGAGCGTTTCATTCAGTTTGTAACCCATCGTCTCTTTGTTTTTACACTTTTTACCTTCCTTTTGTTTGGAATTTTAGTAGTTCACCTGTTTCAACTGCAAATTGTAGAAGGTCAGGAACATCTGGATAATTTTAATCTTCGTACCAAAAAAACAGTAACGATTCCAAGTTCAAGAGGCGAAATTCTGGATGTCAACGGAAATGTACTGGCTTATAATAAACTGGCATATTCCTTGAAAATAACCTTTGAAGATACCAAAACATTAACAGAAAAAGCCGAATCTGAAGGAATTTCATTAAATGAGTACGAAAACAAAATGATATATGAACTGATTCAGATTTTGGAGTCTAATGGAGATTATTTGATTTGTGACTTTCCCATTATCGTAAATTCCAAAGGAAAGCTTGAATTTACACTTTCTGATACCTCTTTGCTTCGATTTAAGAAAGAAGTATATTCCGTAAGCAGCATTGATAATTTAACTGAGGAACAGGTAAATGCTACGGCAGAAGAAGTCTTTTCTTATCTTGCTTATGGTACCGAAAAGAAAAGTAACTTCGGAATCAGTAAAGATTATAACCTGGAAATGGCTTTAAAAATCATGTCAGTTCGATATGAAATATGGCTGAACCGATATAGTCAATATGAGCCTGTCACCATTTCGAAAAATATAAGCGAAGCTTCTATGGTTAAAATATACGAAAATCAGGCAAATTTCCCAGGGGTAGAAGTAGCGGCAGAATCTATTCGAGTATATAACGACAGTAAATATTTTGCCCATGTCATTGGATATACAGGAAGCATTTCTGATGAAGAATTAACCACATACAATGAAAATCTTCCTGAAGATTCAAAATATACGTCTTCTGCTATTGTTGGTAAAACAGGAATCGAAAAGTCTATGGAAGAAACTTTAAGAGGGAAAGACGGAAGTTCTGATTTATGTGTAGATAACCTTGGAAAAATACTATATGTTGAAAATACGGTAGATTCTGTGGCAGGAAATAATGTTTATCTTACCATTGACTCTGACTTGCAAAAATATTGTTATGATATGTTGGAAGAACATTTGGCTGAAATGTTATTAACCTATATTCAAAATACAAAAGCAACCTTTCATTCCGAAACTTCCAAAAAGTACTTTATCCCCATTGATGATGTTTATTTTGCATTGATAAATAATAATATCATTCAGATTCAGGATTTCTCAAATGAAGACGCCAGCGAAAATGAAAAAATACTTTATGAGAGTTTTCTTAGTAAACGGGAAAAAGTTTTAAATCAGATTACCACAGAATGGAATTCTACGAATACCCTGATTAAAAATCAAACAGAAGAATATCAGGAATATAGTTACTATATCTATGACTTTTTAGTTACCAAAGGAATTCTTTATGTTTCTGATAAATCGGATGAAAATTATGTTGCCCTTACCCAAGGTAACATCAGTATTGGAGATTTTATTAAATATGCTATTTCTGCGGGCTGGATTAAAATATCCGCTTTAGATATTTCCGATGATTATTATGATACCAATGAAATCTATCAGGAAATTATTCATTATCTGAATCGTGCCTTGGTAGATGATGTTTATTTCGACAAATTAATTTACCAGTTTATGATAAAATTAAACGAAATCAATATCAAAACTTTATGTTTCACCTTATACGATCAGGGAGTTTTATCTTTAGAAGATGAGGATTATAGCTTGTTATCTTCAGGAAGTGTAAGTACTTTCGAATTTATCCGCAGGAAAATAGCCAATCTGGAAATCACACCTGCTCAGTTAGCACTAGACCCTTGTTCCGGTTCTATCGTAATTACAGATGTGAATACTGGTGCTGTAAAAGCCCTGGTTTCTTATCCTAGCTACGATAATAACAGACTGGTAAATGGTGCTGACGCGGCTTATTTGCAAGCCTTGTTAAACGATCAGACAAAGCCGCTGTATAATCGTGCAACATCCCAAAAAACAGCTCCCGGTTCGACCTTTAAAATGATTTCTTCTGTGGCAGGGGTACAGGAAGAGGTAATGGGAATAAATGAGACGGTTTATGACCGGGTTGTTTATACCAAAACAGGTCAGGCTGCAAAATGCTGGTCATCCAGTTCCCATGGCGATGTAAATATAACATCTGCCATAAAAAATTCCTGCAACTATTATTTTTATGAAGTAGGATTTCGTCTGGCAACCAAAACCACGGGAGAGTATAATGACGTATTTGGTATTGCATTACTACAAAAATATATTTCTATGTTCGGCTTAGATGAAAATACGGGAATTGAATTATCTGAATCAGAGCCTTCTGTAACCGATAAAGACGTGGTACGTTCTGCCATTGGTCAGGGAACCAATAGTTATACCCCGACACAAATTGCGCGATATGTAACCACTGTGGCAAATAGCGGAGATTTATATGAGCTTACTTTGATTCAAAAAATTGAGTCTAATACAGGAGAAGTAGTTTATGAAAATTCATATGAAGTGGTTCGTCATCTGGATGTTTCGGATCCATTATGGGATGCCATTCATCTTGGTATGAGACAGGTGGTAGAAAATCTTTCTGTTTTTAGTGGATTCGAAATTAATGTAGCCGGTAAAACTGGTACTGCACAGGAAGATAAATCAAGAGCAAATCATGCATTGTTTGTATCTTATGCACCTTACGAATCTCCTGAAATTTCAGTTACTACCGTTATCCCTTATGGATATTCTTCTTCTAACGCAGCCAGTGTTACTCAGGATGTATATGAATACTATTATAAATTAGGCGAATTTGCACCACAAAACACGAATCTTCAAGGAGAAAATACGGTAGCAGATTAAATTCTTCTTTCGATTAAACTCTGAAACGAACTAAAAATTTTCTGTATGAATGCAGACTTTTCTGCTTTTCTTTACTTCAAAAAACTAGCAATTAATTTCAAAGAATTACTTGCTAGTTTTTAAATATTAGTATATATTTATATAGGTAATCATTTTCGAATTTTTATTTCAAAAGATATCTGTGGAAGGAAAACATTATAGGTGAAATCATGGATCATTCAATTTTACTCAAAGGAAACAAGTATGGAATCGTAGTAGTATTAGATGAATCTATGGATTTTTTACAATTATTAGAAAAGGTCGGAGAAAAATTCAAAGAATCCGGTAAGTTTTTTGATACAAAATCTAAATTGGCCATTACATTTGAAGGACGAACTCTTTCTAATGATGAAATAAAAAGTCTGTTAGATGTCATTTCTGATAACTGCGACATTCAGATTTCATATGTTATTGATTCCAATAAAGAAGTGGAAGAGTATTTCCAAAAAAGTATTCTTCAGCAGGAAGCACAAATAAAGGAACTTACTGAAAAACTGCTGGAAGAAGAGGAAAAGGAAATTTCGAATTCGGTAGAGGATTCACAGCAGGATAGTACAAATAATGGTATAAATGGAATGTTTTATAAAGGAACCCTTCGTTCCGGACAATCCTTAGAATCAGCTACCAGTTTGATTATTTTAGGTGATGTTAATTTAGGTGCAGAGGTGCAGGCGGTAGGAAATATTGTAATTCTTGGCTGTCTGAAAGGAACCGCTTTTGCCGGTTGTCATGGTAATACCAATGCCTTTGTTATGGCCTTGGACATGGATCCAATGCAGATTCGCATTGCAAATTATATTGCCAGAGCTTCTGACCAGGATAGAATTAAAAAACCAAAGGAACCAAAGGAAGCCAAAATTGCTTTTGTAGAAAATGAAAATATTTATATTGAACCCGTAAGTAAAGACGTGTTAAATGATATTAGTATTTAATGTACAGGTTAAAAAATAACGAAATGAAAGGAAAAATGCAAGCTGCCCATTTTTCAACCATACATAAAGAGGGCAATTTGCATGGGTATAATAATGAGCGAAGTAATTGTAATTACATCAGGTAAAGGTGGAGTTGGTAAAACAACTACAACAGCAAATGTAGGAACCGGATTGGCACAATTAAATAAAAAGGTTGTGTTAATTGATACAGATATCGGATTAAGAAACTTAGATGTAGTGCTAGGTTTAGAAAACCGAATCGTCTATAATCTGGTTGATGTTGTAGAAGGCACCTGCAGATATAAGCAGGCTTTAATTAAAGATAAGAAATACCCAAATTTATTTTTACTTCCATCTGCCCAGACCAGAGATAAATCTTCTGTCACTCCGGAACAGATGAAAAAATTAGTAGATGAATTAAGAGAAGAATTCGACTATATTCTTTTAGACTGCCCTGCAGGAATTGAACAAGGATTCCAAAATGCTATTGCAGCTGCGGACCGTGCTATTGTTGTTACTACACCAGAAGTTTCTGCTATTCGTGATGCAGACCGTATCATTGGATTATTAGAAGCAAATAATATAAAGAAATATAATCTTGTAGTAAACCGTATTCGTATGGATATGGTGAAACGTGGCGATATGATGAACATCGAAGATGTAGTAGAAATTTTATCCATTGATTTAATCGGTGTCGTTCCAGATGATGAAAATATCGTTATTTCTACTAATCATGGTGAACCTTTGGTTGGCTCCGATACTTTGTCAGGTAAAGCCTATGTGAATATTTGTAAGCGTATCATGGGTGAAGAAGTGGAATACTTAGACTTATCCAATGACGGATTTTTTAAGAAGATTGCTAAGTTTTTCAAAAAGAACAACTAAGGAGGAACATTTGAATGAAAATTACAGATTTGTTTTTCAAGAAAAAATCCTCTGGAGATGTTGCAAAGGATAGATTAAAATTATTATTGGTTTCGGATAGGGCAAATTGTTCTCCTGAAATCATGGAAATGATTAAAAATGACATTATACAGGTTATTTCGAAGTATATGGAAATTGATGCGGAAGGGTTGGATATTCAGATTACGCAGACGGAATCTGATGGTAACAATGGTACCGTGCCTGCGTTATTCGCTAACATTCCTATTAAGGATTTAGGACATAAGTCAAATAATTAAGGAAATTATTATGTTTCGTGATTATCATATTAAAAATTTTAATTTTAAATTATTTATTCTGGTAGTTTTAGCTGTTACTTATGGAACCGTCATAATTAACAGTGCTGATTCTACCTATCTGAAAAAGCAGATTTTAGGAATCATTATCTGCACCATAGCTTTTTTTATGGTTTCTTTTATTGATTATAATATTTGGGAACGATTTATGTGGGTGTTTTATGTACTAAATCTTCTTATGTTGTTTGCAGTTCGATTTACCCCTCTTGGAAAAGAAGTAAATAATGCAAAACGATGGTTTGCGGTAGGAAGCTCATTTACCATACAGCCATCCGAATTTTCTAAAATTATATTAATTCTCTTTTTGGCATTTTATCTTCAGAAACATAAAGAAGATTTAAACACCTTTAAACGACTTGCAAGTATTGCTGTTTTATGTTTAGTTCCTTTATTTTTGATTTTTAAACAACCGGATTTGTCCACAACACTTGATATTGCATTTATTTTGTTGATTATGATTTATGTGGCAGGTTTAAGCCATAAGATTATAGGTGTTGCACTTATTATCTTGATACCTTTATTCAGTATTTTTCTTTGGTATGTGCAGATGCCTGGTCAAAAGCTTCTTGCTAAACACCAACGTGAAAGAATTCTGACCTTCCTTCATCCAACCGAATATACAACATCTACAGGATGGCAGCAATATAACTCAGTTATGGCTATTGGCTCCGGTATGTTAAATGGAAAAGGATTAAATAATAATAATATGGCTACTGTAAAAGAAGCAAATCTTATTTCTGAACAACAGACGGATTTCATTTTTTCAGTGATAGGAGAAGAATTAGGTTTCATTGGATGTATTATTTTAATTGCAATTTTACTTTTGATTGTGTTACAATGTATTAAGGTGGGTAGGAAAGCAAAAAATGATGCTGGTATGTTAATTGCTACAGGAATAGGAGCATTAATATGCATACAGTCATTTATTAATATTGGTGTTGCTACATCTATTTTGCCAAATACCGGACTTCCATTGCCATTTATTAGTTACGGATTATCCTCCTTACTAAGTACAATGATAGGAATGGGTTTGATTGCGAATATAAGCTTTCAAAGAAGAAAATATTGAATTGGGGTGTTTCTAAATGAATATTGGTTTAATTGCACATGATGCGAAGAAGAAATTAATGCAGAATTTTTGTATTGCATACCGTGGTATATTGAGTCATCATACTTTATATGCAACGGGTACTACAGGGCGGTTAATTGAAGAAGTAACAAATTTGACTGTGCATAAGTATTTGGCTGGAAACTTAGGCGGAGAACAGCAACTTGGTTCCCAGATTGAACACAATCAAATTGATATGGTTATCTTCTTACGTGATCCACAAACACGAAAGATGTCTGAACCTGAAATTAATAATGTTATGCAGTTATGTGATATTCATAATATTCCATTGGCAACAAATCTGGCTACCGCAGAGCTTTTAATCAAAGCCTTAGAACGCGGGGATTTGGATTGGCGTGAAATGTATAAGTAAATTGTCAAACTGTTTGACAACCCCAGGCGAGGAGAAGAAAGGCAGGAGAGAAGTTACATTCTTTCCTGCCTTTTGTTACTTTAACATGGATGAAAAACCAACTAATTTCTTAATCTAAGCGATTAACCCATACTTTGCATTCTTCCATAATATGTTAACGCATAAAGACCGCTAAGACCAACAATAGCATAGATGATTCTTGATAATAATGTCATATTACCAAATACGACATTGATTAAGTCAAATCCAAAAAATCCAATCAGTCCCCAGTTAATTGCTCCAATAATAACAATTGTTAATATTGTATAATCTAGTCCATTTGTTCTCATAATAAATCTCCTTTCCTTTTCAATACCATTATTGTTACCAAAGGAATTCTTGTTATGCAAAAAATAGAATGGTAAATTTTATATTTATATGCTACAATAGATTAGTTGATAAGAATTTTTTATGTTGAAACATGTTTTTGAGGTGAGTTTATGTCAAATAAAAAAGTGGTAAAGTATAAACGACGAAAAAACCAAATCAATATTGGTCTGGCTATTTTTTTCATAATCTTTATTTACATATTAATTCAGGTAATAAGGGCATTAGGAAAAGAGCAAAAATCAATTTATGAAGTAACAAGAAGTTCCATAGATAATAATATTACATTAACAGCGCTGGCACTGCGGGAAGAAAATGTGGTAACCACTACAAATGCAGGGTATATCTCATATTACATCAAAGATTTAAACCGTGCTTCTAAGTCTGATATAGTATATTCCATCGACCAGACCGGAGACATAAGCAATAAAATAACAACAGAAAACGATGCTGCCATTCCATTATCAAAAGAAGATTACTCCAGCATCCGAAATGAAATTTCCCTTTTTCAGATTGATTTTGACTTAAACGAATACAGCAATATTTATGATTTTAAATTAGATTTAGAAAATACCATTATTGAAATTTCAAACGAAAATGCCCTGGCAAATTTAGACCAGGATATGACTTCCAGTACCTCAACCACCTTTCAGTTATTTCAAAATACTCAGGCTGGTATTGTAGCATTTTATGTAGATGGTTATGAAGCCAAAACCATCGAAACTTTAACTTCAGGAGATTTTGAGGAAGAAAGTTACGAAAAAACAAGGATTATGTCCGGCGATTTGGTTGCTGCCAATTCACCGGTATATAAAGTAATCACTAGTGATGACTGGCATTTAGTATGTCAAATCACGGATTCCCAACGCCAAAAGTTAGAACAGCTTACAAAAGTGAAATTATATATCCCTCGCGACAAATCAACTGTTATCGCAGATTTTTCTATTATTGAACAAAACGGAATGATTCTGGCAGATTTTCAGATGAATAAAAATATGGCTCGTTTTGCAGATTGCAGATTTTTGGAAATAGAAATTATTATGGAAGATTTTGAAGGATTAAAAATACCAAATACTTCTATTGTAAAGAAAGATTTTTACAAGGTTCCTGTGTATTACTTAACCCAGGGAGCTAATTCCAGCGACAGCCTTCTGTTTAACCGACAAGCATGGGACGATGAAAATGGTGTTTATTTAGAACCACAGATAGTAGAATTACCCATCTATTATATGGATTCTGAATATTGTTATATAAATCCAAATGATGTTCATCCCAATGATATCTTAATTCGAGCGAATAGTAGTCAGACCTTACGAATTGGTGAATGCGTATATGGTCAGTTAGAAGGTGTGTATTCTGTAAATAAAGGATATGCCACTTTTAAAAGGATTGAAATTCTGGATCAGAATACGGACTATGCTATTATAAAAGAAGGTGTTGACTACAGTATTGCTATGTATGACCACATTATCATTGATAGCACTACCATTGAAGAGAATGCCATTATTTACTAGTATTACCATACAGTAAATGTAAATTTTCTCTTGACATTAATCATGAAATTGATGATAATAGTAATGTCAGTATAGTGGACTAGTTATATCCATAACTCCATTATAAGATAAGAATTTAAATAATTTATGAATATAGATTGGAGATTCGATAATCATGAGTAGTAAAAAACGATTAAGCAGTTTATTGGATTATATGAAGATAACTGATGACGATGATGACTATGAATATGAAGATGATGATTTATTTGACGATGATGAAGAGGAAGAAAGTTTTTCAAAATTTAAAAAACCATCGTTTTTATCAAAATCTAAAAAAGTAGAAGAAATAGAAGAAGAGGAAGAAATTGACACAAAGAAACCTCTGTTTAAACAACAAAAAAATAACAAAGTAGTATCACTAAAAAATAATAGTCGAGGTATGGAAGTGTACGTAATTAAACCACAAGAATTTAATGAAGCTCAAATTGTTACCGATTTTATGAAAGAAGGAAAAACCATTGTAATCAATATGGAAGGCATTGAAGTTTCCATTGCACAAAGAATCGTTGATTTCATCGGTGGAGCATGTTATGCCTTAAACGGTTCTCTTCAGGCAGTATCAGCAAATATTTTTATCGCTGCACCTGATAGTACAGAAGTCTCTGGCGATTTAAGAGAAGAAATTTTAAATGAAAATATTTTATCACCGGATTTAGGTAAAAATTAATATGATTCTTTCTTCTTTATATAAGATTATATATGTTTTTTTATCTATTTTAGAAGGACTGGTTCTCCTTAATATGATTTTATCCTTTCTAATTCCAAAAGGAAAAATTCGTAACATATTGGAATGGACCATTACTCCACTTTTAGTTCCGGTTCGGTTTCTAATTCGAAAATCTGTTATCCGGATGAATGGAGCTGATATTTCTTATATTATTACATATGTTATAATTTATTATCTTCGTATGCTAATAAAATAAATTAGAATGCCTTATATAGGCGCCATTCATGTTTTTTATGATGTCTTATCATCAAACATGAATATTTTTCATAAACACTATTGAAGTTTTGGGAGGAAATACTATGATGACAACAGCAGATTTGAAAAACAGAAATTTGAAGACAGGTATTGGTTACGAAAAAAAGGATGTTGATACCTTCTTAGAAGAAATTATTGCAAGCTATGAAGAACTATATCGTTCTAACATAGAACTGAACGACAGAGTAAATAGCTTAAATGAAGGTCTTCAACATTATAAAACCATTGAAGCATCTTTACAAAAGACTCTTATTTTAGCTGAAAGAACTGCTGAAGAAACTGTAAATGAAGCAAAAGAAAAAGCAAAACAAATCGAAGATGAAGCAAAAGGAAACACTGGTAAGATTGCTCTTGAAGCAAAGAAAGAATTAGATGCTATTTTAGCAAAAACTACAGAATTGGTGCAAAATTACAATGACTTAAAGGCAAAAATGAAAGCTGATTTATCAAAGCAAATGATGGATATTGATAACAGTCAGATTTCTTTTGACCCTTCAAAATACAATACAAATGTTTCTTTTACCGCTACTGAAACACCAGTAACATCTACACCTGTTCAATCAGAGGTAAAGACTGAAACTGTAACTCCTACACCTGTTCAACCGGAAGTAAAGGCGGAAACTGTAACTCCTACACCTGTTCAACCAGAAGTAAAAGCGGAAACTTTCAATTCCAACCCTGTACAGCCAGAAGTAAAGACTGAAACTGTAACTCCTACACCTGTTCAACCAGAAGTAAAGGTGGAACCTGTCAAAACTGCAGAAACAGAAAATGTAGTACCACAGCCTGCAGCTGCAAAGTTTCTTAGAAGTCAAACTCCAGAACCACAAGTTGAGCCAAAGGTTGAGCCTGTTATGGAAATTAAGGAAGAGCCAAAAGCTGAAGAAAAATCCAGTGTATTTAATTTAAATCTAGGTGGTGGATTTGCCACAACAACTACAACAGAAACAGAAACTACAACAGAAAAAGAAAATAAGTTAGGTATTAACTTAGAAACTTCTTCTACTAGTGAAGATACAAGCTACGATGATTCAGATGAAGATTCTTATGAATTTGAAGTAGAAGATTCTGCATTCCGTTCAAAACGAAATGCAAACGGACAAATGTTAATCGGAAATGATGACGAAGAAAGTGGATTTGAATTTTTATCTGAGCTATAATTTAATTTTTTGGAGGTTTTTCAATGAAAAGCATTACAGTGCATTATGATCAAAAACCTATATATGATATCGTAATTAGTGAAAGTTTTGATTCTTTACTAGACGAATTGAATAAATTAAATATCAAAGATAGACGAGTATGTATTATTAGTGAAGATAATGTAGCAATGCATTATCTTCCTATAATTTCAAATATTTTAGAAGGAAACTGTGCCAAATTAGATACTTTCGTGTTTCCAGAAGGTGAGAAAAGTAAAAATCTTGACACAGTCAAACAAATCTATCAAAAATTAATGGAATCCAAATTCGATCGTTCTGATTTATTGATTGCATTAGGTGGTGGCGTGGTAGGTGATACCACCGGTTATGTTGCCGCAACTTATCTTAGAGGAATTGATTTCGTTCAAATTCCTACCAGCTTACTTGCTCAGGTAGATAGCAGTATTGGTGGAAAAACGGGAGTAGACTTTGATTCCTACAAGAATATGGTCGGTGCATTTCATCAGCCTAAGCTTGTGTATATTAATGTTACTACATTATTAACATTAAGTGACCGTCAGTTTAATTCCGGATTAGGTGAAATCATAAAGCATGGATTAATCAAAGATGCATCCTATTTTCAGTGGATTATAGATAACAAAGCTGGCATTATGGTAAGAAATAATGAAAATCTACTAGAAATGATTGAAAAAAGCTGTAATATCAAAAGAATGGTAGTAGAAAATGATCCAAAAGAAAAAGGAGAAAGAGCTCTTTTGAATTTTGGTCATACTTTTGGTCATGCCATTGAAAAGTTGATGAATTTTGAGTTGCTGCACGGAGAATGTGTTGCGATTGGTTGCATTTTGGCTAGCCATTTATCACAAAAAAAAGGCTACCTTAACAATAATGACATTCAGCAAATAGAAGAATTGTTCCACTTTTTCAATTTCCCAGCCTTTCCAAAACAATTAGATATTGATAGAATTATCGATGTTACAAAGTCAGATAAGAAAATGGAAGCTGGAACTATCAAATTTATCCTATTAAAGAATATAGGAGAAGCATTTATTACCAAAGACCTTACAGATGAAGATTTAAAATCTATCTTCTAATTTACTACGAAAGGTGTTCCGAAATGAAGAAAAATGTAATGTATCAAATTATCTGTTATATTTTGATAGGCATTTTAATTTTTTTGGATCAATATACAAAACATTGGGCTGTTGTTCGATTAAAAGGCAACAGTCCAATTATAGTTATTGACAAAATATTAGAATTTTCCTATCTTGAAAACCGTGGAGCTGCCTTTGGCAGTATGCAGGGAAAGCAGTCTTTTTTTATCATCTTAACTTTCATCCTTACTGTTTTCTTGTTCTACGTTTTATATAAAGTACCAAAAACAAAGTATTATTTACCATTGACCGTTGTAGTTGTTGTTTTAATTTCCGGTGCTATCGGTAATTTTATTGATCGTGTTTCAAAAAACTATGTAGTAGATTTTATATCTGCTGTTTTTATTGATTTTCCAATATTTAATGTTGCGGATATTTACGTCGTATGTTCTATGATACTTGCTGTTATTTTATTGACATTTTACTATAAAGACGAAGATTTATCATTTCTTTTTATAAGAAGAAAAAAGAATGAAATTAATATTAAGAAAGGATAAGATACCATGAAAGTGCATAATATTTCTATCACAGAAGATTATGAAGATATCCGTATCGACAAATATCTGGCAGACTTTTTTCCGGATTACTCCAGATCATATATCCAGCAGCTTATTAAAGACAATCTAGTTAAGGTTAACCATAATAATATTAAGTCAAGTTATCGATTAACTATGGATGATATATTAGAAATATCCATTCCAGATCCTAAAATATTAGAAATTACACCGCAAAATCTGGATTTGGATATTATCTATGAAGACGAAGACATTATTATTATAAATAAGCCAAAAGGCATGGTAGTGCATCCCAGTGCCGGTCATTATGAAAACACATTGGTAAATGGCTTACTATACCATTGTAAGGATTCTTTATCCTCCATCAACGGTATTCTAAGACCAGGTATTGTCCATCGAATTGATATGGATACCACCGGAGTATTGGTTGTTTGCAAAAATAACGCATCCCATCAGTTTATTAGTGACCAGTTAAAAGTCCATTCCATTACCAGAAAATATCATGCCATCGTATGTCATAATTTAGGTGCAGATTCCGGAACCATTGAAGGTGCTATCGGAAGAAATCCGAACGATAGAAAAAAAATGGCCATCACACCTAATGGAAAGCCCGCCATTACCCATTATACTGTATTAGACCATTTAAATCGTCTATATAATTATGTGGAATGTATGTTAGAAACAGGAAGAACACACCAAATACGCGTCCATATGGCTAGTATCCATCATCCTTTATTAGGAGATACAGTTTATGGTTCCACAAAGAATGAATTTAAACTACAAGGACAAACACTGCATGCAAAAGTTCTTGGATTCATTCATCCAAGAACAAAAGAATATGTGGAATTTGAAGCTCCTTTACCAGAGTATTTCCAACATCTACTGATAAAATTAGGGAATTGACCTCATTTTTATGATACGCTTATAATGTATCGCTTTATTTCGATAATTTTTGGTTTTGTCTATACAATTTCATCATTTTATGTTAATATATATATAATAAATTCAGGATAGGTTACGATTTTGAAATAAGGAGGTCATATTATGGGTACAAATAAAATAATAACCATTGGTAGGCAATATGGAAGCATGGGAAGACAAATTGGTAAAAAATTAGCAGATGACTTAGGAATCCCTTATTATGATAAGGAAATCTTAAAAGAGGCAGCAAAAAAAAGTGGAATTTGTGAAGAATTATTTGAAAGCTTTGATGAAAAACCAACGAATAGTTTTTTATATTCCCTTGTTATGGACCCTTATTCCATAGGATTTCATAATTCCTTTGATATGCCTTTAAATCATAAAGTATTTTTAGCATCCTTTGATGCCATTAAAGATATTGCAAACAAGGGACCTTGTGTCATTGTTGGAAGATGTGCAGATTATGCCTTAGCTGAATACAATAATTTGTTATCTGTATTTATACATGCCCAGTTAGAACAACGTATTAAAACGGTGATGGAACGTAATAATATTTCCAAGGACAAAGCCAAAGATTTAATTACAAAAACAGATAAACAACGTGCAAGTTATTATAATTATTATTCCACAAAACGTTGGGGTGATTTAAAAAGCTATCATTTATGTGTAGACAGTGGAATGTTTGGTTTAGAAGGTTCTGTAGAAATAATAAAGCATGCACTGGAATTATAATATTATCGTTATAAAACATAATATTATAAAACAAATGAGTATGTAAAACAATCAATATTCACAAAACGTGAATTAATAAATACCTTAAACATTTTGAAATACATAATTTAAGAACTGTTAAAAAAGAAAAGTGAAAAAATAAGAAACTCTGAAAAAACTCAGGGTTTCTTATTTTTTTACTGCAACTATTCGTTAAACTTGCATTTTGCGAATAGTTATATATCTGCCCTACTATGAAAAATTTTAAGTTTTCGTATAATTTATATTTTCAAACTTTATGCTACCAAATCAAAACCAAACATCATTTTTTCGCAGTAACAACTAAATATTCCGGATTTGTTTTTGTGGATTGATTGGTACATGCCACTAAAACAATTTTATTTTCTTCCTGGACAAAATAGTTTGAAATTTCTTCTGTATTTACTCTTTGTATGTCTGTAACCAGAAATTCATAATTCATATTCATATATTCAATAATAATGGTATCATTAATTTGTACCTTAGGAAGACTTTGAAAAGAAAGATTCTCAACATAACTATTATGACCATAAATAATATAAGTTCCTCCAGTACTGAAATTCATATTATCATATGCCGTTACTAAATTAAATTTCTGTAAATATGCCTTTGTATTTTGGTTATACACGGGTTTTTCTAAATTTATGGAAGGTATCTTTAAAATACAATTCATATCCTGAAATGTATCAATTTTATTTGTATCTTTAAACTTATGATTTTCTTCAGATTTCATGATAACATTTCCGTAGTTTTCCTGTTTTTCTTCCTCTATAGCTGTTATATTACAAATTTCATTACAAATCATATTATTGGACTTCCATGTTATTTTTTCAGAAATATCTAGAACGGTTGACTGTAAATACTTTATGTCTACTTTGTCGGATAAATCTAAAAATGACTTTACTGAATATATATTGGTTCCCACAGATTTTGTTTCTGATTGAAAATACTGCTTTCTATATTGTTCCATATCCTGTTTTTCAGAGTCCATGGTATGCTCTAATTGATGTAATTTTAAGGCTACTACAAAGACACCTGCGATTAGAATAAACACTATCATATATCTATGTATTCTGTTTCTTTTTTCTGTTTTCATCTCTTTTAACCTATGTTATTTCCCCTTATTTGTCCATTTTAAGTCAATATCTAATTCTTTAAATAAAAATACCACTAATACTACCAAAAGTCCTGAAAAGCCCAAATTACGAAGCGAAACATTCATCCCTAAGCGAGGTACTTTGGTATTAATTATTTGAAAACATAACGGTGTCTCATTTGTAATACGGAAACTAATCTTTTCATTATTTGTGGCATAACCAGCCGGTGCTGAAATCTCCTGCAGATAATAATTACCGTATGGAAGAAATAAATCAATAATACCATTCTCATTGGTTTCTTGGGTAATGGAATATGTCGCATCATAATTTGATATCATAAAAGTAACTCCTGGTAATGCTTCTTTGGTATCACCATCTACCTTTTCAATAATGATTCTTCCCTCTGGCATATCCTCTGTATCACTTTCATAATGATACTCATCCTCAAATAATATGTCTTCCGTAGTATTTTCTTCTATACCATCTTTATCTTGATCCGTTTCCTCTGCCTCCATCTTAGGAAGTGTAATTTCTATTTTTTCAGAGGTTTTGTTTTCTAAATTTTCTTCCGTAAATACTTCTTCCATGTTTTTTTCTATTTCTTCTGTTGCATTTTCCTCTATCTCTGTTTTATTCTCAGATTCTACTGTGGAACTTTCTTCTGTGGTATTTTTCTCTTCAGAAACTCCTGAAATTATCTCTTCTGTAGTACCTTCACCCCTGGAATCTCCAGTACTTATTTCCTCTGTAATATTTTCATCACCAGAATCTTCACTACTTATTTCCTCTGTAGTAATTCTATTTTCCGAATCCTCAGTATTTATTTCCTCTGTAGTATTCACATTTGCAGAGTTTTCAGTATTTTCTTCTGTCGTTATTTCCTCATCGTAATTACTATCTTCTTCTGGTTTGGGTTTAGTTATAATATATAAGTATTGAACTTTACTTATATCAACAACATCCTTTGCATTCGTAATCTCCTGGAAAGCTACATCATTACATGTCCAAACCAATGGCTCCATTCCCTTAGCAAAGGAGGGATTTTCCAAAATAACATTTCTGCTATCTTCCATCTCCTCTTGACTAAAAATAGTCATCTTATCGCCTGAAATAGTAACTTCCACACCATTTTCTTCTAACACCTGATAATTTCCCAAATAATGATTTGCATCTTCAATTTCTATATAATACCCTCCTTTTTCATCATTATACTCCAAAATATAGGCATTTAAAGAAGCAATATAATCTGAATCATATGTAAAACTTGGAGTTCCTCCATTTAAAGCAATATCAGCTTTTGTCCATATCTCCTTATAATATTCAACTACTTTAGGTCCTATCTGAACTCCACTATTGGTCTTTAAATCTGAATAATGTTCTATTAAAGATTCGGTAAGATTAGTGTCATAAAAACTATTATATTCTAGTTGCCAGACCAGTAACTGAGTGGCTAGATAACACGCCAATTCATCATCCGAATACTGTTCTCCTGAAGTTCCATAATAGTTCTGATAACCATAATATAAAACATAGGATAATAATTCTTTGCTTTCGAAAGACCAATTCAGTTCTTCTTTTAAAGTATATTCAACACCTTTTTGTAATCCCTTTCCTGATTGCAAGCAATAAGATACTTTACCATCCAAAAATTTAATAATAGCATTTCCTATATGTCCGATATAGGGATTCTCATAATCATCCTGTGAAAATACATAATAATCCAGACCATACGAGGATGCTTTTGTAACAGGCTTCTCTTCAAAACCAAATATAAAAATATTAATAATGAGACATATTATCACTGAAATGTGTAAGATTTTTCTTAACGAACTGTTTTTTCTTTTATTTTGATTCATATAGATCTCCTTTGAACATTCATCATCAAAGGATAAAAAGTGAATTATATTTGAATGATATCATATATCAATGTTTTTGTCAATTTTTTTGTACATTTTTATCATTTTAAATTTGTTGAAAGTCTAACAACTTGCTTTAAATACCATTCCCATTACTCTTACAAATTTGTAAGAAATACTTCCTTTCTTCAAACTCCTCGCATAAATCAGATTTATGCCCTAATAAAATCTATACTAGTATGTTTACATCATAAAGGCAGTAAAAACCATCTTTGATACGTGATTGTAAAGTCACCATAACAATACAATAAATATCGAAGGTTTCTACTGCCTTTAATTAAGCAAAGATTATTCACGACCTGAATCATAGGTCAATTGACGTTAATAATAATGATAATTTATATCTTTCCTAACAAGTAAATTTCGACTATATATATCAACTCTCTATGTGCCATACTTATTCTTCTCTCAACACAAATCCTTCAACCATTTCCTCTAAATTAGTAGCTTGTGTGGAAAGTTCCTGGCTCACTGCAGAAGTCTCCTGTGCAGCTGCAGAGTTATTTTGTACTACAATAGTAATCTGTTCAATTCCTGCTTCAATCTGTTTAAGCAAATCTACCTGCATTTTAGAAGCTTCAGCTGTGCTAGACGCCATATCTGCAAAAGCTTCCATATTCACAAGAACTGTATTAATGGATTCCATCGTATTCTCAACAATACTGTTACCAGCTCCAACCTCAACAAGACTTTTACTAATCAGTTCTCTGGTTGTCACTGCAGACTGTGCACTATCAGCAGCAAGTTTACCAATCTGATCGGCAACTACTGCAAATCCTCTTCCTGCTTCTCCAGCTCTGGCAGCCTCAATAGATGCGTTCAACGACAACAAATTCGTTTGTGATGCAATATCTTCTATTGCTGCAATAATATTTTCAATTTCTTTAGATGTTGCCGTAATACGTTCCATCGCTTCTGTAAGTTGATTCATCTCTTCCCGACTCTTTTTCGCATCCTCTGCCGCAGACATTGCATTTTTGGACGCCTTCACTGCATTCAATGCACTCTTTTCAGAAATATTTGTAACATTTTCAACTGTAACTGTAAGTTCCTCAACAGCACCTGCTTGATTTGTCGCACCTTCTGCCAGCTCTTGTGCACTACTTGACAATTGTTCTGAGCCAACCTTTACTTGTTCTGAAGATATTTGTATTTTTCGCAAAGTACCATCTAACTGATGATTCAGTTTATTCATGGCTGCAAACAATTTTTCAAACTCACCTACATAACTATCCTCTGCATTTGAAGAAACATTAAACCGTCCCTCAGCCATTTCATCCAGCATATAACCGGCATCTGATACAACCGTGTACATATCAGCACATGTTTCACGCAAATCCGCTGCCAATTGACCAAGTTCATCCTGACTTTCATATTGAATGTCAACATCAAACTCGCCGACTTTCAATTTATGCACTGCAGCTTGTAATTCATAAATTGGTTCTACCAAAGCCTTTGTAAGATTTTTGGTAATCGTACGGAATAAAATAATATTGAATAGCACGACAAAAAATAACAGCAACATGCCAACAGCACGAGAAAATGATGAAAATACTCCGACACCTGCAATATTTGCATATATCAGAATATTAGCCACGGCAATCACTGTAACTGCAATAAAACCTACAATAATGTACATAAAAGATTTGTTAAATTTCTTTTCAATATTGGCATTGATTAGTTTTTTCATCCTATCGTTCTTTCGTTCTTTACTCATCTTCTGTCCTCCTAAAAAATTGTCTATAGATTAGCTATCTTCTTAATTCTCTAGTACGCCCTCTGACTTTTATTAATTTTACCACATATTTCTTCAAAAATAAAGATATATATTAGGCAAATTTTCAAAATTCTTTCCTTTTTGTTACTATCCACGAGACAACTTGAACTAAACAACCGATAAAACACACAGTTTTCTTATCAAAATCATTAATTTCTTATCATTATCTCACATATTCTTTCAAATATGTTTGCATCCTCTTTTTGTCCTATCATAACGAGAATATTTCGTGGTATGTGAAAGTTCCTTTTCATTTTCCCATACAAGAAATTGCAATAATATGAAATCAGAAAAGTATTTAAAAAGAAATTGAAAAATGCTATACTATTAAAAGAATATGACAACTTTTAGTGTGGGAGACTAAGGTTGAAAGAAATTAACGAAAGAAAGGAAAATATATGAACTGCCCTTTCTTTCAACCAGTCTTATTGGGGCAGTTTCGCAAACTTGCTTGCGAAATATATGGATATCAAAATGAAATTACAACAATTATTAAGTTTAACCCGTCAGGCAATCGATGAATATAACATGATACAGGATGGTGATAAAATTGCCATAGGAATTTCCGGAGGTAAAGATTCCTTGACTTTATTATATGCACTCTCTCACTTACAGCGTTTTTATCCAAAAAAATTTGAGTTGTGTGCTATTACCGTGGACTTAGGCTTTGAAAATATAAATCTTAAAATGATTGAAGAATTATGTAATCAACTAAATGTAACATATCATGTTGTTTCTACTGATATTGCTAAAATAATTTTTGAAGACAGGAAAGAATCCAATCCTTGTTCACTATGTGCAAAAATGAGAAAAGGTGCATTAAATCAAAAAGTCAAAGAATTAGACTTTAATAAAGTTGCATTTGCACATCATAAGGATGATATGATAGAAACTTTTTTAATGTCTTTGTTTTACGAAGGAAGGATACACTCTTGCTCTCCTATGACTTATTGGGACCGCAGCCAGATTACATTAATTCGTCCTTTGATTTATGTAACGGAGGGACAAGTCATCCGCTTCACTGAAGACCATAACCTGCCGGTATTAAAATCAGCCTGTCCAGTAGATGGACACACCAAACGTGAATATATTAAAAATCTGATAAAAGAAATCTCTAATCAGGAACCAAAAATACAAGAAAGACTTTTTACAGCCCTTTTAAATGGAAATTTATCCGGATGGCCTGTTCGTAATGAAAATCCTAGGGGAATCAAAAAAACGTGAGGTAAAGCCAATGAAAAAAGCAACTAATTACCAAGAACAGATTAATATTGAAAATCAAAGAAAATTAAATAATGTTTTGGATGAATTACCACGATTTTGTCAACAGTTTTTCCGAGGAATCGAATACCGTACTTCTTCCAGAACCAGAATTGCATATGGGTATGACATTCGTTTATTCTTTCAATACCTGCTCTTAGAACATCCAAAAATTCACTATGATAAAATCAGTGAAATTACGTTAGATGACTTAAATTTAATCGATTCCTTCGATATTGAAAATTATATCGATTATTTAAAACTTTATGAAAAAGAAGGTAAAAATATTACCAATGCCGAAGCAGGAATCATGCGAAAACTAGCTTCTGTTCGAACGTTTTTTAACTATTTCTATAAGCATAAATTAATTCAGCAGAACCCACCCAGCCAGGTTACAACTCCAAAAAAACATACGAAAGAAATTATTCGTCTTGATTATGATGAAGTTGCGATTCTCCTTGATGAGGTGGAAGACGGAACAAAACTGACAGAAAAACAGAAAGAATATCATAATAAAAATAAAATCCGTGATCTTGCTCTTATGACATTACTTCTAGGTACCGGTCTTCGTGTATCTGAATGTGTGGGTATTAATATAAAAGACATCGACTTTGATAATGATGGTGTAAAGGTACATAGAAAAGGTGGAAATGAAGTAATCGTGTATTTCGGATATGAAGTGCATGATGCATTAATGGATTATTATGAGTTAAGAAAAACCATGGCACCTGCAGAAGGTCATGAAGAAGCCTTTTTCTTATCTATGCAGATGAAACGTTTATCTGTTCGTTCTGTAGAAAATCTGGTAAAAAAATATGCTTCTATCGCTACTCCTCTAAAGCATATTACTCCTCATAAACTTCGTAGTACTTATGGTACCAATTTATATAAAGAAACCAGTGACATCTATTTAGTCGCTGATGTACTAGGACATAAAGATGTGAATACTACAAGAAAACACTATGCTGCACAAGAAGATTATCGAAGAAAACAGGCATCTTCCGCAGTTACTCTTAGAGAAAAAAAATAATAAACTGAGGTTATTCAAGCTTTGAATAATCAAAGTATTGCTTATCCTAATCATACCTAGTGGCAGACTTCAGGATATGTCTTGAATCATCACGAATACATCCTGTTCTATTAGAAAAAACAGCTATTTTTCGAATAACTGACCTCTTCTCGTTAGATTTTAAGTTTAACCTTTGAAATCAGTCAAACATTCATAAAAATAGCTGTTCTTTTTATTTATTTTCTTCTGCATAATAAGGAACTACCAAATAGCAACCTGCAGTAATCTTATCCGAGTGCAAATCATTTACATATTTAATTTCCTCGATATATGCCGATAAATCAGAATATTCTACTGTCTGATATTCTTTGGCGATGCTGGTAAGTGTATCTCCCGGCTCAATATAGACACTGGTATAATATTTTACTGCGTCAGAGTTTTCCTTCGCATTTACTGTATTAGAATGAAATAAAAAGTAACAAAGCACTAAAACAAATATAAAACAAACCGTCCATAAGCATAAAATACCTTCTTTTCCTTTTTTTGAAACTAATCTTTTCAGCATAGAATCCCTCTCCTTTTTTCGAACGTATGTACTATTTCTGATAGGATTACTATACCACTCGAACGCGTGTTTGTCAATATGTTTTCGAACAAATATTCGTTTTTATATTTTACTTTCTGTTTCTATTTCACCTTATACCATAAACATTTTTTCCTCTTCTGGCTCTTTTATGGTTAAGAGAGAACCCAACATAAAGATGCCACCTACATCTAAAATAATAAATATTAAAACCACTTCTGAAATTGGAATTCTTTCAATTGCATCCATAAAATAAGATGAAATATTTACCACCATGTGAAGAAAGATAGATGCAATGATAGACTTTCTCTTTTTACAAATATATCCTAAAACAAGACCACAAAAAAAGGCGTAAATACCTTGAACAAGATTCATATGATATATTCCAAATAATAGTGCCTGAATTACATTTGCTACAGCAAAGGACATACTCTTTTCACATAGCCTTAATACAATTCCCCGATAAATAATCTCTTCTGCAATTGGTGCCAGTAAAATAACAGACCATATCATAAAGATGGAATCCATTGATATCAACTGTGATGCCTCATTATTGGCTAAAAATGGATTCAGCATTATGATAATATTTAAAATTCCCGATATGACAAACTGCACACCTATCCCCAATACAATCAACTGAATCAAGCATTTTCCATCTATAATCTTAGTTAATTTCATATTCTGTTTGTTCTTACGAACAAAAAAGAAATAGTAACAGAATCCACCGACAATTAGTGTTGCCGTGGTGGCCAAAAAAGTAGCAATTCCTACGAAATTTTGATCCAGCATAATATTCTCTATCATATCATAAAGCTGGTTTTCAAACTCTTCAGGACTCAACGATGAATCCGAATAAATCATGGTTCCCTTTACTATTGTATAAATAATTGTAACTGCTACTGATACTACAAGCTGTATCAATGACGCGATAAAAAATGTAAGTAAACTAAGTAAAATTGATCCCCATTTTTTCATAACATTCCTCCATTAAAAGCAAAAATTTCTTTACTCTCTTCTTAAGTTTTATTATTATATTTTATCAGATTATGGTATCATTGCAAGAAATTATTTTCTACTTATTCAACATGTACTTTTTCCAGTTTCTTTATTTTACAAAAAACTACTTCTTCTATTTTGTTCATTTATGAATATACTATCAAAAAAAAGGGAATCAATATGGATACAGCAATTCCTTACGATATTCCAAGCAATAATACAAATATTCCAGATTTAAAAGGGTTATTTCAAGTAAATGTTACTTCTGCAGTAAACAAAGAACCATTGCCGGATGCAACCGTACAAATATCTTCAACTGGTGAACCTGATATTGTTTTAGAAGAATTTAAAACGAATGAAGACGGACAGACAGAAAAATTTTTTCTAGAATCGCCTCCCTTTGCATACAGCCAGGAACCTCTTCAAAGCCAGCCTTATTCAGAATATAATGTCAGAGTTACATTGGAAGGTTATGAACCTGTTGTTGTTTCCGGGGCTGAAATACTTTCTAAAACTTTTTCATGGCAGAATGTTTCAATGAGACCACTAGGAAGATCAGGATACCCTTATGTTATTGGTCCTCATACCTTATACGGATATTATCCGCCCAAAATACCAGAATCTGAAATTAAGACTGTGGAGGAAACCGGTGAAATCGTTTTATCCCAGGTAGTAATACCAGAATATATCGTGGTTCATGATGGAAGCCCCTCTGATTCTTCTGCTGCCAATTATTATGTTCCTTATCGGGACTATATTAAAAATGTAGCAAGCTGTGAAATCTATGCAACCTGGCCGGAAAGCAGCATTTATGCAAATGTACTTGCAATCATGTCTTTTACGCTAAACCGCGTATATACGGAATGGTATAGAAATAAAGGATATAATTTTACCATTACCAGTTCCACCGCATTTGACCATAAATGGATAAATGGAAAAAATGTTTATGATAATATTTCCTATCTGGTAGATAGTATTTTTGCAAATTATTTATCTCGACCAGGCATCACTCAACCAATATTAACACAATATTGCGATGGAAAAAGAGTAACCTGCCCAGAATGGATGAGTCAGTGGGGTTCTAAGAATCTTGGTGACCAGGGATACTCCGCCATTGATATTTTAAGATATTATTATGGTGACTCCATTTATATTAATTCTGCCAGACAAATTTCCGGAATCCCGGCATCTTTTCCAGGAGAAAATCTAATGGTAGGTTCCAGGGGGGACAAAGTTCGTCAGATACAGGAACAATTAAATCGAATCGCTGATGATTACCCAAGAATTCCTAAAGTGGCAGCTGATGGTATATTCGGAGAACAAACTGCCAATGCAGTCCGTACATTCCAAAATATTTTCAATCTCCCCGCCACTGGAATCATTGATTACCCTACCTGGTATAAAATATCCGAAATTTATGTAGGTGTATCCAGAATTGCAGAATTAAATTGATATTGATTGGAGAACAAGTATGAAAAAACAACACTATCCCTTTGAACTTCAAAAACTTCCCTATTCCTATGATGCTTTAATCCCTTTTTTAAACGAAGAAACATTATACATTCATCATAATAAGCATCAAAGAAATTATGTGGATCAGTTGAACAAAGCATTAAAAGACTATCCGGAATATCATCAGCTTTCCTTGGAAGAAATGCTTATTCAACCTGCTGTAATACAGGAACCCATTCGTGAAACTGTAATTGTAAATGCCGGCGGAGTTTACAATCACCAACTATATTTTAAGAGTATGCAGCCCCATGGCTTCTGCCTTCCAACCGGTGCCTTATTTGATGCCATAAATCAGAGTTTTGGTGATTATTATAAATTTCAAAAGGCAGTCTTAGATACTTCCATGAGTCTTATCGGTTCTGGATATCTTAATTTAGTAAAAACAGAAAAAAGAGAAGTCAAGTTGATTCTATCTAAGAATCAGGAGACTCCTCTTTCAGAACATCTTCTTCCTTTGATAACACTAGATTTATGGGAACACGCCTATTATCTTCAATATCAAAACAGAAAAAACGATTATGTACAAAACTGGATTCGCTATATTAATTGGAAAGAAGCTGAACTCCGTTTTGGAAAATAATAGCCTGTACGGGAATCGAACCCGTCTCTCCGCCTTGAGAGGGCGGCGTCTTAGCCGCTTGACTAACAGGCCACACAACTATTTCAGTTTAACATCTTTTTCTAAAAAAAGCAAGTGCTTTTTTAATTTTATTTTTAGGCATTACTGTTCATACAGTAACTTATTAGCTTCATAAGCCAAACAACTTAAGTGTACCAAAGGTCACAAATTAAATGTAGTGCATCCAATTTGTGACCTTTTGACCCTACTTTCATCTTATATCGCATTTATTCAGCTTGATATGCCACATTTTATCTTATGCCTGGGCAAGTTCCAACATACGATTTAAAGGCCTAAATGCCGCCTCTTTGGTTTCTTCTTCCAGCTTTACATTCTCTTCTAAATGTACCAGAGCATCTTTTACTTTTTCTAATGTGATTTTCTTCATATCAGGACAAATCTGCTGGGAAATTACCGGATAAAATTTCTTATCAGGATTTTTCATTTCTAATTCATAAAAAACACCTGTCTCTGTAGCAATAATAAACTCTTTATCTTCACATTTCGTTGCAAAATCAATAATTTCAGAAGTACTTCCAATAAAATCAGATAATTCTAATACATCTTGGGTACACTCAGGATGAGTCAATACTTTCACATCCGGATACTGCTGTTTTGCTTTTTTGATATCTTCTGCATGAATTTCTGTATGTACATGACAAAAACCGTCATTAAAAATAAATTCTTTTTCTGGTAATTGTTTTGCAATATATCTTCCTAAATTATTATCCGGAACAAAAAAGATTTTCTTATTTGGTAATGCACTTACTACCTTTAATGCATTAGATGAAGTGACACAAACATCTGAATGAGCCTTAATTTTAGCAGAAGAATTAATATAACATACCACTGCAACATCATCCAGCTGCTTTCTCATTTCTTCTATTTTTTCTATGGTAACCATATGTGCCATGGGACAATCCGCAGTCACATCCGGCATAATCACTGTTTTATCCGGATTTAATATTTTTGCACTTTCTCCCATAAAGGAAACCCCACAAAACAGAATATTCTTCTCACTCACCTTAGTGGCAACTTTGCTAAGATAATAAGAATCTCCAACATAATCTGCAATTTCCTGAACTGCACCATCTACATAATAATGTGCTAAAATCACCACATCTTTTTCTTTCTGTAATTTCTTAATTTCTTCCTTTAACATAAATGTCGTAAACTCCTTTTTATTAATTAACATACATTGGCACTATCATACCATATTTCACATCAGCCCTCAAGGGAAAATACCAGCATTTATTCATGATATGTGTCCAAAAAATGATGCTGCATGGATTTACTTTTATAAGAAATCAAGGTATCCAGATTTACATTTTCCACACTTCTAAAAATATGTTCTTCCACATCCGGATTGGTTTCCTTTAACTTCTGTATTAATCGCTTTACTTCCAGTCTTGCAGAAGGATTCTGTTCTTCTTCGCATTGGTCACAGGTCTCAGTAAATCTACAGGCACATTGAATAAATTCCAATTCATTGTATTCTTTCCATTTTAAAATCGCCTCTTCCCGAATCAAGTACATCGGCCGAATTAGTTCCATGCCCTCGAAATTGGTACTATGAAGTTTCGGCATCATGGTCTGAAACTGAGAACCATAAAGAATGCCCATCAATATAGTCTCAATGACATCATTGTAATGATGCCCTAAGGCAATTTTATTACATCCTAACTCTTTTGCCTTACTATACAAACATCCTCGACGCATTCTGGCACAAAGATAACATGGTGATTTTTCGATTTCAGACACAGATTCAAAAATATCAGATTCAAAAATCTGAATTGGAATATTTAATAATTTCGCATTTTCTTCAATCTTTTCCCGGTTCTTTTGATTATACCCTGGATCCATTACCAGAAAAACCGCTTCAAAATCCAGTTTCCGGTGGCGTTTTAATTCCTGAAATAATTTCGCCATTAACATAGAATCTTTTCCACCGGAAATACATACTGCGATTTTATCTCCATCTTGAATCAAATCATAAGTATTAATTGCTTTCGTAAATTTTCCCCAGATTTCTTTTCGGTATCGCTTTTGTATGCTCTTTTCTACTTCTAAGTAATTCATAATAAAATGGCAGCAATCAAAAGTATCACGGCAAATACTACGTTTAAAACAGTAAACGACATGATATACTTTCCTTTTTTGCTGTGTTCCTCCTGTGCATAAAATTTATAAGAAATCAAACTTGCCAGTGATGCAATCAAAGTTCCTAATCCGCCGATATTCACTCCCATTAGAAGAAGTTCCCATTCTGAGGTAAAACCAGAAAGTAAAATAGCAGCAGGTACATTACTAATCACCTGACTTAGCAAAAATGCCAGAATTACTTCCCTTCCCTCTAAAAGACTTTGCATGGTACTTCTAACCGCTTCCATTCTTCCCATATTCCCAATAAAAATAAAGAAGCTAAGGAACGTGAGAAGCAGATTATAATCAACTTTTCTCAAAATTTCTTTTTTCAGCAACAAAGTACCAAGAATTGCAATTACAAGTGGTACCAGATATGAAATAAACCGCAATACACTAAGCAAAGCAATCACGAAAACAAGAACAAAATAAACAAACTGTATTTTTTCTGTTTTCGTCAAATTCTTCTTTTCTAATTTTATAGGAGCAATGACCTGTTTCTTCTGAAACATACAACAAACTGCCAGTAATATGGAAGATAAAGCAGTAAGAGGTCCCATAACCTTTAAGAAACTGCCCATATCCATACCAGACAATCCATAAATGTATAAATTTTGAGGATTTCCAATAGGTGTCAGCATACTGCCTAAATTGGCTGCAATGGTTTGCAGCACAATAATAGGAATCATCTTTTCTTCCAGTCCTGCCATATGCAATAATAAAATGGTAAAGGGAACAAACGTAATCAAAGCTACATCATTGGTAATCAGCATAGATGAAAAAAAACATAAAAAGACCAGAACAAAAGCTAACCCTCTAAAATGTTTTACTCTCTTAGTTAATAAGCCAGCTAGTTCATAAAAGACTCCCAGCTCTTTTAAACCCTCCATCACCACCATAAAGGCGAACAGCAGGGATAACACCCTGGTATCAATATAGCCGAAATATTCCTTGTCCAAAGGAATAAAAAACATAGATACCAAGGCTAATAATGTAGCTACAATTAAAATAGGTTCTTTTTTTACAAATTGAATTATTTTATCTGATGTTTTCACTTCTTTCTCCTATCCTCTCCCCTAATATAATCCTTAATGATATAAAATAAAATTGTCTTATCCAATGATTCATGTATCGAAAATATTTTTCCCCATGATATCACATATCAAAAACAAAACTTAACTGGTTACTTTCCGGTATATCCCCAAGAAGACCTAATTCCTGCATTTTATCTGCTACGGTAGCAGAAATCTTTGCCCGCTCTTTTAAGTCATCTTTTGAAAGGAATGGGCCGTTTTTAGCTGCCTCTTTCAAAGCCGTTGCCGCCTTATCTCCTAATCCGTCGATAGTAACAAGGGATGGCATAATTTTCCCATCCATAATCTGAAACTTCACATCATCCGCCACAAAAATATCCAATGGTAAAAATTCAAATCCTCTGGCATACATTTCCTGAACCAGTTTCATATCCCTTAAAGAATCCTGTTCCACCGCAGTCTGTTCTTCCTTTGGCTTTGAAGTAATTTCTTTTATACTCATTTCTAGTTTTTCTCTGCCTTGACACATCTTTTCGTAAGAAAATGCCTTGGCACGAATACTAAAGAAGGTTGCGTAATATGCAAGAGGGTAATATACCTTAAAATACGCAATACGCCATGCCATCATAACGTAAGCCGCAGCATGTGCTTTCGGGAACATGTACTTGATTTTTTTACAAGACCAGATATACCAGTCCGGAACATTATGGGCTAACATTTCCTCTTCCCATTCCGGTTTTAGCCCCTTTCCCTTTCTTACGCTTTCCATAATAGTAAAGGAAAGCCCCTTATCCATACCCATATTAATCAAATAAATCATAATATCATCACGGGTACAGATAGCAGTAGAAATTAATGCCTTTCCTTCCTGAATTAAAGTCTGGGCATTTCCAAGCCATACATCCGTTCCATGGGACAATCCGGAAATTCGTACCAAGTCCGAGAAAGACTGAGGGTTCGTATCAATTAACATCTGTATAACGAAATCCGTACCAAACTCAGGTATTCCCAAAGAACCAAGCTTCGTTCCACCGATGTCTTCCGGTGTAATGCCTAAAGCTTCCGTATTATGGAACAATGACATAACCTTTTTATCATCCAGCTTAATGGTCTTGGCATCAATTCCTGTAAGGTCCTCCATCATACGAATCATGGAAGGATCATCATGACCAAGAATATCTAATTTTAATAGGTTATGGTCAATGGAGTGATATTCAAAATGAGTGGTGATAATCGGAGAAGTAACATCATTTGCCGGATGCTGTATCGGGGTAAAAGAATAAATCTCCTCATTTCTTGGCAATACAATCATTCCTCCCGGATGCTGTCCGGTAGTTCTTTTTACTCCGGTACATCCAAGACTTAAACGTTCCATCTCTGCCCTACGTTTGTTTTGCTGTCGTTCTTCAAAATATTTGTATACATAAGAATAAGCTGTTTTATCCGCAACAGAGCCAATAGTACCGGCACGGAATGCCTTCCCCTTTCCAAAAAGTTCTTCCGTATATGCATGGGCCGAGGACTGATATTCACCGGAAAAATTTAAATCGATATCCGGTTCCTTATCTCCTTTAAAACCTAAGAAAGTTTCAAAGGGAATATCATGACCTTCCTTCATTAAAGACTCTCCGCAATTCGGACAGTTCTTGTCCGGCATATCACAACCGGAACGACCTGCAAAAGCCTTAACCTCATCGGAATCAAAATCAACATAATGACAATGTTTACAGATATAATGGGCAGACAATGGATTTACCTCCGTAATACCTGCCATGGTGGCAACAAAAGAAGAACCAACAGAACCTCTGGAACCCACCAGATAACCATGATCATTGGAATCCCACACAAGTTTTTGTGCAATGATATACATAACCGCAAATCCATTGCTGATAATGGAATTTAATTCTCTTTCCAACCGTTCCAAAACCTGTGGCGGCAGTTCCGGTCCATAAATTTCATGAGCTTTATCATAACAAATCTTGGTTAAAGTCGCATCGGACTGATCAATCACAGGAGGACATTTATCCGGTCTTACCGGCGAAATACGTTCCACCATATCCGCAATTTTATTCGTATTTTCAATTACTACCTCATAAGCTTTTTCACTCCCCAGATATTCAAATTCTGCCAGCATTTCCTCTGTGGTCCGAAAATATAGTGGTGGCTGATTATCTGCATCCTTATATTTTTTACTTGCCTGAATGATAGCACGATAAACGCTGTCTTCCGGCTCAATAAAATGAACGTCACAGGTAGCAACTACAGGCTTCTTAAATTCCTCTCCCAATGCAACAATTTTACGGTTTATCTCCTTTAAATCCTCAATGGAATTCACCGGATATTTATCACTCTCCAGCATAAAAAAGTTATTTCCAAGAGGCTGGATTTCAAAATAATCATAAAATTGAGCCAGTCTGGTAATTTCCGCTGCACCTTTATCCATCAGAATCGCTTTATATAATTCCCCAGCTTCACAGGCAGACCCAACAATCAAGCCTTCTCGATACTTTTCAATCAGACTCTTTGGCATTCGTGGTCTTTTAGAAAAATAGGTCAAGTGGGATTCGGAAATCAGACGATACAGATTCACTCTTCCCAACTCATTTTTAGCAATTAAAATTCCATGATAGGAAGGAGCCGCTTTGATTGCCTCCGGACTCATCTGGCTCATGGCATTTAATGAATCTAAAGTTTCGATTCCCTTTGTTTCAAGCATAGGAATAAATTTTACAAAAATTTCAGCTGTTGCCTGGGCATCATTTACCGCTCTATGATGGTCGGTAAGTTTAACTCCCATATACTTTGCCACACTATCCAGAGTATATTTTGAAATTCCCGTAATTAAAAATCTGGAAAGCAAAACCGTATCCAGGTAAGTCGCATCAAAAGACAAGTTTAACTCTGCAGATTTTTCACGAATAAAACTTACATCAAAATCCGCATTATGGGCTACTAAAACGCTTCCCTCACAGAATTTTAAAAATTCAGGTAAAATTACATCTATCGTAGGTTCTTCAATTACCATTCGGTCAGAAATGCCAGTTAAGGACTCAATATTCGGTGGAATCGGTTCTTTTGGATTTACAAAATGACTGAATTTATCCACGATTACTCCGTTTCTTACCTTAACCGCTCCAATCTCGATAATTTTATTTTTTACAGGACTAAATCCGGTGGTTTCAATGTCAAATACCACATAGTTCCCCTGAAGGGATTGATTCTTGGAATTCACTACTACCGTTTTTAAATCATCAACAAAATAACCTTCCACGCCATATAATAACTTAAAATCATCCCCCTTATCAAGGCAATGGGCAGCCACTGGGAAAGCCTGTACGACACCATGATCCGTAATGGCCAAGGCTTTATGTCCCCAGCTTTTTGCAAGTTTTATGATATCCTTGATTCCCACTACACTATCACTTTCACTCATAACCGTATGTAAGTGTAGTTCCACACGTTTCTCTAAGCTTAAATCCTTTCTTTTCACTCTAAAATCCGGAATTTCCTTAATTCCAATGACAGAACTGATAGAAACTTCATGGTCATATTTATCGAGAATGGCATTTCCCTTAATTTTATAGAATTTACCACGTTTTAAATTCTCCAACATATCAGGAAGAAGAACATTTGGAACAAATATTTTTACAACGATGGTATCGGTATAGTCTGAAATGGAGAAAATAAGAATGGTTTTTTCAGAACGGATTTCTCTGGTATCCAGATTTAACAGTTCCCCATGAATCACAACTTCTCCCATTTCCGTAATAATATCTTTGATTTCAATGATATCACCTTCGCAGTTTTTTCCATAAAAAACATCCGGATCATCTGCAGGCCGTTGCTTTCTAAAACCATTCTCCTGATTATTATAGTTTCGATTTCCACCATTCTGTTTGAAACCTTCCCCATTGGATTTTGGTGTATCCTGGGCTTTGGCTGCAGTATTCTTCTTACTTCCATCCATACCCTTATTCTTAGAACCGGCAGCAGAATCGGCTTTAGCACGAGAATCCACTTCCTCTAAAATAGAATTTACTTCTAACTCTAATTTATGCATTTTGTGAGCCTGTCTTAGCTGTTCCTTTTGGGCTAAGGTATAATCAAAGCCAACCTGAACCGACATTCCAAATTTATTTTGATAAATATCTTCAATATACTTTTTTATGGCAACTGATTTATTTTTTGCCAGAAACGTATCTTCCAAGGTTAACGTAATAATATTATTGTCAAAGAACCATTCACTGGCCTGCACCAGACGATATTCCACATTACTTCTTTCTTTAAAATCTAATAAGAAACTGTCTTTGTATAACAAAAACAGTTTCTCAGGATCATATAATTCCGATAATTCATATCGTTCCACAATTTTAATTTTTGTCTGATTTCGCTCAAACATATAATTTTTAATTGCTTTTTCCATTAACATGATATTTTTTTTATGAATCAATTTCGTACTGACGATATGAACTTCCAGCAGGTTTATGGATTTCTTCATTAAAAGACGTTCCACCAAAACCTCTGAAAATTCACCTGTCAGTTCCTCCGGAGTTTTTAATTCACAAAAAACTTCATAAAATGAATGCAATGTTGTTTCCATCATCTATCACATCCCGTTTTTTACTTCCAATTCTTTAATTCTTCATACAAAGCATTTAGCAATTGTTCCTCTGGTATTTTTCTTATAATTTCTCCCTTTTTAAATAAAAGACCTTCCCCCTTGCCTCCGGCAATTCCTAAATCTGCTTCCTTGGATTCTCCAGGACCATTTACCACACAACCCATTACTGCAACTTTAAGATTCAGATGCTCAAATTCTGTCACCATTTCTTCTACTTTATTCGCCAAGGAAATCAAATCAATGGAAGTTCTTCCACAGGTCGGACAGGAAACCACTTCAATTCCGCCTTCTCTTAATTTCAAAGTACGAAGAATCATTTTCGCAGTAGCAATTTCCTTTACCGGGTCATCGGTCAAAGAAACCCGGATGGTATTGCCAATTCCCTGATTTAAAATAATACCTAATCCAACCGATGATTTTATATTTCCTCCATAGGAAGTTCCTGATTCTGTAATTCCTACATGCAATGGATACTGACACTTCGGTGCCAAAAGTTCATGAGCCTTTACACACATTAATACATCCGAAGATTTAATGCTGATGACCAGATTATCATATCCCATATCTTCAATCAAAGCAATATTATGAAGTGCGCTGTCTACCAGTCCTTCTGCAGTTACCTTACCATAAGCTTCTAAAATATGTTTTTCCAAAGAACCACTGTTGACACCAATACGAATGGGAATATTTTTTTCCTTAGCAGCTTCCACTACTTCCAATACCCTTTCCCTGCTGCCAATGTTTCCTGGATTAATTCTGATTTTATCTGCACCATTTTCAATGGCTTTCATGGCAAGTTTATAATCAAAATGAATATCCGCCACCAAAGGAATGGAAATTGCAGATTTAATCTCTTTAAAAGCATTTGCAGCATGAATGTCATTGGCAGTAGAACGGACAATATCACAACCAGCCTTTTCCAGTCTTTTTATCTGTGCAACGGTAGCCTCCACATCAGCAGTCTTTGTATTGGTCATGGACTGAATTAAAATAGGATTCTTACCACCGATTACCCGGTCTTTTATTTTAATTTCCTTGGTATTATCCCTAAGCATATGAAATACCTCCTAAGAATTTTTGTTTAAATCGTTAGATTCCTATACAAGAACTATCTCTTACGATTCCTAAATGAACATTTTCTCATTATTTAAAAGAATACGTTTTTAATATCATTGAACAGAATAAAAATCATAAAAGCAAATAAAATTATAATTCCGGCAAAATGAACCATGGCTTCCTTTTCCTGTGGTATTTTTTTCTTACGAATGGCTTCTAAAATAATAAATACCAAATGTCCACCATCCAAAGCCGGAAATGGAAGTAAATTCATCACACCAAGATTTACGGATAACAAAATAATAATGTTCATGATACTAAAGATAACACTTTCCGTACCATATTCTTTACTTTCTTCCACGGTATCCCCGATTACGGAAACCATTCGAACCGGACCGGAAAAATCATTCATGGATGCCTTGCCGGCAAATAAATAGCCTAAACTCTTATAAACAACCGATACCTGATATTCCATTTCATAAAGGGAATATTTCATTGCCTCTAAAAAGCCTACCTTTTCCCTATAAGTATTAATGGTAACATATTGGCTTAAAGAATAAGAATTAATTTCTTTTGGTGTCACAACCACTTCATGCTCTCTATTATTTCGTACATAAGTGACCGTAATTTCCTTGTCACTAAAACCTACTTCTTCCTTATACTTCGCCAGGTCTTCCCCATTTTTTATCTCAATTCCATCCAACTTTGTAATAACATCACCTATGGTAAGACCAGCCTCTCCCAAAGGGCCATTTGCTTCTACACTTAATAATTCTACTGCTTCACCATCTGGCGAATAAGAAAATCCTAAACCATAATATTGATATAACGTATCAATGGTAATATTCATTTCTTTTCCTTCACGAAGTACGGTCAGTTCCACTGTTTCCCCAAAATCTTCAAAATAATCAGTGATATAATAATCTCTTCCTAAACGTATCTTATCACCATTAACAGCTGTTACAATATCCCCTTCCTTAAGTCCATTTTCCGCAGCCAGCGAATCTTCCTGAACTGCTAAAACATAAGGCTTATCGATACCAACCGAAACAATCATAATAATCGCCATAACGAAAGCAAGAATAAAATTAAACAAAGGACCGCCAAAAATAACCCAAAATCTTGCTCCTGCAGACTTATTGTTAAATGCCCTCTCATCTGTACTTTCTTCTTCCTCTCCCAACATGGCACAAGAACCACCAAAAGGGATAAGCTTTAAAGAATAGCGTGTCTCGCCTATCTGCTTACTTAAAAGTCGTGGCCCGAAACCTACGGAAAACTCTGATACATAAATTCCATTTATTTTCGCAAAAATAAAATGTCCCAACTCATGAATCACTACAATTAATCCAAAAATTAAGATTGCTATTAAAATATTCACTATATTACCTACTTTCTATATACTCATATATCCACTTTTCTGTTTCCAGGATATCCTCAATGGTTGGATTCTCCACAAAAGGATGTTTTAATATACACGCTTCAATCATGTCATATATTTCCAGAAACGATATTTCCTCATTTAAAAATTTAGCAACTGCCAGCTCATTGGCGGCATTATACGCTGTGGTGGCACTTCCACCTTTTCTCCCCACTTCATAGGCAAGAGAAAGTCCCCGAAACACTTCAAAATCTGGTTTTTCAAAGGTAATGGAAGGAATGGACCAAAAATCCAGCCTTTCCTCTGAAAGAAAACGCCTTTGCGTCTCACAAAGAGCATATTGTATTGGCAATTTCATATCCGGAGTTCCTAACTGTGCAATTACTCCATGGTCTTTAAATTCCACCATAGAATGAATGATACTTTGTGGCTGAATCACCACCTGAATCTGGTCGTAATCCACATCAAACAGCCATCTTGCTTCAATGACCTCTAAGCCCTTATTTACCATGGTAGCAGAATCAATGGTAATCTTCTTTCCCATGGACCAGTTTGGATGTTTTAATGCCTGCTGCAACGTCACATGTTTTAATTCCTCCAAGGATTTTCCCCTGAAAGGTCCACCGGAAGCAGTTAAAATAATCTTTGAAACAGACCCTTTCTCTTCCCCATTCAGACATTGAAAAATAGCGGAATGTTCGCTGTCCACAGGATAAATCTTTACACCCTTTTCCTGTGCCAAAGGCATAATAATATGTCCTGCTGTTACCAAAGTTTCTTTGTTTGCCAATGCAATGTCTTTTCCTTCGCAAATCGCTGCAATGGTAGGAGTAATTCCTATCATACCCATAATTGCAGTTACTACTATGGTAGCACTTTCACAAACTGCAACCTGAATTAGTCCCTCTTTTCCATAATAAACCGGAATGTTTAAATCCTTAATTTTTATTTTTAATTCTTTTGCAAGTTCTTCTGTCTGAACACTTACCATAAGAGGTTTAAACTCACGAATCTGCTTTTCAAACAAAGTAATATTTTTTCCTGCAGACATGGATACAATCTGCATATCTTCATTTTCCCTTACCACTTCCAAAGTCTGCGTTCCTATGGAACCGGTGGAACCCAGTAGTGCAATCTTTTGCATCGTTTCCCTTCCTCCTGCTTAACTTAAAAATACAATTCCATAATAAACAATCGGTGCCGTAAAAATAATACTGTCAAAACGGTCTAATACTCCACCATGACCAGGAATCAATTTACCATAATCTTTAATTCCGGTATCTCTCTTAAATGCCGATGCAGCCAAATCTCCGACAATCGAAATAAAAGCTCCGATAAGGCATACCACTGCACAAATCAGTCCACTGTGACCTGATAGTCCAAGATAAGTATTTCCAAGACTTCCATATGCCAAACCTAACAGTCCTGCTCCAAGAATACCACCAATGGCACCTTCCACACTCTTCTTTGGACTAAGTTTTGGTGACATTTTATGTTTTCCAATTAATCTTCCTACACAATATGCGAAAGTATCATTTCCCCATGAACTTAAAAAAGCCAGCACCACATAAGCTCCTCCATCCTGAAGCATACGGATTCGGTAAATATAAGATAATAAAACCACCGTATAAATAAAACCAAAGAAAACCGTCATGGCCTGCTCTCCCTTATATTTCGGGAAAGAAAATACATAAATGGTCATAACCGTCAAAAAAAACAAGATAAATAATGGTAACAGCAATGCTTCTTTCTCTAAAAATAAAACCAAATAATACACTGCTGCAAACAAATAGCCACAAACTGCAAATATGGATGTATCCAGCTTAAAAATGCGGTAAAATTCCCTTAATCCTATCACAGACAAAAGTAACATGGCAACCAAAGTCCATGGGCCGCCGGCATACAGAACCGCTGCCATAAGAATTACCAGCACAATTCCGCTTATGAAACGTTCTTTAAACATTATGCAAGCCCTCCATATCTTCTTTCTCTTTTATTATAATACTGAATCGCCTTTTCTAATTCCTTTTTATCAAAATCAGGCCATAATACATCCGTAAAATAAAATTCCGTATAGGCTAGCTGCCATAATAAAAAGTTGGATAATCTTTGTTCACCACTGGTTCGAATCATTAAATCAGGTTCTGGCATTCCTTTTGTGTCAAGATATTCGCCAAAACTTTCTTCATTAAAATCTTCAATCTTGAATTTATCCTCTTTTGCATCCTGCATTGCCTTTCTCATGGCACGAATCATTTCATCCCTTGCACCATAATTAATGGCAATGGTTAAATTCAAGCCGGTATTTTTCTTTGAAACCTCATCCAGTTCCATAATAGCATCCCTGATATCTTTATCTAACCTGTTGATTTCCCCAATCACACGGATCCGCATATTATTCTTATTGGCTTTTTTCACACAATCCTTTAAATAATTACGGAGCAGTTTCATTAATGCACTAACTTCCTCTTCTGGTCGTTTCCAGTTTTCCGTAGAAAAAGCATACACTGTAATATACTTAATGCCTAATTCATCTGCTGCCTTACACACTTTTTCTAAATTTTCACTACCCTTTACATGCCCATAATTTCTAGGCATATTTTTCTTCTTCGCCCATCTTCCATTTCCATCTAAAATAATGGCAACATGCTCCGGAATTAGGTAGTTTTCATTTTTATCATTCTTCATAGTCTGCACCAAGCCTTTCAAGCCATATATGGGAAAAAGGCGAACAACTATACTTATGCCCGCCTTTAAAATACAATCCTTAAAAATTAACAGTTTTTTGATTAAACTGTTAAAATTTCCTTTGATTTCACATCAATTGCCTTATCAATTTCGGCAATGTATTTATCTGTCAACTTCTGAACCTTATCTTCCAAGTTCTTTAATTCATCTTCAGAAATTTCATTTGCCTTGTTTTGCTTCTTAAATGCATCATTGGCATCACGTCTGATATTACGGATGGCAACCTTAGCAGCCTCTCCCTTTTTCTTAACGTCTTTTACAAGTTCCTTACGACGTTCTTCTGTTAATTCAGGGAAATTAATACGAACTGCTTTACCGTCATTATTTGGCATAACACCTAAATCAGAATTAATGATCGCTTTTTCAATTTCTTTTACTAAAGATGCTTCCCAAGGAGTAATTAAGATACTTCTTGCTTCCGGAACGGATACATTTGCAACCTGCTGAATTGGAGTAGGTGTTCCATAATAGTCTACTCTTAACTTATCCAAAATATGAGGATTCGCTCTTCCGGCACGAATTGCTGAAAATTCAGCAATTAAATTATCCAGTGATTTTTCCATTTTTTCTTCGTATTGTTTTAACATAATTCCTTTTCCTCCTAATAATTAAACTTCCACAATCGTACCTGTAATCTGGTTATTTACAGTATGTACAATGCTGTCTTCTTCATTTAAACCAAAAATAATCATCGGCATTTTATTGTCCATACTTAAAACGGCAGCAGCCAAATCCATAATTCCAAGTTTCTTATCTACGATTTCTTTTACGCTGATTCTATCATACTTTTTCGCATTTGGATTCGTCTTAGGATCACTGTCATAAACACCATCCACAGCTCTTGCTGCAAGTACAACATCCGCTTCAATTTCAATGGCACGAAGAACCGTAGCCATATCCGTTGAAAAATAAGGATGACCAATGCCACCGGCAAAGAATACTACCTTATTCTGATTTAAATCCTTTACTGCTTCATCCTTAGAAAATAACTTCGTCATGGAGCCACAAGAAAATGGTGTATAAACATTGGTATCAATTCCAACGGTTCTAAAAATCTCAGACACATAAATACAATTCATTACCGTAGCAAGCATACCAATCTGGTCTGCCTTGGTGCGGTCGATTTTTTCACTGGTTCTTCCTCTCCAGAAGTTACCACCACCGATTACAATTCCTACCTGAACACCCTGCTCCAACACTTTTTTTACCTGAAGTGCCACTTTGGTAACCGTAGGTTCATCAAAACCTGTCTTTTTATCTCCAGCTAATGCCTCTCCGCTTAGCTTTAATAAAATTCGTTTCATCTCCATTATAAAACATCTCCTATTCGTATACTCATACGTTATCAGTATAACAAAAATCAATAAAACATACAATCTTTTTTTATTTTTGTTATTCATAAATTTATTTCATTTCTGATGCATAAAAAAAAACGTCTGAAACATACTACAAAGGTAAATGATATTGTAAAGGAGACAAGATTATGACACAGTTAAATCAAATGGAAGTTCAAAATTTACGTCACTTAATCAATGCACATGAAACAATCTCCCAAAAATGGAGTGAATATGCAAAAGCATGTGAAAGTCAGGAAATAAAAGACTTTTTAAGAAATGGTGCAGAAAGTGCTGCGAAAACAAAAGATGCTTTTATGAAATATCTATAGTTTATGATAATATAATAACAGAAAGGAAAATACATGGTAGTTTATGAACTTCTATGTATATGGTAAAGAAAATGGACGAAAAAACTATGGTATCTGATGCTTTATCAGAAATGAACGCAAGTCTTTTAAGCTACGCTTATTTTATCGAACAGACCAGTGACGAAACATTACGTCAAAAAATTATTAATTCCCGTAATGATACTGAAGCAAAACAATATGAATTATATAAAATGGCAAAGAAACATGGTTACTACCAGCCGGCAGCTCCTGCCAAGCCGGAAGAAGTTGAAAAAGTAAAGGCAGAGTGCTCCTGCTCAAGTAAAAATCAGACAATCTAGTAGAATCTATGATAGGTAACGTGCAGCTTACTGATAGCTTTAAGTTTTATCGATATGCCGGAATCTGCTAAAATCCCTATGACACATTCAAGTCCCATGAATATACCATTGAAAACGTATTTTACTTTTTTCTGGATGTTCATGGGACAAAGATTGATACCATTTTACTCAATATAAAAAGAAAAAGACGAATAGTAATTTTCATTATTCCACTCGTCTTATACAAAACTTAATTAAACCTTATTCTTTAAAATTTGAATCACTTTATCATAATTGTCCGGATGATGCGGAAAGGTGCAATTCGTACAAACCTTTACGTTTTGTCCTTCCTTCTCTATATATCTGGGGTTTCCCGGACAATTCTCTTTATTATATAGAGGACAATAGCAGAACAGACAGTTAAAATCCTCTAATCCCTTATGGCAGGGAAAATATTTACACTCTTTATTTTCAAAGAAACGATGCGAATTTTCCATTTATGCTGGCTCCTTTCTTTTCTTATATTCCTCTGCGTTTTTTACAAAACTTTCTACGAAAAAAGGATTTGACGGGTAATAGAGATGCGGAAATCCCAGCCAAAAACTTTCTCCTGCTATCACACAAGGATACTCTCTGCCTGTAGTTGGCTTTGTAGCAATACAGCTTTCTCCATTATCGGTACTATCATAATAATGAAACTCATGCCCTTTTATAACTTCACCTTCCGGCAAAAAGCACCTCTGCTTTTCCTTTATCTCTATATAACCAAACCGTACCAACTTCCCTTTATAGCCACAAGTCTCCGGAACCACTCCAACCATTGCATGACTTACTCCATCCTTATCTATAATCGTATCATGCAAATACATAAAACCGCCACACTCTGCCACAATAGGCATTCCCTTCTCAAATGCCTGTTTCATTGCATTACGCATACTAACATTCCTACTTAACTCATTTACATACAATTCCGGGTATCCACCTCCAATTAACAGGGCATCGCAATTATCTGGCAGTTTCGTATCATGCAAAGGAGAAAAATATGTAATCTCTGCCCCCTTTTCCTGTAACATGAGCAAATTATCTTCATAATAAAAACAAAAGACTTCATCCTTTGCAACCGCAATCACAGGTCGGCCACTTTCTTTATCCTCAAAGCAACTATCTTTGCTCATTTTCTTATGGGTAATCAATACTTCTTTTGCCTGCTCTGCTATATGCTTTATTGCATCCACATCTACATTTTTTTCCAGTTCTTCTGAAACAGTTTGCAGTTGCTTTTGAATATCTGCTAACTCATTTGGCATTACAAGACCTAAATGTCTGCTTTCTATCTGAATCTCTTTCTGTTCTGGAAAATATCCAAACACTCTTACTTTTAATTCATCTTCTATCAACGGTTTTATTATTTCATAATAAGACTTTGACATTTTGTTTAAAATAATCCCCCGAATAATCCGTTCCTCATCATATGCAAGAAAACCAGCAATCATGGGAATTACGGAACGTCCCATACCTTTCGCATCTATCACTAATACAATGGGTGTTTCTGTTACTTTTGCTAAATGATAGGATGAACCTTCTTCTCTAACTCCTCCAAGCCCATCAAAAAGTCCCATCACACCTTCCATTACCACAAAGTCTTTTTCGGTTCTGTTTTTTAGAAAAAGCTCTCTGGTTACATCTTCTCCTGTAAAAAAAGTGTCTAAATTCTTTGAAGGGATACCAATTACCTGTTCATGGAACATTGGATCAATATAATCCGGTCCGCATTTATAAGAAACTACCTGTTCCCCTCTATTTTTCAGTGCCTTTAGCAAGGCACAGGTAATGGTAGTTTTGCCACTTCCGCTTTTCGGTGCGGCAATCATAATTCGGTTAAGTTTCATATCAGACCTCACTCCTCCCGAAACTCAAAGGCACAGATCCATACCGGATTTTCTGCCTGCATTAAATGATACTTTCCTACTTCTTTCGCCCGGCTGACCTGTATTTGCACAATTTCCTGATTTTCTATTGGGTATAACGTCAGTATCTCTTTTATTTCACAAATGGTTTCCATGCTGATTGCATTGATAACAACCCGCATATTTGGATTCATTTCATATAATGACTGCAATATCTCTTTTAGATTTCCTCCATTTCCACCTATGAACGCATGGGAAGCTTTTGGTAATTCCAATAATCCTTCCGGTGCCTTTGCTTCTATCACCGTTACATTCTCGAGCTGAAACTTTTCCTTATTCTGCTGAATGAGTGATACAGCTTCTTTTTTTTGCTCAATGGCATAGACCTGTATATCCGGTGAAAGTCCTGCCATCTCCATTGCAATAGATCCCGTTCCGCTTCCAATATCAAAAACCACCGCACTTTGATACAATTTTAATTTGCAAATACTGACTTCTCTTACTTCTTCCTTTGTCATAGGAACCTTGTCTCTGATAAATTCTCCATCCGAGACTCCATGTGTTAAACTTTTAGGGGTTACATTTGGATTCTTTACGAAACAAGTATATAACCCTTCTTCTTTTAACTCCATGCACTCACTTGGTGTTCTTTTTTTAATCTGCTGCTCAGCATAAGACAGTTGATAACCTGTAATAATTTCGCACTCGGTCATTCTTGCTTTTATTAAATCTTCTCCTAATCTGTTCACATCTTTCACGCCGGACATAATCATAAATGTTTTTTGCTCGGTTTTGATTCTGCGTGCAAGATTTTGCAATTCTTTTCCGTGCATACTGTAAATAGCCGCATCCTGATAGCTTTCCCCAATACAGGCCGCCAAAAAGGCTACCGAGGAAATCCCTGGCATGATTTGAACAACTGCTTGTAGCTGCCCTGCATTTATTTCTTCCTGCAAAGCATGATATAAAGACTGACACCCACTATAAAAACCACTATCCCCGGAAAACAAAACAACCACCTTCAAACTCTCCATAGGATATTTCTTCTGAACTTCCTGAAGATATGGAATAATCTGTTTCGCTAGATAAAAAGGCTTTTTCTCTATTCTTGGTTTGTAAGACTGAAACATTCTTTCTGCTCCAAGCAAAATATCAGCTTCCTTTATCTTCTCCTGAACTTCTTTTGTCAAACTGTTTTTATTCCCCATACCAATTCCGGCAAGACTAATTTCCATCTCATTTTTTATTTGTATTTTTTGCTGACAAATTTTTTCTAATTCGTTACATACTTTATGGAAAGAATACCCTGCATCTTCCTCCAGATGCCCAATAGCAAATACGGAAATTCCTGTTTTCTTTGCAGCCTCTAGCTTTTCAAAATATCCACCGGATGCACCACTTTGTTTCGTAACCAAGCATGAAATTCCATACTGACGAATCATAGCTTCATTCATCTCGGTTGTAAATGGTCCCTGCATTGCTATAATCTGCTTTCCTTTCATCCCCTGCTCAATGCAAAGTGACAAACTTTCCATTCCCGGAAGAACTCTTACAAAAAGTCTGCTTTTTACATCCTCAGAAACACAATACTTTTTAAGTTCCTTACTTCCAGTGGTAAGCAGAATATTTCCCTGCATTTCTTCTAATGCTTTTGCACACGCTTCATTGGTTTCAAAATAAATGACATTTTCCTCTTTCTGGGAAGCCATAAGTTCTCTTTTCAAACGCAAATACGGAATATTCATCCCTTCCATTGCTGACTTAATATTCTTTGTAACAATGTCTGCATAAGGATGTGTTGCATCCACCACTGCCTCAAATTTGCCATTCCGGACAAATTCTTTTATTTGTTCTTCATTCATTCTTCCACGATGAACCGTCATAAAAGGATTTTCTTTTAACACAATCTCTCCATATTCCGTTGCAACACAAAGTGTATGATAAATTTCAGACACCGCCAGACTCTCAGATAATTTTCTTCCTTCCGTTGTTCCCGCAAATATTAATATCTCTTTCAATTTGATAACCTCGCTTTGTAATCAGCTTATCCTTTCTGATTTCACTTTCTGCATTTCCAATGAATACTGTAGTAAACATATTTACTTCTCTATCCCTTAATTCCTTCAAGGTACAGGTTACTGCCTTTGTTCCTTCTCTTCCGATGTTTTCTACATAACCACAAGCTCGTTCCTCTTCCAAATAGCAAAGCAAAATATCACAAGCTCTCTGTAAATAATCCTTTCTCTTATGACTGGCTGGATTATAAATTGCCATTGCAAAATCTCCTTGGGCGGCTGCAATCAATCTTTTTTCGATTTTCTCCCACGGTGTCAAAAGATCGCTCAGGCTAATAACACAGAAATCATGATTTAATGGTGCTCCAAGCACTGCTGCTCCACTGCTTGCTGCTGTAATACCCGGAATGACTGTAAGTTCTATTTCAGGATATTCTTTTCCGATTTTATACATGAGAGATGCCATTCCATAAATTCCAGCATCACCACTGCATATGAAAGCTACTTTTTTCCCTTTCTCAGCTTCTTTAAAAGCAAGCTGACACCTTTCTGTTTCCTGTCGCATAGGAGTTGACAATAGTTCTTTCTCCTGAAAACGTTCTCCAAGCAATTTTAAATATACTGTATAACCAATAATTACATCTGCCTGTTCTAATACAGACAGAGCTTCCCCTGTCATCATTTCTTCCTTCCCCGGTCCCATACCAACTACATATATTTTATTTCTCATTAAAGTTCACTCTCCATTCTCTCCTCGCAATCGCAATCGTCATTCCATCCTCTGCATGCTTTCCATATACCAGCCTGCCTTCCGGCCCACACATTTTAAGTGCGGCTCTTTCACAGACATTATCTACTCCAACCTGTTCTTTTACAAAGTCAGACTTATGAAACTCTCCTTCTACACACATTAACTCTTCGGCTTTATATGTAACAAACGAAATTTTCTCTTTCCTGCTAAAGCCAAGAAGTCCCGGCTCATCCTTTTTTACATCAATAGATGCCATTCCAAATACCTGAATAAGAGAAATTCCAGCTTTTTGCAAATGGCTCATAACAAAATCTTCTATTTTTTCTACTTCTTTCCCCCTTCTGCATCCTACCCCAATTACATATTCTTTGGGTTTAAGGAGAATTGCTGTCTTAAATTCTCTGTTTTCAGAAGTTATCACAACATCAACCTTCTGTATGGGCGGATATGTTACCAACTCTATGCCATTTGGCAACTTAACATCTTTTTCTAAATGTCCTTGCTCAATAGATATGGTAATACTTTTCCCTGTCAATACCTTTGATGAAACCTTTGCAATTCCATCTTTATTTACAATGGTAATCCCATTTTTCTTTGCAAACAAATCGATTGCGAATTTATTATTAATATCCGTTGCGGTGGTAATAACCGGTTCTGCTCCTATTTTTTTTGCCAAAGAAACAGCAAGTTTATTAGCACCACCCACATGACCGGACAAAAGTGGAATTACATATTGTCCGTTTTCATCCATTACCAAAACCGGACTATCATGGAGCTTGTCCGTAATGTGAGGTGCAATCGCTCTGACCGCTATACCACAGGCTCCAATAAACAGTAAGGCATTTCTTTCTTCAAACTGCTCTTTAGCCCATTCCCCTATACTCCCTGTGACAAATCGTACTGTCTTTCCTTCCTTACAGTAATTACTACATTTGGTATATAATTCACATTCTACTTCACGAAGTATTTTCGCAATTTTTTCAGAAAGTAATATTCCGTTTTCAGTAAAGCTGATAATACTTAACTTCATATTCTTCACGTATCCTTTGCTTGTCTAAATTTTGTAGAAAAGTCAGCTGCATACAATCTTGATTTTTTATAATTTTGATGCGTAATCACATCTCCCACTAAAACAAGTGCTGTTTTTGTGATTCCATGCTCTTTGGCTGTATCATAAAGGGTTTCAACCGTACAAATATATGCTTCCTCCTCCGGCCACGTTGCCTTATAGACAAGTGCCGCAGGAGTTTCTTTGCTATATCCACCAGCCACTAATCTTTCACTTAGCTCTTTCAACATTCCTGTACTAAGGTAAATTGCCATAGATGCCTGATGTGTGGCAAAACTCTCTATACTTTCTTTTGCAGGAACCTTTGTCTTGCCTTCCATTCGTGTAATAATCAAGGATTGAGAGATTTCCGGCAAGGTATACTCTATATTCAAAGATGCTGCTGCTCCAAAACAGGCACTCACCCCCGGACAACTCTCATAAGAAATCCCAAGCCTGTCCAGTTCATCCATCTGCTCTCTGACTGCTCCATAGATACTTGGCTCTCCTGTATGCAATCTTACCGTTGTTTTCCCTTCCGTTTCTGCTTTTTTCATGACTTCCAGAACTTCTTCCAATGTGAGCTTTGCACTATTGTGTATCTCACACTCTTTTTTTGCATATTGTAACAGTTCCGGATTTACCAAAGAACCAGCATAGATAATCACATCTGCCTGCTCTAATAACCGCATTCCTCTCACTGTAATTAAATCTACTGCACCTGTTCCTGCTCCAACAAAGTAAACCATTTTGCCGCCTCCTTACTTTTTGCCAGTTCTCCAAATTCATTTGCATATAAAATACAATCAATTTGAAGCTTTCCTTTTGCACGCTTCTCTAAATAAAAACATATACGCTCCACTATCGTTTCCATAATAGCCAGTAATTTCCCGCTATCTTCCAAAATATGAACGGCTTCTTCTGTGGTAACACAATCTAATACTTTACGGATTTTCTCTGGCTCCACCGATTCTCTTACCGAAAATGCTGCTAACAGCTCCATTCTGCAATCAGCTTCTTTTGAATGTGTATTCATAATTCCACCAGCCACCTTTATCAGCTTCCCTATATGCCCGGTAAGAAGCATCTTCTGAAAGCCTAATTCTACCGCCATATCAATGGTATCTCCGATGAAATTACTGCATTTTACACTTCTATCCAAATCATAACCATAGTTTTTTTTCATAAAATCCAATCCGTAGTTCCCCGGTGAAACTGCAACATAATCAAATCCCTGTACCCTTCTTTGGTTTAACTCTATCCTAATAGTATCAAGGATTGCCTGATTACTCATAGGCTCTACCATTCCGCTGGTTCCTAGGATAGAAATACCTCCTACAATTCCAAGTCTTGGATTAAAAGTCTGCTGTGCCAGTTTTTCTCCGTCCGGTACTGAAATTTCTATCTGCAAGCTCCCTTTATAATCTGCCAGCTGACAAACCTGCATCACTTCTTTTTCAATCATTTCTCTTGGAACATGGTTAATTGCAGCACTCCCAACCGGCTGATTCAGTCCTGGTTTTGTTACTCTGCCAACTCCGGCTCCACCATCAATCTCTATCTTTTGCTCCGTACTTTCTCCATAAGAAACCTTTGCATAAATATATGCTCCTGTTGTAATATCCGGATCGTCTCCGCCATCCTTTTCCACTGCACAACTGACTTCTTTTTCTTTACGACAAATATCCACAAGCTGTGCTGTATATGGGATTCCTTTTGGAGTCTCTATTGTAATTTCTGTTTTCAATTTTCCCGTCAGAAGCATATACGCTGCCGCTTTTGATGCTGCTGCCGCACAGCTTCCTGTGGTAAATCCATATCGCATAGTATCCCTTTCTATCTTGTCAGTTCATACAAAAGTGCATTACATATGGCTGCTGCCACATTACTACCGCCTTTTCTTCCTCTGTTTATGATGTATGGCACTTCTGTTTCCATAATTAACTCTTTTGCAACCTCTACATTTACAAAGCCTACCGGAACACCAATTACAAATGCCGGACGCCAGTTAATCTCCTGTATCATCTCATATAGCTGTATCAAGGCTGTCGGGGCATTACCTACTGCAAAAATAACAGGCCTTTCAATATCCGCTGCCTTTTCCATACTAACAACTGCTCTTGTTACGCCCCTTTTCTTTGCAATCCTTGCCACATCCTCATCTGCCATAAAGCAATGAGCCTGTCCTCCCAGCTTCGCCAATGCTTTCTTATTGATTCCTGATAGTGCCATATTCGTATCTGTTACAATATCTGCTCCATTTTTTAAAAGCTCTTTTGCAATAAATACTGCATCTTTTGAATAGGTCATAGTATTTGCATAGTCAAAATCTGCACTGGTATGTATCACTCTTTTTGTAATCATTTCCTGTTCTGCTGGAAGTGAAATTCCTCTTTTCCTAAGTTCTTCCGTTATAATTTCAAAACTTCTCGTTTCAATTTCTTCCGGAAGTAAACATTCTATCTTACTTTTTAGTTCCACTTTATTTCTCCAATCGCTTTTAACAAAGTCTCATTTTCTTTTCTGTCCTTTACTGCAATTCTATAAAATCCCTTTGATAGTCCCCTGAAATTCTCACAGTCCCGAATCAGTATCCCTTTTTCTAATAATCTGTCATATAATGGCCGCTCACAATAAATCAGGAGAAAATTGGCTTTCCCCTGAAACACCTTATAACCTGCCTGTTTCAGCCCAGTCTCTAAAAATTGTCTTTCTTTCTCCACATAAGTAACTGTTTTTCTGACAAATGCTGTCTGCATGGCACATTCATATCCTGCTGCCTGTGCGAAACTTGAAACATTCCACTCCGGTAATTGCCTTCCGATTTTCTCTAATAACAACGGATTACTGCAAATCAAATACCCCAAACGAACTCCGGGAATAGAAAATATCTTAGTAAATGCTCTGACAAGTATTAAATTTGGAAATATTTCGACTTCATGTATCATGGAACACTCCTTACCACAGAACTCTATAAAGCATTCATCCAGAACTACATAAATTCCATTATCTCGGCAATGAAAAAGCACATTTCTTAACACTTCCCTACTCATTAAATTTCCGGTAGGATTATTTGGATTTGCAAGAAACAAAATATCAACATCTTCTGTCAGCACTGATAAGAAATCCTCTTGTAAACAAAAATCATTCTCTTCTTTTGTTACATAATATAGAATTTCCCCATCAGAAACTCCTGTCGCATACTCATATCCATAAAAAGATGGAACCGGAATCACTGTTTTTTTCGGTTTGATTCCATGAACAATCGCCATAAAAAGCTCAGATGCACCATTGCCAAAGAGCAAATCCTCCTTCGGCACTGTAAGCATTCCACTAACTGCTTTCTTTAATTTTTCTGCTGATATATCAGGATACCTACTACAAGTTTCTACCGCCTCATGCAAAGCAGCTTCTACAGCATCCGGTATGCCAAGAGGATTTACATTCACAGAAAAATCTATTTTTACATAATTTCTGTAAATATCGCCTCCATGAATTCCTTTCATTTTCATCAAACCTTTCTCATTTTATAAGCAACTACGGATTACTACGCACATTAACCCCAATGCAAGCAGACATATAAGCTCACTGAGCCATGCTGTCAGATACATTAAACGGTTTACCTTCTTAATGTCTTCACACTCTACCGCTCGCACTCTGTCTCCAATATAAGGTTTCTTTACTATTTTTCCAAAATAACTGGCGTCTCCAGCAAGCTGAATCCCTAATGCTCCTGCACACACGCTTTCCGTTTGTGCAGAATTAGGACTTGCATGATTTTGGTTATCTCTTTTGTAAATGTAATAGGCTCTTTTCCCGGAAAAGCATTTCCCACCTACAAATGATGCAGCTATCATTAAATATGCACTGATTCTGGCAGGCAGAAAATTCACCACATCATCTAACTTTGCGGCGGTTCTTCCAACATACAAATATTTATCATTCTTGTAACCAATCATGGAATCCATCGTATTCACTGCTTTATATAAAAATCCTAATATGGGACCTCCAAGTGCAGTATATAGCATAGGTGCGATTACCCCATCAGATGTATTTTCCGCCACAGTTTCGATTGCTGCCTTTGCTACTCCTTCTTCATTTAAGGCTTCCGTATCCCTTCCTACAATCATAGAAACTGCTTTTCTCGCCTCCGGTAATTTCTTATCTTTCAGGCAATGATAAACCTTCATACTCTCAACCTTTAGGCATTTTGTTGCTAAAATCTGATAGGTCATAACCGTTTCTACTGCTATTCCCAAATAACAATTTATGTAATAAGCTAAAAACAGAATAAGTGTGGTAACTGCCATTGTACTGAATAGTACAATGATTACCATGTAAATTCCCTGCCGAAGTTCCTTTTTTCCATTTCTAACTTTATTTTTATCTAAAAAACATTTTTCTACTTTTGCAATCAAACTTCCAATGAATCGGATCGGGTGAGGCAACCAATAAGGATCACCAAACAGCAAATCCAGTAGAAAACCTAAGAAAAACGCTATCATATGATATTTCATATTTAAAACTCCTGCTATATCTTTTCAAGTTCAATGATTTCCGGCTTTGTATCAAAATTTTTCACAGTACAAACATATCCTTTTCCGTTTGCTACCTGATAATCAAAATAATCTCCCTTACCGTACCTGCTTAGTAGTGCCATAATGGTACCGCCATGCACAATCATTCCGATTGTTTTATGTCCTTCTTGTTTTATCTTTTTTACTTTCTCTACCATTCTTTGAAAGCCTTTGTCGCATCGTGTGATAAATTCCTCTCTGCTTTCTCCTTCTGGAAAAGGAAGTGTACCATTACTGTCAATCCATGCTTGATACCGTTTATCTTCCTGTAGTTCCATGTAATTTTTCCCTTCAAAGGTTCCAAAATCCATTTCTCTCCATTCTTTAATTTGAACAGGCTGTAACCCTGGATACAAAATTTCTGCGGTTTGCACACATCTTTTCATAGGACTGGTAAATAAAAAATCAATATTCGGAAACAACTGCAATTTCTTATATTCTACTAATTGCATTACCCCCGCTTTAGAAAGAGATTCATCCGTTTTCCCTAAATATCTGTGTTCTATATTCGCTTTTGTTGTTCCATGTCTAATCAGTACAAACGTTATTTGATTTTCTGACCTATCCCACATATCACACGCTCCACTTCTTCTGCTTTCTTCGCAAGCTCCACAAGTATCCTTCCAGTTCGCTCCCTATATTCTCTTTCAAATGCTTCTATGGGAACAATTCCATTTCCAACCTCATCACTGATAATTACACAATCCGGATACTTCTCTACAAACTCAAAAATTTCCCTCTCAGGACAACCATCATGAGCAATTTTCATCTTTACCCAATTATGAAAATGATTGATAACTACAATACCTCTTTTCTCCTCTATATTCTCCGGTATTTCGCCATCAAAAATCTTACTTGCCTCCGCACCATACTTTTCAAGCACATAGTTTAATTTTCCCTGTGCATATCCGCCAATAATCAGCTTCATCATCCACCTCCATTCATTACTTTTCACTTCGTTCATAGTAACTTTAAATCACTACATTGATTACTGCTGCCATAATCATCATGCTCGCCTCACAGATAAGAACAAAATAACCTGCTGTATCTCCTGTGATTCCACCAAGCTCCTTTTTCGTCCTGTAATAGTAATAAGCAAATGCGAAAAACGCTGCTACCACCACAATGATTCCTGCATATAAGGATTGCCAAAGCATAAAACAGATACACGCTATACTTTGCAGATATAACGACCACTTCACAATCGCTTTTTGTGAGCTGCTTGCAAAGAGATAGAGCATTCCGTCTTTCTTCGCTGACGGAAAGGAAACCACACTGATTCCACTAAGACAGCGTGCCAAGAAGAAACCACCACATACAATCTTTAACAAACTCTTATCCGCTACTTCCGAAAATGCTCCAATATAAACTATTCCATACAAAACAAGCATAATAACAGCAAATGCCCCAATATGAGAATCTTTTAAAATTTCCAGTTTCTTCTCCTTTGGCTGGTAAGAATGAAATGCATCCATTGTATCCATAAAACCGTCTATATGAAAACCACCTGTAATCATAAGCGGAATGGCTATTCCTATCAGAATATAGCACGTTTTTCCAACATCAAATATGCCACACAAATGGTTCCAGAAATAAACACATCCACCAATGACTGCACCAATCCAAGGAAAGAAACAGAGCATATACTTCATATCCTCTTCCTTCCACTCAAATTGCGGAACCGGAATTTTTGAATAGATAGAAAATGCAATCATAAGTGACTTTAAAATATGCATCTTTTTTTCTTCCTTTCTTCTGTTACTAAGCATTCTTAGACTTAATCACTAATGGAATGCCAACTACCACTTCTACAACCTCATCTGCCATGTCTGCCAGCATTTCATTTATTCTCCCCATTGCCCGGATATATGCCATCGTAGTCTTGTCATACACCTGTCCATCTTCAAAAACGTTGTTGCTCACAATTACAAGATGCGTCACTTCCTTGTTTAATGTTTCTATCTCCTTGACAATTTTTTCTGTTACAACTTCTTCTGTTTCTGGTACTTCTCCCGCAAACATCTCATTGGCTGTAAGATTAGAGATACATTCCAATAATGCAGTCCTGTCTCCAGCTTCCATTTTTTCCGTTGATTTTTTTAAATCTACAGTCTGCTCAATCGTAGAAAAATCCTTACCACTTCTAAGCGTCCTATGTCTTTCCATTTTCTTTTCGCCTTCTTCATCATAAACCTGCATAGTAGCAATATAATATTTCTTCTTTTCTTTTGAAAGGGAAACAATATAATCTTCTGCAAACGCAGACTTACCACTACCGCTTCCGCCAATAATTAATGTCATCATTTATGTGAAAACCTCTCATATTGCTCTATCTTAATGTCTGAAAAAGTTGTTCTGTCCTGATATATGCTAAGTGCTATATCAAGAAGTGAAAACATCATAACCGCTCCGGTTCCTTCTCCTAATGCCATATTCCCATCAATAACAGGCTCTACACCCAATTCCTTTGCTAATCTTTCTGCTGCCGGCTCCTTTCCCTTGTGGGACGGAATTAGATACTCCTTTGTTCCAGGCACTATTCGTTCTGCTAGTAGTGCTGCTACCATGCTGATAACACCATCTAAAACAATCGGGACATGATACAATGCACCCCCGATACAAACTCCGGTAAGCCCTGCAATATCAAATCCTCCAACTGTTTCAAGTATCTGTAATGCATCTGCCTCTTTTAATTCATACTTATCTATGGCTTCAGCAATCATCCTTTGCTTATGTACCAGTTTTTCATCACTCAGTCCTGCTCCTCTTCCGGTAACTTCTGCCACTTCACATCCGAGTAATGCTACGGTTACTGCACTGCTGGTTGTTGTATTTCCTATCCCCATTTCTCCTGTTGCAAGAATTTTGTAACCTTTTTCTTTACAATCAAACACCATTTCTATTCCTGTAAAAATTGCCTTAATTGCTTCTTCCTCTGTCATAGCAGGTTCATTTCTAAAGTTTCTGGTTCCTAATGAAATCTTCCTATCTAACACTCCCGGTATGCTATCTTTGTAATTCACACCTATATCCACTGGAATCGTGTCAGCTCCAACAATCTCTGCCATCTTCCCTACAGAAGATTTCTTGTTTGCCATGCTTCTTACAACTGCCAGTGTCACTTCCTGACCTGATTGACTGATACCTTCCCGGGCGATTCCATTATCCGCACACATGATAATAACTGCCTTTTTTGAAATATTAATGATTTCTGTTCCTTGAATTGCTCCAATTTGTGCCGTTAATGTTTCAAATCTTCCTAAACCGTCAATCGGTTTTGCTACATAATCGAAGTTACTTAACACCTTTTTGCGAATCTCCTTATCTGGAGCTTTCACTGTAAGTTTCTCAAGTCCTTCTCTTGTATATCTATTCCAAATGGGCTTCTCTAAGCATTCCATAGATTTCCTCCATATTCAGATATTCTCGCAATGTATTTGCAAGCTTTTCATACTGCTTTTCTTTAAAACTTTGATAATCTTCAAAAATACTGTTTTCTATTATAATCCCCTTTTTCTTCGCCAAAGCCTGCACCACTGCTGTAGCAATGCCGCATTTATCAAAAATCCCATGCACATAAGTTCCATACACATTTTTATTCCTGTCGGATACCATTATCTTTTTCTCCTGCAATGTATCATTTTTAATTTGAATCTCTTTTCCACTCTCTAAAAATTCCGTTTTTCCCATGTGAATTTCATATCCTACATATTCAAGTCTGGAAAGATTAGAAAAAACTCCGCCTAATTCGTGAAGCTTACCTTCCACCTGACATCTCACTTTTTCCTCCCTCAGTTCCGTAGCAACCGGAAGTAACTCCATTCCCCGTAACGTTCCTCCTTCTTCTACTCCTTCCGGATCCGTAATCACTTCTCCAAGCATCTGATAACCACCACAAATACCACAAACAGGTATTTCTTCTGCAAGTCTTTTCACTGCTGCCTCAAGACCATTCTGACGCATCCACTTTAAATCTCCCATTGTATTCTTACTTCCGGGCAATATAACCATATCCGGATGATGAAGCTCTGATACAGAAGTTATATAGCGTACAGATACTTCTTTCATCTGTTCAAACACATTGAAATCCGTAAAATTGGAGATTCTTGGATAGCGAATTACTGCAATATCAATACAACTTTCTCCCTTTTTATCAAATCGTTCTGTCAGACTGTCCTCATCCTCTAATGCTAATTCCATATAAGGAACCACTCCGGCTACCGGAACTTGTCCCTTTTCCTCTAACATTACAATTCCGGGATCAAGTATTGTTTTATCTCCTCTGAATTTATTAATAATAAGCCCCTTTACTCTTTCTTTTTCTTCTTCTGTCAGTAACATAAGTGTCCCTAAAAGCTGTGCAAACACTCCACCTCTGTCTATATCTCCTACTAAAAGTACCGGTGCATCCACCATTTCAGCCAGTCCCATATTGACAATATCATTTTCCCTAAGATTAATTTCTGCCGGACTCCCTGCACCTTCTATCACAATAATATCTGCATACTCTTCCAATTTCTGAAACGCCTTTTTTATATCCGGAATAAGCTGCTTCTTATATGCAAAGTAATCCTTTGCACTCATATTTCCTAGCACTTCTCCATTTACAATCACCTGTGAGCCTGTGTGATTGGTTGGCTTTAGTAAAATAGGGTTCATACAAACCATTGGTTTTATGCCCGCTGCCTCTGCCTGCATAACCTGTGCCCTGCCCATCTCCAGTCCTTCTTCCGTAATAAAAGAATTAAGTGCCATATTCTGTGATTTAAACGGAGCTACCCTATATCCGTCCTGCTTCAATATTCTACAAAGTCCTGCCACAAGAAAACTCTTCCCTGCATTGGACATTGTTCCCTGAATCATAATAACTTTTGACATACTAACCAAGCCTTTCCTATTTGCTATCTGGCTACTGTGTAAACAGTTACCTGTGGGTTTCTGTTTCCTACTCTGCTATCTCTACTGCTTTTCCACTCTGCCTTGCATATTCAAGCAGTTCTTTATTTGCAATTTCCAGACTTCCGAATTGTTCTCTACAACATATTACCTTGCTACAGGAGTCTATCGCTTTCTTTGCCTGTTCTAAAATACCCTTGTCCACAGGTTCAAATGCTCTCACAATAATCACCTCTGTTGCCAATGCTCTTGCCGTAGGAAAATCCAAATCATTCTCATAAATAATTCCTGTTACAAAGACTTTTCTTTCCCGCTGCAATTTACGGTATGTACTTCTTCCACTGCCGCCACCTGCAATCACAAATATATCCGCATTCCCTTTTGGTGGCTCAAGCTCCATACTTCCATTTTCTTCATCGAAACTTCCTGTTTCTATACCAAAAAGAGACTTGATATAGCCTGCCTGAAAAATATCTTCCGGCTTTCCAAACCGTTCCACGTACTCTCCGTTTACACACAAGATTCTATCTGAAACTCTCTCAGCCAACTCCAACTCATGAATTGACATTATAACAGTCAATCCTTTTCTTATCCGTAATTCCTGTAACAGGGATAAAAATTCCAGCTTATATTTCACATCCAAGGACGACGTAGGCTCGTCCAGAATAATAATCTCCGGTTCCTGACAAATTGCTTTGGCAAGCATAACTCGCTGCCTTTGCCCATCACTGATTTTCGTAAAATCCTGATTTCTTATTTCTGTTACATGGACTAGCTCCATTGCTTCTTCGATGACGGTATCATCTTCTTTGGATAAAATCCCAAAATGCCCAGTATAAGGATACCTGCCTGTGGCGACCACATCCTCACAGGTCATTAATTCCGTTTTTAACTTTTCTGTAAATACGACTGCCATTCTCTGTGAAAGTTCTGTCCCTGACATCTGAGCCATTTCTTTTTTATCCAGATATACCGCTCCACCAATGAGTTTAAGCTGCTTTGCAATGCTTTTTAATATAGTGGATTTCCCTGCTCCGTTTGGACCAATCAAGGTCAGTATTTCTCCTTTATTCAATCCAATCTCTATCTTCTGAATCAGCGGTTTTCCCTGATAGCCAACACTCATCTGCTCTGTTTTAAAATAATATTTCATCACACAGCCCTCTCTTTTTTATGCTTTGCCATAACCCATAAAACAACCGGCGCACCAAAAATGGCTGTAACCGTACTGATACTTAGTTCTGTTGGAGCAAGTATTGTCCTTGCAAGCAAATCACAGAACAAACAAAACACACTTCCACCTAAGAAACAGCCAGGTATCATCAAAATTGGCTTTACTGTTCCAAGCAGCTTTTTAACCAAATGAGGTGTTGCAATTCCAACGAATGAAATCGGTCCTGCAAAGGCTACAATACAAGCCGACAAAATACTTGATAAAATCACAAGAAATAATCTTAAAAGTCGAATATTTATTCCCATATTCTGTGCATACACTTCCCCAAGCTGATATGCAAAAAGTGGCTTTGATAATAGAAAAACTGCTATAAAAGTAACAGTAACCACGACTGCCATAACTTTCACATTATCCCATGTCATACCGGAAAAGCTGCCCTGTGACCAATTATGTAAATTTACAATATCTGCATCATCCGCAAAGGTTACGACCAATTCCGTTATTGCAGAACAAATATACCCAATCATAACACCGCTAACAACCAGCATTGACATTCCTTTTACTCTGCGTGATAGCAGCAGAACAAATCCCATAGACAACATTGCTCCCACAAATGCAGCAATAATCATATCTGCGGAAGTAACTCTGATTGATCTTCCCATGAGAAATACCATGACCAGTGCTACCACCATTTTTGCTCCCGAAGAAATACCAAGAACAAATGGACCTGCTATGGGATTATGAAAAAAGGTCTGTAACAAATATCCCGCCAGTGCCAATGCTCCTCCAAGTATAGTAACTGCCAGTGTTCTCGGAAGTCGTATATCCCACAGAATTCTCTCTACCGCTTCATTATTCCCTTGTCCGGTCAATGTTCCCAATATTTCAGGCAATGTAATACTCACACTTCCAATACAGATATTGAGAGCCCAAAATATAAGGGTTCCAATACCAAGAAAAATAAAAGCTGCTATATATCTGTATTTTCTGCTTTTTTGCATAGCCACTACATCACCTTTCTTTTTATTCTAAGCGGAAAAGATAGTGCATATTATCTTCTCCTTCGCCTAGTAATATGGCATGAATATCTTCTATTAAGTATCCTATTGCCAAGGATTGTTGGTACATATCATTCGTAGTACACCAGACATTTCCTTCCTGCACCGCTTTAAAATCCTCTAAAAACTCACATTTATCAAGAAGCTCCTCCATACTGGAAACCCCTCCATCAATAGAACTGTTATAGATTAGAAAATCTGCATCTTTTGCACCATTATAAAACTCCTCTACCTGCATATTCATAGTAGAACGCTTCGTTTCGGAATCGCCCAGATTTTCAAAAATATACTTTCCTCCTGCAAGCTCTATCATCTTTGGTACATAATCAGAGGATTGTCTCACCTGCACCAACCCATTTGATGTGACAAAAAAGAAAGCAACTGTCTGTTCTGTTTTTTCGTCCGCCGATACTCTGTCTAAAATTGCAGTCTGTTCTTCAAATATTTGCTCTGCTTCCTCTTCTTTGCCAAGCAAAGCTCCAAAAAATTTAATCCACTCCACTCTTCCTAATGGATGAGATTCGTAACTGGAATATTCAATCATAACAGGTATGCCGAAATCTTCCAGCTTTTCAATGACTTCCGGCGAATGTGAAATCATTCTGTTTTCTATTGCAAGGGTACAGCCCTCTGAAACAAGCAGTTCATAATCTGGTTTGCTATATTTACCCGCATAGAGCATATCTCCATTTTCCATGGCTTCTTTTGCTTCTTCCACATACCAATTCTCCACCTTCTGGCCGGAAAAAGTAATCGCATCCAGACCATCTAATTCACTGAACATATCCATGACGGCAGATGCTACCAGATAGAGGTCCTTCATAGGTCGCTGTAACACTACAATGTCTTTTTCTAAGTTTTCAGGAATATCTTTATTCTCTGGAACAATTAAAAATCTTTGTCCATCTACTGTCGTTGTCAGCATAGTATAGCCACCCTCGTAGTAATCTACTGTAAAATTTTCAGCATATTGAAGCTCCATACTGCTTTCATAAACAAGTGACGATTCTGTTTTGTTGTCCTGCAAATTATCTGCATAATCGGAAGAAGGACTGCCACAACCCACAAGCCCCAGCAGTCCCATCAAAAACAGACATATTGCAATGATTGTTTTTTTTCTTCTTCTCATTTTCCAGTACCTCTTATTCTGCTGCTTTCATAGTATCAGAATGAAATGTAAGAGTATACTCAATCTCATGCGGTGTACTCATTGCCACTGTATCACCAATCACATCTATCGGCTCATCAAAAACCAGCACCGGAATCTCAAAAACGGAATTTCCCTCTGTATTTACTGGCAGATACTTTTCCCCATCTACAATCATATAATCATAGTTCGGGCTGCTCCACCGTATCGTCGCAGTCATTGTTCCTTCTGAAACAACAACTGTTGCCGGAGATAAAACCTCTGCTTTACCACTTCCACCTTCAAAAGTAAGTTCAATAGTATAGCTGCCATCTTCCAATTCCCCGACATTAAACACCTGTACTGTTTCCTCCTGCACTGGCACCGGATTGGAAACAATAACCTTATGGTCATACCATTTCCCTTTTGTTCCAATCAGTGCTACATCAAATTCTTCATCTAACACAGGAACAGGTATGTCATAACCATAAACATCATCCACCCAGCCATCACTATATGTAACCGTATCTACTGTCGGGTAAAGCAGCTCTGCCCCTTCCTTCTGTGCGTTTTCTGCCAATCCAACATAAAGGTTCACAATATTTTTCGAGCCTAAAGAAATATGAACTGTCATTTCTCCATTCTCTACTGTCAATGTTCCTTTGCCATCATATGCTTCGTTTACACGAAACATAGAATTGTCCGTATTAAATTCTACTGTATATACGCCATCCGACAATTCCGCTTTTGTTGATGATTCTACTTCTGTTTTTTCACTTTCTGATACAGAAACTTTAGTTTCTGTATCAGAAGATGTCTGTTCACTATTTGTTTCGGAACATCCACCAAACAACATACCTGTCAGCAATAATATTCCTAATACTGCACTCCGTTTTTTCTTCATGATAATCCCCTACTGTTCCATAGCTGCTTTTGTATGCTCTACATACATCTGCTGAATAGCCTCAATTCGTCCAAGACCTGCAACCTGCGTATCAACACTTTCAAATTTTCCAGATGAATTAAACATACTTAACCAAGAATCTTCATCCTCCCCAGCCATATCGTTATTTGCATGATCTCCTGCTACAACCATCAACGGACGAAGAACAACTTTTGTATAACCTGCTTCTGAAATCGCCTCAATAATTGCCTCAGCAGAAAAAGCTTCATCACCTTCTACTGTTCCAACAAATACATTGTCATACCCAAGTGCTTCCATCTGAGTCTGCATCTGATTGTATGATACCATTGCTGTGTGATGTGTACCATGTCCCATATAAACAAATGCTACACCATCTTCTTTCGCTGCTTCGATACTGTCATATCCAGCTTCTTTTACCGCTTCCTCTGTAATGATTTCAGCAACCGCCTGCTTGTCCTCATTGATTACAGTTGCATCTGAACCAACTTCGCCAAGTAATGGTTCTGCAATACGAACTGTTTCAAACTTGTCTTTATATGCTTCAATTGTTTCCACCATTTCATCATATTCTGCACCGCTCATCAAATGAGTTGGCTGAATAACAAGGTTTTTCACTTCGTTTGCAACTGCACGTTCAAGAGCCTGAGCAATATTGTCGATAAACTCTCCATCACGCGCCTGAACATGGTTGATGATAATCTGTGCTGTAAATGCTCTTCTTACAGACCAATCAGGATACGCTTCCTGCAATGCATCTTCAATTCCCTTAATATCAGCAACACGGCTGTCATTAAAAGATGTACCAAAGCTAACTACCAAAATTTCATTTTCACCAATTTCATCCTGATTGCGGGCATCATCTAGAGATGCATCGCCTGTATCCCGGCCAAAATAGTCAGAATCTGCTTCTTCACCTTCAACAAGCTCCTTCTGGTCATCTGTTAATGCATCCCATGCAGCCTTTGCATCTGCACACTGTTTATCTGTTTCATCTGTTCTTTCCTGAACATAAATTGCATCAATCAACGCTGCCACTTCATCGGCTGCTGCCTGATCTGCATCTACCTCTGCTTCCGCATCAGAAGATTCTTCTGTCTCACTCTGTGTACTTTCTACTGTTTCTGAATTCTGTGTTGATGTTTCCTCACTGTTGCCACATCCTGTTATACAGAATGCTCCCATTAATGTTGTCATTAATAACGCTACTACTCTTTTTTTCATGTTTCCTCCTTCGGCAGTTTCATCTGCCTTTATATTGTTTTTTAATATCTATGGTAGAAACAATGTTTAGGCAGCACAACTAAAAAACCCTTTGCCTATACAGGTAAAGGGTTTGCACACAAAAGAAGCATACAGAAAAATCAAGGAAAATGAAATTTCCATACTCTTAAACGTACAACCAATTTTACTCGTGGTCTGAAACAATCGTTTCTGTACAGCATTTAGGCAGGTCTCCCGACTTGAAGATCATCACATCAGCCATCTTCCCAGTTTCCCAGTGATATATCGGCTTCAGTTCCCTAATTACGGTGACGAGTTCGTACAGGACTTACACCTGTTTCCCTTTTCACCAGAGCCAATCCATTACATATTAGATTTCTCTGACACCTAACTGCTCCATATTCAATTCGCATAATTTTATCATATAAAGTTAAATTTTTCAACCTTATTCTACAGTATATTACACTTTCTTTTTTTCAAATTATTTTCAGATTGATAATAGTATAACGCTCTCTTCTGTAATATTTCCTGTTTTTGCTACTGTTACTACGTATTTTAACTGTTGCAATGTCATTATAAATCTCCTAGCAAAATTTACCTGTCATATGCCTGTATATACACAAAGTTTTCATTATCTCTATCCATATGATACTCCATATTCGTCATAGCTTCCAGGAAATCTTGTCCTCTAGATTCTACCGGAACCACCTTCATTCCAAGTTCACGTTCCACTTCCTCCACTGTCATATCATCTAAAAAAACTTGTTCTCCCATCCTCAGCATATTAGATGGTATATTTAATATATTACCAAGCTCTAGTCCTTCCTTCTGTCGTTCCTTCATCTGCTTTACCAAATCATGCCCTGTAATTAATCCTGATACGGTAATTGTCTCGCCAAAAAAGTCATTTCTTATACTGATAATATGTATCGTCAAACCTGGAAATTTTTCCTTCACCTGTTCTGCAAAAGACTGTAAGGTAGAATAAGTCAATTTTCCTGTTGCAATCGTCACAATCCGATGCAGACGATTCTTTAATTTAGAATATTTTTTACTCTTTATTAATTGCTCCAATGCTTCCTCAAATTCATTGACAAACAACCGCATCATTCCTACTCCATTTTCTAGCTGAATGTAACCATCGTATCTTTCTTCTTCCGGAAACTCACGTTCCGCATTGATATACCATTCATCACTGGCATGGATAAAATGAAGACCAAACTCATCATAAAACCGCTGTTGATAACTTTCAATTAAATCAATGACTGCCCCTGCTTCTTCTTTGTTAAATAATTCCAACGGATATAAACCTTCCCGGTATTTTGTAATACCTGCCGGAACCACAGATACACTTCTCATAAATGGGAGATACTTAGATAAATCCTCTATTGTCCTCTTAAGTTCTTCTCCATCATTTACGTTTTTGCAACATACTATCTGACCATTCATTTCTATATGTCCTTCATACAGCCTGTCCAAATATTTTAATTTTTCGCCAGCAAATCTGTTATGTAACATTTTGCAACGTAATTCTGGGTTCGTTGTCTGAACAGAAATATTTATGGGTGCTAAATTCATACGAATAATTCTATCTATATCTTTCTCTTTCATGTTCGTCATGGTAATGTAATTTCCCTGAAGAAACGAAAGCCTGGAATCATCGTCCTTAAAATACAACGTTTCTCTCATTCCAGGTGGCATCTGATCTATAAAACAAAAGATACAATTATTGCTGCAGGAACGATATTCACTCATTAAGGCATTTTCAAATTCAATCCCTAAATCATCATCATACTCTTTCTCAATTTCAAAAAGCCACTCTTCTCCATCCGGTTTCCTTATAACAGCTTCCAAATATTCATCTTTCATCAAAAAGCGATAATCAAATATATCTTCTATTTCCTCGTTATTGATGGATAATAATACATCTCCAACCTCTATTTCTAATTCTTCTGCAATAGAACCTGCTTCCACAGATTTTATAATATGTTCCTTCATCTTTGATCATAGTCTCCACTTTTCTTTTTATCTGATTATTCAAATTTCTAGTTTAATTAGCAATAGAGGTAACTGCATTCCGCAAATTACCTCTATCAATATCATCTCTTTCATAATTTACAACAAACTGCCGCACTCATTATTTTAGGTAGCATTAATACAAGCTTCCCACACACTATTTTTGTTTGATATTATACTTCTTCTAAGTCACATTGTATAATACAAATAAAATGAGGTTTGTCATAGTTTTTAGCTATATCAGAACAATTTATTATTTTTATTTCTATTCCTCTGATTTTTTAGATAAAAAACAATCATTCTGCTCCCAATTTCCAGCTTCCTGCTATCTCTCTGGCATTTACAAATCTCTCATAGATTCCACCCTGCTTCATAAGTTCCTCATGTTTTCCCTATTCCACAATCTTCCCCGATTATAGTTTCGTAACCATTCGGAAGTTGCATAATAAAATCATGACAGCAGGCCTTTTGCGCAGCTTCTATTACTTGTTCCATGGAAGCTCTAAAATTTCTTTTGCCTTATCTACCACGAAGTCCACCACACGAAGTAAAGAAGAAAACATTCCTGCATTGTCAAGCCCTGTATACATGATAAAGGAACTAATCATCATAACGATACATTCCGAAAGCTCCATGCTGTTATTAATTAAAAACCAGACAGACATCATACTCATTACCACACCAATGGCTTTGAAAAAATGCCCAGTCCAACCAGAATATCTCCCACCAAGGCAAAAAGTATAGAAACCCCAAATCTCCAATAGGGCATCTTTATCCAATTGCTGTCAATATTGCCAGAGTGCCTAGTTTCTCATTTCCTTTTCCTTTTAAATCAAATAACAAATCACCAACACAACAAAATAATCCTCCAACAAGTCCTAGTATTGAAAACATCATATTAATATCCATAGCATGTCATTCCTTTCCATATTATTTCAAAAACAGATTCCCCATTCTCTCCATATAATAATTTTATGTATTTTCAAAACATTTACCTCCTTGTTTTAAGCTCACTTCTCACCACTAACTACTATATCTCCATTTCCTTCCCACTTCTTATTTACGACTATATCTGAAATCACAAAAATCTCCACCCTCGGCAATTGTTTTTGTACGAACTAATTTCATACCCATCATATCCGCCAATACAAAATCCAGTTGACAAAGATATTTCGCTAGTTCCGGGCATCCTTCATCCCGGCAAAGCTTACATACACCGCATTCGTGATAATCATATCCAAGATCATACTCCTCATTTCCTTCCAGAATATCAACCACCCAATCATTTTCATATATGCGTTTATGACTCTCCTTGGACCACTTTTTTCTGCCGGTCAGCTTCTTTTCATCAAGATATGTTTCTGCATTCCCCAACGCTTTATGAAAAAGTTTTGAAGCGTATAGTCCATCTTTAAAAATCTCATAATTTTCCTGCGGAGACAGCCCCGTATTCCGATTCAAAGATATAAAATATGCTCCCATCATGTATGCGCTCATCATTTTATTCTTTCCGATATCTTTTGCACGTAAAGCGATTTTTTTATATTCCAATTTAATATTTCTAATTACCTTGCTGGTAAAATCTTTTTTTCTCAGTTCCTTTTTACAGGCACCGTGATAAAAAATTCCGAAAATCCGACAACTCATATTATATTTCATGCTTATTCTCCTTTTCGTTTATTGCCCTTTCGCAGTGTCTTACATTCAATTTGTAAGTTTTTAAAAATCATATCATAAAAATATGCCATTCAAGACAGCACCAACAATAATATCAAAGCAATTCATAATCAGAGCCCCTTTCTGTTAGTTTACACTAACTTACTGTTTTTAAATTAGCAGTAACAATCACGATCAGTGTTAGTTACTGCCAACCACCATACTACATTACTACCAAAAAAGCGTTTCGTCAATCATTTTCTTAAAACCCAAACTTCATAATACTTTGCATTAGAATGATAATTGTATAATACTTCAATCCAAAACCGCATTTAAGTGCACTATCTTCCACAAACAAACGTTTGCAATCTTAACGAACATATGTTATACTTGCAACAGAACTATAACAAATACATATAGGAGGACTTCATGAAATCGAATCAAATTACTTCGAAACAGCAGGAAATTCTTGAATATTTAAAAGAATGCATCCTCTCCAAAGGCTATCCACCTTCTGTTCGTGAAATATGTGAAGCTGTTAAACTAAAATCCACCTCTTCTGTTCATTCCCACTTAGCGAGTCTGGAACAAAAGGGTTATATTCGTAGAGATGCTACCAAACCAAGAGCGATTGAGATTTTAGATGATGAGTTTAATCTGACACGAAGAGAAATCGTAAATGTACCTATTGTAGGTACTGTAACCGCCGGAGAACCTATTTTAGCAGTTGAAAATATCGAAGGATATTTCCCAATGCCACCAGATTATCTTACCAACCAATCTGCTTTCATGTTAAAAGTAAAAGGGGAAAGTATGATAAACGCAGGTATTCTGGATGGTGATATGATTTTAGTCGCACAACAGCCTAATGCCAGCGACCGAGACATTGTCGTAGCTTTACTTGAAGATAGTGTTACTGTAAAGCGTTTTTTCAAAGAAAATGGACACTATCGTCTACAGCCGGAAAACGACCACATGGACCCTATCATCGTCGATAAGGTAGAAATCTTAGGAAAAGTAATTGGTGTTTACCGTTCACTTTTAAGATAAGGTGAAAAAGAAAAAGAAGTGTGTTTCTCATTATTCCGAAACACACTTCTTTTTTATAACAACGTATTTACATCAATGAACTTTCCATCTCTCCACATACGTTCTAAGTCATAGAATTCTCTATCTTCTTTTAAAAATACATGAACAATGATATCATTAAAATCTAACAAAATCCAATTTCCGGAAGCCTTTCCTTCTGACTGTAACAACGTAACACCGTTTTTTTCCAATGCCTCTATTACATTATCTACCAATGCCTGAACCTGGCTTGGGCTATTACCATTTACAATAATAAAATAATCTGTAATTACAGTCTGCTCACTAATATCGATGACACAAATATTTTCACCTTTTTTATCGTCCAAAGCTTTTACCGCTATTTTAACTTTTTCTAGCATATTCTTTCTCCTTTCACTGTCTCTTAATCATCCTCTATTTCTGTTTTCAATGCGTTTTTATAATACTCATATGCACTTAAAGTAATATCATCAATGACCGCATTTTTTACTTCCAAATAATGAATCGTATTCTTCATTATCTCACACAAGCAAGAATCCAAATCTGTAAATGCCAGTTTTCTTATTAATTTCATATTTTTTATTTCTTTCCGGTTTGCTTCCATAAAATCAGCAATGTAAATAATCTTTTCCAATGCTGTCATATTTTCTTTTCCAGTAGTATGGTAAGTGATTGCTGACAGTATTTCCGAGTCTTCCACCCCATACTTCTTTTTTGCATAAAATGCTCCAAGCTTCCCATGAAGCAATTCCGGATTCGCATATTCATATTTACTAATTGGTAAATGATTTTCCTGGCAAAGCTTTATTTTTTTCTCTGGTGACAAATATTTTGCACAATCATGCAACAAACCTGCAACTGCAGCTTTTTCTATATCTACATCATAACACATTGCCATGCAGGCCGCAGTATATTCCACACCTAAAGAATGTTCAAATCTTTTTGGCGACAGTTTTTTCTCCAGTTTTTCACGCATTTCAATTCGATCCATAATTTGCACCAGTCCTTACTTCTTTTCTAGCTTTACCTGATTTTTATATTTTTCATTTTCAACAAAACTCATTTATATAGATAGTTACTTACTGCCCGTTGTTTGATATAATTTATGAGCCAATGCATACTCTTCCACTTCTTTAGGTAAAAGATAACGGATGGAACGTCCATTACGAACTCTTTTTCTAATATTATGGGATGAAATCTCCATGTTTGGAGTAAGCAAAGGAAATATTTTACCATATGGATACCTTTCCAACAAATACTCAATTTGTGCCTCTAATTCCGATTCTGCAATATGGTCCCTTCCAGCAGCCAGAATTGCTGCGTATCTTAATATTTCATCCGGTTCTTTCCACGATTCAAAGTGATACAAAGAATCTGCTCCCATAATAAAATAATACTCATGTTCCGGCTGTTCTTCTTTTAGCTGGCGAACGGTATCCACAGTATAAGTATATCCTTCTCTTTCCATCTCCAATAAAGACAATTCAAAATGAGGATTGTCTTTAATAGCTAATTTCACCATCTCAATCCGGTCTTTTGCGGACACATTACTGGAAATATTCCGATGGGCAGGTTCCTTCACAGGCATAATAAGAACCTTGTCCAAATCAAAGTCCTCATAAGCAGTTTCTGCCAATAACAAATGTCCATTATGAATCGGATTAAATGTACCACCCATAATACCAATTTTCACTTTTTGCCTCCGTTCCTCCGTTTATCAACGGTCAGTTATACTAAAAGTATACCACTCTAAAGATCTATTTTGGCAATTCGATTTTTTTATTGTCCTTTGATTCCTTATATAACACAATTTTTTTACCAATTACCTGCACCACCTGGGCTCTTGTTCGTTCAGCCAGCACATTGGCAATCTCTTTCGGGTCATCCAGACAGTTTTTTAATACGGATATTTTAATCAATTCTCTCTTATCAATGGCTTCCCGAATCGCTTCTGTCACTTCCGGAGTCAGCGATGATTTTCCAATTTGAAAAATAGGATCGATGTTCATAGCCAGTCCTTTTAAATAAGCTCTTTGCTTACTAGTCATAAAAATTCCTCCCTTACCTTAAATCAATCATCTTTGTTCTCACGCATTCACAACAATCTCAAAAATCACCATCGTGAATTACTTCGTTTATTTATAATACTCAAATTCCAAAGCGTACAATTTTACAATGTCTCCATCCTGGATACCCAGTTCTTCTAACTGTGTTAAAATTCCCGTATCCTTCAGGAATTTCTGGAAGAAATCAAAACCTTTTTCAGAATCCAGATTCGTATAACCTAACATTCGTTCGATTCTTGGTCCTTCCACAATAAATACGCCTTCCTCATCACCTTTTTCTACTGTAAATGGCTCTGTAGGGTCATCGTATGAATCCAGGTTATATTCCGGTTCAAATTCTACCACTGTCTGGTCAACATCTTTTAACATACTGTTGATATGCCATAAAAGTTCCTTCACACCCTGTCCACTTACTGCTGAAATCGGAAATACCTTCATGCCTTCTTTTCCAAACTCTTCTTCCAGCATAGAAATGATCACTTCCTGGTCTTCTTCCGGCATGGCATCCATTTTATTGGCGGCGATTACCTGTGGTCGTTTTTCTAAATCCTTATTATATGACTTTAGCTCTTCTAAAATAGTATGAATGTCTGCAATAGGATCTCTTCCTTCTGTAGATGCCGCATCTACCATATGAACCAACACCTTGGTTCGTTCAATATGTCTTAAAAACTCAAATCCCAGTCCTACACCCTGGGAAGCACCTTCAATAATACCAGGAATGTCTGCTATTACAAAACCTTCGTTTGGAGCTAAATCTACCACACCTAAATTCGGATTTAAGGTAGTAAAATGATAATTTGCAATCTTCGGCTTTGCATTAGTCACACGGGATAAAAATGTAGATTTTCCTACGTTAGGATATCCCACCAGACCTACATCTGCAATAACCTTTAATTCCAACTGCACCCATAATTCTCTTGCTTTCTGGCCCGGCTGGGCATATTTTGGAACCTGCATGGTAGCAGTGGCATAATGCTGGTTTCCTTTTCCGCCACGACCTCCTTTTAACAAAACAACAGGTTCTTTTTTATTTGACATATCTAGGATTACTTTTCCTGTTTCTGCATCTTTAATGACAGTTCCAGGTGGTACTTTTAAAACAATATCCGCTCCATCAGCACCATGACAACGTTTTTTACCGCCATCTTCTCCATTTTCAGCACAATATTTTCTTACATTACGAAAATCTACTAATGTATTTAAGCCTTCATCTACCACAAAAATTACATCGCCACCACGACCGCCATCACCACCATCCGGTCCACCATTGGGTACATATAATTCTCTTCGAAAACTTACATGGCCATCTCCGCCTTTACCGGAGCGAATATATATCTTAGCTCTATCTGCAAACATTGTATCACCTCGTTTATATGAAAAAACGACTTTAAATCATGTTGATTCAAAGCCGTTCATTAATTCTTAGTCGTTTGTTCTTGGGTAAACAGAAGCCTGCTTCTTGTTTCTACCCTTTCTTTCAAATTTAAGAACTCCATCTGTTAATGCGAATAAAGTATCATCTCCACCACGTCCAACATTCACACCTGGATGAATCTTAGTACCACGTTGTCTATATAAAATGTTACCAGCTTTAACAAATTGTCCATCTGCTCTCTTCGCTCCAAGTCTCTTAGATTCGGAATCTCTACCATTCTTAGTAGAACCAACACCCTTCTTATGAGCGAATAACTGAAGGTTCATCTTCATCATTGTAATTACACCTCCTTAGTTTTAACTTTCAAATACTGCTTTCCATATGTTTCACGAATTCCATCAATGCCTAGCATCAACGAATCCATCAATAGTCTTGCATCATGTGAAATAGAATCTTTATCCAAGAAATGAAACCTCACATCTCCTGTCTTTTCTTCGACTTCCCCGTCAAAACCATCGTCTGTCAAAATCTCAATAGAATTGATAAAGTTCACAACCAGAACCGATATAGCAGAACAGATAATATCTTTTCCTTCCACATCATATCCGGCATGTCCCTTCGCTTCAAATCCTACACAATTACCATTCTGATTAAAAAAAGTAATTCTAACCATAATTAAGCATTAATCTTGTCAATCTTAACTTGAGTATATGCTTGTCTGTGTCCTTGCTTTTTGTGATATCCAGTCTTTCTCTTGTACTTGTAAACGATAACTTTCTTACCTTTACCTTCACCTTCGACTGTAGCTTCAACAGAAGCTTTCGCAAGAGCATCACCAACTAATACATCGCCGTTGTTTACTAAAACAACATCAAATGTAACTTTACTTCCAGCTTCAGCGTTTAATTTTTCTACTTTAATTACATCGCCTTCTGCTACTTTGTATTGTTTACCACCTGTTGCTATGATTGCGTACATATGGCACCTCCTATTACAATTACTCGCCAGTTATGGTGGTCAAAAGACACTTTATTACCTCACTGTGCGGCACACTATTGTAGTTTAACATCAATTTTCCTGTATGTCAATTGTTTTTTTTATTTTCCAACATTTATTTTAACCTTTATTAACATCCTATAATCCAATCAATGCAGATGCCACCTTAAAATAAATAATCAAAGAAATGGCATCAACCATGGTTGTAATAAAAGGACTTGCCATAACTGCCGGATCAAAACCAAGTTTTTTCGTAAGAATCGGAAGAATACAACCAATTACTTTGGCGATGATAACTGTCATTAATAATGTAATGCAAATAACGACTGCTATCATTATTTCCACTCTGTCAAATACCAATAATTTTACGAAATTGCAGACTGTTAAAGTAATACCACAAGCAAGAGAAACCCTGAATTCTTTCCATACTGCCTTCATGGTATCCTTAAATTCAACCTCACCTAAAGAAAGAGCACGAATGATAGTTACTGACGTCTGTCCCCCTGAATTACCACCAGTGTCCATAAGCATCGGAATATATGCTGTAAGTACTGTACAGGTGGCAAGGGCATTCTCAAAAGATGTAATAATCATTCCCGTAAAAGTTGCAGAAATCATAAGTAACAATAGCCATGGCATTCTCGCCTTCCAGGTTTCAAAAACGGAAGTCTTAAAATAAGATTTATCCGATGGAATAATCGCTGCCATCTTTTTCATATCTTCTGTGGCCTCATCTTGCATAACGTCAATGGCATCATCAAAGGTAACAATACCAACCAGACGATTTTCAACATCTACAACCGGAATCGCCAAAAGGTCATATTTATTAAATTTATTCGCAACTTCTTCCTTATCTTCCAGAGTGTGGACAGAAATACACTTTTTATCCATCAAATCTGCGATTTTATCCGATTCTTCTGCCAGCAACAAAGATTTAATGGTTACACTACCTTTTAAAAAACGGTTATCATCCGTTACATAACAGGTATAAATAGTTTCTTTATCAATACCGGTACGCCGAATTCGCTTAATGGACTCTTCCACCGTCATACCTGGTCTTAAACTGACATATTCGATGGTCATGATACTTCCGGCACTATCATCCGGATATTTTAAAATTTCATTGATCATCTGTCTGGTATCAGAATCAGAATTAAGTAAAATTCTTTTTACTACATTGGCAGGCATTTCTTCCACGATATCAACAGTATCATCCAGATACAGTTCATCCAGAACCTCTCTTAATTCATTATCACTGAATCCTGTAATCAGTAATTCCTGAGCATCTGCCTCCATTTCCACAAAGGTTTCCGCAGCAAGAACCTTTGGTAAAAGACGAAATAAAAGCGGAATTTTCTCACTGGCTATTTCCTCAAAAACAGAAGAAATATCTGCGGGATTCATTTCAATCAGCAATTCTTTCAATTCCGAATAATTCTTTTCTTCCAATAACTTTAAAATCAATTCGCAAATATTCATTTTAGTTTCCACGTCACTTACCATACCTTTCTACTTTATTGTTTCATAGATATTTTATGGTAAAAAAGCAAAGCGAGAAACATCAGCCTCTGGTATACATTTGTAATAAAACATCCTTTCCTATTTCATTACAAATGCACACCAGACACCAATGCTTTTAACTTATTTTTGCTCCTACTACCCGTTTCTGTGTCCATAAATACTCCTTTCTGTTCACTCATTCGTTCTCTATTAAAATACCTGTAACAATTCGAATTTCTCCTATAATGTATTGCTCCGAACTGCCAAAATAATCTTATCCTTTTTTTCTTTTTTGTCAACTTTCATATTCTTTACTATTTGCATTTTATCCCATATTATTCCCAAAAAAAGAAAGTGTGCAATGCACACTTTACTATATTATAATGCACGTTATAAAATCAAAAAACCTTTTCTGTGAACAGAACGCTTTTTTAACTTTCAACACTGTTATCATATTATTTTAATCCTTATCAAATCTAATTTCTTCTCCACTTTTAACATACTCAATCTGATCTTTTAAAATCCGTTTCATTCTTTCATATGGTTCTTCACCGGTACAATGACAAGTATAAAATTTTGTTTTATATTCTTTTAATTTCCATGCAGTCTGTTCAATAAGTTCTATATCTTCCTGCTTATATCCATTCTTTTTCATCATATGAAACCCGCTAATTACCACATCTGGATCTTTAGAAAATATTCGATGATATTCTTCCAGAATATTCAAAATACCATTATGAGCACATCCGGAAATCAATATATCTTTTCCCTCTCGTGAAATCACTAAATACTGTTCATGTGAAAAATCATCCTGAACCAAAACACCGTCTTTCTCTACTGTAAGTTCTAGATTGCCAGAAGGCCATAACGTTCTGGATGTGACATTTGTAAAAAGAAGCAATTCCTCATTTATCCTTATAGTTCCACCAACATAGCGAATCTGGGATAAATTTGATATTCTTTTATCCAGACCAATATATCTCTTATTTTCATCCTTTCCATGATAAAAATTTGAAAATACATTGTCTCTTACATAAATGTGTGCATGAGAATTCACCTTCGCAAAATGCAAAAGTCCTCCTCCGTGATCATAATGCCCATGGCTCAAAACGACAAAATCCACATCTTCCAGCTGAATGGAAAGTCTTTTCGCATTTTCAAGAAACTTATCTGTACAACCGGTATCCACTAATAATTTATATGTTTCAGTTTCTACATAAATACTTAATCCATGCTCAAAGTCACATTCCGGATTCCCCTTTATATTTTCAATTAAATTTACGATTCTCATACTTGTTTCACATTCCTTCATACATAATTTATGCTTCTTTATTTTTATTAATAGCAACAGACAATTTATCTAATGAAACTGCCGGACTGTATAAATATCCCTGATATAAATAACATTCTACATTTTCCAGAGCCTGTCTTTGTTCCTGGGTTTCTACAAACTCAGCAATTACCTGAATATTAAAATTACGAGATAGTTTCGTAATGGATGCAATGATGTCCCTGGTTCTATCATTATATAAAATATCCTTCGTTAAGGAACCATCTAATTTGACTATATCAAACACATTGGTTTGAAGATACTTCATAGAAGTATTTCCCATGGAAAAATCATCAATGGCCAGACGATATCCCATATCTTTGATTCTGGAAAGACGTTCCACCAATTCTTCATTAAACAATAATGTAGCCTGTTCCGTAATTTCCACCATTACATTCCGGCAATACTTAGGATGATCTTCTCTTAATTGTGATAAAAATTGCTCAAATTCCTCTAATTGAATCGAATTTCCTGTAACATTAATAGAAATTTTTGCATCGTCTCCAATGATATCTATCAATTGACCTAAATCGTCATACACCGTACGAAAAATATTCTCTTCCAATCGTAGCAGATTGCCCGTTTCTTCTGCTATCTGCACCACCAAAGGTGGATAAATCATCCCATATAGTGGATGTTTCCAACGAAGCAATGCCTCTGCTCCAATACATTTAGAAGTTTGGTCAAATTGAGGTTGATAAAATAATTTCGGTTTCTGTGAAATCAAATAATGTTCAAAATCATCCACCAAATTTTTCACAATAATCCCCATTTCACCGGTCAATGATAATAAACGTAGTGGCTTTCTGGATTCCTCGCTTTCTTTTATCATAGAAACAAGACGATTCATTCGTTCCTGGGCATTTTTTAATCTCTCTTCATCATAAATTTTTATAAAAGGCCGATAAATCATAACACCAAGGAATAAATTAATCAACTGTAATACAATTCCTGCAACAGAATCTGTAGCAAGATAGCCGCTCCAAAGCATCGGCGTCGTCCACTCTACATGATTAACCGGAATTGGTACCCATCCTGACTTCATTGCAAAGGTACTGGTAAGTACAAAAAGCATCGGTGTCAATAAAAAAGGTATCAGAAATATCCCATTTAATACAATCGGCATACCAAAAACCATAATTTCATTTACATTAAATATCATGGGAATTATCGCAAGTTTGGAAAGATTCCGGTTGCTGCGTCTTTTACTAAACAACAATACTGCAATCAATAAACACATCACACTACCACAGCCACCCATAATCACAAAAACATCAAAAAAAGTTTTACTATATATTTCTGTAGCTGGTAACCCACTGGAAATTAATTCTTGATTCACTTCTAATGCCGGAACAAAAATTTGTTGACATACAGGTTCCAGAACATTACTCCCATGAATCCCAAAGAACCAAAGTAAATGTAATATAAACTCAAATAATAGTGCTGTCCAGATAGAACGTCCCATATTGCTGAAAATCTTATTCATCAGTTCCATGCATAAAGTATGAAAACTACTTACATCAAAAACAACTACCAAAATCGTATTGATAGCAGAAAAAACAACAGAAACTCCCAAAATCGGAACAAGTGTCATCAATACATCATGAAAAGTATCGTCTTCACCCACAGTGTAATAATGAGCAAATTTTCTTATACTTTTACCAAATTTTTCATAACACCATGAGGCACCCAAAGCACAAACGATAGCCGTAAACAGTCCGGTCACCCCGAAATTGCTTATTTCCAGCCCTTCCGTTGTAATAGAACCACTAAAAATAACAAATGCAATCAACGATGCAAATACCGTTCCGTATCCATTTCCCTTCTCAGAAAAAATCTGTTGGGAATAACAAAGAGAAATACTAATAACAAAATAAATTGACAGGATACCAAAAGTTGCCGCATTAATATAATAAAAAAACAAATCAATGGCACCGGATAAAAAATCATGTATAAAATCCTGATATGCCGGAATAGGAAGGGACCTGAATACCAGCGCAAAAGAACCAATCAGAAGAACCGGTATTAGCATTACAAGTCCACTTCTGATACATAAAAGAATCTTGGAACGGTTCATCCATGCATAACAGTTCATTATTATTTGTTTCATTTGTGCTTTCTTCATAAAAATCCCTCTATTCAAATGTTTTTATTAACCTGCATATGGCAGATATTCAAAATAATCATCTTCGAAACATCCATTAATATAAATCATCCAGAAATCTTCCCCTTTTCCCCGTTCAAAATGTATCTCACCCTCTTGTTTTGTATCTACATCATAAAAAGTAATTACACTAACATTATCCGTTCCTGTAACACTAATACGGCTACCAGCTGGAAGCATCGTATCAATACCATCTATTACAACCGGTAATTCCTGTATAGTAGTAAGTATCGAAAGATTGTTGGCCGGATTCTCAGAGCCAATGTGGAACATTTTATCTATTTGATAAAACTTTCCATTTTCATCTATTTCATATTCTGCTTTACTTACATAAGATCCCAGCGTGTTTAAATGTACATTTAGACTTATCATCTCAGTATTGATTGTTGCACCACCCAGACTGGCATCTGGTATTTCATCACAAAACTTAATAGTTCCATCTGTTATTTCATATAAAGATGTTAAATAATCATCAGACATGTAATCACTGGTTATAATTAAGAAAACCCTGTCATCGTTTCGTTTCATAATATAGGCAGCCTCAGTATAAGAAAACTCACCAATCTTCACCTCAGAATCCCCTACATGTATAATAGATGAACTAAGTCCCATATCATAATTCGTCTGCAATTCTACACTAACATCAATCATACCATTTGAAGTTTCCAAAAGACATGTTTCTCCCGTACACAATCTGGCAATTCCTTTATGTTGATTACCTGCATATTTTTCTGAAAGAAATTCAGAAAATTCAGAATAAGGTAACGTAGTATAAATCCCATTGTAATTTGCTGACGGAGAAACAATTTCATCCGCCTCTCCCGGATTTAATACAATCGTTACACCAGTAGCATCCAAATACCACGACACATTACCATTCCACATATCTGCAACTTTTTCTTCATACCCCGGAATTAAATATTCAATTTGAGTCTCTTTTAAATCTTCGATAATATAATCCGTGGCTGCCAGATAAAACCCTTCTTCATCATCTAAAATGTCAGAAAGTGACAGCATATTACCATTTTCCGTATCAAAATTCAAACCTGTATATTTTAATATATCATTTTCACTTGCCGTATAGGTGCTTGTGTATTCTAATAAACTAACCACCCGGCTGTCTGCCCTTTCCACTTCAAGACTTTGATATATACTAAACATACAATGATATTCATACTCCAGATATTCTTCTAACAGTGTAGTATTTTCTGATGCCATAAGTGCATACTCATCCAGCAAAGAAGTTAATTCGTTTTGTCTTTCATCAGACCATGCAGCAAATGCATCACTTAATTCCGGATATTCATTGTCACTCACCCCTAAGGTACTATATGTAAGATTGCAAAGTGATAATTTTCCATCTTCATGATATCTGTCTTCCACAAACTCACCTTGTATCTCAATTTTAGGTGCCACTGCATTCTCTGTTTCTTTTCCTTCATCCTCATCGGATTCCCTGTCATCCTCTGTGTTCTCATCCTGAGTTTCTGTCTTTACCTTGTCCTTTTCATCAATATGGTCTAAGACAGAATCTCTCTTACTATCCGTATTCTTATTTCCTCCACATCCCGTTAATGCAAGCATACAAATTAATAAAGCTGATACTAATTTCTTTTTTCTCATAATTCATTCTCTCCATCCTATCATTATACATTTATTATTTATTTTAATTAATTTATACATTATAATGACATATTTATCATGCCACAATATATCTAATCTTCAGTTCTATGTACTACATTTACATACTGTTTCATATAAACAATCATCGTTTCCATATCTTCCTTTTCTCTATTGCTAAAGGTAATCTTCTATTTATTTAAATACTACCACACAATAGGAAATAACTCAATTTTAATTCATGTTTCTTTTATATTTTTTAAACATCACCTATTTTTACAACTCTAAACTGTACTCCTGTTTCTGAAAAGACCACTTCAAGCTTTTTAGTAGCAAAAAATTCAATTACAAATTCTTTCAATTCCTCTGTCGGTTCGTCAACCGTAAAATACTGTCCTCCACAGCTATCATGGAAATGAATTTGCACAGAAAATTTCTGTAAGACTTCTTTCTTTAAATTTTCGACTTCAAATATTGTAAGAATCATATTTTAACCACTCCTTTTCTTCTAACACAAGTCCTTCAGATAAAATTACATTCTCCTCAAAATCCGTTACCGCCCGTAAACCAAATAATTCCTGATAAAAACTCCTTTGATAACTCAATATCATTTATCACAATCAATATATTTTTTAATCTCATATTAGAACCCCAATTTGACTTTCTATTGGATTTATTTAAATTGTAACACACCTAATCACATATCTCTATACCTTTGCATAAAAAATTTTCCATTCATAGATTTATTAACATAATTCACAAACGAACATTTCTCACAATCCTGCTTATCTTATTAATTTTTCAAAATATGATTTAATCATCACGAATGAATGTTTATTTTCTCAACCATTTCCGACACTTTGATTCCCTATATAGAATATACTATATAAAAACACTTTAAGGTGATTTATGGACAATTTTTTTCCTACAGATTCAGTAATTCAGGTTTCTAATGCCTTGATAGAAAATATTAACAATGAAAGTTCTAATACTTTTGTCACAATCTCATATAACGACTGTGTTAATTGCCAAAGAGCATCCCAAACTGTAAGACTTGTGGTTGGAAATAACACTATTATTCTCAACGAAAATGGTAACAGAGTTCCCGTTACCAGCTTAAGAGAAGGCATGATTGTGGATGCTTCTTTTTCCTCCGCCATGACAAGAAGCATTCCACCTCAATCAAATGCTTTTATGATACGAATTGTCAGAAGACCGATGGAAGCCAATACCACAATCGGCAGAATATTAGATATCGACAGACAAAACAGAAGTTTTACTACCATAAGTGACAGAAACTTCTCTTCTATTATCAGATTCAATGTTCCAATGAATACATTAATATTAGACCGGAACGGAAGAAGTGTAAATTTTTCAAGATTAACGCCCGGTCAAAGAGTCCGGGTACGTCATGCCTCTTTTATGACTGCCAGCATTCCACCACAGACTACTGCATTTGAGATACAGATTTTATAATTCCCCTAATTTTTTATCAATTTTATTAGCAAAGGAGCCCACTACTATAGCTCCTTTGTTATACATAAACATTTCTTTAGCTTCGATTCGTAAAACTTCTTGTTGTTCACCTTATCAGTTTATCCTTACACTATGACCAAGCAGTATGCGTTTCTAACTTTCCATTTTTTCTTCATGATAACTCTTAGCTGCTTCATCTAGTACACCCATGAGTTTTTTTCACATTTTCTGTACCAACATAAGACTTCGGATATGTCATACACAGAGCACTATTCTCCCAGAAACCATCACAGCGACCAAAACCATAAAAATACATCATATCTCTATAATATTCCTTCTTCGCTTCGAAATAGAACGTTCCACTAAGTGGTGTTATTTCGATAGCTCCCTTAAAAGTTCCATTCTTAATTCTCCTTTACTTCTATCTACCAAAATTTCCTATATCTCTTTTTAGTTCCTCCCCTTTTATCGTTTCTTTACTTTTTCCTTCATAATCCTTTTACTTATCAGCTAGCACAAGTGAAAAATTATAATCAGCAATCACAAAAACACAAGTATTCAATACCCATATGTAACCATTTTGAACATCTCTGCTTACTTCATTTTGTATTTGTAAAATCTTATCCAAATCCAACTGTTGAAAACATTGTTTATATTCATTACAAGATATTTGATATAAGCCATTTTGTACCTTATTAGCCTTACAAATGTTGTGAATAACAATCTGCTTAAACATTTCCCTCATATAATTCCAATATGAATATTCCTTATCCATATAACCAAACTTAGATAACAAATCTGCAAACTGATACCTTGCTGTATTTATATACTTTTGCTCAACAACATTATTCAGCTTACCTTCAATAGCTGTTATCACATTATTTGAATTTGAAATCAACAACAGTTCATCCACACATTTGTTACATGCAGCATTGTCCATTACCTCGAAACGCTGTACTAAGATTTCTCTCATTTTACGGACTAAATCAACACTTTTAGCCACTACAGTATTTTTTACCTTATTCTTATACTGCACTCCCGGTTGCAAAGTTACTGATATCTGTCTGTTCTTATACTCAATGTCAGGTATACTCTCCAAATGCTGATAAGATTCAATCATAGGATAATTAATATACAACTTACCAACATCTGCCGAATCACCGAAATATCTCTGCATTTTCAATATTTTTTCTTCATCAAAATTTGGATCATGATGCTCATAGTCAAAGACCAAAATAATATTAGTAAAGTCATTTTTATACTGAATATTATTTCTATTTTTCTTACTTATCACATAAGGCAAATCTATATCCTGTTCATCCCAATCCGCTTCGTACTCTTTAATAATGTCTTCATATAGTATATAAATATTCGTTCCATAAATCCATACATCTTCCATATCTATATTGATTTCCGGAAAACATTTAAAAATCAATCCGAACAATTCGTTTTTCTCATGATTCCCTTCTACTATAAGCAGATTCTTTCCTCTTTCTCGTGCTTCCTTCCAATTCTCATTATTCATAGGCTTCAAACTCTCCACTTATATACATCTTTTCTAAATTATGTCCTTCTCGAAGTTCCCTTGTTGTTGCATCACATAAAGCTGTCAATTTACCACTTCTTGATAACACAAATAAACAATCTGGTCGCATCAATCTATTTGTCATCAAATTTGTATTATGTGTAGTTAAAATCATTTGGCAATTTGGAAGCATTTGTTTAAAATATTTCACAAGATTTTCTGCCATCTCATAATGATAAAATGCGTCAAATTCATCCAAGTAAATTAATGAAATATTTTTAGACGCAAATACTAATCGACGATATACATTCATCAAAGCAATAGTTCCACTCGATGCATTTTCATAAAAAGGAATTAGTTTATTGTGTTTAAAATACAATTCACTCTGCCCATCTGGTAACTTCTTTAAAACCAACTTACACTCTACACCCATATAATTTAAAAATTCTTCAAACTCTTTTAATTCCCTCTCATCTTCCAGATATTCAAAAAATTTATCATACATTCTTCTTGGGTTAATCCCCAATGAACCACTTACAGTCATCATAACCATATTTTTTGCATAATCAGCCACTCTTAATAATACCGAATCACTTTTCAATGCAATATTATTAATAACCCATCTTAAAAACGGAATTTGCTGCACAGTATAACTTTGTGTTTCATCATCTACATCCTTAGATTGCCAAAATCTGCTTATAACTGTTTCTTCAGCATTTAAATAATCTAAATCACACTTTATTATTTTTTCATTGCCAAAATAACATTTAAAAATTTGTTTTCCATCAACAAGAAGTTCCTCTTCTTTTAATTCCGTTTCAGACAACCTTACATATTTATATATAACCTCTTTAACTCCAAATTTAAATGTATATACAAATAATGCTACATCTTCCTCTGAATCTGCATTCAAAAAAACTCCATCATTAAATCTAGTATATCCCGCTAATGTTGATGCTATATCAATAAGAGCCTTCCCCAAATTGGTCTTACCAGTAGCATTTCTTCCATATATAAGCATTTTGCTAATTGTGTTACTTGTAATACAATCTATGCCAAACTGATATCCACCAACTTCCCCAAAATCAATTACTATATTATCTTTAAAATTCTTATAATTTGTTAATTCAAACTTTCTAAGCATATTTCATACCACCTTTTCTATTTAACGCTTACTTTATATTATAGTATACCCTAATAGTTTATAAATCGCAACACCCTCCCGTAATTTTTTTACGGAAGGGTGTTTTTTCTCATTTAATAGTACCTTGCTTTGTGTAATTGGGACATTTCCCTTTTCAATTTCAATAGCTTCTAGTAATGTTCTAACAAAAAAAGTATAGATTAAAACCTACAATTCAGTCATGATACACAAAAACCCTTGATTTCATAACAAAATCAAGGGTTTCATAAACTCAAATATTCAATTAACTAAACTCTTAGTTTCCAGCCATCTGCTTTGCAACTTCAGCAGCGAAGTCTTCTTCCTTCTTCTCAAGTCCTTCACCAGTCTCGAAACGAACATACTTCTTAATGCTGATGCTTGTGCCTACAGCCTTAGCAACACTTTCAACATACTGTGCAACAGACTGCTTTCCATCTTCAGCCTTAACATATGTCTGATCTAATAAAACGATTTCCTTAAGTTGTTTTGCAACACGACCATCTACAAGTCCTCCGAAAATCTTGTTACCTTCGATAGCTTCTTTATCAGCTACTGCAAGACCTGCTAATGCTACCTTAGCTGCTTCTGAAAGGAAGTTTGGTAAATACTTCATATTATCCTTCTTCTCTTCGTACATAGCGATATCTTCGTCTGACCATACTTTATCATTCACTGCTTTTTCAAGTAATCCTTTTAAGATTGGCATTGGAAGTGAGAATGGATCATTTAATGCACTTTCAACTGTAGTCTTTCTTAACTTATCAAGTTCATCTTCAGAAATTTCATTTCTGCTTGTGTATTCTGGATTAAGAGCTGCAACCTGCATTGCAACATTTCTTAAGCACTCTTTAACTTCATCTGAATTAGAATCTGTATCAGCTTCTACTAATACACCAATCTTTCCACCAGCGTGGATATATGAAACAACAAGTCCATCTGTTGTAACCTTTGCAAATCTTCTAATGTTCATGTTTTCACCGATCACTGCGATTTGTGAAGCTAATTCTTCTTTCACAGTCTTAGCAGTATCAAGTGCCCAAGCTTCATCTAAGAATTCTTCAATAGTCGCTGCGTTAGTTGTTGCAGCCTGAGCAGCTACATTAGCAACATAGCTCTTGAATGTATCATTCTTAGCAACAAAGTCAGTTTCTGAGTTAACTTCTACGATAGAAGCAACCTTTCCATCTTCGCTTACGTTAGTCGCAACAATACCTTCTGCTGCAATTCTTCCAGCCTTCTTAGCAGCCTTTGCAAGACCTTTTTCTTTTAAATAGTCAACTGCTTTATTCATATCGCCGTCTGTTTCAGCAAGTGCCTTCTTACAATCCATCATTCCGGCACCAGTCATTTCTCTAAGTTCTTTTACCATACTTGCTGTAATAGCCATTTTTATCTTCCTCCATATTTAAAAAATAGCCTCAGCCTGCCTAGCAGACCAAGGCCTTACTTTTAATGATATCTTAAATTAAGCTTCTTCTACTTCTTCAGATTCAACTACTGCATCAGCGCCCTGATTTGCTTCGATAACAGCATCTGCCATCTTAGCAACGATTAACTTAACAGCTCTGATTGCATCATCATTACCAGGAATTACATAATCTAATTCTTCTGGATCACAGTTAGTATCAGCGATACCTACTAGTGGAATTCCTAAACTGTGAGCTTCCTGAATACAAATTCTTTCTTTTCTTGGATCAACAACGAAAATCATATCTGGGATAGTTTTCATTTCTTTGATACCACCTAAGTTCTTTTGTAACTTAGCTTGAAGTTTCTTTAATTCAATAACTTCTTTCTTAGGTAATACATCAAAAGTACCATCTGCTTCCATAGCTTCGATTTTCTTTAATTGTTCAATTCTACCCTGAATTGTCTTGAAGTTAGTTAACATACCACCTAACCATCTTTCGTTAACGTAGTACATTCCACATCTTTCAGCTTCTGACTTAACAGAATCCTGAGCTTGTTTCTTAGTTCCTACAAAAAGGATCTTTCCGCCTTCAGCAACACAATTCTTGATTGCTTCGTAAGCTTCATCTACTTTACCTACAGACTTCTGTAAGTCAATGATATAAATACCATTTCTTTCAGTGTAGATGTACTCAGCCATCTTAGGGTTCCATCTTCTTGTCTGGTGTCCAAAATGTACACCGGCTTCTAACAATTGTTTCATTGAAATAACGCTCATAATATACCTCCATGGTTTTCTCTTCTGACAGCCTCATATTCTTAGGTTATCTTTCACACCATCCTAAAAATCCGCCGTCATGTATTTTTTTACCGTTAGAAATTTTAACACAAATAAATATCATTTGCAAGTCTTTTTTTTGATTTAGTAATAATTCTAGCAATTTCTTCATAAGATGCATCTGATGGGATTTCAAATGTTCCAACATTTACCCTCAAACTGTATCCGTTGTTATGTAGATAATAACTAAATTTTATTACATCATCAATTATTCCTAAATCATATAACATATTAGCAACATCCTCAGAAGTCATTCCTTTTGTGATATCGATAGTAACAGTTTCTTGTACTACTACTTCCTTATCCTCTGAAGCATTCACAGTAGAATCTTCCTTCGAATCATTTGTATTTTGTTCTGTAGGATTCTGATGCTCTGTACTCTCTTCCTTTGTAGCATCCTGTTTTAAAAACGAAGAATCTTCATCCTGAAATACCATATTTAACTGTTTTGCACGTTCTATTACATATTCATCACTAATTTGATTACTACCTTTAAACACAATAAAAAGGACACAGCAGGTAACAATCATACCCACTGAAAATCCTTGTAAAAAATCTCGTACTCGCATCTTTCTCCTCCTGTTGCTTTAAACGAATCTAAGCCATTTCATTCATAGCAACATCTTTCATCATTGCAGCTTATGATAAATCTTTTCCTTCGATTATCACTCACTAAACTTCTTTACTTGTTTTTTTGAGAAAATAAATCAACCACTAACTTTACTTCACCCTTACCTAAATTCAATTTCTTCGCAATATCTACAATAGAAACTCCATCCTGGTACAGTGCGATAATTTGTTCGTTATTGTTCTCTCTGCTTGTTTCCTTTGATGAATCATCCTCTTCTTTTTTCTTGGATGGCCTCTTTGTAGTGGCTTTTGTTTTTGTTGCAGAAGCAGATTCCTCTGTAGCTGATTTAGAACCTGCAGACTTTCTTGTTCTGGATTTCGTTGGCTCCGTTTTAGAACCTGCACTTTTTTTCTCTGGCTTTTCGGTATTTTCTATTTCTTTTACTTCTTCTAATGAATCCATTTCTTCTTTTGAAAGCTTTGCTTGATTGTTTTTCTCTTGCATTAATTTTTTTATTTCAGCTTCTTTTTCATTTAACATGTTATATAAAAACATAATTTCTTTATGAGTTTTATCCATTTCACCAAGAACGGTATCTGAAAATTCACCTACTGCCATTAATTTCTCATTAGAAATTTTCTCAAGTTTATCTTTTGCATCCTCAATCTTATCCTGAGTAATCTCCACGATTTCAATAGAAGCATTTTCAATCAAAGACTGCTTTTCTTCTTTTGTAAGATTCATTTTTTCAAATTCTTTTTCAGAATCTGCCTTTTCCTTATATTGTGGATTCATAAAAAGGGTAGATATAAATATTAAAATTCCCACTATCAATAAAGTTATAATTGCTGTCTGCATCTTTTGGTATCCTCCTAAACCTTGATATCAAAATTTACACGTTCTACCTGAGAACTATCATGAGAAGAAGAATTCTCTTTTATTTCACTTTTATCCTCTGTTTTTTTCTCTTTCTTTTGATTCTTTTTCTCTCTTTTTTGATATTCATTATTGCCCTTTTCTTTGGCATCATACTTATATTCATTGAAAGACGCAGAGTCCTTTTTTATTACGATTTCTTGTTGCTTTTTTACTTCTTTTTCTACCTGTTGTCCAAACTGCATATGTTCCTGAACCGCTCTCTGGTTTTGCTGCTGTTGAATCTGACTCACAGATTCTGTTCTATTTATGGACATTTGCATATCTATTGGTCGAATCATAACAATCCTTCCTTCCCATTATAACGGTTTTACTACAATTTCTGCCCTGTCCTTTTCAATACGGACAAAATTTTCCTCATTTTTCATTGCCATAACATGGTTAATGATGGTAATTCTTACACCCGGATGAATGATTCCTTTTGCCATTACTTTACATTTACTATATTTCTCATAATCTTCCTTTAATTCATCCATTCGTTGATTATATTCTTCTACTTCCTTTGAAACAACTTCTTTTTGCTTCATGGTATTCTTTAATAAATCAAGTTTATCTTGTGGCAATGCCTGGCCTTTTGTCAGAATTTTTTTATAATTAAGTATTAATTCATCCATTTCTTCCATTTTCTCATTGTTTAGGTCAATTTTTGCCGACAAATCCTTCATTTCGGCCATAATATCATAATCAGGACCCAAATATAGTTCTGTAGCTGTTTCCATATTGGAACCGATACTTCTGGAAATGATATTCGACTTGGTTGAAATTTTCCCTCCAGTGATATAGGCATTCTTACCCTCTAATACAATGTCACCATCTGCATGAACCTTACTATGCAGTATCGTATCTGTCTGTATTTTACCTCCAACTTTAACATTGGCACTCTCGATAAATCTTGCTACCAGATTTCCTTTCGCTTCTACCTGTCCTTTGTTCATTCCCTGAATTCCACGTTTTAAAATAATCTGTCCTTCTGCACAGAGATTTGCACCCTCTACTACACCATCAATAATAATATCCCCGGTACATTTTATAGAAAAGCCAGTTCTAACAGAACCTTTTACATGAACAGAACCATTATACTCAATATCTCCTGTACTAACGTCAACATCCTCTTTTACCTCATAAACATTAGAAACATAGATTCCACTTTCCGCAAAAACAACATGCCCATCGCAGGTACTATATAATTTGCACTCATCTGCAGTAATCGCCGTATTTTCACCTGCTTTCAATCTTAAAACCTTTGGCATCTTAGGGGAAATCGTTTTACCATATAGATTCTTACCATCAATACCAAGAACTTCTTTCTTTAAGATAGCAAGAACTTCTCCCCTTTTCACATGACTTATCATATCCAGGTTATGGAAGTCCACAGAACCATCTTCATTTAACTTAGGAGTTGCCTTTTTCTTAAGCTGCACATTATATTTAATCACAGCATCATCTCCTGGCACTACTGGTAATCCCTCTGCAATCAAATAAGTATGACAATATTGTCTTGCTTTTAAATGTCTCTCAATTACATCATCCGAAATTCCAAATTCAATCCCTTTTACCTTGAGATCGTTTAAGATTTCTTCCTTAGTCATTAACGCTCCCTTAGAAGATGGAGGATAAAAACGAGCAGTTGCTCTCATAGCGGATTCATCAATCTCAACCTTCATGGTTTCATTAATTGGAATAATATCAGCATCACTGATTTTCATTTCCATTCTTTCACTTAAATTAGCCACGGCAGATTTTATTGCCATGGCATCAATATCATTAATCAACTCTTTTTTGCATAAATCCAAAATTTCATCTACTACTATCTTATTTCCGCCCTCCATAGGTGGAAACAGACGAAGATAAGCACCATCTTTTTTTGCTTCTATTTGAAAAAAACCATCGATATACATAAAATCAACCCTCCCATTATCCCATAAAAATCGCAATATTATTTCCAAGCTTTTCCTTTAATTTTTGTATGGCTCTGGTATGTAACTGCGATATTCTGGATTCTGACACTTCCAGTACCATACTGATTTCTTTTAAAGTAAGTTCTTCATAATAATATAATTCTACGACTTTACGTTCTTTCTCTGTCAAACCGTCCAGAGCTTTGATTAAAATGTCCTTTAATTCCTTCTCTTCATATGCTGATTCCGGCATATCAGATTTTCTTCTTCTACTATCATCAATTCCAATCTCGGCCCCCTGTTCTACAAATTCTTCCAGGGAAGCAACATTAGATATATTCGTTTGCTCTAACCACTGAAGTAATTCATCTACAGATAATTCCAAAAAACCTGCCAATTCCTCTTCGGTGGCTGGACGGTTTAACTTAGCCTCCAAAGAAGACATGGCAGAATCAATTTTCTTTTGTTTCTGCCGCACAGATCTTGGAATCCAGTCCATTTTTCGAATCTGATCCAGAATCGACCCTCTGATTCTAAGACTGGCATAGGTTTCAAACTTAATCCCTTTCTCATAATCAAATTTATCAATGGCATCAATCAAACCAAAAATACCATATCCAACTAAATCATCAAATTCAACTGTATACCCCAAATACATGCTTAAACGACCAGCAACAAACTTAACGAGAGGTGCATATTCAATGATAAGTTTTTCTTTTATACTACTATCTTTTGTTTTTGAGTATGTTTCCCATAGCTTGTTTTTTTCTGCTTCGTCCATACACTACAACCCCTTATTTTTCTTTTTCTTTCGCAGACACGTTCTGATCGTCCTCTTCCTTCTCTTCTTCTAAATCGATATCCGTAGATACCTCTTCCTTCTTTTCCGTTGTAACTTTAGTAACAATTGCTGTCCCTATGGCACCTATGATATAGGATGCAATTAAAATCAGCAATAACGATTTTAAAAAAAATAAAGTTTCTACTCCATTTATAATATTTATAATACATGTAATCAAACATGCTACCAAAACAACAAATGGTGTGATATATCTGACTCTCATAAGTCTGCTCCTTAATTAAATGTAGCTTATTTCCTTACCAACAGCCTTTATTTGCAAAAGACCTGTTTCTGGAGAAAACACAATAGTTCGACCATAATTTTTGCCTGTATCAGAAGCTAAAATCGGGATTCGCAGAGTCTCTAATTTTTGAACCGTAGCTTCCACGTTTCTATCCCCGACTTTTGTTAAATCACTGGAACCTGAAAAACTAAACATCTGAGCTCCACCTGCAATCTTTGCAGTCAAACTTTTTATGTCTGCCCCTGCTGTTTTTAATTCATGTATCAATTGGTCAATCCCTGTATCTGCAAATTTTGCTAAATTCGAATTATTTCTAATCTGGGTACTGTCCGGTAGCATAATATGAGCCAGCCCAGCAATTTTATTCCTCTTATCATATAACACAATCCCTACACAAGAACCCAAACCTAATGTGGTAATGGAATCCGGTGCTTTACAGATATTTAAATCGGCCATTCCTACGCGTATCACATCTGCCATAAATTATCACCCTATATGTAAAGATTTTAAAATTGTATCATATGATGCCACATCTGGAATCAAGATAAAGTATCCTGAAACGGCCCTGTCTTCCTCAAAAAAACGAGATTCAATCAGTAAGGCTTCATCTCCCATTTTTCCAAATTCAATGGCAGGTACACTCAATATGGCTCCTGCCATATCAATACTTAAATGAGGAATCGATTCTATAACCTTAAGTCCGGTTAATCCAGCCAAAGCATTCAGATAAGCTCCAACTATAATATTGCCAAGCTCATGTAATGCAGATAACTTCATTTCCGAAAACTCTTCCTCGCTTCCATCATCAAATCCCATCATAACAATATCAATAAGATGATTAGCAGCAGATTTTTCTAGCATAAACATCATCATACCGGTTAAATCTCCTTCAATCCGGCACATAATTCCTATTACGATATTTTCAGCTCCACCAACTATTTCAGTAAGCTCATTAAAGCCAAGTAGACGTACCTGAGGTACGTCCATGTTGACTTTATTTCCAATAATTTGTGCCAATGCAGTAGTTGCATTTCCGGCACCAATGTTACCGATTTCACTAAGAATATCTAAATTACGACTATAAATATCTTTAATATCACTTGACACTAATTATCACCTTTTTCTTGTTCGCTAATTACACCATTAATATTTAAAAGTGAAATTAATTCATTATTATATTTTCCTACGCCTACTAAATATGAATTTAAATCGTCTTTCCCATATTCATATGCAACTTTTTCGACCTGATTTTCCATTAAGGTAACAACTTCCTTTACCTCATCTACTATAATCCCAACCAAGGCTTGTTGTTCTGTTTTAATAATGATGATTCTGGATTTTTTAGTTATTTCATCATCTTCCAAATTAAATTTCAGACGAATGCTCATAACCGGCATAATCTCTCCACGCAGATTAATTACACCTTTAAAGTAAGGTTGTGCCTTTGGTACTCTGGTAATTCTCTGCATACGAACAATATTATCTACATATTTAATATCAATGCCATACTGTTCACAACCAAGTTTCACTACAATGTATTGTTTTCCTTCATCCATGATTTCTTGATTTTCCATCTTTTAAGCCCCCTTATACCAATGTATTTGCATCTAAGATTAAAGCAACCTCACCATCACCAAGAATCGTAGCACCACTAATAATCTTATTAATATTAATATACTTGCCAAGAGGCTTAATTACGATTTCCTGTTGGCCTATTAATTCATCTACAACAAGTCCAACTTGTTTGTCACCCTTCTTAACAATAACCACTAATAAGCTCTCATCTTCTGTTTCCTTTTCCGGACAGTTAAGTACCTGATCTAATCGAATCAAAGGAATTACAGTTCCACGAATATTAATTACTTCTTTTGTCTGTACATACTTAATATCGGAAACATTTACATCCTCAATCATTTCAATAGAGTTCAATGGAATCGCATATTTTTCATCTCTTAATTCTACCATTAATGCCTGTATAATAGCTAAAGTCAATGGTAAACGGATGCTGAATACACTGCCTTCTCCCTTCTTGGTAGATACTTCAATATCTCCACCTAGATTTTCAATCTTAGTCTTAACAACATCAAGTCCAACACCTCTTCCTGATACATCAGAAACTTGTTCCGCTGTAGAAAAAGCTGGTCTGAATAATAAATCGATGATTTCTTTATCTGACATATTTTCAGCTTGTTCTGGTGTAATTGTTCCTTTTTTAAGTGCTGAATTCTTAACCTTTTCTGTGTCAATACCACGTCCATCGTCGCCAACTTCAATAACAACGTTATTACCATCCTGATATGCATCCAAACGAATCGTACCAACTTCTGGTTTTCCTAAACGAATACGTTCTTCATTAGATTCCAGACCATGGTCTGCTGAATTTCTAAGCAAGTGCATCAATGGATCACCGATTTCATCAATAACAGTACGATCCAGTTCTGTATCTTCACCGCTCATGAGCAAATCCATCTTCTTGTCCAGTTTCTTACATAAGTCACGAATCATACGTGGGAATTTGTTTACAACACTTTCGATTGGCATCATTCGGACTTTCATAACAGATTCATGAAGATTTGTGGTAATTCTTTCCAAATATTCAATCTGTTCGTTAAAACCTACATTAATAGAAGAACCTTCCTGAGCACTAGCAGATACAAGTCCATTCTTAGCAATAATTAACTCACTTACCAGATTCATCAATACATCTAGTTTTTCAATATCAACACGAACCGAACGTCCTACTGGCTTTGCTGGTGTCTTCTGAGCTGCCTGTTTTGGTGCAGCAGTTTCTGCTGGTTTTGTTTCTTTCTTTACTGTTTCAACTGTCTCTTTCGCTACTGCAGTTTCTTGTTTTTCTATCTGCTCAAGTACAATTTCACCTATGTAAGCTTCTTTAATTTCAGATACATCTAAAACAGCTGCTTTAATGGTCTCTGCACTATTATCAGACAAGAAAATAACAGAGAAATCAAAATCAAACTTTTCGTCTTCAATATCCTGTACCTCTGGTGAACTCTTAATAATTTCACCTAAAGATTCCAAAGCTTTAAACACCAAAAATGCTCTTGCTGCTTTTAATAAACAGCTTTCCTGTACATAAACAGTAATGCCATATGCCTTAATATCATTATTAGCAGCTTCTTTAATGGCATTTCTTTCAAAATCTAAAATATTAAGTTCCTTGTATTTTTCTTTTCCAGAAGCTTCCTGCTTATTTTCTATTTCTTCTTTCTTTGCAGCAGGCTGAGAAACATCTGCCTTACCTTCATTTGAAATAAAATCATTTAAAAGTTTAATAATGTCTTCATTATCTTCTGTGCCTTCGTCTGCTGTGGACTGAATTGTTTCAAGATACCCTTCCAAAGCATCCAAACAACGAAACAAGGTATCAACAAGACCATCCGTTACTTTCATCTTTCCATTACGGATTTCAGAAAAAACATTTTCTGTATCATGAGTTAATCTTTGCATTCTCTTATATCCCATGGTACCTGCCATACCCTTTAAAGAATGGGCTGCTCTAAATATCTCATTTATGGTATTCTCATTTTCCGGTTCTTTTTCCAGAATCAATAACTGCTCATTTAAATTTTGTAAATGTTCATTTGTTTCATCAATAAAAATCTCTAAGTATTGACTTAAATCCATCACGACACCCCCACTTGTTCTGTAATAGCATTCGCTATTTTATTTAATGGTAACACTTGATTTACTAACCCTGTCTCGTAAATTGCACGAGGCATTCCATATACAACACAAGACTCTTGGTCTTGAGAAATCACATGTAATTTTTGTGATTTGCTTAGTGTTTGAATTCCAACCGTTCCATCACTTCCCATTCCTGTTAAAACCACACAGACAATTTCATCAAAATGGGACTGAACCAAACTTTCATACATAACATTTGCACAAGGACGTAAGGCATCTCTAGGTGGTGTATTCAAAAGTTTAATCCGATGAATACCATTCTCATTTGCAACTGAAAGATGTTTTCCACCTTGGGCAATATAGACCTGCCCCTTTTCCAACACTTCGTTGTCCTCAGCTTCCTTTACAGCAATTTTGCTTAATTCATTCAATCGAACGGACAATGACTTCGTAAATCCGGCTGGCATATGTTGCACAACCACCATGGGTGCATTTAAATTCGAAGGCAGATAAGGAATCACCATTTGTAATGCTTTCGGCCCGCCAGTAGAACAAGCCAAAGCTACTAATTTGTTCTTTCCTCTTCCTGAATCACGTTGCACAGGTTTCAAATATATTTCCTGATGTTCCCGTCTGTCTTGTTTATATTTTGACTTCTGACGGCCTCCTAAAACATTATTAGGATTCTTTTGTTTACCAGGTTTATCCGGATTCACCCTAAGAAGATCAAGACGTTTCGTAACCTGCAATTTAAAATCGTCTTCACGCATCTTTGACAATCGTTCCGGTTTCTTTAAAAAATCCCATGCTCCATTTTCAAGTGCCTGCATTGTTTCAGCACCATCCCGGCTGACTGATGAGCTGACAAGAATTACTGGAATATTAATATTACGTTTCCTGCATTCTTTCAAAAATGTAAGTCCGTCCATTACAGGCATACATAAATCCAGGAAAATACCATCTATATCTTGATAATTCTCGACAGTTTCCAGCGCAATGCTTCCATTACTAGCCATATACTTTACATTGAATTCATTATCTTCGTTAATTATATCAGAAATCACCCTTCTCATGAATGCAGAATCATCAATTACTAAAATATTTTTCTTCATTTACGCCAGTCCTTTTTCTATTTGTCGTTTTTTACGCTCCATATCAAAAATATACTTAATAATTTCTTCTCTATCCGCCTCTAAAATATCCACAAACTCTGCCCTGAGTTCATAAACTCCGCTTTGCGAGGACGGCAACGCACGTATAATTTTAGCCTTTGTATACAGCACCGTATGTTCCTTTCCGTTTACCAAAGGCAACTTTATCTCAATATAAGCTCCTTCTTCTTCCTTTATCTTTGAAGCAATTCGGATTCCACCACCACTAATATCCATGGCCACCGCCTGCTTCCAAACCTCAGGATTTGACTGTTCCATTGCTTCTGCTTCATCAGCATCCTCTGGTAAAACAATATATTGCATTGCCAACATACAGGAATATCGGTAAAAGTTCCTTCTTTGCACCTTCTTCAACTGAGAAACTATTTCTATTTCCAAGATAAATATATTACCATCTTTATATCGGTCCGTTATGTTAATCCTGCATTCATAAATGGCCCCCAGATTGGAATAAAAACAAGCCATTAAACTTTCCCCCACGGACAATGGAATGATTTTTCCACCCTGTATTGGCATAGCAATTTTCATTTCGTAATCGCTATCTTTTTCCAATACTTTACTTATATATTTTATTACCTCCTGCTGGGGTTCATTCGTCATAGATCTATTCAATTTTGTTAATTCAATCTTATCTCCAATACTTATAATAGATGCCATATTACATCTCCCTACTATCTATGCTTGTGATTATTTTACAGTTCATTACTACTTACTTATGTTTATTATTTTTTAAAAAGTCAGTAAAAAATCTGGCAAAACCGCCTTTATTCTCTTTTATAGAACTTTCATCCAATAATTTTCCAGCCAGCATTTCAATGTCTTTTGCTGATCTGCTATTTGGATATGCCAGAGTAACCGGCTTTTGTGCAATTATAGCACGACTCACTTTATCATCATAAGTAATTTCACCAAAATACTCTAACCTCATTTTCAGGAAGTTTGTTGCAACCATACTAATTTTATTGAATATTTCCAGTCCATGATTTTTATATGTAACTCGATTAACAACAATGCTGATTCTCTTATCCTTCATATCAAATCCTGGATTTCGATTCAAGGTTTTTAATAAGGAATAAGCATCTGTGATAGAGGTAGGTTCCGGAGTTACTACAACCAAAACCTCCGGTGCACATAATAAAAACTCCAACACTGCATCCGAAATTCCGGCTCCGGTATCGATAATAATCACATCAGCCATATCGTCTAACAAAGACAATTTAGATGAAAACTCCTGAATTTCTTCCTTACTTAAGGTACTTAATTCCTGTACTCCTGAGCCACCAGATATAAATCCAAGATCCAAAGGTCCCTTTGTTATGATATCCTCAATTCTTTTATCATGGAACAATAAATCAGCCATATTAGAACGTGGACGGATACCCAACATCACCTCAATATTGGCTAAACCAAAGTCTGTATCAATAATGACAGTCTTTTTTCCGGCTTTTTGCAACTGAAGTGCCAGATTAACAGAAAGACTTGATTTCCCGACCCCACCTTTTCCACTTGTCACAGCAATTACCCGAGCCGACTTAAAACCCTCCTGGTTTGGCACATTCTTAACTTCTTCCTTGTTTTGTACCGTTTCAGAAATCTGGTTCATCCTTAACCGTAATTTCTCTGCCTGATCTATCATTCGTTACCTCCCAATAATTGTTTCGCTATCATTTGAGGATCCATAATACTTATATCATCAGGAACATCTTGTCCATATGTAGTATAAGACAATGATAAGTCTGTCTTTAACTTCATATTTAGTACATTTCCATATGCTGAAGTTTCATCCAGTTTTGTAAAAATCAACCGACAATCTGAAATATCACTATAAGTATCAACAATTTTTTGCATATCCTTATACTTTGTTGTTGCACTTAGAACAAGGTATACTTCCTTCTCATATTCAGATACGGAAGAAACTAAATCCTTAACATCCTGACACTGTTCCAAATTCTTATGAGAACGACCAGCGGTATCAACCAAAATCAAGTCATACTGGCTGAATTTTTCAATGGTATCTTTCAATTCATTTACTTCATAAATTACCTCAACAGGAACTGACAAGATATTTGCATAAATTTTCAGCTGTTCTACTGCCGCAATACGATATGTGTCAGCCGTAATCATTGCAATCTTCGCATTATTTTCCAGTTTATGCTTTGATGCAATCTTTGCTAAGGTAGTAGTTTTTCCCACTCCGGTAGGCCCAATAAAAAAGACTATCTTAGGTTTCTTTCCCTGGATTTGAATCGTTTCCATTTCTCCCAAGTTTAAAACAATTCTCTGATAAACTGCCGACAAAATATTATCTAACTGAATATCCTTATCGCCTTTTTTTGTTACCTCATAAATCATCTGCTTTGCATATACCGGCTCAACTTCATTTCGAACCAATTGTTCATAAATAAGCTGCAGTGATTTATCCCAAAAATCTTCTTTTTTCTCTTTTGATGCTTTTTTAGGTTCTTTCTTCTTTTCTTCCTTTTCCTGATTCGAAGAAATCTGAGTAGAAATAAGCTGGGTCAAACTATTCAGTTTTTCCTCAATGGCCGATGGAGCTTTATCTTCATTCAAAGCAACCTTTAATTGCTCTAAATCGATTGTGGCAGTGCTTGACATATTCTGACCATTTTCATCAATAGCAGCAGTTACTTCCACAACAGTCTTACGCAAAAAAGAAAATAATCCCTTGGGCTTTGTTGTTTTTATATTCATTACAATTGCCTTTTCGCCTAATTCTTCTCTTGCTTTTAAAATTGCCTGTGTTTCTGTTTCTGCCTCAAACTTCTTAATTATCACTTATTGTCACCATCCCAACTGACTGTAGTTCAATATTAGATTCTATTTCATTATATGAAATAACAATCAAATCACCAAAATAATCTTCTGTCAATCTCTTAAAATACATTCGAACAATCGGAGAAGTAATGATAATTGGATTTTTCCCTAAATTCTCCAACTTGGATACTTCTTCTTCAACAGAATTCATAATCTGTTTTGTAATACCTGGATCTAAGGTCAAATAAGCCCCCTGTTCCGATTGTTTTACAGAATTCATTATCATTTGTTCTACATTTGGATCCAATGTAACAACACTTGTCATTTCCATTGTAGAAAAATATTTCGAAGAAATTGCTCTTTTTAATCCCTGTCTTGCATACTCTGTCAAAACATCTGTATCTCTTGTTGTTGCTGCATAATCCGCCAGAGTTTCAAATATCGTAACCAAATCACGGATTGAAATTCCTTCTCGTAAAAGATTCTGTAATACCTTTTGAATTTCACCAACGCCTAATAACTTAGGTACCAATTCATCAATCAAAGTAGTATTATTTTCTTTAATATTGGTAATTAAGTTCTGTACATCCTGTCTTGTTAGTAATTCATCTAAGTGCCGACGTATAATTTCTGTCAAATGTGTAGCAATAATAGATGGAGGGTCGACTACGGTATAGCCCATAGATTCTGCTCTTTCTCTTTGTGCCTCCGTAATCCAGATAGCCGGAAGATGGAAAGAAGGTTCAAAGGTTGGAATACCGGTAATTTCTTCTTCTACATATCCCGGATTCATAGCCATATAATGATCAAATAAAATCTCACCTTCACTTACCTGTACACCTTTAATCTTAATCACATACTGATTTGGATTTAACTGAATATTATCTCTTAAACGAATAATCGGTACTACTGCCCCCAATTCAAGGGCAATCTGTCTACGAATCATAACAACACGATCCAGCAAGTCACCACCCTGATTAACGTCAGCCAAAGGTATAATACCGTAACCAAATTCTAATTCAATAGGATCAACCTGTAACAAGGAATTAACATTTTCATGTTTCCGGATATTATCTGCTTCCACTTCTTCCTCTTCCACTTCCTGTTCAATGGAAGCAATCTCCTGCTTTCCATTCATAACCTGTCCAAGTATTACTAAAGCAAATCCAAAAACCAGGAATAAAAGTCTTAAATCCGGAAGAAATAATCCTAAACCAATCAAAGCTCCACCAACACTGAATAATACCTTATAATTGTTCAGTAATTGACCAACAACCAACTCACCAATACCAACTTCTTTCGAAGCCTTGGTTACAATAATACCGGTAGAAAGTGAAATTAATAATGATGGAATCTGACTCACCAGACCATCACCAATGGTCAAAATAGCATATTTTTCTAACGCTTCATTAAGAGGAAGTCCACCACGAACCATACCCATTACCAATCCACCAACTAGGTTTAAAATGGTAATAATAATACCTGTGATAGCATCTCCCTTTACATACTTTGTTGCACCATCCATAGAACCGAAGAAAGCAGATTCTTCCTGTAATTTCTGTCTTCTTTCCCTCGCCTCTTTATCAGTAATTGCTCCAGTGTTTAAGTCAGCATCAATTGCCATCTGTTTACCTGGCATTGCATCCAAAGTAAAACGTGCAGTTACTTCTGAAACTCTTTCTGAACCTTTATTAATTACCATCATCTGCACGATAATTAATACAACGAAAATAATCATACCAACAACCAAATCTCCTCCACCAACAAAGGAACCGAAAGTTTCAACCACCTTACCAGGAGAACCTGAGGTAAGAATTAATCTGGTAGAAGAAACATTTAGTGCGATACGAAAAACGGTTGTAAATAACAGCAAAGTTGGAAAACTGGACATGGATAACACTTCCTGTGCATACATTGCATTTAGCAATATTAACAATGCAACAGCAATATTAAATGTTACCAAAATATCTAAAAGAAAAGATGGCATTGGGACAATTAAGAAAACAATTGCCGCAAGAATGTATATTGCAAGAGCTAAATCTGTTTTTTTCATACCTGATATCCTTTCTTTTTTATCTATTTAAATTTCGTAATTTTCTAATTCAATATATATTAACTTACTTTGTTTTTTAATTTATAGACATACGCCAATATTTCGGCTACGGCCTGATATAATTCCGGTGGTATTTCCTCACCAACTTCTACATTATAATACAACATTCTGGCCACTGCTTTATTTTCTACCAACTCTATCCCATGTTCTTTTCCAATGTCCTTGATTTTACCAGCTACATAATCTGCACCTTTCGCCAAAACTACCGGTGCACTTTTCACATTAGCATCATACATCAAAGCCACTGCAAAGTGAGTAGGATTTGTAATAATAACATCCGCTTTCGGAATATCATGCATCATCCTTCGCTGGGATGCCTCACGCATTTTTGCCCGAATCTGGCTTTTAATCTTCGGATCACCTTCCGAATTTTTATATTCATCTTTTATTTCCTGTTTTGTCATCATGATATCCTGCTTATGTTTCCGCTTCTGGAAGGCAAAATCCACAATACCGATGGCTATCATGGCAATACTGACTTTTATACCAAAATCCATAATAACATCATACATCCAAACTAATGCAGAAGTAATGGTCATATCATAAAATGAAAATAAAACGGATGTTTCGCTTTTAATTGTATTATATATTAAATAGGCAATTACACCAATCTTACCTATGGATTTTACTAACTCAAATAAACTTTCTTTTGAAAACATTCGCTTAAATCCACTAACAGGATTTAATTTATTAAATTTAGGCTGTAAAGGTTTCATAGTAACCATCCACTTAAACTGGACTTTATTGGAAAGAAACGCCACAACCATGGAAATAATTAAAAAAGGGGCTAATATCTTTAACATATAAAGAATAACATCATTCACAATCCCCATATATCTTGGGATTGTCGGAGTTTCATCACTTAATGAGCCTAATAACGAAAAATAATATTGAAAAGCATAAATTAAATTTTCTCCTACAAATCCAATGAATATTTTTATGGAAATAAAAAAAGCCATCAAAGAAAGACCTAAAACTAATTCCTTACTTTTCGCCACCTGACCTTCTTTTCTGGTGTCTTCTTTCTTTTTTGCAGTCGCTTCTTCTGTCTTTTCACCACCAGGTCCATCTTTTGCGAAAAGCTGTAAATTATATTCAATAAAATACTTCTGTTTCATAATCTTTCCTCTATCAAGACATAGCACCATAAAGCAATTCCACAAGAGTCTTCATTTCTTCGAAGATAAACTCTGCTATATTTGGCAAAAATCCTATGGTCACAAACAATACTGCTAATCCTAAAAATACTTTTAACTGTATACCAACTACAAACATATTCATTTGTGGTGCCGCTTTTGCCAAAACACCTAAAATAACATTCAGCAACAATGCTGATGCAAAAATAGGAAGTGCAATCTGAAAACCTATTACAAAAAAATCTTTCATAAATTTTAAAAATATATCATATATGGCATCCAGCTTATAAATACTGGTTCCAACCGGTACATACTGAAAGGAATCTACCATAGCATCAATGATAAAATAATACAAATCACTAACAACTACAATCAGAAGAACTAAAATATTATAAAGATTTGCAGTAATGGTACTTTGTGTCTTGTTAAACTGATCGAACATACTTACCATGGTAAATCCTATTTCCATATCAATTAATTGACCGGCAAAAGATAAAATAGCCATGCAGATATTCATAAAAAAACCAATCAGCAAACCAACGATTACTTCTTTGATCACTAAACCACTATACCCTAATATGGTAGTATATGGTAACGGTTCATAAGGAATGACTGTGGCAAGTAATATTGCCAAAACTCCTGAAAACCCAATCTTAACTTTATTAGGAACACCAACAGTACCAAATATAGGAACTAAATATACCATAGACGCAATTCGTATAAAAATGAGAAGGATGTACTCTAAATGATAGATAGAAAATTCTGTTTCAAACATTTAACCAACCTCTCATTTGATATAATTCGAAAAACTTTTTACAAGTTCTTCAAAAAATTCTGAACACTTTTGCATAATCCATCCACCACATAACATTAATGCGATAAACACTGCCAGTATCTTAGGCACAAAGGTAAGTGTCTGGTCCTGAATAGAGGTAACCGTCTGAAAAATACTTATAATAAGACCGACAATAAGCGAAACTAATAATAAAGGAGCAGATGTTTCAATAATCAGCCACAATGCTCTTCTTGCTATATCAACAACTTGTTCAACTGACATTTTACTTTCGTCCTTTCATCAAAAAGTTTTTACCAACTCACCAATTACTAAAGACCATCCATCTGCTAAAATAAATAAAAGAATTTTAAACGGCATTGAAATGGTAGTAGGTGGCAGCATCATCATACCCATGGACATCAAAGTCGCGGCAACAACCATATCAATAACAATAAATGGTATGTAAATCAAAAATCCCATAATAAATGCCGCTCTTAATTCACTCACAATAAATGCAGGAATTAAAACGGTGGTTGGGATATCATCATAAGTTTCAACAGTCCCTATTTCTGCAATATCAAGAAAAAGTTTGATATCTTTTTCCCTTGTTTGTTCAAACATAAATTCTCTAATTGGTTCAATACCGTTTTCTAACGCCTCTTCTTGAGTTATAGTGCCTTCAGACAAAGGTTTGACGGCATTTTCATTTATCTGAACTAGTGTCGGAGACATGATAAACATAGTTAAAAACAATGCTAAACCAATTAAAACCTGGTTTGGCGGTGACGACTGGGTACCCAATGCAGTTCGCACAAAATGTAGCACTATGATGATTCTTGTGAAAGAAGTCATCATAATCAAAATGGATGGTGCCAAAGACAACACCGTCAACACAAGGAGCATTTGTATGGTACCAGACATACTTCCTGAATCAGAACTGGTATCAAGCTGCAAATTTAATCCAAAATACTCATCCTCCATATTGGATTCTTCCCTTGATTCATCAGATTCTGTGGTTCCCACCTGAGTTGCATATGCTTCATTTACTCCATAGAAAAAAGCAGAAAAAGCCAGAATAAATACAAAAACATACTTCATAAAAAATTTAATATATTTCTTTTTCTGTTTTTTGCAATTTACTGACTTTTTCATACTAATCCTCTATTTTCCTTTTTTATCACTGTTCTTCTTTAGATTTGATAAAATATCTTTAAAATTACCAATTTCTAATGTTGGTGGTTCCGTAAAATTTAAATCTTCTTTATCAATCTCTGTAAGATAATGTATCTCATCTTTACCAACTCCAATCAGATAAAAGGAATCACCAATCTTTACAATTTGTAAATATTTATTATTCGAAATACGGGTAGTCTCAATAATTTTAATATTGCTTTTTGCATGTACATTTGCCTGAAACCCTCCCGCTAATCTGGCTGCAAAATAAGCCAAAAACAATATGACAACAAAGACAATACAAAGAACAACAAACTCCACAACATTATTCAATGTGCTTGTAGCAACACACACTGTCTTCATTTTATCTTACCGCTTTTTTAACAGCTTCTAAAACTCTATCCGGTTGGAATGGTTTTACAATGAAGTCCTTTGCTCCTGACTGAATGGATTCAATAACCATAGCTTGTTGCCCCATTGCAGAACACATAACTACAACTGCATTTGCATCAATAGATTTGATTTTTTTCAAGGCTTCGATACCATCCATCTCAGGCATGGTAATATCCATTAATACAAGATCTGGATTAAATTCAGAATACTTTTCAACCGCTTTCAAGCCATTTTCTGCTTCAGCAACAACGTTATATCCATTTTTTGTCAAGATATCCTTAATCATCATTCTCATAAAAGCTGCATCGTCACAAATTAAAATATTTTTTGCCATAATATACTCCTCATTTCTTTATTTTAAAATATCAGTTACTCTTACACCAAAACTTTCTTCAATAACAACTACTTCACCTTTTGCAACCAATTTTCCATTTACTAAAATATCGATAGGTTCTCCAGTAATCTTATCCAATTCAATAATAGTACCTGGACCAATTTCTAATATTTCCTTAATAGATTTCTTTGTCTTCCCAAGCTCAACCGTTACTTCAAGTGGAACATCTTTGATTAAATCAATATTTTCCTGAAGCGCAGTTCCTCCTACCATTGGACTAAAAGCTTGAAATTGTACCGGCTGCACGTTCATATCCTGAACCGGTGGCATCGCATATCCATATCCTTGAGGTGGCATCCCTATATATGGCTGACCATACATCGGCATTCCCATACCCTGAGGTGGCATCTGCATCGCAGGTTGACCTTGCATAGCCATAGGGTCCGGCTGAGGTTGGGAAGGCTGTGACTGCATACTTGGAGCTGCAGGTGCTGCCGCAGGTTGTGGTGCAGCTGCTCCTTGTGATGCAGGTTCTTCCGAAATTCCCTGAGCCTGAAGGAAGGATTGATAAAGATCTTTCGCTGTATCTACTGGGTACAGCTGCATAATCTCACTATCCACCAAATCGTCAATTTCCATGCGAAAAGCTACCTTAACGAAGCTACCAGTCGATAAGTCTGATATTGATTTTTCCTCAATAGAACCATTTAAATCTACTAAATTCGCCATCGGAGGATTAATATCAATCTTCTTACCAAGCATAGATGACAACGAAGTCGCTGATGAACCCATCATCTGATTCATTGCCTCACCAATCGCGCTTATATGTAAAACTGACAATTCGTCAATGGTACCTTTACCATCTCCACCCATCATAAGGTCTGTAATGACTTTTACGTCTTCTTCTCTTAAGATGAGGTTATTATTTCCTTCTACTCCCTCTTTATATGAAATCTGAACAAACACACAAGGTCTGTCATAAGCAGAAGCGACATCGTCCCATGTACAATAAGACACTACAGGGGTTGTAATCAATACCCTCTTATTAACCAGTGAGGATAATGCTGTAGCAGCAGAACCCATGGAAATATTTGAAATTTCACCAATAGCATCTTTTTCCTCTAAAGTCAAAACATCATTAATTTCGCTTTCAGACGTTGTAGTGGCATCATCATCTGAGTCTCCCATACCACCAAGCAAAGCATTTATTTCTTCTTGTGACAACATTCCGTCCATTCTATTTCTCCTCTCTGACAACTGATGTTACTTTTACAGCATAATTCTTCTCAGTAGCTCCTGGCAATGCCGTAAATTTATATATATTTCCAACATAGATGGACAACTCATCATCTGTCTTTTTATCTAATCTAATTATATCACCTTTTTGCAAACTAGCAAAGTCATTTACCGATATTGTGCTATTACCAAGTATTGCCTTAATCGGCACCTCTGCTTTCTCAATCAATGAACTAATAACCTCATCATAAGAAGCGTCATCTTTCATCTGCATATTAGAAAACCAGTATTTTGTATTTAACTTATCCATAACTGCTTCCAAAGTAATGAAAGGTAAACACACATTCATAAATCCTTCCACAGTACCAATTCGTATGCTCATGGTAATAATGGCTGTCATTTCACTTGGTGAAATAACCTGCGCAAACTGAGAATTCGTTTCTAACCGTTCCAAACGTGGTTCTATAGAAACTACATTCTGCCATGGTTCTCGTAACAAATTCACGCAGATAACCATAACTCTTTCTAATATACTAAGCTCTATCTCAGAATAATCCCTATTTTTTTCCAGTGGTTCACCATATCCACCAAGCATTCTGTCTACAATGGCAAATCCTAAATTAGAAGCCATTTCTATTACAATATTCCCCTTCAAAGGAGCAAAATTAACAATACCTAAAAGTACCGGGTTAGATAATGCATTAGAAAATTCAGAATAAGTAATGGCTTCTGAATTCATAACTTCTATACTAACACTTTTTCGCAGATAGGCAGGTAAATCAGTAGATAATAATCTGCCAAAATGCTCAAAAATAATTTCTAAAGTTCTCAAATGTTCTTTCGAAAATTTAGAAGGTCGCGCAAAATCATAATTTTTAACCGGTTTTTCATTGGAATCATTAATTTCGTTCACATCAAGTTCACCGGCACTCAATTGCTTCAGCAGGTTATCTATCTCACTTTGGGATAATACTTCTCCCATCCTATCTCACCTCCATAGTTCTTAATATCATATCAATCAATCTCAAACAATACTATTGAATAATAAAATCTCTAAAAGACACTTCATAAACACAAGTAGTATCAAATTTATCATTCAAAGAATCCCTAATCTTTGTTTGGATTTCATCATCATACTCATGGGAACCGATTTGTTCAAACGTATATGCCGAAATTACCGTTCGGACTTCATCATAAATAACACTATCTAAACCTGTTTCCATTTTACTGCTAAATGTTGAATAATCACTGGAAGTCTTATTCAGAGTTAAAGTAGCAGATACCTGGGCATAATGAACAGTATTATCACTATCAACAATAGAAATATTAACCTTATCTGCTAACGAATAATACTCTAAATTCTTCAACTCTACTTTATCTTTCACTCCACTGGAATCCAATTCAAGCTTTAAAACAGAACAAATTTCAGTAACCAGTTTATCTGTCTTTTTCGCCTGTGGCACAAAGGTAAATACCAACAATGCACTAAGTACTAAATTAGCAACACTAAGTGCTAATATTATAATGGAAACTACATTTTTTTTCATGATTTATTCTCCTTCTTTGTTTAGTTCACTACTTATTTCATTGTATACTTTAAATACAACTCTTCTGTTAAGAGCTCTACCCTCTGCAGTCTCATTGGAGGCAACCGGTCTGCTTTCTCCATATCCACAATATTTCACATTGGAATCAAAGAAATTAAAATTAGTAAGCAAATATTCATATACAGATATGGATCTCGCTGAAGATAAATATCTGTTATTCTTATATTGAGAAGTATGAATCGGAACATTGTCTGTATGACCTTCAATCTCAATCAACTGGCCATTATACCGCTCCAAAATGACGCCCAGTGAACTTACTAATTCAGTAGCATCCTCTTTTATTTCAGCAGAACCTGAATCAAATAATAATGCACCACTTAAATTAATGATTACATACTGAGAATTATAATCTAATTCAATCATAGAGGAAATATCATTCATTTCCGATAATTCAGAAATTTCCGCATATATTTGTGCAGACTGTTCCAAGCCTTCTTCTTCAAAATGTGACATATAATCCTTTTCTGTTAATACATCAGAATCCTCACCATCTGTGGAAGGCTCCTTATCATTTTCTTCATAATATGTATAAAAATCTGCTATCTGGTTCATACCGGTAGTAATTAAAATACCGTCTGCACCTGATTGAGAATTTTCCCAAATAACCGGGTCCAAATACTGTGATTGAAAAGAGGCCGCAATTTTTTGGAGTTTTTCAGCATCCATAGTGGAACTTGCAAATAACAATACAAAGAAACAGAGTAGTAAATTCATCAAATCACTAAATGTGCTCATCCAAGCCGGTGAACCTTCATCTGGAATTTCTTCTCTTCTCTTAGCCAACTTCGTCTCCTCCTTCGTCATTCACACCTTTTCGTGCTTTTGGTGATAAGAATGACTTTAATTTTTCTTCTATTACTCTTGGATTCTCTCCAGCCTGAATAGACAACAGACCTTCAATCATAACTTCTTTCATGGTAATTTCCGCATCATTGTAAGCAGCTAACTTATTTGCTATCGGTGTCGACAACCAGTTTGCAAGTAAGGAACCATACAATGTAGTAATTAACGCAACCGCCATATTAGGACCGATACTGTCCGGGTCATTCAAATCTTTTAACATATTTATCAGACCAACCAAAGTACCAATCATACCCCAGGCAGGACCCATAGCTGCCATATTTTTCCAAAACCCAATTACATTTTTATGTCTGGTATCTACATTGATCAGTTCCGTATCCAAAATATTTCGAACCAGTTCAGGATCTGTACCATCTACAATTAACAAAATTCCCTTTTTCATAAATTCATCTTCTAAGTTATTAGCAGACTCTTCCAAAGCAAGCAATCCTTCCTTTCGAGCCACGTTAGACAAATCTATAATCTGCCGAATAATGGCAGCTTCATCATTCTTAGGAACACTAAACACCCTTTTTGCACCTTTAATATTATTCACAAAACCGCCTAAACTATTGGAAGTAATCATAGCTGAAAGTGTACCACCAAATGTAATGATAGCAGATGGTATATCAACGAAGTTTCCCAATGTTCCAAAATTAACATTAAAACTACTATCTACAATACAACCAAATATAAATAAACCAAATCCTAATACCAAACCTATGATTGACGCTAAATCCACTTTTACACCTCATCTCCAGTAAATAATTTATTAAAAACATCTCTTTTATATGATTTTACTAAATTAGCTACTTCTTGTCTAGTTTCTTTTACAATTATTTTTTTTCCGGTAGTTAATGTTACTATCGTATCCGGAGTTTCTTCTACAACTTCTATTAAATCAGCGTTTACTGTTATTTTCATTTCATTCAGTTTTGTTAATTCTATCATACTTTACTCCATTTGACTACACAATTTTCGTCAATATTATCAAAAAAATTATTTCTTAAATATAGGAGTGGGCATTCCCACTCCTATATTGATTTTTTATCTCTTAAGATTTACTAATTCTTCCAACATAGTGTCAGAAGTAGTAATGATTCTGGAATTCGCCTGGAATCCTCTTTGTGTCGTAATCATTTCTGTAAATTCTTTTGAAAGGTCAACATTGGACATTTCAATCACACCTTGATTAATTTTTCCGCCTGATAAAGAAACATCTTCACCAATTCCGTCAAATTCACCGGAGTTTCTACTTGCTACATATAAGTTGTTACCTGCTTTTTCCAAACCAGATGCATTTGAGAAACTTGCCACTGCAATCTGTCCAAGCAACTTAATTTCCCCATTATCATATGTACCATAAATCTTTCCATCGGTATTAATACTTGTACCAATCATGGTACCAACCATCTTACCTTTGCCCTGACCTTCAATGTCACCACCGTACATAGCAATATTAGTACTACCACTAGAAGAATACATAGTTGCATTTTCAAAATTAATTGCAATACCATCATCTGCAAAAACATCGCCTGAAGTTCCGGTTGGAGTTAATTCCAACTTTGCTTCTTTTCCTCCTGCAATGTCTACAAATTTACCAGTAGCAGCATCAAAACTTAACTTTATACTTCCTGTTCCCAGAGCTGCACCGCCAAAGGTAATATTATATTTATCCTTTATGGTCACATTGTTACTATCCACAACGTCTGTTACTGTAACATCATATTTGCTTGTATCTGCAGTATCCTGAGTTATCTTCATTTTTACAGTATAAGAATAACCTTGTTTATCATAAATCGTCATAGTCATAACATGGCCATCAGCTGAAGTTAATTTTGTATCCAGTTTATCAATGTTACCAGTTACATATGCAGCTGTAGTAGCTTCCGGATCAGCGTACTTATTTGCATCTGATTCAATGGCTAAAGGCTTAACAATATCTCGCTTAATGGTGCTTGGATCGTCTGGATCCGGCTCCCATCCCATAACATATTCACCATTATAAGTAACCAAATTACCTACACCATCTACGGTAAAACTACCAACTTTAGTAAAATAAGTACCACCAGCATTGCTAAGAATAAAGAACTGATTTCCTTCAATCATTAAGTCATATGTATTATTTGTACTTTGAGCAGAACCTGAAGCTGCAACATCTGTATAAATAGAGCTTACTGCAGTACCTAAACCAATCTGTTTTGCATTCGTACCACCCACATTACCTGAACTTGCAGAAGCACTTTGCGTTTTTTGATATAGAACGTCACTAAAAGATACGGTGGAAGATTTAAATCCTACTGTATTTACATTTGCAATGTTATTACCAATTACATCCATTTTTGTCTGGTGAACTCTTAAGCCTGCTACACCAGAATATAATGATCTCATCATAATAAACGACCTCCTTCAATTTGCCGTTACCTTTTTCTGTCAATCAAAGGTATAAGCCTCCTTAACGGTCCAGCTTAAACAATTACGGCTCCATCAATATTAGTAAAAACCTGATTACTCGTTTCATTTTGTTCCATGGCAGTGATTACAGTATTATTCTTCACATTTACAATAAATGCCAAATCATCCATCATTACCAGTGATTCATTAATTGCTTTTCCTCTTGCAGCCTCAATTCCACTATTTAACCGATCCATTTGTTCCATAGTCAGATTAATGTTTCGGTTTGACAGTCGCTGCGTGGCATGTTTTGAAAATTTTACCTGTTCCGTTTCTTTCTCTTTTAATATTTCTAAGAAAGAACTGCTAACCTCTGCTTTACTATTTGTCGTGGTTACATTTTGTCTTTTGTATTGACCGGTAACCTGTTCAATTGTAGAGAATTGACTTGGTAATATTTTCATCATTATTACCTCCTTCACTACGATTCTACCATCAAAAATCACCAAACACTTATTTCATATGCATATCCTGCACTTATGATTGACTATTAGATGAGGAACCACTTTGTGCCAGCCAATCTAAATAATCCGTATCTACAACAGAATCCAAATCTTCATAGGAATAATACTCTCCACCAATGTTCAACATTGCATCTCCATTTTTAACAGTAACATAATCTACCAAGCCACTTTTTTGAGTGATATTTCCATTGGAATCTGCCACATTCATGATAACATACTTTCCAACCAATCCAAATGCAGATGAATTTGCATACGAATCTGATAGATTGTTCATTGCTTCCAACTGTGAAAATTGTGCCAATTGTGCCATATACTCTGTGTTTGAAGATGGATTTAATGGATCCTGATATTTCATTTGCGTAACAAGTAATTGTAAGAATGCATCCTTATCCAGATTACTTCCAGAACTCTTTGTCTGACTTGCTACACTTTGTGTACTATTTACGTTTGTCGTATCAATTACTGATGCCATATACCTTACCTCCTTTTATGCTGAGAAATCAACACTGCTTCCACTTAACTGCATCATTTCTACTGCAATTTTTTCTTCTTCCATTAGTTCTTCCACTTCATCGTCAAGCAAATCATCTAATCTAAGATTTCTTAATCCTGATTTACTGGATTTTTTCGAATCAGTTGGATGATCTTTGGAAGATTGTTCCTGTTGTTCAAAACTCTTTGGTGCAACACTTACCTCAATCTCAGAAATTTTAATATTCTGTTCCTGGAATGCATCTTTTAATTCATTCATAGATGCAACCAATGCCTGTTTCGCATCTTCTGATTCTACAATTAACTGTGCAGACATTACACCAGATTTTTCAGATATCTCAATGCTTAACTTTCCTAAATGTTCCGGATATAACTGCATTTGAAGAGAGTTTGTATCTTCTGACACCATAACTTTCACCTGGGTAATCACCTGTGAAACAACACCCTGTGAGTCTGTCTCATGAACTGTTGTTACCATTTGTTGAAAATCCTGTTGTACTACAGTGGTAGTAACCTGTTGTGCTTTTCCAACATTTTCAGTCTTGATAGAATCTTCTGATTTTTCCCCACGGGCAAAAGACTTCTCTTCATCTGAAGAGGTATCATTTAATTTCTTGTCTCCCTGACTTTCCTGAACTTTTTCATTCTGCACCGCATCATTTATAATGTCGGTTTTAATTTCAGCATCGCCTACTGCAGCATCTTCTGCCTCTGACAGCACATCTTCAAAATTACCGGCATCTAATGACTGGATCGAAGATTCCAGTTGCTCAAAATCAATTCCATAATCACTTAGAAGCTCCTTTAAATCACCAAGAATATCTTGAAGACATTGGTTTAGATTTTCATCTGTTAATAAATCCACCTGTCCTTTTCCTTCACAGGCTAACACAAGTGCCTGAAGCTTATCCGGATTCAATAAATCCATCCATGATAAATTCAAAGCAGACATGATTTCTTCCAATTCCTCTTCTGACATAGACAATTCATCCATGATTTTTTCTTTCATTTCATCAGACATTTTCTCTAAATCATCCTTGGATAGCTCCTTGACATCCTGATTCTCACTTGATTCTGATTTTTTTACTCTGGAAGAAGAATCCTTGTAACTGTCTCGTTTGTAATCACTTTTTTCTGTACTGGTTTTAAAAGTGTCATCCATCTCCTTTGTGTTTTTGGAATCGTCCACTTTTCCCTTCATACAGTCCTGGAACGAAAGAGAATTGCTTTTTTCTGAATTACCAGAAACTATTTTCGTATTGGCAGTAAAAAATAACTCTGTACTTGGGTTGATAATCATTTCCTATTCCTCCTTTCATAGAATTAAATTTATGGTTAAGGAAGCAATTTACTGGTTACCTTTGCAGCGTAATCCTCATCCATTGCTCCTAAAACCTCACCTCTCGCTTCGTCTGTCATATTACTAAGAATATCACAGACTTCATTCATGGAAGTCATTGACTCTAAAATCGCAGCTGCCTGCTCTGGCTTCATAGCTTCATAGGCCATGGCAGTGTCCTTCACTCTTTGATCTGCCTCATAAGCTGAAGCCACCTGACGATAAATTTCAGCTGCCGATTCCGGCTCAATTTCTTCATACCATTCTTTGAACACTTCTTCATCTGGTGATTTATCACCAAAAACAATATCAGAATAGAACTCCTCTTTTAATGCCTGGAATTCCGTTTGATTATCTTCGAAAACCTTAAGTCTGGCTACTTCATTCATAAGGTCCGCATTTGTATTTTTATACTCCTCATTTTCTGCCTGAGTTAATGCTTCCTTTTGTTCTAATTCTTTGATTCGTGTAATCGCTGCTTCCAGTGTACTGTAAGGATATTCTGTTTCCTTTGCAGTTTCTTCATCTGTAGCTTCCGGCAAAATCAGATTCACTACTGGAACATCCTTTAAGATAGGTCGTAACACTTTAGAACCAAACTGGAATAAATCAAGTTTCACAACCAAAACCAATATCACTATCCATACAATTACAATGAGCAAGCCGATGATAATTCCAGCTGCTTTCCCACCATTTTCTTTTTTCTCTGAATTAACATTTTTTTTAGCCATTTTAGTCCTCCTCATTAGTTTGAGGTTTATTATAGGTATAACTTACCAATTCATCAATTTCCTTTTTTTCTTCCTCATTTAATTCTATTAGAAAATTTTCAAAGGCCTTCTCACGTAATTTTTCGTATATCTTACGTTCTTTCATAACCTCATTCAAACTCTCTCTTGCTCGATTTTCATCATCCAGTCGTTTATTTACGACCTGTTCCTGATAAAAAATTTTATCTTTCCAAATATCAATAGATTTCTTACAAAAATTAAGTTCCAGAATATCAAGTCTTCCTTTCATCAGCTCTTTATACTGGTTTTCATAATTTCTTTTCCTTTGTTTAAAATCTTCTAATACATCCAAAGATTCCAGATATCTTTGATGTGCCAGCCGATATTTTGATTTTTCCTGTTCTTCCAGCTTATACTTAATATTCAGTATACTTTGCATTTTATAAACAAATTTAGCCAAAAGCCATCACCTATTCTTCAAATATATCTTTTAATAACTGCAATTCTTCTTCAAATATATATTTTGAATTTACATCCTGCCGTAAAAATTCATTTACTTTCGCAATTTTTGAAATCGCGTAATCAATTTCAGGATTTGAGCCTTCCTTGTATGCACCAATATTAATTAAATCTTCTGCCTCTTGATATACTGCTAATACATTTTTTAGTTTACCAGCAAACTCTTTATGTTCCTTTGTTGCAATCTGGCTCATACAACGGGAGATGCTTTGTAAGATATCTATCGCAGGATAATGGTTCTTATGACCAAGTTTACGGGATAACATAATATGTCCATCCAAAATACTTCTCGCAGTATCTGTAATTGGTTCGTTAAAATCATCGCCGTCTACTAAAACCGTATATAACCCAGTAATAGAACCCATATCATCACAACCAGCTCTTTCTAAGAGTTTTGGCATTTCGGAGTATACACTTGGGGGATATCCTCTTGTTACAGGCGGTTCCCCGGAAGCTAGTCCGATTTCTCTTTGTGCCATAGAAAAACGGGTCAGTGAATCCATCATAAGTAATACATCTTTACCCTGGTCTCTAAAATATTCCGCAATGGCTGTAGCTGTTTTGGCTGCCTTATTTCGAATCAACGCAGGTTTATCAGAAGTAGCAACTACCAAAACCGATCTTTTCATACCTTCTTCACCAAGATCTCGTTCAATAAATTCCCGTACTTCTCTTCCACGTTCTCCAATCAATGCAATCACATTAATATCCGCTTTTGTATTTCTTGCGAACATACCCAATAAAGTACTCTTACCAACACCACTACCTGCAAATATTCCTATTCTTTGTCCTTTTCCCAGTGCAATTAATCCGTCTACTGCCTTCACTCCCAAAGGAAGTACTTCGTCAATGATTTTTCGTTTCAACGGATCTGGAGCTGGTGCCTCTACAGGATATGTTTTGGTGACAAACAATTCTTCGCCATCAATAGGTCTTCCCAACCCATCCAGAGTCTTTCCTAATATTTCATCTCCAACCATTACTTGTAAAGATTCTTTCGTATTTTCAACATACGCACCTAAACCAATTCCATCTACACTTTCAAAGGGCATTAACAAAATACGATTGTCTTTAAAACCAACCACCTCTGCATTTACGCTATGTTTACCATCCTTGGATGTAATCACACAGACGTCATTTAATTTTGCTGGCGGTCCAACAGATTCTATTGTTAATCCAACAACCTTTACTACTTTTCCCAGTTCCTTTACATAGGACTTTTCTAATAATTGTTCATACTTCTCAATTAGATTGGATTTCATACCATCAACCTCTACGCACCAGAAAGTAACATTATATCTTCTATCAAGCCTTCTAATTGAACTTCCAGACTGGCATCCACAATTCCGTTATCTGTTTCAATCAGACATTGATTCTTACTAAGCTTTGATTCTGCCAGAATATCAATGGAAATACTAGGATTATTCTTTCCATAAATCTCTTCCATATGGCTCATTACTTCTTCATAATCTTCTTCACTTACTTTAATTAAGAAATTCTTACTATTTTCAATTTCCCTTAAAGCACGATTCATAATATAAATAATTACATTTTTTTTATTCTCTGCCAAAACACCCGTAAGCTTATAAACCAACTGACAGGTTAATTTAGCAAATTCAGGCTCCAGTTCTTCCACCTTATCATAATACTCTTCCTCTAGTTTCAGTTCTTTATTATGATATTTTGCTCTTAGTTCTTCCTTCGCCTCTTCTAGCTCTTCTTGTGCTTGTTGTCTTCCTTGAAGCAGTCCTTCTTCATGCCCCCGTGCTTTCGCCTCTTCTTCCATTCTTTCTGCCCGAGCCATAGCTTCCTTTATTATTATATCGGCTTCTTGCCTCGCATTTTGAAGAAGCATCTCAGCTTCATTTTTTACATTTTCGATTTGTTCTTTGGTAGCAGCAATCTCTTCTTCTGCGCTTTTAATAACATTTCCTTCCTTGTCATGTTCTATGGAAGTTTTTTTACTGCCAACAATGTTATTATCAATAATTCGGACGAAATTCTTCTCACCGTTGTTTAATGTAACCTGGTCAAGGCTGGTAAAGCCTAACGTCTGATACTTAATTAAATTAGGCAATGATTTCGTCACCTCCACCACGTGAAATAACAATTTCACCAGCATCTTCTAATCGACGAATAATGCCAACAATCTTCTGTTGGGCATCTTCTACGTCTTTCATACGTACAGGCCCCATAAATTCCATATCTTCCTTTATCATTGTAGACAAACGAGAAGACAGATTTTCGAAAATAACAGCCTGAACATCTTCGTTGGCACCCTTTAGGGCAATGGCAAGTTCATTGTTATCCACTTCACGCAATACAGTCTGGATGGTTCTGTTATCCAATGACAAGATGTCTTCGAATACGAACATCTTTCTTCTGATTTCTTCTGCCAATTCTGGTTCGTCCATTTCCAGACTTTCCATAATGTGTTTCTCAGTACTTCTATCTACTGTATTTAAGATATTAACAATGGCATCTACACCACCAACGATAGTGTAATCCTGATTTACTAAGGATGCAAGCTTTCTCTCCAATACCTTTTCCACTTCCTTAATAATATCCGGCGAAGTACGATCCATCTGTGCGATACGTTTTGCAACATCTGCCTGCTTATCCGGGTTCAAAGATGCAACCACAGAAGCACCCTGAGAAGGTGGCAGATAAGATAAAATCAAAGCAATGGTCTGAGGATGTTCATCCTGAATAAAATTAAGTAACTGAGCTGGATCTGTCTTTCGAATGAATTCGAAAGGTCTAACCTGTAAGGAAGCAGTAAGACGTCCAATTACATCCTTTGCCTTTTCTGCACCCAGTGCCTTGTCCAAAAGTTCCTTTGCATATCCAATACCACCTTCAGCGATATACTGCTGGGCAAGACACACCTGGTAGAACTCGTTCATAACCTGGTCTTTTACAGCGGGTAAAATACTTCTTGTATTCGCAATTTCAACTGTAAGCTGCTCAATCTCGTCTTCTTTTAAATGCTTGAAAACAGTGGCTGATTTTTCTGGTCCAAGGGCAATCAACAAAATCGCCGCCTTTTGAATTCCACTAATTTCTTCTGTAGCCATTTTATCACTCCCATTCTTCATTCAGCCAGTTACGCAACAAGCTTGCAACCGCCTCTGGATTTTCGTCAACGAATTTTTCAATCTGCTCTCTGGCACTTGATTTATCATTAAATTCGATTTCTTCTAATTGCTGATTTTCTTTCGTAGTTGCCAATAAGGATTCTACTGATAATTCTGGTTCTAATTCAGTAACTTCTACTGGCTTCATACCTCTAATTACTACAACCAGAAGTAAAACAATAATAATCACTACCAATATAAATGGTAAATAATCTGTTACTGTCTTAGTTGTTGCTTCCTTCGGATAGAAAACAGGTACTTTGTATGCTAAAATTCTTATATTCTCAGTACTGATACCAGAAGCATTTGCGACTACTTCATACAGTTGTTCATCCACTTCAATCTCTTCTCTGGCACTATGCTCCATTTGAAATTCTTCAAAAGTCTTATCTTCCAGTTCACCAGCTGCTTCTAAATCTTCTTCATTAAACACTTCATACTGTGTCAGAATAATAGAAACAGAAGAATTTTCTAAATCTACCTTTCCTACTTCTTCCTTCTTTTCTGTCACCGTACTACTAGTTGAATACGTTCTCTTCTCAATGGTTGCACTTCCACCAGTAGTACCAGCATTTGTAATATTATATTCCGTAACCTGATCGTCATTAGCATCTGTTCCCACAACATCTCCGGTTCCAGAAGCACCTTCCGATTCACTTATGTACTCTTCATCCACAGGTCCTTTATTTCCCTCATCCACATAATAATGTGTATCTACAGATTGAACCTCATCAAAGCTGATATCTAAATTTGCTACTACACTGCCCTCTTGAAACTCACCGGAACTAAGCAATAAACTTCTGATTTTCTGTTCCTGGGCAATTGTAATTTGCTCTTTTGCACTTACATTATTTGTATTAGCGCCACCGTTTGTATTATCCTTTCCTGCAAACAGTAACTTTCCTGTCTGATCAATAATTCTTACATTGTTCGTACTATCAAGTCCTACAGATGTAGCCAGATAAGTAGCAATTCCATCCACCGCATCTTCCGGCAAATCCTTGGTAGTGGTCAACATGGCACTTACGTAAGCCTGTTCCTCAGTTTTAAAAATAGAATTACTGTTATCCGGTAAATTCAATGTAACCGTCGCATTCTTTACACCATCGATTTTTTTACAAATAGCAGCCATTTCCTTCTGTTTTGCAAGTTTTGCTTTCAAGACCTTTTCAGATTCTGTGGTACTTAATCCATTATCAAAAACACTGGACCAGTAATCATCATCCTCTGAAGCAATTCCGTTTTGACCTAATACCAGTCTTGCATCTGCTATTTTGTCCTCATCTACCAAAATCACAAGTCCATTGGCAGGCACCTGACATTCGATTCCGGCTGCTTCCAGCAATTCTTTCGCTTCTGCAGTGTCTGCATACTGCTCAAAAGTTGCCAGTGTTTCAAAATTAGTTTTTGTAAATAACCATACTAAAAATGCAACAGAAATAACAATAACCGCTGTAACGGAAAGAATCGTGGTTTTTTGTTTACTATTATATTTATTCCAAAATGTAAGAAACTGCCTTGGCACTTGTTTTACTTTGTCTAACATAGTTTTTCTCCTTTAGATATGTAACATCCTACATTTGAATATTCATAATCTCTTTATATGCTTCTAATATTTTATCTCTTACCGCAACAGTATACTGAATCGCAATATTAGCCTTTTGCTGTGCTAACGCCAAATCATGTGTGCTGTCAGTATAGCCAAGTGCATAATTAATTTCGGCTTCTTCTGCCTGTTTTTGCAGTTCATTGGTTTCATTCAGCATATCCAAAGCTGACTGAAAAATAGAAGAAAAAGCTTCATTGTTATCTGTTGTGATTTTACTTTTATTTAACACAGCACTTGTATCAAATAAAGACGATATACCTGTAATCTGAGTCATGGTTTCCTCCATTCCTTCTATAACGAAAACTTTTGTTTTATAAACCTATTCTCAACCATCAAACTTTCGAATCATCCGGTTTACTTTCCTAATTCAAGACCTTTCATGGCCATAGTTTTTGCCGCATTAAATGCAGATGCATTTGCCTCATAAGCTCTGCTGGCATCAATTAAATTGGTCATTTCCGTAACAGAATTTACATTTGGATAATGAACATATCCATTCTCATCTGCATCCGGATGAGTTGGTTCATAAACCATAGTTAAATCGCTCATATCTTCTACAATATGTGTTACCTTAACACCAGTCCCTGTAAGTCCTAACGCCTGATTTAATGCAGAAGCAAACTCTCTGGAAGTCTGCGCCTCCATAACAACCGTTTGTCTCCTATATGTAGAACCATCATCTGCTCTTGTTGTATTTACATTCGCAAGATTTTGTGAAATCACATCCATACGAACTCTTTGTGCCGTCATACCAGTTGCACTAATACTCATTGCGCTAAATATACTCATAATCTATCGTTCCTTTCTATCTAATTTACTTAATTACGGCTTTCATTCGTGAAAACTCATGTGTCATCTGTTCAATCAAAGCCTGATAACGAATGGAATTTTCTGTCTGATAAACTTCCTCCGTGTCAATACTCACATTATTTCCATCCAAACGATAAGATAAAGTAGAATTATCTGTATATACCACACCATTAATTTCCATTAAGTGATCTTGTACATTTGATACTGCCTCATCCAAAGTACTTCCATCTGCTAACGCAGCCTCTAAAAAGCTGTTAAACTCAATATCCTGTCTTTTATAATTTGGTGTGTTTACATTTGCCATATTGTTAGAAATGAGTTGTCCTCGAACGCTGCAAGCATCCGCCGCCTTATCCAAAACATTTACATAATTAAACAAATTTGAGTTAATCATACTTTTCGTCCCTTCTATTCTTTATTTTTCATGAATTTTCCAGCAAAAAAGACTTATGATACACCTTACATCTATCACAAATCCTTTTCTTTATCCCATTAGAAATCCTTTTCTAACCTTATGTACTTTTATAGCTACGCTATTATCTTAAATAGTATCATTTACTTTTTAATTTTCTCCAGTTCTTCAAAAACAAAATCATTTACAACCTTTATATAGGTTCCTTTCATGCCAGAAGATCTAGATTCAATCACACCTGCACTTTCGAATTTTCTAAGTGCATTTACAATTACAGAACGGGTAATACCAACCCTGTCTGCAATCTTACTTGCAACCAATATGCCTTCATTCCCTTTCAGTTCTTCGAAGATATGTGTAATCGCTTCTAATTCCGAAAAGGACAATGTACTAATGGCTGATTTTACAATCGCAATCTTTCGGTTTTCTTCTGCATTCTCCTCATTCACAGAACGCATCATTTCCAAGCTTACAACCGTTGTCCCATACTCACCTAAAATAATATCATCAATCTCATATCCTCGTTCCTGACGATACATAAAGACTGTTCCCAAACGTTCTCCTGCAATATTAATAGGCATAATAATCGCCTTATAGGCATCTACATCCGGAATTTCAAACCCTAACGTAGCAAGGTTTACATTCTCCTTGGTAGACAGTACCCCCAGCAGACGTTCATTCAAAAGAGAATCAATATACTCTCCCACCTGGTTCGTAATCAGAACTTTTATCGCTTCAACATCGCGCCGGTTCTTAATTCCAAGAACTTTTCCTTTGCGGCTGATTACAAGAATATTGGATTCCAGGATTTCGCTTAATACTTCACAAATATCATTAAAAACAACCATCTGTGAATTATTATTGTGTAATAGCTTATTAATTTTTCTAGTCTTATCTAATAATTGTACACTCACTCAGCTACCTCCCAGAATACTTCTTTATCCAGTTATTTTTCATGCACATATAGAACAACTAATTTTATTTCTTTTAACATAATAGCATATATTTTGTACAATAACAACACTTTTTTAGTATATTTTCACGATTTTTCAAACAATAGTTACACTTTTTCATTCTGGGACAATTTATTTTCAATTACAAAACCACATTGTTCATCCATGCACAATAATTTATTACCTTTTTCCAGCATAATTCCTCCACATTCCGGGCATTTTGTATTGGAAGGTTTCTGCCAGCTCATAAAGTCACATTCCGGAATTCGGATACAACCATAATATTTTCTTCCCTTTTTCGTTTTTCTTAATACAATATCATTTTTACATTTTGGACATTCTACGCCAATTTTCTCAAAATACTGTTTTGTAAAACGACATTCAGGAAAGCCGGGACAGGCAAGGAATTTTCCATGAGGACCATATTTAATTACCATATTTTTTCCACATTCCTCACATATTTCCTCAGTCACTTCATCTTCTATTTTTACACTTTCCAGTTCTTTCTCCGCCAGAATTACTGCTTCATTTAAATCCGGATAGAAGTTTCTAAGTACTGTCTTCCATTTTACCAGACCTTCCCCCACATCATCCAGCAAAGATTCCATATTGGCAGTAAAATTCACATCCACAATAGAAGGAAACGCCTGTTTCATCATTTGATTTACAGCTTCCCCTAATTCTGTTACATATAGATTTTTATTTTCTTTTACAATATATCTTCTTGCCAGAATCGTGGTAATGGTTGGTGCATAGGTACTAGGACGTCCAATTCCAAGTTCCTCCAAAGCCTTTACCAGCAATGCTTCTGTATAATGGGATGGTGGTTGGGTAAAATGTTGTTTTTCTTCAAACCCTTCCAATGAAAGTTTCGCCGTCTCGTCCAGCGACTTCATTTTCTTCCCATTCTCATCCTTTTCTTCTTCTGTCTTATATACTGCCATAAAACCATCAAATACTATTTTAGAAGAAGAAACGTTAAAGCGATATTCTCCTGCGGAAATTTTAATATTTTTTGTTTCATATTTTGCAGCTGCCATTCTGCTTGCCAAAAAACGATTATAAATCAGTTGGTATAAACGGAATAAATCTCTCGGAAGTTCTTCTTTTATCTTTACTGGTGACAAATCTACATAAGTTGGTCTTATGGCTTCATGAGCATCCTGTATTTTCTTATTGTCTGTTTTTTTATTTTCTTCCTGTGCTAAATATTCCTCTCCATAATGTTCCGAAATATATCCCTTTGCATTCTCCTTCGCTTCCTCCGATACACGAACAGAATCTGTTCTTAAATAAGTAATCAGACCAATGGTGCCATGTCCCTTAATCGGAATTCCTTCATATAACTGCTGGGCAAGCCGCATGGTTTTCTGGGTTGAAAAATTAAGTTTTGCGGAAGCATCCTGTTGCAGGGTACTGGTAGTAAATGGTGTAGGAGCCTTTTTTGTTCTTTCTCCTGTTTTTATTTCATCGATTACGAAAGTCTCTTTTTTTACCTTCTTTTTAATTTCTTCCACCTGTTCTTTTGAAGTCAATTCAATTTTTCCTTCTTTGTTTCCTAAAAACTTACAACAAAGATTCGTCTTTCCATTATCCACTTTCAAAAGAGCATCCAAAGACCAATATTCTTTCGGAATAAAATCATTAATTTCTTCTTCTCTGTCACATATCAGTCTCAACGCCACAGACTGCACTCTTCCTGCACTAAGTCCCCTCTTTATCTTTATCCATAGTACAGGGCTTATCTTATATCCAACCATTCGGTCAAGCATTCTTCTAACTTGCTGTGCATCCACTAAATTCATATCTATTTTTCTAGCTTGCTTTATGGAATTTTTTACTGCATTTTTGGTAATTTCATTAAAGGTAATTCTCTCACAGTTTTTATCCTGTAATTTTAATGCCTCGTATAAATGCCATGAAATAGCTTCCCCTTCGCGGTCAGGGTCAGTTGCAAGATATATTTTATCTGCTTTTTTCACTTCTTTTCTAAGTTTGGCTAATACTTCCCCTTTTCCTCTTATGGTAATGTATTTCGGCTCATAATCATTTTCAACATCAATACCTAATGTACTTTTAGGCAAATCCCTTACATGTCCATTTGATGCAATCACTTCATAATTACTTCCCAAAAACTTTTTAATGGTATTTGCCTTGGCCGGCGACTCCACAATCACAAGATTCTTAGCCATAATATCTCTCCTTTAACTTTCAAGCTTCACTAGTACTTATTCCATGGATTTTATGTAATAATTCTTTACAACCTGTTTTACATAACCCTTTATCTCTAAAGAAAACAAAGCACTTAACGTTTCTTGCACAGTAAGCCTTGTATTTTCAATAATTTCATCAATAAATTTTGCCTCTAAACCTAAAACACTATACACCATTTTTTCTTTCTGTGCAAGGTTATTTTCTGTATTTTTCGCTTCATTATTTATGAAAAAATTAGAAATTCCATACTCGGACAGTATATCCTCCGGCTCCATTACCAGCATGGCACCTTCCTGAATCAAGCGATTACAGCCTACACTATTGGCTTCTTTTAATCTTCCAGGAATTACAAAGACTTCCTTTCCTTGCTCCAATGCAAAATCCACCGTAATCAAAGAACCACTTTTTTCTTTCGCCTCTACCACCAAAACCCCGTCCGACAAACCACTAATAAGACGATTCCTCATAGGAAAATGATTTGCTTTCGGATTTTCATTTAGGGGAAATTCGGATAAAATTCCTCCTGCATACTGCATTTTCTCAAACAAAGCATAGTTTTCTTTCGGATAACAGATATTAATTCCACAGCCCAGTATACCCATGGTATACCCTCCTACTTCTATCGCTCCCAGATGTGCCTGCTTATCAATACCATATGCCAGTCCACTTATAATATTTACACCAGCTTTCGCCAGTCCCCGTGCAAAATAAAGTGCCATCTCAATTCCGTAAGCACTAGCATTTCTGGCTCCTACCACCGCAATATTCATCCGAGATTCTAAAGGCATTTTTCCTTTTAAATAAAATCCAACCGGAGCATTCAAAAGAACCCGAAAACGTTCCGGATATTCTTTCGAATCTCTATGTATAAAACGAATCCCCTTGTCCTTTAAGTCAGACCATTCTTTCTGCAACTTATCCAGATTTTTGTTCTTCACCAGAGTATTTATCTGCAAAGGACTTAATATCTTCTTCAATTCCTGTTCCTTTGCCTCATATACCTCCTTAGGTGTAGAAAAATATTGCAGTAACTTATTTGTAGTAACCGGTCCGATTCCGGACAGATTCGCCAGCCAATACCAGTAAATACTCATGCCTTCTCCTCCCCTTCCCTTTGATTCAAGCAATTCCGGTAACTTAATGCTTCTAATAAATGAATTTCTTTAATATCTTCACTCTTCGATAAATCCGCTATGGTTCTTGCCACCTTCAAGACTCTATGATAACTTCTTACACTCATTTTTCTTTTTTCAAAGTAACTCTTCAGTAATTCCTTCTCTGTTTTTTCAAGATTACAGTATTTTTCCACCATCTTTCCATTCATTTGGGAGTTATAGAAAATCGTCTCGCTTTTATATCTCTCCCTTTGAACTTCTATCGCCTGTTCTACCCTTTCCTTTATCCGCCTGGAGGACTCTTCCTGTCCTTTCTGGTTTAACTGTTCAAATTTTACTGCAGATACCTCTACATTAATGTCAATCCTTTCCAAGAAAGCCTGACTGATTTTCCCCTGATACCTCCGAATCATAGCAGGAGTACAAGTACATCGGTTCATATCCGGATAATTTCCACAGGGACATGGATTCAGTGCTGCTACCAACATAAAATCTGCCGGAAAACTAAAATTTCCGTAAATGCGGTTAATAACAATCTTTTTTTCTTCCAAAGGCTGTCTTAGCACCTCAATTACACTCTTATCAAACTCAAGAAGCTCATCTAAAAACAAAACACCGCCATGGGATAAGGTAATTTCTCCGACTTTAGGGATTCTCCCTCCCCCCGCCAATGCAGCTTTCGGAATCGTATGATGAGGACTGCGAAAGGGTCGTTTTTTCATAATTCCTCCATCTTTCAACATCCCACTAATACTATATATTTTTGTTATTTCCAAACTTTCCTCAAAAGATAAGTCCGGCATTATGGTAGGAATCCTTTGTGCCATCATAGATTTCCCGGCTCCCGGAGGGCCTGCCAACAGTACATTATGCTTTCCAGCCACCGCTATTTCAATCGCCCTCTTTGCCATAGTCTGCCCACATATTTCGCTATAATCCATTTCTTCCTCTTCTCTCACCATCCAATCCTCCTCAAAAACAGACGGCTTAATATCCAGAAAACCTGCTAAATATTCATAAGCTTCTCTCAAACTTTCTACTGCAATGATTTTAATTCCATTTACAATAGAAGCTTCCCTCTCATTTTCTTTTGGCACAATGCATTCCTTTAAACCACATTCTTTGGCAAGATGCACTACAGATAACACGCCATTTATTTTCTTAACCGTACCATTTAACCCTAATTCTCCAATCATTAAGGTATGTTCCATTCGCTTTTGTGAAATTTTATTCATAGATAATAGAATTGAAATTGCAATGGGTAAATCATAAGAAGACCCTTCCTTACGGATATCTGCAGGCGAAAGATTCACTGTAATCCGTTTGGGAGGAATAGAAAAATCAGAATTTTTCATAGCAGTACGCACCCGTTCTTTCGCTTCTTTTACGCAGGAATTCAAGAATCCTACCATTTCAAACATCGGGAGTCCGTCACTTACATCCGTTTCCACCTGAATTAATTTGCATTCAACGCCATAAACAGCGCCGCTGGTTACTTTACTATACATTAGGTCCTTTCCGCCTAATCCAACACGAAACATCTATATTATACCTCGTTTTGAACTTATTTTCAACAACAACTATTTTATTTTTCATTTATCAATAATCACAGAATTTCCAGCAAAAATAAAGTCCTAAGATGTGTCATTATAACCATCTTAGGACTTTATTTTTATTCATTTAACAATTCATAGATTAATCGTAATCTACAACATCCAACCATCTCATAAGTAATTCTTTTTCTTCCGGCTTATTTTCTTTCAAACGTGCCGCAGCAATAATAGGTAACCACGCCTGTACATAAGTCTTTGCAGTATGACTCTTTGCACAGAATGTGTCTAAGTACATCTCAGCTGCTTTTGGTTCCTGAAGGCAAAGCAACATATATGTTTTTCCTACATCCGCACTGGCATTACCCTGTGTCGCCAGTTTCCAGTCTACAACGTATACTTCACCATCGTTAATGATAATATTATGTGGATCAAAATCACCATGACATAACTTCACATGCTTTGGCATACTTTCCAATTTTGTAAGTAATTCATACTTTCTAATATCATCTAATTCCGGTAAAGATTCAATGGCACTTCTTAACTGATATTTTAACTTAGGTAAAGTCGGAATTCTTCTGGCATGTACCTGTAATTGAACATCTACCATCAAATTCACATATTCTTCCATCTTATCAGGATTTTCCTTCATTAATTCACGAAGCGTTTTTCCTTCAATATGAGTCATAGACAAAGCCCATTTGCCATCGATTTTAGAAACTTCCTTAATTTCAGGAATCTTAAATCCGGTTTCTTCTACCAACGAATGAACCAAAGCTTCATTCAACACTTCTGTCTTAGGTACATCAGCATTAAACACTTTTACTGCCAAGTCACCATTTTTATAAACTTTAGTTTCTTTACCTTCTGCAATAAGATTTGTTAATTCCATAAAAATCGCTCCTTTCAGAATAGGAATACCATTCAGCCTTCCTTTTTTAACTTGAATTCATTATACTACGTTTTCCCCAAAAAGTACAGTATTTTTTTATTTATTTTATACTTTTTACACAACTTTGTCATAGAATTAACAAACCATTAGTTAAAAGATTAACAATAAAAATGTGATTTTTTTGTCAATTATGATAAGTTTTTAACAATCTCATCAAGAACCAATTTCAACCCTAAATATTAAGATATTGCAATGCAGATTTTGACTTTCATTCATCCTGTTTTAAAACATCAATTTACTCAAAATACTATCTGCCATCTGTTTTATTATCCAGAATCAGTTTTAACTCATTCAAGAAAGTATTTACATCTTTAAATTCACGGTATACTGAGGCAAATCTTACATAAGCTACTTCATCCAAATCCTTCAACTTTGCCATTACAATTTCACCGATTACAGCACTTTCAATTTCCTTTAATTCCATATTATAAATTTCATTTTCTACAGCCATGACACAACTTTCTATCTGTTCTACAGACACAGGACGTTTATGGCAGGAACGAAGAATTCCTCCTTCAATTTTAGAACGGTCAAAGGATTCACGATTCTTATCTTTTTTAATCACAATCAAGGGAATGGTTTCTACTTTTTCATAAGTAGTAAACCTTTTCCCACATCCATCGCATCCTCTTCTTCGACGAATCGCACTATTATCTTCTACCGGTCTTGAATCAATTACCTTTGTATTTGCTCTGGAACAAAATGGACATTTCATATAATATCATCCTTCTTTCTTATGTACTTAGTCTTTACAGCTTTTTAATATTTTTTCACACTTTACATCCACTAATATAATATCAGTGCCTATTTTTACAACATCACAAAACGGAATCACAAATTCCTTGCTGCAGCCAAAACAGCCAAAAAACTTTGTAGCTTCCGGAACAATCAGGGCGACGATTTTTCCAGTGCAGATATCAATCTCTACATCCACTACAAACCCCAGTCTCATCCCATCATTACAATTAATCACTTCTTTTTCTCTTAATTCACAGAAACGCATACCTTACCTCATTTTATGCTATTAATATAACAATATGTAAGATATGCGTTAATCGCAACTATATTAACTTAATTCTTTGATTACTTTTGCAGGACATTTTTCAGCACAAATTCTACATCCAACACATTTGTCTGGGTCAATTTTGGCCACATTTCCTTGCATAATAATAGCTTCAGCAGGACAATTCTTAACACACAAACTACAGCCAATGCAACCTGCCTGACATACTTCTTTTACTTCTTTTCCTTTATCCTGTGAACTACATGCCACCATATACGGAGTGTCTCCAGGCACAATTTCAATCAAGTGTTTGGGACATGCAGCAACACATTTTCCGCAAGCCTTACACTTCTCTTTATCAATTACAGCAATTCCATCCACAATTTCAATGGCACCAAATTCACAAACAGCTTTACAGCTTCCAAATCCGGTACAACCAAAACTACACGCCTTCGGTCCGTTTCCAGGAGTATTCATGGCTGCCTTACAATCCTTTGGTCCAATATACTTATAATGTTCTTTTGCCTTTTCGCAGTTTCCGGAACATTTTACAAAGGCGTATGGTTTCGCACCCGGCTTTACAGTTGAACCCATGATTTTTGCAATTTTTAAAGCTACAGCATCACCGCCAACCGGACAGCCATTCACTGGGGCATTCCCTTCAGCAATGGCTTTTGCCAATGCATCACAGCCGGCAAATCCACAACCACCACAATTATTTCCTGGTAATTCTTCACGAACCAATAATTCTTTTTCATTTACTTCTACTTTAAATTTTTCTCCAGCAGCACCTAAAAAGATACCAATAATGATACCCGTTACAGCAACTACTGCTGTCGCAATCAATACACCTGTCATCTTCTCTTTCCTCCTAAATCAAACCAGAAAATCCAAAGAAAGCAATCGACATTAATCCTGCACAAATTAATGTAATCGGAGTTCCCTTTAAACATTCCGGTATATCGTTGAATTCGATTCTTTCACGAATACCGGCTAAAATTACAATCGAAAGAGTAAAACCAACTGCAGTAGAGAATCCATTTACCACACTCTCTAATACACCATAAGACTTTTGAACATTAATAAGAGCAACACCTAATACCGCACAGTTTGTTGTAATCAACGGAAGATAAACACCTAAGGATTCATACAGGGATGGTACGGATTTCTTTAAGAACATTTCTACAAATTGTACCAAAGCGGCAATCACCAAAATAAATACAATTGTTTGAAGATATTCCAAATCTAAAGGTATCAGCAAATAATTATAAATTAAACTGGTGAAAAAGGAAGATATGGTAATAACAAAAATTACTGCAGTTCCCATTCCCATAGCTGTATCTGTCTTTTTGGATACACCCAGAAAAGGACAAAGACCAAGGAACTGGCTTAAAACAACATTATTTACTAACGCAGATCCAATAAAAATGATAATCAATTCTTTCATTTCGCTTTCTTCCTTTCCTAATTGTCTTTTCTTGTGCCGCAAGCACTATTTCCACAATGACTGCAATCACTGCCACAACCTGTTTCTAATTGTGTTTTTTCACCTATAGCTTTTGCTTTATTTATCTTAATCTGATTTTGTACTGCAATCAAGGCTGCAAGTACAAAGAATGCACCAGGGGCCAGAACAAAAATGCTGACTGGTTCATAACTTTCCGGCATAATCTGAGCTCCAAAAATAGTTCCACTACCAATAATTTCTCTAAAAATTGCAATGGCTGTTAAACCCACCGTAAAACCAAGTCCCATACCTAATCCATCAAAGGCAGAAGGAAGAACTGGATTTTTGGATGCATAAGCTTCCGCACGTCCTAGAATAATACAATTAACAACAATCAGTGGAATATATAATCCTAAACTTTCATAAAGACTAGGAATAAACGCTTCTAATAAAAATTGAATGATAGTAACAACAGAGGCAACCACAACAATAAACCCTGGAATTCTTACTTTATCAGGAATTACCTTTCTCAATAACGAAATCAGCATATTAGACAAAATCAATACCGCCGTTGTCGTAAGTCCCATTCCTAAACCATTAATAGCGGAACTGGTTACTGCCATGGTAGGACACATACCAAGCATAAGTACAAAGGTAGGATTTTCTTTAATGATACCGTTATATACACGTTCCATACACTTATTCATTGCCTGCACCTCCTTCTAAATAATCACAATAATAAATGGCAGCATTTACACTTCCTGTTACCGCATCGGTAGTAATGGTAGCACCAGTCAAAGCATCAATTTCATTTTCTGCTTTTGCACCACTCTTTGTGCTGACAAAGGCAGTAACCTGTTTTCCTGTGAATTGTGATTTAAATTCGTCCTTTGTAGCATTCATACCAAGACCAGCAGTTTCTTCAATGGATAAAAATTCTATTCCGTTTACTGTTCCATTCGCAGATATACCCACGGAAAATTCAATATCTCCGCCATATCCTTCATGGGAAACTACTGTAACAACATATCCTAAAGCTTCCTTATTTGAATCAAGAGCAATTACAATCCCAGAAATATCAGAACCGTTAAATCCACCATCTTCCAGAATCTTACCTGCTTCTTCTGAATCAAATCCTTCTAATTCTTCAAAAGAATCTGCTGTTTCAAATACACTCATATATGCTTCCTGCTGTTTCTTTTCATTTTGTTCTGCAATCGGATCCTTTGTAACAGCATAAACCAAGCCAAGTAAGGCACCTGAAACTAAGGTAATCAGGAATAACTTCACTGTATTTGGCATAATCTCATTCTTTTCTTTTGTTTCTTTCTTGGCTTTATCTTTCTTAGATGGACCGAATGGTTTTGGCATAGTAAACTTTTCAATCATTGGCACCAGAAGGTTACCTAAAATAATAGCATAAGAAACACCTTCTGCACTTCCACCAAAAATACGGAAGGTTGCAGTTAATAAACCTAAAAAGATACCAAATACAATCTGTCCCTTTGGAGTTGCCGGAGATGTAACATAATCGGTTGCCATAAAAATAGCACCAATCATTAAACCACCACCTAATAAATGTCCAGCAACATATTCCAATGAAAATCCGCCCAAAGAGGTAGCTGAATAAATCGCAGCATAAACAGCTACGGTTGCAATATAGAAGAAAGGAATGCGGTAACTGATGATTCCACGTACAAGCAGATATACACCACCAAGTAACAATGCCAAAGCAGAGGTTTCACCAATAGTGCCTGCAGTAGTTCCTAAGAACATATCCATTAAATCTACGGATTCACCACTCTTTAATAATGCCAGTGGTGTTGGTCCTGATACTGCATCATATGTAAAATCCGTCATTTTTCCTGTAAAAGAAATTACTAAGAAACATCTTGCAGCTAATGCCGGATTCATAAAGTTTTGTCCAATTCCCCCAAAAAGCTGTTTTACTACTAAAATAGCAAACACACTTCCCAAAATCGGTATGTAAAATGGTACCGTACTAGGCAAATTCAATGCCAGCAATAAACCTGTTACCACAGCACTTAAATCTGTCATGGTATACTTTCTCTTTGCAATTTTCTGGAAAAGTCCTTCTGTAAGTACACAAGTTGCAATACATAATAAAATTATGATTAATGCATCTAATTTAAAATTATAAATACCAACAATCGTAGCCGGTAACAATGCAATAATAACATCACCCATGATGCTGGTAGTAGTTTTTTTATCTCTCACATGAGGTGAAGCAGATACATTCAATAATCCCGTCACGTCTATTTCTCCTTTACTTCTTCTTATTCGCTAAAATTTGTTTTCTTGTTCCTGCAATCACCTGAGTCAATGGTCTTTTGGCAGGACATACATAAGAACAACAACCACATTCACAGCATTCCATTCCGTTATTTGCAAGAAAAGCTTCTTCGTTTCCCTGTTCTGCAAGTTTTGCAAGTACAGATGGCACAACCCTTCCTGGGCATACTGTAATACAACGTCCACAACGAATACAATTCGAAGGTTCACATTTTGCAACCTCATCTACTTTAAAAGATAATAGTGCGGATAATCCTTTTGTAGAAGGAACATGGATATCTGACATGGCTTTTCCCATCATAGGGCCACCAGCAATCACCTTTTCCGGTTCACATACAAAACCACCTGCTGCTTCTATCAACTCTTCACAATTTGTTCCAAGTTTCACAAGGAAGTTACCTGGTTCCTTTACCGCATCTCCCGTTACAGTAACCACTCTTTCTGTTAAAGGCTTTCCTTCACGAATGGCACGATATATATTTACAATGGTATCTACATTATTCACAACACAACCTACATGAGCCGGCAGCATAGAAGAATCGATTTTTCTTCCTGTTGTAACATAAATTAACTGTCTTTCAGCACCTTGCGGATACTTTGTCTTTAAACTTTGCACCACAATCCGTTCTTCACTTTCTACTAATTCTTTTAATACCTTAACAGCCTTTGGTTTGTTATTTTCAACTGCCAAAATACCTTGGGCATTAGGAAACAGCTTCAAAACAATTTTTAAACCTTCCACTAATTTCTCAGGTTCTTCTATCATTCTTCTATAGTCAGATGTGATATATGGTTCACATTCTGCACAGTTTACAATCACATAATCGATTTCATCATCATTTTGAGGAGTAAGCTTAACATGAGTTGGAAAGCCTGCACCACCCATACCAACAATACCGGCATCTTTTACTTTCTGGCGAATCACTTCTTTTGTAAGTTTATGATCATCTAAAACCGGAGCTGCATCTACTTCTCTATATTCTCCGTCATTCTCAATCACAATCGAATTCACTTTTACACCATTCGATGTCATTCTTGGTTCGATACACTTTACCGTACCGGATACACTGGAATGAATATTAGCAGATACAAAACCACCTGCCTGTGCAATCAGTTGACCAACCAGAACCGAATCTCCTTTTTTTACAACTGGGGTTGCAGGAGCACCGATGTGCTGACTTAAGGGATATACCAAATCAGATTTTGGTAACAATGGTCTAATTTCCTTATCTTCGGTTAATTCTTTCCCTTCATAAGGGTGAATTCCACCTTGAAATGTCCTCTTACTCATTTCCTTAACCTCACTTTTCTTCATCAAATGTCTTTGAATAATATATTACAAAAGGCTTCTAAATTCAAGCCTTATTTATCCTTCAACTAAACTTTCTCACCTGCTTACATATAGAACTACCTAAAATACCTATGATGGTTCCTGCTAAAATACCGGTAAAAAATAACACCGGGAAATAATACCATACATTTTGATTTTCTAAAACAATGCTCGCAACCATAATCTGTCCCAAATTGTGTGCTATGCCCCCGGCAATACTGACATTACGCATAGATAACTCGGTATAGCGTTTTAATACAGTCATGGCTCCAAGGCTTAAAAATGCTCCCGCCAGACTAAATAATACTGCAAAAAAATTTGAAAATAAAAATCCTGTCAGTATAACACGTAATACCGACAGGCACCAAGCTTCTTTTGTTCCGATTTCATATAAAGCAACCATAACTACTATATTAGCAAGTCCTAATTTGGCTCCCGGAACCCAAGTTATCATAGGAAACTTAGCTTCAAAATAGCTAAAAACTAAACTAAGGGACAATAGCATCGCAAGCAACGAAATTTTCTTCGTCACAAAATTCCTCCTATCGCACCACTGCATCCATCTTCTGATTTTCAGCAGACACTTCAACTAAAATCTGATTTGGCAAACAAATAATCGTTTCACCGTTCTTGCTAATTTCTCCCTGTTGGATGCAGACATGGTTATCACAGGAAGCCTCTTTCATATAAGCTTTTCCATTCTGAATCACCAAAACATTGTCTCCCGGGTTTCCATGAATCAGAATTTCATCCTCTGTATCTAAAGATACTTCCTGCATCAACGTACCATTTACATAAATAAGTACCTTGTCCCCTTCCTGCCTTTTTTTCTCCATAATCAGAAAGAAAAGCATAACAAGAGAAACAACCATTAATATGATAATAAAAACAACATTTTGTTTCTTACGTCTCATAAAAATTAATCTTCTCGAAAATTAACCATCAAAGTCTTGGTATCAACATCTACCTGAGATAATAATTTCTTAATTTTATCCCTATCCCATAAAATCACATGATATCTTTCTGCAAGTTCCTTCGCCTTGTCCGAAAAATAGATATTCGAAATCATTAGTCCCTGTCTGGTTTCATAATGCTTCATAGAACTAATCAAAGAATAAACTTCTCTATCTGTAATTTCAGAATAACGTACTGCGCCATTTTTAATAGGATTCTTAAAATGACGTAAACTAACTGCTAATACTTCGTGTCCCTTTTTAAATAAAAGATCTACCGTATAACCTTCATCCAATGGCTTGGTATACATCTTACATTTAAAATGTGCAAAGTAATTCTGAATAATGATTTTAAAATCCTCTTTATCCAGAGTATCAATGTTACAACTCTCTTCTGCTGCCGCTTTTCCTTTACCTTTACCTTTTCCAAATAAATCTGCAAACATAATTCCCACACATCCTATGATTAATATTTTTAAAAACAAGTTTCCTTTTCCGATATACCGAAAGGCAATGCCATAGCCTATCGTAGCTACCACTACCCTTAGAATCGGCAGTATTTTACTGACGGATTTTCTCATTGCGTACAATCCCTTCATTTACAAAGTCCACTACTCTAACTATACGATATTTCAAAATATATTACAAGAGAAAATTTTGTCATTTTTTCAGTTCGTTTATTTTCTATTGCTTTTCATCTTTCTTTACAATCTCATCTTTACTCTTATAGATGTGGTTTTCAGGCACTACCCCTCGTACCATGGACAGTGGATAAATATTTGAGTTCCTTCCTACTACAGTTCCAGGATTTAATACACTATTGCAGCCTACTTCAACATGATCTCCAAGCATTGCACCTACTTTCTTCCTTCCAGTAGGAATTTGCTCTTTTCCTTTAATCACAACCTCTGTTTTATCGGATTTTACATTCGAAGTAACACTTCCGGCTCCCATATGGGCATACGCACCTAAAATAGAATCTCCGACATAATTATAATGTGGAACCTGAACATGATTAAATAAAATAACATTCTTTAATTCTGTTGAATTTCCTACGACACAATTTGCTCCTACCAAAGCATTTCCACGGATAAATGCTCCCTGTCTTACTTCTGTATCCGGTCCGATAATCAAAGGTCCACAAAGGCTTACCGTAGGTGCAACAGTTGCAGATTTTGAAATCCAGATATTTTCTCCCAGACGTTTGTATTCTTTTTCCGGCAAAGTTTTTCCTATCTTTTCTATAAATTCCCCTATCCCTGCTAAAGCTTCCCAAGGATACGTAACACTTTCCAATAATTCCTTAGCAAGGCTTTCATTTAAATCGTACAAATCTGAAACTTTTACTTTCATTCCTGACTTCCTCTTTTCTTTTTATTTTTCCGTCTTCGCATTTTTATAATAAGCTGCTGCATAATCATAATATTTTGACATGCTATATTGATTATTTAATTGTTTTACATATACGGTTCTACGTTCCACAAAACCATTTAATTTTTCCATATATTCTTTTTCTGAAACTAATCCTTCTTCCACCTGGCTCAAGCCTTTTTCCCAGCTGGCAGTCAGTTTCGGGTCTAGCAAAGAGGCAATGGATGAATTTACCACATCAAAAATCATTTCCCCAAGCAAAGTCGGTGTTACCACCTGAGTCTTTTTGTTCAACAATATATACTTATCTGTAATTAATTTATTAATGATTTCTGCTCTGGTAGCACTGGTTCCAATACCACTTCCTTTGATTTGCGCCCTTAATTCTTCGTCCTCAATGAACTGTCCCGCATTTTCCATAGCAAGAATCAAAGAACCGGAAGTATATCGTTTCGGTGGTGTGGTTTCCCCTTCTTTGATCGGGAACCCTTCGATAGGTACACTAGAACCCTTTTTCAGCTTAGATAGTTCCTCCACCAGACCCTCTTCGAATTTTTCTTCTTCCTCCTCCTTCTTCTTAATAAAAGAAAGTTTCGCAACCGGAAAATATCCTTCGTCTTTTAATATCTTGAAATTTGAAGTAAAACATTCGTTACCTATTTTTAAGGTCAGTCCAATCTTTTGATATTGTGCCGGCGGATAAAAAATACTTAAAAATCGTCTCACTATTACCTCATAAACATTGGCTTTCGTAGGAGAAAGGCTTTTTAACGCACCAAGTCCCTGCCCTGTAGGGATAATCGCATAGTGGTCCGAAATTTGTTTATCATTCACGTATCTGGTTTTTTCCAAGCCTTTATATTTACCATTATCCAAAACATCCTTAGCAAGTTCTGAAACCGTTTCATAAGAAAACAATCCTTTCATATTTTTATAGATTTCTTTTGCCACTGCACTGGATAACACCCTGGCATCGGTTCTTGGGTATGTAACCATTTTCTTTTCGTAAAGCTCCTGAACAATCTCCAACGTCTCATTTGGACTGATTTTAAAGATTTTAGAACAGTCATTTTGAAGTTCCGCTAAATTATATAAAAGTGGTGGGTTCTTTTTTTCCACCTTCTTTTCTATCTGCTCAATTATAGCATTTACCGGTGGATTTTGTTCCAGTTTTTCAATTAACTGTTTTGCATATTTTTCTTCTTTGAATCCATTTTCTTTATATAAATATGGAGAATTTTCAAACATAGAACCCGGCGTTACTTTCCACTCGCAGGTAATTTTAAAATCTTTTACCAAACCATCAGCCAGAACACGGTAAAAAGGAACTTTTACGAAGTCTCTAATTTCCCTTTCTCTCTTTACCACCATTCCCTGTACACAGGTCATAACTCTTCCTACTGCAATCACAGGCCCTTTTTGTAGATTTAAATACTGTCTCATAGAATACCCATATTTCAGTGTCAAGAGTCTGGAAAAATTAATGCCCATCAAATAGTCAATCTTTGCTCGCAAAAATGCCGCACAGGCTAGATTATCGTACTCACTGATATCCTTAGCATCTTTGATTCCTCTTAAAATTTCTTCTTCTGTCTGAGAATCAATCCAGACACGTTTCTTGTTCTTTCCCTTAACACCTGCCATCATATCCACCAGACGGTAAATATACTCTCCTTCCCGGGCAGAGTCAGTGCAGACATAAATGGTATCAATATCTTCTCTGTTTAATAGACTTTTTACTGTATTAAACTGATCTTTTACATTCGGAATTACTTCATACAAAAAGGTTTCCGGCAAAAACGGTAAGGTATTTAACTCCCATTTTTTTAAATTTTCATCATACTTTTCAGGATAACTCATAGAAACTAAATGACCTACACACCAGGTTACAATAGCCTCCTGAGACTCCAGATAACCATTTTTTCTTGCTGCATTTAGTTTTAAAGCTTTTGCAAACTCCTGAGCTACACTTGGTTTTTCTGCAATATATAATGCCTTCAATTACTTCTTTTCTCTCCGTTTCATATAATGTTCCAGTCCTCTTTGTCTTAATTTACATGAAGGACATTCCCCGCATCCTGCTCCTATCACTCCATTATAGCAGGTAAGAGTTTCTTCCCGTATCAAATCAAATACCCCCAGTTCATCCGCAAGCTCCCAAGTTTCCTCTTTATCGATCCACATAAGCGGAGTAATGATTTCAAAATGATAGTCCATGGCCAAATCCAAAGTCGTAACCAAAGACTTAATAAATACATCCCTACAGTCCGGATAGCCACTAAAATCACTTTGGGATACACCGGTAATAATATCATGAATCCCTTGCTGTTTCGCATAAACTGCTACAAAACTAAGGAATAACAAATTACGTCCATCTACAAAACTGTTTGGTGTGCCTTCTTCCGGCGCTTCCTTATCTACTGCAATATCTGCTCTTGTCAAAGAATTGGGAGCCAGCTGATTTAATAAATTTAAGTCCATAATATGATGTTTTATCTCATATTTTTTACAAATTGCTTTTGCACATTCTAATTCCTTAATGTGTTTTTGTCCATAATCAAACGAAATGGCAATTACTTCATCATATCTTGCCTTCGCCCAAAATAAACATGTGGTACTGTCCTGGCCACCACTAAAAACCACCACTGCCTTTTTTTTCTCTTTCATGGCAAACCTCCATTATTGTATGTTTTTCCTTATCCCTTATTTTCCGTTTACAGTCATAAATAATTGATTCTGTAATTTCGTATTTTCCTGAAATGCTCCACGGAATGTAGTAGAAAGGGTTTTTGCAGAAGTTTTCTTAATTCCTCTTGCCGTCATACAACTATGACTGGCTTCAATCAAAACTGCCACATCCTCAGATTCAATGATTTTACTCATAATATAAGCAATATCCGAGCCAATGCGTTCCTGTAACTGCAATCGTTTTCCTACCATATCTGCAATCCTTGCAATTTTACTTAAACCGATGATTTTTTCCTTTGGCAGATAGGCAACCGTCACTTTCATATCATACATTAACGCCATATGGTGTTCACAATAACTGAATATCTCTATATCCTTTACCACTACCATATCTTTGGAATCATTGTAGTAGTCCTCTTCTTCGAAGGTCTTATCAAACATTTTTACAATATCATCATTACTATAATTCATTCCTTCGAATACTTCTTCATACATCCTAGCCACTCTTTTAGGAGTATCCTTTAATCCTTCCCTCTCCGGGTCATCTCCTAAAGCTTTCAATATCTCTTTTATATGAAATTCTATTGCTTCTTTATTGATTGCCATTTTTTCCTCCATTCTCAAACAAAACCATACCGTTCATCACTATACACCTTTCTTCTCCGGATTCCAGATATACTTATGCATTTGCAACTGAAGATGCACACCATTTAATTTTTCTTTCTTCATTAATTCCACCATATCCTTAGGCGATAGTTCTCCAAAAGCTGTACTAAGATATACCTTTGTTATATTGGTAAGCTGATATTTTTTTATCACAGAAAGAGCCTGATAAAAATCTGCCTCATCTTTACAAACAAATTTCACAGTATCTTTATTGGAAATATATTTATAATTCTCCACTAGCATGAAAGAATCCATTTTACTGCCACCTAATTTATAATCCAAGGTAAAACTTGGGGCATTCTTTTCAAATAAGAAAGGACGAATATCCACACTTCCATTGGTTTCTATTTCCACATTCAGTTCATCATCTTTTGCAAACAGTTCAAGTAATGCTCCGATTTCTTTTTGTAACAGAGGTTCTCCTCCAGTAATCGTCACATTTTTCACTCCTGACTCTTTCACCCATTCATAAAGTTCTTCTTTCGTTTTGTTTTGGAAAGGAGTATCTTCCTGATTCGCCCATTTTGTATCACAATAGGTACAGTTTAAATTACATCCCTTCATACGGATAAAGCAGGCAAGCTGACCCGCCTTTTGTCCTTCTCCATTAATACTGACAAAGGTTTCCACAACTTCAAGCATCGTCTTTTCTCCTATTCTTCATAGCTGGCACAGTTATTAGGTGTTTCATATACAGTAGCTCTTTTTACTGAATATCCCTTCTCAGCCATTTTAGTATAAAAATAATTAGCAAAATTTTCTGCTGTAGGACGAAATGGTACCGAAATCAAATGAAATCCTTCTTCTTTCAATGCGTTAAAAAGACTCTCTTTTAACGTTCCTTCTTCTATAATAAAAGCGTGGTCTAAGGCATCTGCTTCTTTTTTTAAATCTTTCTTTAATTTTGAGAAATCTACTAACATACCTCTGGTCTGACCTTGTTCTTCCAACGTATTGGCTGCAATATCAATAACAACCTTCCATCGGTGTCCATGAATATTACTGCACTTTCCTTCATAGCCAGATAAGAAATGTGCGCTATCAAATTCTGCTTTTGTTGTTAAAATATACATATTTTCCTCCGTTCTGAATTTAAAACAAAAAAAATGACATATTCCATCACTGAAAATGCCACACAAAACAAAACACAGGAAATTACTTTCCTTATGTCCTAGTTTTGTTTTACGACAGGATGGTACAAGCGAACTGTCAATGAGCTGATTTTTAATAACTATTTAGAGACATTCTCTAAATAGTACACACTTTCTTTATGTTAGCATTTCTTTTTTCTCTTGTCAATGCGTCAATCGCTTTATGGCTTCTGTATATTTTTCCAGCCGTTTTTTATCTTTTTCTGTAATGTCTAAAAGACGTGAAGCATCACTATTATGTTTTAAATCGGCAAGTTTTACTTTTACGGCAATTTCGCTGGATTTTATCCGTTCTAAATAATCCATATATTCCTCTTCTTTGCTTTTGGTCAGTAATTTTATATTATAAATTACTTCTGAACTGATTCCTTCCTCCCGTAACTTTTCTTCTGAAATATTGGTATCTTCTATCACATCATGGAGTAGGGCAACACAAATACTTATTTCCTCCTCCATTTGTTCTGCCAGGTGAATGGGATGAAAAATATATGGAACTCCTGCTTTATCTACTTGTCCATGGTGTGCTTCATATGCTATTTTCATTGCTTGTCTTACCATTGGTGTATACTTCATTCCGTATTCTCCTTCTTTCCATTCAATAATATTCTGTTTAAAAGCATAGCACATTGTAAAAAAAATCGCAACGAAGGAATCAGATATACAAGAGTTTTCTATCGTTTTAAGTAAAAAAGAAATTTTGTAGTAGCATTGAAAACAGAACAAAAGGGGCATAAGGAACACCTTTTTTGCCTGTTCCATTTCCAAGCATGGTATAGATACACAGACATAACATGGATATACCTATCACTTCCAAAACACCATATCCAAGATATAAACCAAGTACAAAAGCCAGTTTCACATCTCCCATTCCAATTCCAGTAGGATTGGCTATTTTCATACAAAAAAATAAAAGAAAGGCCACAATTGCTGATATTATATTTTCCTTTAAGGAAATGTTGGAATCAAAAAACAAAGAATTGATTATGAATAAGCTAAAATAAATAAGAATCATAAAAATTAGAATAGAATTATAGATTTTTTTCTTTTTAATATCATAATAAGATATCAAAGCCATAGAACCGTACAACACCATAACACTTACTATCTGAATAAATACATCTCCCCTTTTGCAAACATTTTCTTCCATAGCAGAAGAATATCCCATATATAGCAAAGTGTGTTTCCTTTCCCTGTCAACTTCAAGGAAAGAAACACACTTTTGTGTAAAATTAAATTCCTAAAATCTTCTTAACAGTATCTAACATTTCTGTCTTATCACAAACAGTATCATGTAATACTTCTGCATTTCTGATATCTTCAATGGCCTGTGGAACTTTTACCTTAGCTAAGGAAGATAATTCATCCACTAATTCGAAGTCAGATTTCGCATCATATGCTTCATCAATGGCATTCATAACACTGCGTGTAAATTTGAATGGACTTGCAGTAGAAGCAATAATGGTCTTAGTATCATCCTTAGTATCTGCAAGATATTTATCATATACTGTAGCCGCAACTGCTGTATGAGTATCTAAAATATACCCATCAGTTTCATATACCTTTTTAATAGTTTCGGCAGTTTCTGATTCCTTGGCATAATTACCATAAAATTCTGCAAGCTGAGCCTTCATTTCATCGGTAATATTATACTTTCCTTCTTTTACTAAGCTTTCCATTAATGCTTTGTTCTTATCAGAATCACAACCAGCAATCTTATAAATTAATCTTTCCAGGTTACTTGAAATTAAAATATCCATAGATGGAGAAGTAGTTAAAATAAATTCTCTGTTTCTGTCATAGCATCCTGTACTGAAGAAATCATATAAAACTTTATTATCATTGGATGCACAGATGAACTTAGCAACTGGAAGTCCCATTTCTTTTGCATAATAAGCTGCTAAAATGTTACCAAAGTTTCCAGTTGGCACTACAACATTTATCTTTTCACCATCTTTGATTTCGCCTTGTGCCAATAATCTGGTATAAGCATAAACATAATAAACAATCTGTGGTACCAGACGACCGATATTAATAGAGTTTGCAGAAGAAAACTGGTATCCTGCTGCATCCATTACATTTGCAAGTTCTTTATCAGAGAACATATTCTTTACACCAGTCTGGGCATCATCAAAGTTACCATGAATACCTACTACATATGTATTATCACCCTTTTGAGTTACCATCTGCTTTTCCTGAATTGGACTGACACCATTCTTAGGATAAAATACAATAATCTTAGTTCCTTCAACATCAGCAAATCCTGCCAAAGCTGCTTTTCCTGTATCTCCGGAAGTAGCAGTTAAAATAACAATGTCATTTTTAATCTGATTCTTCTTTGCAGAAGTAACCAATAAATATGGAAGAATAGACAATGCCATATCTTTAAATGCAATCGTAGAACCATGGAATAATTCTAAATAATAAGCACCTGCTGCCTTCTTTAAAGGAGCAATTTCTTTTGTATCAAATTTAGAATCATATGCACTATTAATACAGTGCTTTAATTCTTCTTCTGTAAAATCAGTAAGTAATAACTTCATTACTTCATAAGCAACTTCCTGATAACTCATCTTAGCTAAGTCATTCAAAGAAACATCAAACTTTGGTAAGCTGGTTGGAACAAATAATCCCCCATTATCAGCCAGACCTTTTAAAATCGCCTGGGATGCAGTTACTACTTCTTCACTGTTTCTTGTACTCTTATATAATAGATCCATTTCTTTACCTTTGCAGCTTCTACCCATACAAAAAAATCAAGGCAGTCATGCAATTCCTTTCTTTCGTTTACTATGGTTTCTCTTCTCCAGGTAACTCCCTAACAAAAAATACTATTGACACACCTGCTACACAAGTATGCCATAAATGAAAATTACCCGAGAGTTTCTCACTTCTCGAGTAATTATATCACACCTGTTTTCAATTAACAAGTACCTTCTATTTATAAAAATTATGTCCTCCATAATAGAACAGGAAATTTAAATTTCTGTCAAACCATGAAGTATTTCCATACTTTGGACTTACAAAATATAATGCTCCCTGGGAATTATCTTCTCCAGCCATAGCCCGGTTGACTGCTTCTCTCGTTCCATCTGTAACAGTTACAGAATAATATCTTCCGTCTGAAATCGGCGAAAACTGATAAACACTGCCCCGGTGTTGGAAAATAACTCCTTCAATGGTATTAGGAAATTGTGAACTTTCCACACGATTTAATACAACATTCGCAACCATCAGCTTTGCTTCAATATCTTGTCCTGTAGCTTCTGCTTCTACAATACGACACAACATATCATATTCACTTTCTACCGTTGCAGATGCAACCGTTTCTCTTTCCACTGTAGTCACAGTTGCGTTTTCCGTAGCTTGAGAAACTTCCTGTTGCATCGTTTCCTGTTTTGCAGCTACCTGTTCCGTATTTCCACTTTGGCTTCCAACCTGACTTTGGCTACCTACGGTGTTAGAAGTAGAAGCAACCGCTACCACGTTGGTCTCATTCTTCACTGCTTCTTCTTTTTCCAAAGCTTCCTGTTTTACTCTTTCATCATCCTGTGCAATTGCCTGGGCAAACATAGTTTCAATCATGCTTGTTTGCTCCGCCTGAATCATCTGACGTATCGAAGTTAAATCAGTGGAAACTTCCACGTTTTCCTCCATCACCATGACAGCTTTCTGATTTTTCTTTATGTCCTCCAGTTCCTTTGACACCAGAACTGCAGTAGATACTGCGAAAGCAAAAGTACAGGTACCAATTGTAACATTTTTAATATACTTTTTAATTGCAGTTAATAAATCATTCTTCTGATTGTTCATGGATTCTAATTTCATAAAATCTTCCTCTCTTTTCGTTCAGAGAATTAATTGTAACACTTTTGTAACATTCTTAATTGCTTTGTAAATTATATACGAGAAGAAGGAAATCGGTCAATAGTATTTCCCATTTTCGTCACAAATCCTCATTTTTCATCAAAAGCAATAGAATTATTATATAAAATGCACCATTAATCCATAGAACCTAAAAATATAATTTAGTAATTTCTTACACTTAAATTATATGCATTTGTTACGTTTTTATTACACATTTTAATTTTATTATTACATTTTTTTCATGGACGAATGATTTTAGATATGATACACTGTAACAAATCAAAGAAAAAGATAAGAAAATGTAAAAATTCATCTTGTTATCTTCAAATTACAATCATCAAAGAACTGAAAGGAGGAAAAAATGTCAGAAACAAATTCTGTCTCTTCCACTGGCGTATATACTGCTACCAAACAAAATGGAGAGGTTTATTATCGAAGTTCCATTACCTATTCCAATAAACATATCAGTCTTGGCAGTTTTCCTACACATGAAACAGCCAAAGAAGTATATTGTCTTTCCAAGAAAATATTAGAAAGCAACTTGACGATTCAGGAATATTACGAGCATTCTCCTCTCCCCTTTCATAAATGGGTGGTGTTAATTAATTTCCGCGACAACGGAATATATATTAAAAACCCAATCTATGTATTACCAAAATATTTTATTTATTATATGTCCCCTGAGGAAGAATACTATTTCGATACGGATGATTTATTTTATTATTCTAACCATAAAATATTAAAAAAATCCGGGTATCTTTTTGTTAATGATTATGGAATGCAGGTGAATATTTTATCCCGTTATGGCATCAAAAACTTTGCTGTAGCAGGAAGAGATTACATATTTGCTAATGGAAACTGTAATGACTTTAGATATGGAAACATTAAAGTAATCAATCCCTATTATGGAGTAATAAAGGAAGTAAAAAACGGACGTATCAGTTACAAAGCCCAGATTCATATTAATGGAAATTATATTATTGGAAGATATAAAACTGCAGAAGAAGCAGCCATTGCATACAACAAAGCGGTAGATATTTTATTCCAAAAAGGGGTTCAGAAAAATTACACCAAAAACTACATAGAATCTTATTCCCAAATCCAATATGCAAAGGAATACTCTATGATACGTATTTCAAAAAAAATTAGGGAATTGCAGTTTTGATTTTTACAAATTTTATTCATAAACTAAGATATCCGGAATGTCAAATACTTATAATTTATGACATTCCGGATATTCTTTTATCTCATTTTATTTAAAACTCATTCTACAAACCAGCTTTATTATGACTAAAAGCCTTGAATCGTCCATGTTTATTAATTTTTATCCCTCAGATTTTTAATTAATGCTGCGGTATCCAACGCCTGAACTTCTTCTTTTTCTTTCTTCTTTTTCTCCTTTTTAGGCTTTGGTGTTTCTGCTTTTTTCTTTTCTTTTTTTGTATCTTCTGCCTTTTGTTTTGTTGCTTCTACTTCTATAACATTTACAGAAGATGTCTTATCTTCTTTTGCTTTTGATTTATTTCCCTTCTTCTTTCGAAGAGCATCTGCTATACTTCCAAATATAGTAATATGGAACCGACGAATCAATATATCTACCATATATAGAAATAATGCCAGTAATAAACATAAATCTTTATAATCTTTCCATGACTTTACTATTTCTTTTGGCTCTAAAAAGATTTCATCTTCCAATCCATATATATTACCAGATAGTTCCGTCACCATATTTTTTAGCACATCATTGGTCTGATCTAATCGATATTCTTTGGAATATTGGACTGCAACTGCTGTGTTTACATTATTAATTACCTGTTCTTCTTTATTCTTTCGAATGTTTACACTATAAATACCAATATCAGAGATATCCATATTTCCTTTGTATTTTCCAGGTTCTACTGGTAATAGTTCTACTTCTTTGGTTTCATTATCAGCATTCTGGTATACCATGGATATCGAAACGTCTTTATCAATTTCTTTTGTGGTATATTCCACTTCTACATAATCCGTGCCTTGATTTAAGGTAATACTGTCTTCTCCTAAATCAGTTTCGGTAATACAGTAATCCGTTATGTTTTTCCATAAGGTTACATAATCATCAAAGTCTGCATAGTTCTTTGTCCAGTTAAACTCACCATCACTGGTAAATGCAACCGTTTTTCCCAAACCATACTGCCATGCCGCAAGAATAGGATCCCCTTTATGGGATTTTAAAATCACCGTGGCTGTGGATTTTGCTGAAGTAGCAACATAACCATTTAACGCTCTTACTCCATTAGAAAAAACATTCTCCATAATTTTATGGTTTGCAGAAAGTACCGGCATGAAGGTTTCATTCATCAAATAACTTTTCGTAGATAAAAATACTTCCTGTGCAAAAATACGAGGCATATCATTATTTAAATCTGTATAATAATATCTTCCGCCACAAACATTGGCAAGGGACTGCAACATTCCGGTATCCGCACCGCTGCCGACTGCCACTGTAGATAAGGTAATATTATTTTCATTGATTTTCTCAATCAAAGACTGATATTGTCTATAACCATCCTGACCATCTGTAAGCAATACAATATGTTTATAAGTAGCATCACTGTTTTCCAGACTTGATACCGCCTGATTTATAGCAGGAAAAATACTGGTTCCACCTCCAATGGTGATGGTTCCGATTTGATTTTTTACCGCTTCTTTATCAGCAGCAGAAGAAAGTTCATAAACCCATTGATATCTGTCATCAAAAATCAGAACACCAACATCATCGGTACTACGTAAATTATCTACTGCTTTTACGGCAGCAGATTTCGCTAAATCCAATGCACTAAATGCACCACCTAAAGAATCCTGCATACTTCCGGAATGGTCAATTACCATTACCATAGCCATCTTAGGAACTTCCCTTTCATTGGTTAAATCCATATCTACAGGCAATACCTTTTCAATGGCAGTATCACGGTAATTTCCCAATACATAGGAATTACTTCCACCAATACAGATAAATCCTCCAGCATAATCCTTTACATAAGGCTCTAAAATATCCATAAAGCCTTCTCGTAAATCATCCGCATAAACATCAAGGAAAATTACTTCTTTATATTTATTTAATTCCTGCAATGTATTAGGTACAAACTCAGGAGTGCATACAGTAAAATCTACATTTGCACTTTTAAGTACTTCCTGGAACTGTTCACTTTGTCCCGCACTTCCTTCTACCAGCAATACTTTCGCCTTATCTGTTATCTGTGCAAAAGTAACATATTCATTATTAAGAGCTAACGTATCATCTTCTGTATCAATTCTGACTTTATAAGAAGCAATTCCACTGTCTACTGCTGTATCAGAAAAAACAAATTGATTTTCGCCTTTTTGTAAACTTACTTCTTTACTGCCCTTTATGTCTGAGCCGGAATACAGATATATAGTTGCATTGGTCTGCTTCGTACTATAAATGGATACTGTTACATAAAACGTATCTCCAATCTGAATCTGATTTGGAACACTTAAATCACTTACATAAACTTCTTTTTCGATTTCTGACTGAATCAGAGTCCAGTCAAATTCAATGTTACTTGCAAGGAGATTTCCTTTTAATTTGTTAATATCCCCTTCATTTTGTAAACCATCACTGATTAATACAATTCTCTTTCCTCCGTCTTCCGGAAACATGGAGATGGCAGTTGCAACCGCGTCTTCCATATTCGTGGCATGAGAAACCACATCCGTATTTAAAGAAATAAAATTCTTATTTGAAGTAACGAATTGTTCCACGGTAGCATCTTTTCCGAATGCTACCATTCCATACTCATTTCCTTTTGGCATATTGGCAATAAGATTTTTAAGATAAACTTCTACATCTTCTTGTTTATCTTTTAAACTGTCTGACATATCAACTACAAAAATCGTAGTCATATCCTTAGATACTTTCTTTACCTGAATCTGTGCTAAAGAAGACGCCAATAATGTTACTACTAAAATCCGGACGATGATATATTCCCATTTTTTTCTTTTATCCTGAAACTTAAGTTTTCTACCTGTAAGAAAGAAGAATACAGCAAACAGAGGTATCAGAAGAAAAGCATAAGGATTTAATACATCGATTACCATTTTCATTCCCTCCTACTTTGTTTTCTTATATACAAGCCACTCTAATAGCAGCAATGCTAACATAATATATATGATTTTATTTCTAAGCTGCACCATTCCCTGTGCTAACTTCACTACAAATCCGGTTTCTGCAACCTCCGTAGCAGCTGGAACCACATAGGATTCTGACTCTGTTGGATAAGAAACACTAAAACTGGCAGTTTCATTTCCATCGTTTAATTCATAAAATCCTAATTCATTGGTTTTCTCGTAAGAAATATAATTTCCATTGGAAGTATAAGTTTCACTGATTCCCGCTGGATTTTTAATTTCCAGATTTACATCTGCTTTTACATTTTTCATTTCCACACTGTCACATGCCAGATAACTATTCTGAGACAACATTCCTTGCTGCAGCAGATATTGTGTCATCTGATACATTAAAATTGGGAATTCTGCCTGTAATGCAAAATCAGATTGATGGAAATCAAATCCAATCACTGCAATTTTTCTTCCATTGTATTCCCCATAATATCCGGCAGATTTTTCTCCAGTGGAAATAAAACTTTTTGCCCAGGTAGGAACCTCATACAAATCTGTTTCCATTACGCCAAAAGAAAAACCGTCAATATAATTTGTAATTTCAGAATTGGTTAGTTTCAAAGAAACCGAAGTTCCACTTTCCTTAGCTGAAACATATTCATTGGCTTCCGGATGAATCAATAAAATGGACTTATTTTCTGGTATATTTTCCATGCTCTTTCCATCCAGAATATACAAATCATATTCTTCCAAGCCTTCCGCACTGGTTATTTCCTGAGCTTTGTATACATCAAGTCCTTCTACACTGGCAAGTGCTTTTTCCAAAAAAACATTTCCATCACTGATAAGCAATACTTTCATCCCCATTTGTTTTTCTAACACCAGATATCCAATATTATCTTCCATCAGCATGTCTTTCTTACTGGATTTTACATATACTTTATCAGAATCTGTTTCAATTCCTTCAAAATAAACTACCTCTGAGCTCATGGCATCAAGGGTAAGAGTTTCCATTCCAAGAATATGTTCCGTTCCCTGCTCATACAAGGTAACATCTGTAGTAACACTGTCGGAAGACCCATTGGTAATTTTCGTAATCACGGTTATTTTACCATCTGCCATACCGTAACTGACATAATCCACACTTACATTCACTTTTTCCTTGTAAACGCTATAAATATTCGATTTTTCATAAGCATTTTCAAATTGGGAATCGGTATAATATACAATATTTGCATCCGGCTGCTGTGCCATAATGGAATTTACCAGATTTGCACTAAGACTTAAATCTCCCGACGCATATGTGGGCTCTATCTGCTTTATTTTGCTTTTTAATGTCATAATATTTTCTTCATTGGTTGCTAATACCGTAGCCTGATTATTACATTCAATCAAAGTTACTTTGGTGTTATCCGGAATGGTATCAAGATATTCCAAAGCATTCTTTTTTGCCCGTTCTAACCGGGTATCTTCATCATAAAATGCATTCATACTGGCACTGCTGTCAATTACGATGATTAATGAAGAAGTCTTTTTACTTCCTGATAAAATAAAAGGTGACATTAAACTTAAAACAAACAAGATAATAAGTAAGATTTGTAAAACCATCAACCATTGAAATTTTAATTTTTCCCAAGGTGTGGTTGCCTCTAAATTTTTATAAACTTCCTTCCAAAGCATATTGGAGGAAATCTCAACCTTTTTTGCCTTCTGCTTTAACATATAAATCAGAATAATAACCGGAATAAAAAGCAAAAAGCAAATCGGCCATAACTTATCAAAAGACATCTCTATTTCCCCCTATTTATTCTGTATCAGGCAATGTGTTTTTTGTAATTTATCTAAAATCACTTCTTCCAGAGATTCATCGGAAAAAGCAAGAACATAGGCTGCCTGAAATTTCTTTGCTTGTTCTTCTATATTTCGAACAAATTCTTTTCTGGTCTTTTCATACATTTTTAACACAGACTGGGAAATAGTAACTTTAATCTCTTCCTTTGTCTCTTTATCTACAAAGGAAACCGTTCCCTCTTCCTGACTTTCCAGTTCTTCTCTTGCTAAAATATGAAGAATGATAACCTGTTGCTTTTTGTATCTTAAATAAGAAATCGCTTCTTCTAACCGCTTTCTGTCAAAAAAATCTGAAATTAAAATGCTGATACCAGGCTGTTTCATTGGAGTATGTTTGATTTTTTCCAGAAAATAAGTCTCTCCCTGAAACTCCACATCTTTTAACCCATTTATAATATTGGTAAAATTATTGGTTTTTCTAGCATTTAATATGTTATTTTCCTGTCCTGTTCCAACCAGTTCTATTTTTACACGGTCCATATGGTGTAATGCAAGGTATGAAAATGCAGCAGTAAGTTGTAATGCCATAATGCTCTTTTTCTTTTCCCCGAAATCCATAGAGGCACTGGTATCCAGAAAAATAGTAAATGGAATTTCTTTTTCTTCCATAAACTCTTTTATATATAGTTTTTCTGTTCTGCCATATACGTTCCAATCAATTCTTCTTAAATCATCTCCTGGAAAATATTCGCGATAATCTGAAAACTCTACAGAGGACCCCTTCGCTCCGGATTTTCTCTCTCCGCTCATTCCCTGCTTGGTTCGGATATAGGAATTTAATTTTAATGTATTTAATTTTTGAAAAAAATTTAAATCAAAAATATTTTCCATACCTCCCGTTCCCCTCTTCTATTTGCTTTCTAACATAATTTTTTGAATGATATCCTCTACACTCACCATATCACTTAAAGCATCAAAATTTGTAATAATTCTGTGTCTTAAAGCAGGTATTGCAACATAATTTACATCTTCGAAGGATACATTATATCTTCCTTCCATAAATGCTCTGACTTTGGCGGTCTTGATAATCGCCTGTGCAGCTCTTGGACTTGCTCCGGTATCAATATATTTCTTTGTAATTTCCGGTGCCCCTTGGGCATCTTTATGGGTATAAACTACCAGTTTCAACGCATAATCCATAACTGGTTCTGCTACCGGCATTAATTTAATCTGCTCACGGATGGTTAAAATTTCATCTCCATTCAGAATCGGATTGATTTCCGGCTCTTTTGGATTTAAGGTCAAATTAACAATATCCTTTAATTCATCAATATTAGGGAATTCTACTTTCAATTTTAGTAAGAAACGGTCTAACTGTGCTTCCGGCAACGGATAAGTACCTTCATTTTCAATCGGGTTCTGGGTTGCCAATACCATAAAAGGCTTTGGCAGTGAGTAGGTTTCCTGACCTACTGTAACTGTTTTTTCCTGCATGGCCTCTAACAACGCCGCCTGAGTCTTTGGTGTAGCACGGTTAATTTCATCCGCTAAAACCATATTGGCAAAAATAGGTCCTCTTTGAAATTCAAAGGTATTCTGACCATCTTTTTTTACAATCAAATTGGTTCCTGTTACATCAGAAGGCATTAAATCCGGTGTAAACTGAATTCTCTTAAAATCCATCTGCAATACTTTTGAAATGGTCTTTACCAACTGGGTTTTTCCTAATCCCGGAACACCTTCCAACAAAATATTACCATCTGATAAAATGGCAATCATAACCTGTCTGACAATATCCTTTTGACCGATAATTCCCTTTCCAATCTCTTCTTCACAACGATGAATTTTTTCTATCATTGAATTAATTTCGTTTTTCATTTCCATTTTCCTATATCCTCCTTAATCCTCATTATTTAATACTTTTATTCGTTTAATTGTTCAAAATAGTCCTTAATAACTCCCTCCATACCGGATGGGTATTTTGCATTTTCAATATTAGTATACGCCTGCTGCTGATAAGAAGTAATCACATCACCATAAGAAACCATGGTTCCTTTATAACCGAGTCCATCCTTAGAGTGGGTTAAATACCCTTCTCCATCTACCTTATCTCCGGTTAAATTACCATCATCCCCCTCTTCTAAAGGTACTGCAATCATTTCGCCTTCATAGGTATTATGGTCCTCCACTTCCTTCTCACTTCCATAGTTCCATCCGGAGCCACTTCCGTTTCCACTACCATTTCCACTACCGGAGCCACTTCCATTCCCATTACCGGAACCATTTCCACTTTCAGAGCCATTTCCGCTTCCATTTCCAGAACCATCTCCACTTTCAGAACCATTTTGGGAATTTTGGCTGTTTTCTCCAGAGTTATTGCTACTTCCTTGATTCGAATTTCCATCTTGAGTTGATGAACCAGTACCATCACCGTTCTCCAGCGACTCCATAATCTGAGTTATACTGGCTCCATTCATACTTTGATTCACAGCATCCATGAAAGAAGAAGCATCCATTTCACCTAATTCCCCGGAAGCCAATTCTTCTGCTAAATCTGCCAATTGCTCCTCATCCAAAGTTTCTGCCATTTCAGCCAGCATCTCCGCCAATTTTTCTATTTCTTCCTGTGACAAATTAGAACTTTCCGGTACACTGTCTTTAAAAGCATCCATCATCATTTCCTGCATCTTATACTCTGTCCGGTCCATAAGACTTTCCATTTCCTGGATACTATCCATTTCCTTTAGTTCTTCCAAAGCCTTGCTAAATTCTTCTTCGACTCCCTGCTTCAAAGAATTATCCATAGTTTCCATTTTTTCTACTTTTTCTAAAATTTCTTCAGCTTCCTCTTTTTTCTCTTCGATTAACTCATGCTTTTCTTGTAACAAATCTGCCTTATCCTTTGCATCTGTTGGTACCATGGATAAAATTGCAATCATAAAAATTCCGGCAAGAATACCAGCATATTCTTTATATTTAGGCTGGAAAGGAAAGATTTTTTTCATTTCCATTTCTCTGGAGCGAATCAGGGTATCTTCCCTTTGTAAAGAAGATATCGCATCCTCTTTCTTAATATTCTCAAGAGCTGTTACAAAACGTTCCTGATTCTTCGTTTTCTCATCCAGTAAAAGTGCTGCACGTTTCAAATTTGTACGCTTTATGAACCATAACACCATGGACAAAAGTAGGAACACAATCATAATCCCTGCCATAATCTTATATTCATAGTAGATTGGCAGTACTAAAAGAAGAACTGAAAATACTACACACACACATACACCGCCTAAAATGCCAAGAGTAAAATAAGAAATCCACTCCATAAAACGAATCCGATGTAAGGCTTGCTTGATTTTATTCAAAATTTGTTGTTTTATCTGATTCAACTTACTCACTCCTCCACTTTTTTGACGCCCTTAAAATAATTTTACTCTTATTTTTGTAAAAAACTTACTCTTATTTCTTATCCGCGTTTTTTTCCTTTTCTGCGTAGCGGATTGATTCTATTGGCTGCCATCTTTATGAAAATCATACTAACACCTAAAAGAACTAAAATATTTGGTATCATCCAATAATTTAATCCATTTATTAAAGTTTTCTCCATACCAGAAAGGTTATGACTACTGTAGGCGAATAGCAAAGATGCCGTAGAATGAAAAATTCCTTCTGAATTAAAAACACGGTAAAGATAATCTGCCACCAAAGCGGCTGGATTAGCTACCATCAACCAAGGTAAAACTAAACTTGTAGTCTGATCTTCGATATTATTTTGATATACATAATATTCGTAAAAGCCAGCCGAAACTCCATATGCAATCAGAGTTCCGAACACAAAAAACAATTCAATTACCATGCTAACAATAATAGCTGGAAGAGTTTTCTTAAATACACTGGAGCAGTAAATTCCAATAGAACCTGCAAAAATTGAAATTACAAGAAAAATTCCTAACATATAAATTATGTTTACCCAGTTGATACCTCCAAACAGGAACGCCAATGAAATCATCGGTAAGGATGAAAAAACGAATAAAAACACCTGTATAATAGCTGTTGCAAGCTTACCGGTAATAATCTGTACTGGCTTTACCGGTGTAGTCAGCATAATATCTAATGTCTGACGTTCTCTTTCGCCGGAAACAGAGCTTGCAGTTATAATCGGTATCATAATATACAAAATAACCGCCTGAGTGCACATCAGTATTGGAAATACATAAGCCAATGACTTTAAATTTAAATTTCCACCATCAAACGCTTGTGCTCTTACAATTAATAATATAACAAAGGAACATAGTGCCAATAACGCATCGTAGAAAAAAATTGCTACAGGCATTTTAATGCTTCTGGACCCAATGGTTAATTCTTTTTTTAATATTGGATTTATCTTCATCTATTTTTCCCCCTCTGCTGTTACTTCTATAAATAGTGTTTCCAGATTTCCTTCTTCTCTATGAATACCACGAATTGGTATCTGTCTTTCTACAAATGCCTTCATCAATTCATAAATTTCAAAATCATCTCCATCAAATGCCAGAATTAAACTGTTATCACGAATGGATAAATTTTTCACCTTTGGATTTTCTTTCATGAACATAATGGCTTCTTCTTTTTTATCAATAAGGTCAATTTTCAAAGGATTTGCATTCTTAGCCTGTTCTAGTATCTCATCTACCTGACCATGCAAAACCAATTTACCTTTCTTCATAATTCCAACGCTACTACACATTTCTGCTAATTCAGGAAGAATATGAGAACTGATAATAATAGTTTTTCCCATTTCCTTCAAGTTCTTTAGGATTTCTTTCATTTCAAATCTTGCTCTTGGATCAAGCCCGGATGCCGGTTCGTCAAGAATCAGTAAATCCGGATTATGCACCAAACTTCTTGCAAGACATAATCTTTGTTTCATACCTCTGGATAAACCATCTACATAAGAATCTGTTTTATCTGAAAGATTCACCAAATCCATCAGCCCAAGACAGGTTTCCTTCGCTGCTTTTCCCTCTAAACCATACATGGATGCATAAAATTCCATATATTCCATTGCCTTAAGATTATCATATACACCAAAGAAATCAGGAACATATCCTATCTTTCTTTTTAAACTTTGAGCATCTTTCAGTGCATCCACACCATTGATATACACCTGGCCTGATGTAGGATTTAATAATCCACATACAATCTTCATGGTAGTGGTTTTTCCGGCACCATTTGGACCCACAAAACCGAAAATTTCTCCTTTTTCTATTTCCAAATTCAAATGATCCAATGCTAAAAATTTACCATAATATTTTGTCAATCCATCAATTTTCAACATCACTTTCTCCTCCAAACACATAAATATATGGAACTCCATAACCCCATGTTTCTTCTGCCATTTCACCTTCACATGTAAATCTTGCTCTTAATTCTCCATTTGGAGCAACATAGTCTTTCAAACCTACCACATTACTGTCATCAAACACCAAATCATAATCTCCGGTATTTACATTGTAAAAGTATACCTGTGCAGCAGTAATACAATCTACTGCCCGGCTTCCTCTGTTAATTGCATAGGAAGAAGCAATATCATCCATATTCTCAACAACATAAGTTATCTCCACATTATCACTATAGATTTCTCCATCGTAATAATCATAATCTCCGGTATAATCATACACATAATCATCCAGATTATACTCTTCTCTTAAACCGATTTCGCTGTTATCCAGACTTTGAGTATAGATTGCTGCATTAAATTCCTTAAAATCTTCATTTTCAATTAAATCAACATCATAGTCTCTTACAATACCTACTACCATATTTCCAGTAGCTGCATAGCTGCTAAGTGAACTATATCCATAACAAAGGCTGTAACTTAATCCCATAAGAGCCTCAACTCTGTTGTTTTCGTATCTATCTCCCTTATCATACTCTATATCAAAATAGTAGCTACTATCTTCTTCCTCTGAAAAACTCTTTGATTCTCCCTTCTTTAAATCACCAATTTCATAACAAACACCATTTAACTTTGCAACCACACCAATTAAATCATAATTTGTATTATTGGTAACGGTTCCTCTATAGAAAATACCATCTTCTTCAATTTCTACATCGATTTTTTCTTCACTGGTTTCTGTTTTTGAACTTTGAACATACTTATATTCAAACACCTTAGCCTTATCTACTGCCAAAGAAAATCCATCTGCATTTTCTTTTAAGGTATAATCTACACTATTTCGAATATCTTTTACTTCATTGTATGAATAATAGGTCGTATCAAGAGTTGCCACCACATTTGTAACATCACTGTTAAAATTAAGTTCATATCCCTTCATGTCAGGAGTCGTTAATGCAATAAAAGAAGTGGAATCTTTTTTCGTTCCATCTAAATTTACTATAGTAATACTAGATTCTATCGGCTTTGTAACTCTTGAGCTTCTGCTAACCAACATAATTATTACTGTAAACAATACTGCCCATGCCGGAATCGCAATCCATACATATTCTCTTTTATCTTTTTTCTTTAATACCAGATAGGTAACAAAGGTTGCAACCACCATATATACCCCAAAAATAATAAGATATACACTGGCATTTGGAATCTTAATGTTATTTAATAAACTTTGTGCATTGCGAAGTTCATAATTATCATAATAAATATAAAATTGTTCATCCAAAGTCTCCACTACTCTATCACTATAAGTGTATATAGTAGAAGCACCTAAAATGGCTTTTTTCATAGAAGCAGTCATATTTTCTTCTGTAAAAGAAAACGGATAAATAAACGCATATCCTGAGCCATATTGCCTTACAATAAAAGATGTATCTATTACATCGTTATTATAATAACTGACAGCATCAACATCTACATCCAGTTCACTATAGCTTACAGTGGCGCAAAGGTCGCCATCTCCAAGAAATGTTCCGCACAAACTCTGCTGATAATCACTAATTCCTTGTTCTGTCAGATTAATTTCTTGTTCAAATGTAGTTCCGGTAAACTGCACTCCAAAGTCCGTTCCATCAAATCCAGATAAAGTATCTACAGCATTGGCACCAGTACCTACGAACAACATACCACCATTTGTTAACCACTGTAATAGGGCATCCATCTGTTCTTCGCTTAACTTATCTGTATAGAACTGATCGATAAAAAGAAAATCAAATTCATTTATTTCACTTTTATCTGCTGGAAATGTTGTTTCGTCTAATCCGGTTACAGCAAAACTTACACCTTCTCCCCATAACTCAAGATTGAACACTCCTCCTTCATTTAAGAAGGCGAATTTACTAAAGTCATCCGTAAGAACCCCCATAGTCATGCCCATACCTGTCTGCCGGTAAGAAAAAGTACCTTCCTGGTCATACACTACATTTCCGTTTTCGTCAATTAATTCATACCAAAGCTTTCCTGAAGCATCTGCGCTATAACCAACTTCGAATACGATTTCTTTGGTTTTTCCCTTTTCAATCGAAATTGGTTTTTCATATGCAGTAGAGGCATAACTGCTCCACTCTGTGTTACCAACATACACTTTAAGACTTCCATTAAAGTCTTTTTTATTGCTATCTACTTTTAAAGTAATGGAAATTGTTCCATCTTCATTGTATTTTCCATCTGACGTATTTTGGATATAATAATCTCCACCTTTATTTTTTTCATCCTCCGCCATTACGACTGACCCATTCAATGTCACAATGAACAGCATCATCAAAATGCTAATTAATTTTTGTTTCCATGCTTTCATTTTCTACATCCTTCCTTTCTTCTCTCTTATGAAATGTAATTAAAAATTCAGTTCCCTCCTCACCACTTGTGACTTCCACATTGGCTTCATGTAACTCAAAGATACTTTTTGCAATTGCCAGTCCTAAACCGGTTCCCCCGGTTTTTTCACTTCTGGATTGCTCTACCCGAAAGAATCGGTCAAAAATTTTATCGATATCTTCCTCAGGTATTATCTGACCAAAATTAATGATAGAAATCTTAATTTTGGATTTTACCTCTTTCATGGCTATAATAATCTGTTTTCCATCTGCTCCATACTTAACAGCGTTGTTTAAAATATTACCAATTGCCCTCGCCAGTAAATCCCCATCTGCATTAATATAAATACTTTTCGTCGGAAAATTTGTACAAACTTCGATTTTATTCTCATAAAATGATGGGTAAAACTCCTCTACAATCTGTTCCATAAATTTTGTAATATCTAATTTTACTTTTTTGGGAATCATTTGATTTTTGGAATACTTCGTATAATCAAATAATTCTTCAATCAATTTTTTTAGCTGTAGGGATTTCTTATTTACAATGGTTAGATATTTTATTTTTTCTTCTTCCGAAATTTCCTGATTATACAAAATCAAATCCAGATAACCAAGTATGGAAGTAAGAGGGGTTCTTAAATCATGAGCAACACTGGTAATTAAATCGTCTTTTTCCTGTTCCAGACGTTTTTGCTTCTCCATCATGGCTTTTATTTCATCTGACATATCCAATACGGAATGAGCTAAAGCAGATACTTCATCATTTCCTTTTAAATCGAGTTTAATATCAAAATTTCCTTCTTTAATCTGTTCCACACCTTGTGAAATACTTCTAAGACCATCTACCATTTTTCTTGAAATTAACAGATAGTATAGTACAAAGAAAATAATAACAATACCAAATAAAAAAATCATATCCATATACATTTTCTCAGATAAAAATGGCTTTTTTAAAATTTCCTTAAAATGCTCTGACTCAAAAATATGGTCTTCATAAATACTATCCATTAATATTTTTTCTCTGATATGTAGTCCTATAAGCATTACCACTACCATACTGATAATGGCTAAAATAACACTAATCAAGGCATACCAGAGCATTTTTAACCGTATGGATTGATAATTATTCGTCTTCAACTTTATAACCTACCCCCCATACCGTTTTTAATATTTGGGGATTCCTGGTATCTGCTTCGATTTTCTCTCTTAATCTTCGGATATGTACCATAACAGTATTTCCGACTTCATAAGACTTCTCTTTCCAGACCTGTTCGAATATTTCTTCTGTACTAAATACCTTACCAGGGTTAGAAGCCAGCAGATAAAAAATATCAAACTCAATCGGTGTTAATTTAACCAGCTCATCATAACGGTATACCGTATGATTCTGCTTATTTAAACGATATTCCTTGATGATAATCTCATCACTGTCTTCCTGTTTGGTTCCCAGATTAATATTCACATATCGTCTTAATTGTGATTTTACTCTGGCTATCAGTTCCAGAGGATGAAATGGTTTGGTTACATAATCGTCTGCTCCCATTCCAAAACCATTTATCTTATCCATATCTTCTGATTTTGCACTGAGAAGAATTACAGGAATATTATTATTCTTTCGGATTCTGGTCAATACGGAAAGTCCATCCATCTCCGGCATCATAATATCCAAGATAATCAGTTTTATATCCTGATGACTTTCTAACATTTTCAGACATTTTACTCCATTGTCTGCAATCAGTACCTGAAACCCATCACTTTCTAAATAAATTTTAATTAAATCTGCAATTTCTTTATCGTCATCCACAACTAATATGGTTGTATCATTCATGTTTCCCATCCTTTCCAACAAACTAGCATCATATTACCATAATTTGCATCTTTAATCTTTAAGAAAATCTTACGTTTCTTTTAAAATATCAGGTAAAATTTTTAACCTATCAGTAAGCTTTACTTTATTTTTTGCTTATTACAAAGAAAAAAAGTCCTTTTTCACTGATTTCAAAAAGGACTTTCCATATTACTCAAACATAAATCTCAATTATTCACGAATAATCTCCAATGAATATGAGTCGGACGATAAGCCGGGTTATGTCGTGAATGATCATCTATCTAGACCTGCTGTTGCCAACAGGCTCAAGCGACCTACCTCAAGGCACGACGGGCAGCCGTATTGCCTTTTATTCGGTCTTGCTTCGAGTGGGGTTTACAGAGCCTGCCTTGTTACCAAGACAGCGGTGAGCTCTTACCTCGCCTTTCCACCCTTACCAGTTCATAAATGCCCTGGCGGTTTATTTCTGTTGCACTAGCCTGGGAGTCGCCTCCACCGGACGTTATCCGGCACCCTGCCCTATGAAGCCCGGACTTTCCTCACCTGCAACCTTTCGGTTTTGCAGCCGCGATCATTTATCCGACTCAATTTCAACATGTTTAAGTATCTTATATTTTTTTTCATTTGTCAAATTGTTTTTTGACTTATTTTTTAGTCTTCCAAAAATTTCATTGAAACTTCGGATATCTTTTTGCTTTATACCCTAAAACAACTGCCTCCGATAAATTCTCTTAAAATCGAATTATTCGGTATTAAATCGCTGGAAGTTCCTAAAAAGTAATCCAGGAATTTAAGAATTCTCTTCGCCTCAAAATACTCTTCGCAATCTTTTGGAATAGAGAAAAGAATAGGCTCCGCATACTGCTTCAAAATACATAACTCATAGATTAATGCTGAATTAAACATTGCATCCGCATTTTCCTGGAATGGGAAGATATATCTTTCTTCTCCACGACGAACCGACTCCCACATATGAATGGTCTTTCTTGCAGTGGTTCCTCTGGTTCTTGCATCTCTTACCATTCTTCGAATCAGTCTTCCGTCTGTAGTTGGAATACGGTTATGTTCATCCACATTAAGTTGTGTTAAAGCACTAATATAAATACGATATTTACTGTCGTTAGTCAACTTTTCTGTTAAACGGTTATTTAATCCATGGATTCCTTCGATTACCAAAATATCGTCTGCACCGATTTTTAAGAAATCTCCCTTATATTCCTGCTTTCCGGTAACAAAATTAAAGGTAGGCATCTGTATCGTCTTTCCTGACAGCAAATCTAACATATCATTGTTAAATTTCTCAAGGTCAATGGCTTCAATATCCTCATAATTAATCTTACCAAATTCATCCAGTGGAGTTTTTTCTCTATCCAAAAAATAATTATCTACCGCAATCGGATGTGGATTCAATCCTAATACCCTAAGCTGTATGCTTAAACGATGAGAAAAAGAGGTTTTTCCGGAAGAAGAAGGTCCGGCAATCAATACAATTCTCTTCTTGGTTTTTCGGATATTTTCTGCAATCTCCGCAATATTTTTCTCTTGCAATGCCTCCTGTACTAAAATCAGCTCATTAAACTTTCCATTGGCAATGGCATCATTTAAAGCACCTACCGTATCAACTTCTAACATCTTTGACCAGTTTTCAGACTGCTTTAATACAGAAAACAACTTATGCTGTGGTTTAAATTCCGGAATGACCTTTGGTTCTTCCTTGGTTGGCATTTGAAGAACAAAACCGCCCTCATATAAATATAATTCATAATATTTAATATATCCGGTACTAGGTACCATATATCCATAATAATAATCCTGATAATCTTCAATTTTATAAATATTAGCCTTGGAAACGCGACGATATTTAAATAAATTCTCTTTATCAAACATCTTATTTTTTGCAAATACATTGATAGCCTCATCGGTGCCTAAAATCTCTTTTTCGATTGGAATGTCCAAAGCTACCAATTCATCCATTCTTGCCTTTACCTTTGCTAAGACATCTTTGGTAAGCACAATCTTTTTATCCAACACTTCGCAATAATATCCTTTACTAATAGAATACATCACCCGGATTTGAATGTCCAAATTCTTATCAAACACATCATAAAATGCTTTTAACATAAGCAAAGTGGCACTTCTGCGATAAGTCAGATTACCTGTATTGGTATCCGTGCCTATAAATTCAATTTTGGCATCTTCCTCCACTTCTTTAGAAAGTTCACAAAGTCTGCCATTCATATAAGCCAATACAATATCGCCCTTACATTCTGCATTCATTTGATTCTTCACATCCAATAAAGTCTGATGTGGTAACACTGTAATTTCTTTTTCATCTACTATTACCTTCATAACTACACCCAACACAATGAATCAAAAAAATCCATTGATTTCCTTTCCCATTATTTTTAAGTCTATCTTATATCCGTGCCAAGGCTCAGCAACTTACGATTCGTTTCCTGCTCCCACACTCCTTAAAAGCTTTCTTTCGTTTACAAGAAGTGAACCGGAGCTTTCTGATTGCTGGATAGTATCTCTACCTCACTACATACTCTCTTCAAATATTCCTCAAGAAAATTCATGAACATTTTCTCCAGACCATAATGAGTTGCATCAATCACAGCCACATTCATTTCTACTGCATCAATTCCTTCATGGTGTCCAATATCTCCGGTAATTAGAACCTCCGCTGCTTTCTTTCTGGCTTCCTTTATCATACTCTTTCCAGAACCCGGAGAAATAGCAACACGTTTTACTTTCTGCTCCACATTTCCGTATACCATAACCTTATCCAAAGAAAAGATATCTTTTATCTTTTCTGCCAGTACCTTAATGCTTACTTCTTCCGGTAATTCCCCAACTTTACCAATGCCTACTGAATTTCCATCTAAAACAGCAGTTTCCTCTAAAGGTTCCTGACGATTAAGACCTAACTTATTTCCTGCCAAATCTGCCATTCCTCCCAAAACATCAAAATTCGTATGCATTGCATAACAGGAAATTCCGTGTTCCATAAGTAGAAACAGCTTTTGCCCAATGGCATTTTTAGGCGTAATACTTTTTATCGGTGAAAATAACAATGGATGATGTGTAATCAGCATATCTGCTTTTACCTCCACTGCCTTTTGAATCACTTCTAAAGTAGGATCCAGTGCCAGCAGAATCTTTTTTACTTCACTTTCCTCCTTCCCAACCAAAAGTCCCACATTATCCCATTCCATGGCATATTCTCTTGGAGAAAGTTTTTCTAATTCCCTAATAACATCTTTACATTTCATAATATTTTAATGCCTCATCAATATATTCTAACATTTGTTCGCATTCTGCTTTTCGCAACTTGGTCTGCTCCGTTACAGTTTCTTCAAATTTCCAAACCAGCTGCCCATAAACTTTTTTCTGTTTTTGCAAGTATTCAAATAACACGGGATTTAATTGTTCTAACAGTAACTTTCCAAATATGTACTGTACTTTTGTATAAGGTATCATCGATTCTTTCCTTTTTACTGCTTTCATTGCAACATAAGTCTTTTCCATATCATAAAACATTTCTTCTTTTATGATTTCATAATGGTTTTGAATCAAAAATTCCCTTACCTCACCAATTTCAGACTGGGGTTGCAGAACAAGAGTTTTTCCTTTTTGTAACAAATCCATCCTACGCTCAAGAATCGAAACCATCAAAGGTCCTCCCATTCCGGCAATGACATAAGTATCCGCTTCCTCTTCCGAAAGTTTTACTAATCCATCCGAAAGTCTTACCATAATCTGTTCCGAAAGTCCAGAAGCTAAAATGTGTTCTTTGGCTCTCTCCAACGGACCAGGATTTACATCCATAGCAATGGCTTTTTTGCAAACTCCCTGCTCCACAAGATAAATTGGAATATAGGCATGATCCGTTCCAATATCTGCAACCACACTGTCTTTTTCTACCATACTTGCAACAATCAAAAGTCGTTTTGATAATTCCTGCATTTTTGATACCTGATAAAAACTGTTCCTTCAAATATACGATTTCTTTATTTTAATTATAACAAGAAACCAAAATCTGAATCACAGTATCTTATCTCCTTCCTAATTTACTCCAAATAATCCTTTAATTTTCTACTTCTACTTGGATGTCTTAATTTTCTTAAGGCCTTGGCCTCAATCTGACGAATACGCTCTCTGGTAACATCAAATTCTTTTCCAACTTCCTCTAAAGTACGAGCTTTTCCATCATCTAAACCAAATCTTAAGGTAAGAACTTTCTTTTCTCTTTCAGTTAAAGTATCCAATACTTCCACCAATTGCTCTTTTAATAAAGTGAAGGCCGCTGCTTCTGCAGGAACAGGCACGTTTTCATCCTGAATAAAATCGCCCAAATGGCTGTCTTCTTCCTCTCCAATCGGTGTTTCTAAGGAAACCGGTTCCTGAGATATCTTTAAGATTTCTCTCACTCTATCCACCGGCATATTCATCTGCTCTGCAATTTCTTCCGGAGAAGGCTCTCTTCCCAATTCCTGTAACAACTGTCTTTGAACACGAATTAATTTATTAATGGTTTCCACCATATGAACCGGAATTCGAATGGTACGAGCCTGGTCTGCAATGGCTCTTGTAATTGCCTGGCGAATCCACCATGTAGCATAGGTACTGAATTTATATCCTTTGGTATAATCAAATTTTTCAACGGCCTTAATCAAACCTAAATTACCTTCTTGAATCAAATCCAAAAACAGCATTCCACGGCCGACATATCTTTTGGCAATACTAACTACAAGACGAAGATTGGCTTCGGCTAATTTTTTCTTTGCCTGCTCGTCACCATTTTCCATTCTTTTCGCCAGTTCGATTTCTTCCTCTGCACTAAGAAGAGGAACCTTTCCAATATCCTTTAAATACATACGCACAGGGTCTTCAATGCTGATTCCATCCGGTACTGAAATATCAATTTCTTCGGTTTCTTCCATATCATCAAAGGACATATCATCTGCGTCGTCTTCGGTAATAGTTAAAACGTCTACACCATTCTCTTCCAAATATTCCAGGATATGCTCCATCTGTTCCGGAGAAAGTTCTATTTCACGAAAATATTCGTTAACTTCTGAATATTCAAGAACATTTTTCTTTTTCTTTGCGACTTCCAAAATCTCCTTTAATTTTTCTGTTAACTTTACTTGTGCTTCATCCATTGTTTTAGACCTTCCTTTATCTCAATTATAATTATTACATGTTTTTATGGATTTAAAACCAGATTTAGTCTTAAAATCTCTTTCTTTTGTTGAATCAACTGCTGACATCTGTTCCAGTCTTCTGTATTGGCAAGTTCATGTTCAATACTGCTTAACTTTACTTTTCTTACGATATCCGTAAGAGCTTTGTCATTGTCCTTGGCCTCCGGCTCAAGTTTTAAAGTTGTCTGGAAAATATCCGCAGCTTTTCTTTGTTCTTCAATCTGGGTATATTGATTTAAAATAGCCGCCGGATTTACTTCTGATTTTTCATCATATTGTGAAAATAAATTCTGTGCCAGATGATAAAAAAACGGCTCTAAAAAATCCTCCGGACTAATCAAATCCTTTAATTTATTAAATAACACCGGCTGATTAATGTACCAGGTTAATAATAATTTATAAGCATCTTCTGACTTATCGGCTTTTTGGTTTGCCCTTTCCTCCGCCTGAACCTCTTTTATTTGATTTTGTATTTCTTCTCTTTGAACCACTTGTCCATAAGAATTCACCAGATTTTCTAAATCCTTCTCCGGTAATTCATATTGTCCGGATACTGCCTGTATATAACTTCTTCGCTCTAAAGGTTCCGGTATGGTGGCTAATTTCTTAGCAACAGCATGATAAAAGGCAGTTTTATTCTCCGGGTCCGTAAAATCGTACTTTTCTGCTAAAACCCTTACTTCAAACATCATACTGCTTTCTGCTTTTTTGATTCGCTGTTCAAATTCTTCTGGTCCTAAATTCTTCATAAATTCATCGGGGTCTTTATATGGCCGCATATTGATAATTCTTGCCTTAATCCCAACTTCTTTTAAAATCGGAATCGCTCTTAAAGCTGCTTTCACACCTGCTCCATCACTGTCGTAAGCAAGATATACCTGCTCCGTATAACGTTTTAACAGCATTGCCTGTCTTACACTAAAGGCAGTACCTAAAGATGCCACAGCATTGTCAAAACCATACTGGTGCATGGAAATCACATCCATGTATCCCTCGCACAGAATATATCCTTCCCTACGGGAACTCTTCGCCACATACATTCCGTATAAATTTCTGCTTTTGTCAAATATTTTTGTTTCAGCAGAATTCAAATATTTGGGTTCACCATCTCCTAATACTCTTCCTCCAAAACCAATTACTTTTCCCTGTAAATCCAGAATCGGAAACATAACACGGTTCCAGAATTTATCCATACCGCCCTTTTCATTGATGGTAACCAAGGCAGAATCCTTCAATAAATCGTCTTTATATCCTTTTTTCTTTAAATATAAATATAAATCATTATTATAAACATCGGAATATCCCAAACCAAACTTCTTAATGGTTTCTTCTGATAAACCACGTTGTTCAAAATAAGCTCTGGCTGTATCTCCTCTCTGGCTTTTTAATAAAAGATAAAAATAATTGGCAGCTTCTTTATTTAATTCTTTTAATGCAAATTTATAATCTGCCTCTTTTTTTTCTTTCTCGGATAATTCTCTCGCAGGCAACGGTAAGTGAACTTTTTCTGCCAGATATTCAATGGCCTCTGGAAAAGAATAACTCTCATATTCCATTAAAAAAGTAAAAACATTGCCTCCAACACCACAACCAAAGCAATGATACATCTGCTTTTCTTTATTTACGGAAAAAGATGGAGTTTTTTCATGATGAAATGGACAACATCCCATCCAATTACTCCCCTTTTTTTTCAAAGAAACATATCCTGAAATAATATCTACAATATCATTTTCAGAACGTACCTGTTCTACAAATTCATCGGAATAAAACACTCCATCACCTCATTTCTACTGTTCATGTTCCGAAACAAGCTACTCTTTCAATATGAAAAGGTAACATTGTTCATGCTAAAACTTTTCTTAAAGTTTCTCTATCATAATCACTCATTATTTCCATGATTTCGGCTCAAAAATGCTTCGAAATACAGAAATAGCATAATTATCTGTCATTCCTGCTATATAGTCACAAACAACCTGTTCTTCTCGTTCTCCTTCTACTAGCATCTCCTGATACTCTTTGGGTAACTCATTTAAATGTTGGAAATAATATTGATATAGCATAGTAACCAGTTCTATGGCTTTTCCCTCTTCTCCTTTGGCTAAAGGACTGGTATACACATTAGAAAACATATACTTTCTTATACCTACCATAGCATTGGAAACATGCTCTGACATCACAATATCATTTTTTTCATAGGAATTATTTATAATATCTGAAATCATGGTATTTAACCTGGATTTCGTTGTATTTCCCAAAATTTCTTTATATTCTTTTGGAATATCTTCCTCACAGATAATTCTTCCACGAATCGCATCATCAATATCATGATTGATATATGCTATTTTATCGCTTAAACGCACTACTTTTCCTTCCAGAGTAGAAGGCATGGATTTTGTCTGGTGATTTTTAATTCCATCCAGCACTTCCAAACATAGGTTTAAACCTTTTCCTTTTTGTTCTAATCTTTCCACTACTCGAATGCTTTGTTTACTATGCTCAAATCCAATTTCTTTCGCTACATGATTTAATGCTCTTTCCCCGGCATGCCCGAAAGGAGTGTGACCTAAATCATGTCCAAGTGCTATGGCTTCCGTCAAATCTTCATTCAACATCAATGCTCTGGCTATGGTTCTGGCAATTTGTGACACTTCCAAAGTATGTGTTAGCCTTGTCCGATAATGATCCCCTTCTGGAGACAAAAAAACCTGAGTCTTATGCTTTAATCTTCGAAAAGACTTACAATGAATGATTCTATCTCTATCCCTTTGGAAACACATTCGTATCTCACAAGGAACTTCTTCCCGCTTTCTTCCCTTGGATTCTGCACTTAAAGTGGCATATGAACTTAAAAATGTTTTTTCTCTCAGTTCATTTTTTTCTCTTAGTGTCAATATTTTTCCTCCTCTAATTTCTCCCCAAAAAACATGTCTATATATATTATTCAACACAAAATTATTTTTCCCTTTTTTTATTTTTTTACCTGACTACTTTCAGTCAATTTTCTCTAAGACAAAAAATGGTCTTTACCTCTTATGATAAGAAGTAAAAACCATTTTTAACAAACACAAAACTATCTTACTTTAAACTGCTTAATAGATTCCGCTAATTCATTCGCATGTTCAGATAAAACTTTGGCAGTTTCTTCAAGTTGTGCTACCATATCTAACTGTTTTGCAGCAGCTTCGTTTACTGTAGTGGATGCACTTGCATTTTCTTCAGAAACCGCTGATATATTTTCAATGGCTGCCAAAGTCTGAATTCTGGCAGAATCAATTTCCTGTACACTGGATAAGATATCTTCCAAAGCATGAGATAATTTCTTAATCTGGTTATCAATGTTTTCAAAAGAACTTGTAGTACTACTTACGGCAATTTCCTGTTCATGTACAATTTCCTGTGCTTCCATGGCAATTTCCACTGCTTTTGAAGTACTATCTACGATTTCATCAATAATCTCTTCTATCTTATTTGCAGAAATGGATGACTGTTCTGCCAACTTTCTGATTTCATCCGCAACCACTACAAAACCTTTTCCTGCAGCTCCGGCTCTGGCAGCCTCGATAGAAGCATTTAAAGATAATAAATTGGTCTGTTCTGCAATATCGTCAATGGCACTGACAATGGCACCAATAGAACGGGATTTCACTTCCAGTAATTGAATCGTTTCAATTACATTCATGGTAATGGATGTGGTGGATTTTGTCTTTTTATTCAGACTGTCCATATTATAAACTCCATCACCAACTGCACCTGCTGTTACATGAACAATTTCATTGATAATCTTAGTGTTCTGATTTAATTTTTCAAGTTTGTGAGACAAGGAATCCATCTGATCCAGACAAGCCACAGATTCATCTGCCTGTTGGTTTACACCCGCCTCAATTTCTCCTGCAGCACCATGAATATGATCGGATGCTTCATAAATAACAGTAGCAGAATTTGTTACTGCATCTACAGAATCTACAAGATTCTTAGAAATACCCTCGACTTTTGCAATCAAATGTTTGGTATGTGCAATCATACTGGATAGTCCATTGGCAAGTATATGGAATTCATCCTTTTTCTTTGTAGCAACGGTTACTGTTAAATCACCTTCCGCAACTTTTTTGGTCTGCTTCAACATATGAGAAATCGCTGAGCTGATTCCGGTAGATACAATCGCTCCGATTAAAGATGCAAAAACTACTGCAATAATCACAACCAGAATCGTTGTATTCTTAATTTCGATAGCTTTTGCAGTAACTGTAGTCTGTGGCACTAAAGTAGCAACGCAGGCTGTGGTTCCTTGAATTTTACTTGCTACAAAAATATAAGATTGTCCGTCAAACTCCACATCTTTTGTAATAATTTCTTCTTCGGAATTTACAAAATCCTGATAAAAACTCTTATCTGTAAAAATAGTTTTTTCTACCTCTGTAGTAGCAATTTCATATCCATCTTCTGTAACAAGAGCAGCATAACTTCCTTCTCCTGCCTCTAATTTTGTCAATAAATCTAAAACTAACTCATTATCCAAATCAACAATTAAATACGCATCTGAGCTTGGCATTCTACGAATCATACGGAAAGAATAGTCCGTAGCAAGCACTTGGGATTTTTCATCTATAGTTCCCAACTTTCCTACCAGAAAATATCTGGAATTATCAGAATCCGCCAACTGTCCTGCAGTAGTAGATGCCGTCTCTGAAAAAGCAGCAACATCATCATCATAATTATTTCCCAATGGTGTAAAAATAGATGGAGCATTATCCGTAACTACATGAACACCGGTTAAAAACGATGTTCCTGATATATTAGTACGAAACTCTGCCTGATAACTTTCATATCTTCGCTTTTCTGTATACAAGCCATCCAATTTACCGTTTGCATAATCATCAATTTCAGAATTATTTATGTACTGATTATATTCAGCACGAACCGTGTTTACAATAAAATACAGATACTCACTGGTCATACTGATAGACGTTTGTGATGAATCCTTATAGTTAGAATTCAGACTGTCTGCCGCTTTGGAATAAGAAGTAATGCCCAAAAAAACAATAAAACAAACAGGAACTAAAATCGCAAGTAACAATTTTGCTTTAATACTATTAATAAACCGTACCTTACCTGACCCCTTTTGAGCCTTCGATTCCGAATTCCCCTTCGCCGCCTTTTTCTTTGTTTTATTATGTTCTTTCTTACTTTTTTTTATATCGGTTTTTGTACTTTCTTCTTCCGCTTTTTTCTGCTTGTCTTTTGCCATACAATCACCCTCCGTCAACAATTTATAAATTCATATGTAACCCTACACATTCACTTTTATTTACCACTTATTTTAACATATTTTGCAACAAGCCTCAAGGGAAAAATATCAAGAAATAAAATAAAAAGGCTATCGCTGGAAAATAATTTACAAGATATTTTTCTATCCTTTTTATAATTATCACTTTTTTCCACACAACAGCCTCTTATCTTATTTTTTCAAAACTACTACACTATATGCCGGTAACACAATTGTGTTATCTTCCTGCATTTTAATTTCAGTTCCTTCTGTAGCCTCTACTGCCCCAACAATTTTATATTCGCCATAAACAGTCTGGTCTAATAATACAGATTTCTCATCTTTTGCAAGATTCATTAAAATTACAATATCGCTGCCATTATACTCTTTCTTCACAGCACAGATATTAACATCTGTTACTTCGTCCAAATAAGAAACAGCTCCTCTTGCAACCTCTGGATTCTGATTTCTAATCTTAATAATTTCTTTATAGAAATTATAGATTGAATTCTCATCTTCCATCTGTTCTTCTAGACTTCCATACTTATGCTTAACTGTCTCCATGGCACTTGGACCATCACACATTCCCTCAGTGGATTCATCTGCGGACCAATACATCGGTGCACGTTTATTTTCATCTCTTCCGGAACCTGACATTCCCAATTCTTCACCATAATATAAGAAGGCATTTCCTGACATTAATAAATTCATAGCTCCTGCCATCTTGGTTTGCTGTATAGCAAAATCACCATTAAAATATCCCGCTGCTCTTGCCATATCATGGTTTGTAAAGAACGGTGCATCAATATAATCCGGATTAATAGCAGATAATTTTTCCTGCACTGTAACAGTACTTTGTCCATATTTTTGTCCAGTACCCTGATATAAATTACTTGTTATGATACCACTGGAATCTGCAAAGGCAAAATTAAATACACTATCAATTCCACTCTCATAGTACTGTGAAAATGTACCAAATTCATTCCATACTTCTGCAACAATATAAGCATCCTCATCAATGCTTTTTACATAATCGTTAAACCAGGATAATACTTCAATATTTTTTTCTGTCTGTCCGGAATAATATTCCTTTGCCGCATCCAGACGGAATCCAGAAACACCTAAATCCATCCAGAAAGATACAATATCTTCAATTTCCTTACGTACTGCTTCATTTCCTAAATTTAAATCCGGCATTTCGCTCCAGAAAGGCGCCTCATAATACCACTGCGTCCCACTAACTTGATAATAGCTGCTTCCTTGTGGTTCTTTTGTAAAATGATAGTAATCCACATACGGACATACTGTGGCATCTGGTTCTTCATCAGCTTCTAAAGTTTTTAGATAATCTGTAGCGGTTGTAAACCATTCATGTTTCGAAGACGTATGATTAATTACCAAATCAATGATAACATGGATGTCTCTATTTTCACATTCCTGCATAAATGCCTTAAAATCATCCATTGTTCCATAGTCCTTATCAATATCATAATAATCTGTTACATCATATTTATGATATGTGGTAGAAGGCATAATCGGCATCAGCCAGATACCATTCATTCCAAGATCTGTATCTGTAGTATCATCACCATCATTAATATAATCTAATTTCTCTGTTAATCCTTTTAGATCACCAATCCCATCTCCATCACTATCATAGAAAGAATAAACAAATACTTCATAATAATTACGATACTTATCATCAATGATATTTAATGGGATTTCATTCTCTTTTTCTTCCTTTTGCTGACCATTATCCCCTGTTCCACAACCAGTTAGGAAAAGTGTGACAGCAAGCATCATTGCTAAGAATTTTTTCATATTAATCTCCATTTCAAGAACAATTTCTTTCCTATTTTAAAATGGATGTATGCATACACACATACATCCATTTTGGAATAAATTCTTTAACCCTTTACGGCACCTGATAAACCATCCACATAGTATTTCTGCATCTTAATAAATAAGATAGATACCGGAATGGATACTAAAACAGAACCTGCGGCAAATTGTGTAAAGAACTTATATATATATTCTCTTTCCAATAAACTCCATAAACCAATAGCTACAGTGTAACAACTTGTATCCGCACCACAAATAACCTTAGCGAAGATAAAGTCTAACCACGGAGCCATAAAAGATGTTAAAATTGTTTGTACAATAATTGGTTTTGATAGTGGAACTGTAATCTTCCAGAACACCTGAAACTTTGTCGCACCATCAATATATGCTGCTTCATCCAGTGCCTTAGGAATCGTATCAAAGAAACCTTTCGCAGTGTAGAAACCAAGACCTGTACCAGCAGAATATACAATTACTAAAGCTACCAGCTTTAAGTTACCTTCTGTTAATCCAATACCCTTTAAAATATAGTATACAGCAATCATGGACATAAATCCAGGGAACATTCCTAAAACTAACGCAATGTTCATGAATGTCCTACGTAATTTAAAACGCAATCTTGACATTGTGTAGGCAACAGATAACGTAAAGAAAGTAGAAAAAATACATGTAAATATCGCTACAATAAAAGTATTCAAGAACCATTTTGGGAAATTGATAATACTAGTATCTGTAAGAATATTCTTATAATTATTTAAAGTATAACCCTTTGGTAAAATATAATTTACCTGTGAACCACCTTCCTCACGGAAAGAAGTTAATATTACCCATAAAAGAGGAAGTACCCAAATAATCGCCATAACGGAAAGAATAATATGCACAACTAAATTAGAGGCAAACCTTTTTTGTGACATAGATTTTGTCTTTGTATTATTACTCATTATTGGAATTCCTCCTCGTTTTTATATGAGCCGGTATTTCGATATACGGCTAGTGAACAAGTAGCAGAAAGAACGAAGATTAAGATACCGATAACTGCGCCATAACAGAAATCAGAATTATCAATCGTTAATTTATACAACCATGTAACCAGCAAGTCTGTCTTACCCGCTGTACCTCTATAGTAATCAGAAGTTTGTGGACTACCACCACTTAATAAGAAAATTACATTAAAGTTATTAATATTAGCAATAAATGCTGTAATCAAACTTGGAGCTGTAATAAATAACATATATGGTAATGTAATCTTCCAGAATGTGATAAATGCATTGGCACCATCCACTTGCGCAGATTCATACAAATCAGCAGGGATATTCTGAAGTACACCGGTACATGTCAGCATTGAGTGAGGAATACCTACCCATAAGTTTACAATAATAATAGTAACACGAGCCCATGTAACATCTGTAAAGAATGGAAGGGACTCTGACTCGCCTATCAGATTCAGATTACGAAGCAATACATTTACTGCACCTTCCGGCTGTAACATCGTTCTGATGATAAGCAATGATACGAACTGAGGTACTGCAATAGTTAATACGAAGATAAATCTCCAGAATGCTTTAAAACGAGTACCCTTACGATTAATTAAAATCGCTAAAATCATACCAAAGATATAATTTAAGAATGTAGCAAAAATCGCCCATACAATAGTCCAGCCAAGTACCGGCCAGAAAGTCTTACCAAAATCACCACCAAAATCAAGTGCTGTCTTAAAATTAACAAGACCAACCCAGTCGAAAAGCTTTCCTGGAACAGGATGATCTCGGTCATAATTGGTAAATGCCATTAAAATCATAAATACCAACGGCATAATGGTAAATACAATAATACCAATCAACGGGAAAAATAAGAATGTCTTGTGCATATTCTTATTAAATAACTGTCTTACATCATCCACGAAAGTAGGTATTTCTCTGTATTCTCTCTTTAAAATATATACGTGGTAACCTGATTTTACAGTTTCACGCCATACAAAGAAGAATGTAAGCGAAATAAATATGGTTATAACACCATACAACAAACATAACATGGAATTATCACCAAATACAGTTTCCATCAAGGATGTTTCCGGATTCAATCTGGTTCCCTGTTCTTGTGTACCTAGAGTAATTAAGTCACCTAAGGCACCAATTCCAAAAGTAACCATATAATAAATATATGCTACTTCAACTGCCAAGAAAATCAAACCTTTGATAATCTGTTTGCGGCAAATATTACTAAGTCCCATAACGATGGCACTTAACTTACATAAGATATCTCCCTTAGTTAACGCTTCTGTAACCGGAATCTCATAAAAAGGGCTTGGTTTTTTCTTTCCAAAAATAGCCACGTCGTTTCCTCCTTAACATAATGTCCTTGTGATAAAAATGCTTCACTAGTCATTACACTAATGAAGCATTCTTATTAACATCTAAAATCAGATGAATTATTTATAAATCACTTCGAATTATAGTCCAGAAGCTACCATATTTTCAGCCATCTTCTTAGTCTTTTCTTCAGCGTTTCCGTCGTTTACATCACCATTTGCTAATTCTTCACCCATAGTTCCAAATGGACCCCATACGTTGTTCATTTCTACGATCATTGGTTGAGGGAAAGAATTCTGCATCTGTTGTAATTCAACAGTAGCGATATCACTTCCTGTTTCGATAGATGCGATAGTTGGGTTAATTTGTCTAGCTTCGTATCTAGCCTTTTGAACTTCTTCACTTCCTAAGAATACAGCTAAAGCAGTAGCTGGAGCCTGATTATTTCTTTCAGAAGTCTTAGAGTTAACACCGATACACTTAGAACCACCATATGGTCTCATTTGACTTGTAGTACCATTAATAGTTACAGTAGGCGCAATAGCAACACCCATGTTATCTCCTAAGATACCCTTGATATCGTTAGCAGACCAAGAACCAGTGAATACTGCGCTACATCCTTGTGATAATGGATCTGGACCCATATCAGCAACTACGAAGTTAGGGTTCTTAACTAATTCAGCAAGATACTTAGTAGTAGCAACACCCATTTCATCTGCAAAGCTTACACCTGCAGCTGCATCTCCACCTGCTTCACCGAATAAAGTACCGTTAGCTAAGTAGAATGCTGGATTACACCAAGAATTCTTTAATGGGAAAGCAACCTTTCCTTTTTCAAGCATAGTTTCTAATGACTTAACATCATCTTCAGTGAAAACCGACTTATCATAATACATGAACCAAGTATTAGAAGTAAAAGGTACACCATAAACCTTTCCATCATAAGTTACAGTGTTCATGAATCCTTCATCATTAGCAGCAGCGATTTGATCTTTGTAAGTACCAGCGAATTCAGCCACAGCACCAGCAGAAACTAAAACGTTCATCTGGTCATTAGCGAAATAGAATACGTCAGCAGCTGCATCTAAGTCCTTAGTTACTGTATCTTTAGCATCACCTTCTGAACATACGCCATAAGTGAATTCAATATTCCATTCTGCATGAGCTTCATCAAAAGCTTCACATTGAGTCTTTAAGAATTCCTGTTCTTCCTGTGGACCCCATACTGTCAATTTAACGTCAGTAGCTTCAACAGTACCAGCATCAGCTGTAGTCTTGCTGTTTCCACCACCAGCTGTTGTTGTAGTAGAATCTTCCTTTTCTCCACAAGCAGCAAATGTTCCTGCTAACATCATTGCTGATAATCCAACAGCAACAAATTTTTTCATTTTTCTCATTTTTCATTACCTCTTTCTTTTTTTTAAGTTAATTGGTTTATGTAGTTAAAATGGAACTCTCGCTTGTCCCATACACCACCTATAGAATATCATTAAATTGTGAGTTTGTCAACAGAATTATGCAACTCTGTTGTGAAAATTCACATTTGATTCTAAAAAAACGAATCTTTTATTGTGCTAAATCACTACGTATGCATTGTCTCTTCTCAGCTCGCTCACAACTATTAGTGATTATAGTACATTTTTTAGTATGTGTCAATTATTTATTTTATATTCCTACTATTTTATCGTCAAAATAACGGATAAATATCATTTATCCGTTATTTTTATTGTCACATTATACCGACATTATGATAAAAAAGTAATTTTTCAAGGTGATTTTTCCTATTTAAAGTATTCCACACCTGATTCAAAAATACCCTGATTTTGTTCTCCATAGATATTAACAGCAACCATATCCCCTCTTCTTTCAGAATGAGCCATTTTTCCTAGTACTCTTCCATCAGGGCTGGTGATACCTTCAATTGCCATATAAGAACCATTGATATTATATGCTTCGTCCATAGTTGGATTTCCTTCTGCATCCACATACATCGTAGCAATTTGTCCATTCCGGGCCAGCCTATTAAGCCATTCTTTATTTGCAACAAATCTTCCTTCACCATGAGATGCAGGTACAGAATATACTTTACCCAATTCTGCTTTTTGCAGCCATGGAGATTTATTGGTAACTACTTTTGTATATACCATCTTTGACTGGTGACGACCAATACTGTTCATTGTAAGAGTTGGTGAATCTTCTTTTTGCTCTACGATTTCTCCATATGGTACTAAGCCTAATTTAATAATTGCCTGGAAACCATTACAGATACCGAGTGCTAATCCATCTCTTTCGTTTAATAATTTCATTACTTCTTCCTTAATTTTTTCATTACGGAATGCAGTTGCAATAAATTTACCAGAACCATCCGGTTCATCACCTGCTGAGAATCCACCTGGGAACATAATAATCTGTGCGTCTTTGAGTCCATTTGCAAAAGCATCTACTGATTCTCTGATGCCTGCTTCTGTCATATTACGGAACACAACAGTTTCTACTTTTGCTCCGGCAGCTTCAAATGCCTTTGCAGAATCGTATTCACAGTTTGTACCAGGGAATACAGGAATAAATACTTTTGGTACTGCTACTTTATTCTTACAAATGTAAATATCCTTTGTATCGTAAAGAGCAACTTCAATTTTTTCTTCCTTCACATCAGATACAGTCGGGAATACATCTTCCAACTTTTCTGTCCATGCCTTAACTGCCTCTTCAATTTCAAGTTTCATATCTTGATAAATAAACTGAGGTTCCTCTATCGTATCACCAATTACAGTATATGGAACTTTTAATGAATCAAGAACTTCTGATTTTACTTCTAAAATAATAGAAGTATAATCTTTTGCAGTTAATTCTTCTTTTGATAAAGAATCACTAAGCTTCACACCAATCTTGTTACCAAATGCCATTTTGCTGACAGCTTCAATGATTCCGCCAAAACCTACAACATAGGAAGATAATATTTTCTTTTCTTTGATATCTTCAAATAATTTTCCATAAACACTTAAGACATCTTCATAAGAAGGAATATCATATTCGTTCTTTTTCACATCTACCTTAATTAACTTATTACCAGCAGATTTTAATTCACTTGTAACAACATTTTTGCCTTCTGCAACATTTACTGCAAAAGAAACTAATGTAGGAGGAACATCAATATCATTAAAGGTTCCTGACATACTATCCTTTCCACCGATAGATGGAAGTCCTAATCCCATTTGAGCATCATATGCACCAAGAAGTGCACTTAATGGTTCACCCCAACGTTTTTCATCACTTCCAAGGCGTTTGAAATATTCCTGGAATGTAAAACGAATTTTAGTGACATCACCACCGGCTGCTGCAATTTTAGCAACAGAGTTAAGTACTGCATAAACAGAACCATGATATGGACTCCAACTTGATAAATATGGGTCAAATCCATAACTCATCATGGTAACTGTGTCTGTCTTTCCTTTTAATACCGGTAATTTTGCAATCATAGTCTGAATTGGAGTCAGCTGATACTTACCACCATATGGCATGGTAACCGTACCTGCACCAATAGAACTATCAAACATTTCAACCAGACCTTTTTGTGAACATACATTTAAATCACTTAAGGTATCCAGCCATAATTTCTTTACATCTGTTTCTTTTGTTGTTGCTTTAAAGTAGTTTTGTTTTTCATCTGGCATAGTAACAACAACATCTGTTTCCTGATGTGCACCATTTGTATCTAAGAAAGCTCTTGAAATATTTACGATTTCTTTGTCTCTCCAAATCATTACTAATCTAGGTTCTTTTGTTACTTCTGCTACCACAAGGGCTTCTAAGTTCTCTTCTTCTGCATAACGAAGCATGGTGTCTACATCTTTCGGGTCAACTACCACAGCCATACGTTCCTGAGATTCAGAAATTGCTAATTCTGTTCCATCCAGACCTGCATACTTCTTTGGCACCTTATCCAAATAAATATGTAAACCATCTGCTAATTCACCAATAGCAACAGATACACCGCCTGCACCGAAATCGTTACATTTTTTAATTAATGAAGCTACTTCTTCTCTTCTGAACAAACGTTGAATTTTTCTTTCTGTTGGCGGATTTCCTTTTTGTACTTCTGCACCACAGGTTTCAATGGAAGCTTCTGTATGTGCTTTAGAGGAACCAGTAGCACCGCCACAGCCATCTCGTCCGGTACGTCCACCAAGTAATATAATCATATCTCCTGGGTCAGAATTTAATCTTTTTACACATCTTCTAGGAGCAGCTCCCATAACCGCACCGATTTCCATTCGTTTTGCAACATAATCCGGATGATAAACTTCATTTACCAAACCAGTTGCCAAACCAATCTGGTTACCATAAGAACTATAACCATGTGCCGCTCCGGTTACAATCTTTCTTTGTGGTAATTTTCCCTTTAATGTCTGGTCTAAAGACTTTGTAGGGTCTGCAGCACCGGTTACACGCATTGCCTGATATACATAAGAACGACCTGACAATGGATCACGAATTGCTCCTCCGAGACAGGTAGCAGCTCCACCAAATGGTTCAATTTCTGTTGGGTGGTTATGAGTTTCATTCTTGAAACTTACCAGCCATTCTTCTTCCACTCCATCAATTTCCACTGGTACCACGATAGAACATGCGTTGATTTCGTCTGACACTTCCATGTCATCTAATTTTCCATCTTTCTTTAGCTTTTTCATCGCCATCAATGCAATATCCATAAGACATACGAACTTATCATCTCTGCCTTTATATAGTTCTTCTTTATTTGATAAATAACTTTCGTAAGTTTCTTCCATGATTTTTTTGTAAAAACCATCTTCAAAAGTAACATTCTTTAATTCTGTGGAGAAGGTTGTATGTCTACAGTGATCGGACCAATAGGTATCTAAAACACGAATTTCTGTCATGGAAGGATCTCTTTGTTCTTCTTTGTTAAAGTAATTTTGAATGTGTAGGAAATCCTTAAAAGTCATAGCAAGTCCTAAAGAATCATATAATTCTTTTAACTGTGCCTCCGGCATATCTTTAAATCCATCAAAAATCAAAACATCATCCGGCTCTTTAAAATCACTTACCAACGTTTCTGGTTTTTCTTCTTTTGCTTGTCTGGAATCTACCGGATTGATACAATAAGCCTTAATTCTCTCTACATCATCCTGGCTCATGTTTCCTTTTAACACATATGTGGTAGCAGTTTTTATTACCGGCTCTTCTTTTTCATTCAATAACTTAACACATTGTTCTGCCGAATCAGCACGTTGATCAAACTGTCCAGGCAGGTATTCTACTGAAAATACGACTTCATCTTCTGAAACCGATATTTCCTCTTCGTACAAAATATCTATCGGTGGTTCACTGAATACAGTTCCCAACGCTTTTTTATAGGTTTCATCTGAAAGATTCTCAATATCATAGCGAACTAATACTCTCGCTTCTTTCACATCAATTCCTAAATAACTCTTTACTTCTTCTAGTAATTCTTTTGCTTTTACAACATAGTCTGTTTTCTTTTCCACGTAAATACGCTTTACATTGCTCATAACTAACCTCCGTAAGTTGTTTTTTGCATCTTATAAATATGTTATGAAATGAAGATAGCATTTTTATGATACTACGAAAAAAGAAAAAAGTAAATTAATTTTGTAATCTTTTCTCTATTTTAGGTTTCTTTCATCAAAAAAAGACGCCAAAAGCGTCTTTTTTAGTCATTAACCAATAATCTTTTCTACAATCGCCACCAGTTTTTCAGGTTCAAATGGCTTTGGTATAAATTCATCCGCACCAAACTTAACCGCTTCTACCATCTTAGTCTTTTGACCAGCTGCGGTAACCATAATAGCCTTGGAATTTGGATGACTTTCTTTTATTTTCTGAAGAGCTCCGATACCATCCAAAACCGGCATGGTAATATCCAATGTTACTAAATCCGGATTTAATTCATCAAATAACTTAGCACCTTCTTCACCATTTGCAGCTTCTCCCACAATCGTATGTCCTGCTGACTCTAAAATACTTCTTAAAATCTTTCTTGATGTTCTTGAATCATCGACAATTAAAATATTCGCCATTTATATTCCCTATGCTGCTATTACTCATATAACCATAATCAAATAGTCGCATTTTTCCTTTCTAATATTTTCTTTCTCTTATATGTTCTTCCCTACTCAACGACTACCTTCTCGTCCAAAGAAAGAACCAATTCTACCTTCTTTCCTGATAAGAAAATCGGTAAAATATATAGTTTATTAGATCGAATCGTTTGTACATCCATGGCCATCATCGGAGGATGCATATCGATATTTATTTCCTGTTCACTTAAGCTGGAAGCAAACAGACCATTGGTAGTATTAATAAATTCACAAATAGAATCCAGTACATCTTCATCTACTTCTTCAAAATCTTCTTTTGCAAATTGAGAACCGATGTGAACCAATCCATCCTGTTCTCCCACAAAACCAACGAATAAATCATGGTCACCAAACATACTCTGGCAAGCTGCTTTATCTATGTTGATTTCATCTTTTATGTACAATTCTTCCATTCTTATCTCAGTATCAATAAAACGATTCAAGTTACGAACCATTAAAGATAAATAATCTTTTGTTAAACCTTGTGCTTCTTTTGAAAATAGAGGAACCACTCTGTCAAGATCACTGCTCTTTAAATCTTCTAACTCTTCCTCTGTATATCCGCAAGCATTCTTAAAGTCTTCCAAATACTTATTCAACTGGTTCATATCCATAAGACCTTCTTCTGTTATGGTTTGTACGAATTGTAGATAAGCATCTCCTTGTTTCTTCAACAGTTCTCCAACCTGTTCTTCCGTTAAATAGCCCTTCGTTACGGCTATATCTCCAAAACGTTTATCCATTAACGTTTGCAATGTATTTACTTCATCTGCCTGTGCCTGAGTCATTAATTTTGTCTCAACAGCCAACAAACCCAGCTTAACTCTGGCACTTTTTTGTTTTTCCATCACGCTGTCACATTCTTCTTTGGTGATAACATTCTGTTCTACTAAATATTTTCCAAAATATAATCCAAACATATCGTTCCTCCTTGTTCCACACTTCTAAGAATAATTATAGCTTTATTTTCGAATAATTGCAACCTATTTTCAAACATTTGTCATAATTATTCGTGACTTTGAATAAATTATAAAAAGGACAATGATGATAGGAAAAGAGGTTTGCTTATGAATAAATCAACAAAAATCGTGGTTTTACGCGGGCGTGAACTTATGTATACCGGAATCTTTGTGGTACTTGGAATTATCTTAATTCTGCTTTTAATTCTCATGTTTTTCCCGAAATCCTCCAAAGAAGAAAATACCACAAAATATAATCCCGGAATTTATACTTCTACTCTTACATTAGGGGATTCTACCTTAAACGTGGAAGTAACCGTGGATGAAAATCACATTAAGCAGGTAAATCTGGTAAATATAGATGAGAGCATCACCACCATGTATCCCCTATTAACACCAACCTTAGAAGAAATCAACGAAAAACTAAGTACAACGGATAATCTTGACGATCTAGGAACTTCGCAAAATCAATATACAAACATATTATTGATTCAATCCATAAAAAACGCAGCCAAGAAAGCTGAAATAAAAGAATAAATCCAGATTATCCAACACTCGAATTAAAAAAATGTTACAGGTTTACAAGATGCGTGAGGAAGCATCACCCATAATCAAATAAATCCCAAAAAGACAAACACAGAGGTTTCACCCACCTCTGTGCATTCTTTTTTATCCTATTACATCCGACATATCATACATACCAGCTGGTTTACCTGTTAAAAATTTAGCTGCGCTTACTGCACCTTTTGCAAAAATTGCTTTTGAATATGCGGTATGCTTAAATTCCACTACTTCATCCATACCGGCAAAAATCACTTCATGTTCACCTACAATACTTCCGCCCCGTACTGCGCTAATGCCCATTTCCTTTTTGTCTCTTGCTTTTCTTTCCTTGCTTCGATCAAAAACATATTCATATTCATTATCCATCGCATCATTGATAGAATCTGCTAAAGCCAACGCTGTACCGGATGGTGCATCCACCTTTAAATTATGGTGTTTTTCTACGATTTCAATATCAAATCCTGCCGGAGCTAAAGTTTTAGCCGCATCTTTTAAGAGTTTTAGTAGCATATTAATCCCCAAAGACATATTGGCAGATTTTAAAACTGCTACTTCTTTACTGGCAGCATAGACTTTTTCTAATTGTTCCTCTGACAATCCAGTCGTACATAATACTACCGGTATTTTCTTTTCTACAGAATACTCTAAAAGAGCATCCACTGCCTTCGCAGAAGCAAAGTCAATGATTACATCTGCAGTTTCCTTACATTCTGATAATGAAGCATATACCGGATAATCATTTTTTTGTTCTGTACAGATATCGATTCCGGCAACGATGGTACAATCTGTATCCTGTGCTACAATACCTGAAATTACCTGCCCCATTTTTCCGTTACATCCGTGCATTATTACCTTTGTCATAAGTCAAACTCCTATTCTACCACTTTAATTCCAAGCTTCTTCATTTCCTCTGCTAATTTTGCTACATTCTGTGGTTCCATTTCTGTTAATGGCATTCTAAGCCCTCCAGCATTCATACCCATTAAATTCACTGCTTTCTTTACCGGAATAGGGTTTACTTCACAAAATAGTGCATCCACTAACTTTATATACTTTAGCTGAAGTTTCAAACTTTCTTCTGTATCACCAGCTAAATATTTTGCAACTATATCATGGGTTTCTCTTGGTAATACATTGGCAAGTACAGAAATAACACCTTTTCCGCCAAGTGAAAGGATTGGTACGATTTGATCGTCATTTCCTGAATAAATATCAATACATCCATCTGCTAATGCTGCTAATTTTGCAACCTGAGAAATATTACCACTTGCTTCTTTGATAGCTACAATCTGGTCTACGTTTTTTGCTAATGTTACAGCAGTTTCCGGAAGAATGTTACACCCCGTTCTTCCTGGTACATTATATAAAACCATAGGTAAATCTGCTGCTTTTGCAACTTCTGTAAAATGAGTAATCAAACCTTTTTGAGTCGCTTTGTTATAATAAGGAGTCACCACCAAAAGTCCATCTGCACCGTACTTTGCTGCTTCCTTCGATAAGTATACTGCAGTTTCTGTGGAATTAGAACCAGTACCTGCAATTACCGGTACTCTCTTGTTTACATGTTCAATACAAACTTTAATGCATTCTAAATGTTCCTCATGAGATAACGTAGATGCCTCTCCGGTAGTCCCACAGATAATAATCGCATCTGTACCATTTTCAATCTGAAAATCAATTAATTTTCTTAATTGCTCATAATCTACTGATAAATCTTCCTTAAAAGGTGTAACAACCGCTACTCCTGAGCCTGTAAAAATTGCCATATTAAATTCCTCCCTTAAAAAAAATAAAAGGCCGACATACGCGCCGACCTAGAACACTATTTCAATAGCAAATCTAAGTAGCACTCCATCTTTCGATGACAGTTACATAGCTCTTAACTATGTACCCAGCAATGCATACGGCGAATATGCAAAACTTCGGCATCTTTTCCTTTCCTTCCACTTCCCTGATTCCGCCAATCTCTGTGGAAGTACTGATAAAAAATGCGCCTCTACTAAAGTGATTTTATTAATTGAATGGTATCACTACTATCTCCTATTGTCAAGTGATTTTTCCTTATACTAATTTTCTTTTTCACTACACGATTCAATTTCATATACATTCTCTGCTATCTGGGCAATGGATTTAGGAATTTTCCTTCCTGTCAGCATAATTTCCAGCTCATTCGAAGGATATAACAAAAGTTCATACAACTGCGATTCTGAAATCACTTCCATATCTACCAATCCTAACACTTCATCCAAAATCAGCAAATCACATTCCGAAGTATCCATTACCTTACGAACATAATTCAGAGCATTGATAATTTTTATATTTTGTTCCTCTTTTTCTTCTTTTGTTAAATCTTCATAATTCTTATTCCCGCTTTCGAAGGACAACACTTTTAATTCTGGTTCTAACCGTCCTATTATTTCCTGGTTATCATATAGTTTTCCTTTTAGAAAACTTACCAGAATCACCTGTTTTCCTTCACATATTTTTTTCACCGCATACCCCAAGGCAGCCAATGATTTTCCTTTTCCATTACCAAAATACACCTGAATTTTACTCATTTTTCCACACAGCCTTTCAAATGAAACTGTTTACTCCAAACATTCCATTTTGCTAACAGAAACTTCGTAAGCAACTTTGCTTACAAAAGTATCTTCTCCTACTTTCTTTTGATATTCTCTGCTTTGTATTCTTCCGTATACCGCAACATGTTCTCCTACCTGAAGTTTTCCTGCAAATCTTGCATTTCTTCCCCAGCAGATACACGGAATATAGTCTGACTTTCCATATGCCCTGTTTACCGCTAACAATACATCTGCTATTTCTCTTCCCAACGGTGTCATTCGATATACCGGTTCCTTACAGACATATCCGTCCAGGTAAATATGGTTTGGTTTTCCTATCACTTCATCGTCGTCCAGTATGCGTACTTCACGCACAAATAAAGATAATATTAGTTTATTATGTCCATTTTCGTGTTTATTATATGACCTAAATTGCCCTTTTGCTTCAATTTTTTTGCCAACGATACTTTTCGAAACATCAATAAGACGGTCTGAAACCATGTAAGGTATTACATCACTTGCATCGCTAAGACGTTTTACCAACACCTCAACCACATAGAATCCTTCTCCAAATACTTCATGGCTAAAAACAAAATCCGAAATCACCTCTCCGGCAATCATCGCTTGGTTGTTACAAAAAATCTTATCAGTCATTTTTTTCTCCCTTCTATATGTACAGTATTTCTAACACATTTTGTGTAATACTATAAATATGCACACATTTCCAAGAATAGACCTATGAATCCTCGATGATTCACGACATATCTTGCACCCCATGAATCATTTTGGCTAATTTGCACTTCTTTTTTCTATATAATGAAAAAAATCTTCAGCAAATTCTTTTTTTCCTATCATGCTGACAGCATATGGTGTGTGATTCACCTTAAATGTAATCACATCTATCTGCATTGTTTCATCCGGATGTATGAGATTCAAATCCTCAATTTCGTCATAAGAATAAGTAAATGTTCCTTTTTTATTCTGAATAATGATTTTATCTTCCTGTAGTTCATACCTCATATTATATGCAGATACTCTCATACTTTCTTTTATAAGATAAAATCCAAACCCTAATCCACCAGCAACAAAAACTGTGGATAAAATTACATGATTATTATTTCCCATCATCATACTGATGAGCCGGAACAATGCAAAACCAAAAAATAATACTCCAACCATTCTAAATGCAATTCGGTTTTGTTTCCTCTTTTTTTGTTCGTATACCACTGCTTCACCTCCATCACTCTCATAAGAATATATCACTTTTAAAAATAATCTGCAAGAAAATATTATTATTTTCAGTTTTTCCTTGTCTGCTCACTTTTCTTGTGTTAGAATGTTATGCGTTGTAATAATAGGAAACGTAAATATAAGAAAGAAGGATAAAACAATGATAAGAGAAGATGTAAGAAACATCGCCATTATAGCTCATGTTGATCATGGAAAAACCACACTTGTAGACGTATTATTAAAACAAAGTGGTGTCTTTCGTTCCAATCAGGAAGTAGCAGAACGTGTTATGGACTCCAACGACATAGAAAAGGAACGTGGAATCACTATTTTATCAAAGAATACAGCTGTTATGTACGGAGATACTAAAATTAACATTATTGACACTCCAGGACATGCTGATTTTGGCGGAGAAGTGGAACGTGTTCTTAAAATGGTAAATGGTGTTATCTTAGTAGTAGATGCTTTTGAAGGTGCTATGCCTCAAACCAAGTTCGTATTAAAAAAAGCATTGGAACTAGATCTTCCAGTTATCGTTTGTGTAAATAAAATCGACCGTCCGGAAGCCAGACCAGAAGGCGTCATTGATGAAATTTTAGAGCTTTTCATCGACCTGGATGCTTCCGAAGAACAATTAGACTGTCCTTTTATTTTCGCATCTGCAAAAGAAGGAATTGCTTCCTTGGATTATAATGAACCAGGAACTGATATGAAACCATTATTTGAGACCATCATTGACTATATTCCAGCTCCAACCGGAGATAAAAATGCTGCAACCCAAATATTAATCAGTACCATCGATTATAACGAATATGTAGGACGTATCGGTGTAGGTAAGGTAGATAACGGAACCATTAAGGTAAATCAGGAAGTTGTTATGGTAAACGCTCATGACGAATCTGTGAATAAGAAGGTGAAAATCAGCAAATTATATGAATTTGATGGTTTAAACAAAGTAGAAGTAACTGAAGCTACTGTCGGCTCTATCGTTGCAATCTCAGGTATTGCAGATATCCATATTGGTGATACTTTATGTTCACCGGAAAACCCTACTCCTATCCCATTCCAAAAGATTTCTGAACCTACCATTGCAATGCATTTCATTGTAAATGATAGTCCATTAGCAGGTCAGGAAGGAAAATTTGTTACATCCAGACATTTAAGAGAACGATTATTCCGTGAATTAAATACTGACGTTTCTTTGCGTGTAGAAGAAACAGATACCACAGAATCCTATAAAGTATCCGGTCGTGGAGAATTACATTTATCTGTATTAATTGAAAACATGAGAAGAGAAGGTTATGAATTCGCAGTAAGTAAAGCCGAAGTTTTATATAAAACAGATGAAAGCGGCCAGAAACTGGAACCAATGGAAACTGCTATCATTGATGTGGCAGACGAATTTTCCGGTACTGTAATCAGTATGTTAAACCAAAGAAAAGGCGAATTACAAGGAATGTCTACTACAAACGGCGGTTACACCAGATTAGAGTTTTCTATTCCTTCCAGAGGTTTGATTGGATTTAGAGGCGAGTTTTTAACTGCTACTAAGGGAACAGGTATCATCAACACCCTATTCGATGGATATGGCCCATTCAAGGGAGAAATTCAATATAGAAAACAAGGTTCTTTAATTGCTTTTGAAAGTGGTGAAACCATTACTTACGGACTATTTAATGCACAGGAACGTGGTACATTATTTGTAGGTCCTGGCGAAAAAGTATATGCCGGTATGGTAATCGGACAAAACGGAAAAGCTGAGGATATCGAAGTGAATGTATGTAAGAGAAAGCAGCTTACCAACACCCGTGCTTCTGGTTCCGATGACGCACTAAAGCTTACTCCTCCAAGAATTTTAAGCTTGGAACAGGCTCTTGAATTTATTGATACTGACGAACTTTTAGAGATTACGCCGGATAATATCCGTATTCGTAAAAAAATCCTTGACCCTACTTTAAGAATGCGTGCAAAGAGAAATATGCAAAATTCATAAAAACACAAAGTTAAAAAGGAGGATATATCAACCATGGAGAAAATTGCTAGTTTTACTGTAAATCATTTAGATTTATTACCTGGAATCTATGTTTCCAGAAAAGATACCATAGGAAAAGAAATTATCACCACCTTTGATTTACGTTTTACCCGTCCGAATCTGGAGCCTGTATTAAACAATGCAGAAATTCATACCATCGAGCATTTGGCTGCTACTTTTTTAAGAAACGATTCAGAAATCAAAGATAAGGTAATCTATTTTGGACCAATGGGATGCCGAACAGGTTTTTACTTTATCTTAGCAGGTGACTATGTTTCTTCTGATATCATAGATATCATGATTCGTACCTTCACTTTTATCAGCGAGTTCGAAGGCGAAGTACCTGGTGCCACTCCAAGAGACTGTGGTAATTATCTTGACATGAATCTTCCCCTTGCAAAATATATTGCAAAACGATATCTTGAGGAAACACTTTTAAAACTTACCCCATCAAATTTAAATTATCCTTCATAAGTTATATATTATAAGAATACTTTCTTTCGTTTGTGAGATACTAAACAGGTAATCTATCACAATATGAAAGGAAGTATTTTTTATGCGTAGTAGTCAGGAAGTTTACAAAGAAGTTGCCCAGGAATGTGATTCATACACAGCCGTAAATGCACAAAACGAAAATGCATTTACAAATTCCGCAAAGGAAGTTAGTTGCCTTAGCTGCCAGCATTTCGCTGCAGATGAACACTGCGAATTAGATTTGTACGATAAAATTGTTGCCAAACTATAATATGATTATCAGGGTCAAAAGGCATTTTGACCCTGGTACATATTATTTTGCATCAAAAAATGAGGGAAACAATTCCCTCATTTTTTAATGTATTTATTGTGTTGCTTCCGAAGCACTTACCTGTTCTGAGACATCTTCAGAAGTTTGTGGTGCATCTGTTATATTTTCTTCTGTTGTAGATTCTTCCGTTCTTTGACTTTCTTCTGTTGTGTTTGAAGTTGAGCCTTCTGTTGACAATTCTTCAGAGGAGTTCTCTGAATTCTCTTCTTCACTGTCTGGTTCTTCTGTTGTAGCAGTAGTATCCTCCGTGGTAGTCAGATTATCATCAATCAGAACATCTTCTTCATCCTCTGTAGATGCAACAGAGGTATCCTTTGCAGCCTCTCCACCGTTTCCCTTATTTGTATTATATCCCTCGATTCCCTGACTATTATACTTATCTGAAATAGGTCCATCAAAGCCACTATCTTCTTCCTCTACGTTTTCAGAATCTTCTTCACCATCTAATTCAGACTCTGTATTAGACGCCAGATTCTCTGTATCAGTTTTGGGAGCTTCCTTACTTTTAAAATTATAATCCATAAGAGGAAATACGATAAATATTGCAAGAATAAGCAAATCAACAATAGCCATGGTCATAACCGACAACAATAATTTTTCTTTTTTTAATTTTTTCCAAAAATCCATCTTTCATTTCCCCATACGATAAAAATCACAAATACTCTGCTTCAAACCATAAATCAATTATATTCTGCAATTATTTGTTCTTAACATCCTTCAAAGCCAGACTAATCTTTCCGGAACGGTCTACATCTAATACATGAACTACTACTTCGTCTCCTATATTAACAACGTCTTCTACTTTTTCTACTCTTTCTTTACAAAGCTTAGAAATATGAATCAAACCGTCTTTGTTTGGTGATAACTCTACAAATGCACCAAACGGCATAATACGAACAACTTTTCCTTCGTAGTCTTTTCCTGTTTCTATCGGATCAACAATTCCACGAATCATTTTAATTGCTTTTTCTATGCCTTCCTGCTCAACGCAACAAATATCAACACATCCGTCTTCTGAAATATCGATTTTAACACCGGTTTCTTCGATAATGGCATTGATAGTTTTTCCTTTTTGTCCAATGATTTCTCCAATTTTTTCAGGATCCACTTTAATCTGCTTTATCTTTGGAGCATAGGTTCCAACAGATTCTCTTGGCTTATCAATGGCTTTTGCCATAACTTCATCTAAGATATAAGTTCTTGCCTCTTTGGTTCTGGCAATAGCCTCTTTGATAATTTCATTGGTTAAACCATGAATTTTAATATCCATCTGAATTGCAGTAATACCTTTGTGGGTACCTGCAACCTTAAAGTCCATATCTCCGAAGAAATCTTCCAATCCTTGGATATCTGTTAATACAATATAATCATCATCGGTGTCTCCGGTTACAAGTCCTGCAGAAATACCCGCTACCGGTCTTTTAATTGGTACACCTGCTGCCATAAGAGACAAAGAAGATGCACAAACACTGGCCTGTGAAGTAGAACCATTGGATTCCATAGTTTCTGAAACGGTACGGATTGCATATGGGAATTCTTCTTTCGAAGGAAGAACAGGAACCAAAGCTCTCTCAGCTAATGCACCATGACCGATTTCACGTCTTCCAGGACCTCTTGAAACTTTTGTCTCACCAACAGAATATGCCGGGAAATTATAATGATGCATATATCTTTTTTCTGTTTCAGCCACATCCAGACCATCTAGTTTCTGACATTCTGACAATGGTGCCAAAGTACATACATTTAAAATCTGAGTCTGTCCTCTTGTAAACATACCTGAACCATGAACTCTAGGTAAAATATCTACTTCTGCCGCCAAAGGACGAATCTCATTAATAGCTCTTCCATCCGGACGTTTGTGGTCAACTAAAATCATCTTACGAACAGTCTTCTTTTCGTATTGATAAATTGCTTCCCCTAAAATCGCAAGCCATTCTTCATTCTCAGCAAAAGCTTCTCTTAACTTTTCATCAATTGCCTTAATATTTTCTTCACGAACCTGTTTTTCATCCGTAAATACTGCGGCTTCCATTTCTTCCGGAGGTACAATTTCTTTTATAGCTTGGAATAATTCTTCCGGTACAGAACAACTCTCATAAGAATGCTTCTCTTTTCCACATTCTGCAACAATTTTTTCAATAAAAGCAATCACCTGTTGATTTACTTCATGAGCCTTAAAGATAGCTTCTAACATTTTATCTTCCGGAATTTCATTAGCTCCGGCTTCAATCATGATAACTTTCTCTTTGGTAGACGCAACTGTAAGCTGTAAATCAGATACAGCCTTTTGAGCTGCATTTGGATTAAATACAAATTCTCCGTCTACTAAACCTACCTGAGTAGTAGAAGTCGGTCCATCAAATGGGATATCTGAAATTGCTGTTGCAATGGCAGAACCCAGCATAGCAGTTAATTCCGGCGCACAATCCGGATCTACAGCCATAACTAAATTATTTAAAGTTACATCATTTCTATAATCCTTTGGAAATAACGGACGCATTGGTCTGTCAATAACACGGGAAGTTAAAATCGCATTTTCTGATGCTTTTCCTTCTCTTTTATTAAATCCTCCTGGAATCTTTCCTACTGCATATAATTTCTCTTCGTATTCAACGCTTAATGGGAAAAAGTCAATTCCCTCTCTTGGCTTGTCTGAAGCAGTCGCTGTAGATAATACCACAGTTTCACCATAATGCATTAAAGCCGCTCCATTTGCCTGTGCTGCTACTCTTCCAATATCAACACGTAACGTTCTTCCAGCAAGTTCCATTGTAAAACTTTTGTACATATCTTATTCTCCTTTTCACCTGCAATTCTCATAACTTTTATTATACCATTATCCATTTAGAATTTCTACTATTTTTTTCAAAGACAATGATAACAGCTATCACCAATACAACCGTAACAGCTAAACCACCTTCTGCTCCGAATGTACCACCATTTATGATATTGGCTTTTTCTTCTCCTAATAATAACAATGGCTCTCCCATATTATTTCCACTTACTTCAAATCCAAATATATTTCCCTGTAAAAAGTTCCAGATAGTATGAATCGCACACGCTCCCGCAATTCCATCATCTGCCATGGCATATAAGGATGCAAAAATACCAAATAAAATAATATTGACAATGGCTAGCAGGGTCACACCTGCATTCAACATATGAAAGAAACCAAAAAGAACAGAATTTACTATAACTGCAGTCCAGAATTTTTCCTTTACTGACAATCTTGACATCAGATATCCACGAAACATTACTTCTTCATTCATTCCCTGCAAAATAAATCCTCCGAAAAACAACAAGCAGCTTCCAAATGAAAACTTTGGATTTATCCCTCCAAATTCAATGCTTCCACTTCCTAAATTTAAAAGTACTACCATTCCAAACAATAAAAATCCAATTCCTAACCCTTTTAAATATTTCGAAAGAAAATTTCCAGAAGTAAATCCTAAAGAACGAAAACTTCTTTTTTCTGCAAAACGTGCCCAAAATATAAAGGTCAATGTTGCAAAAACAGTAGAATACAAAGCAACCAGATAAAAGGACGGAGGCAGCTTACCCATTAATTTCATAGTTTTTTCATAAACAGTATCTGCATAACTTTCTAAGATTTCTGTCATAGATTCACCTTCAAAAAGAGAAAGTTCCTCTTTCATACCCTCTGGTACAGTTAAAGTGCCTTGATTTATTTGGTCTAATATTTCTTCCTCAGCATTATCTTCCCACTGGTCAATTTCACCAGTAGATTCTACATCTGCTTCCAGCCATTCCAAAATAGCTTCCAGCTGTGCCATGGTCTCAGCATCCATTCCAAATGCACTATAGTTTTCCCCTTCATAACTTTGTTGATAAGAATCTCCTTCCACTGTACCTTCTATAGTAATGGATGAGGCAGGATTTAAAGAAGATAAATCAATCTCCTTTATGATAAAAGAAACCAAAGAAATCATCTGCAAAATAGTCGGAATTACATTTCCCACCAAAAACAATAGAAAGAACATAATAACTGCAACAATAGCTTTCTTACTTCCCCTTGCCTCTTCACTCTCTTCCAGCCATTCTGGAAGTTCCATATCAAACATTTCCTGCATATTGCTCATTTCATTCCTCCCCTTTTTCATGATAGAAAACAACCTTGCAGATATTCTGCAAGGTATGTCCTTATAATCTCTTATGATTCCCTCATTCAGTTTTTGAATCATCTTAGATTATTTATCAAATTTAACTAAGTTCAACCCCTTAGTCCAGTTTGTCGTAACGTAACCGATATTCTAAAAATTCATTCACTGGCAACGGTTTTGAAAAGAAATAACCTTGTACCAAATCACAGCTGCTCTGTTTTAAGAAATCCAGTTGTTCCTGAGTCTCTACGCCTTCTGCAATTACCTTTAAATCCAGGTCTTTGACCATGGCTACTGAATGCTGTACAATCTTTTTTCCTTTTTCTGTAGTTAATACTTCATCCAAAAAGCCTTTGTCCAATTTCACCACATCTACCGGTACATTTTTTAACATATTTAAAGAAGAATATCCGGAACCAAAGTCATCCATATTCAGCAAAAATCCAAACTTTTGTAATTCATAAAGTACTTTATATAAAGAATCTGCATCATCCAAAAATAAACTCTCTGTAAGTTCTAATTCCAAATACTTCGGTTCAATTTCATACTTCTTTACCAATCCCACTACTTTTTCTACAAGATTAGAGTTATAAATATGATATCTGGATATATTAATGGACAATGGAATCGGTGAATATCCCTGATTCATCCAGTCCCTCAATGTTTTACAGGTCTGTTCCCAGACATATTCATCCAGCTTTAAAATAAAACCATTCTTCTCAAACAAAGGTATAAAAATAGATGGCTGAATCATTCCTTTCACAGGGTGTTTCCAGCGAACCAGCGCCTCCGCACCTACTACCCGTTTTGTTCTGATATCATGTTTTGGTTGTAAATAAACCACAAACTGTCCATCTCTTAAAGCACTTTTCATTTCACCTTCAATTTCTCTGTCCCGCATCATTTGTACACGATACATGTCATTAAAAAAGGCATAATTTTGAAGCTTACTTCCTTTAATCTGTTTTCTTGCAATGGAAGAACGGTCATACATCAAATTCGTAGGAAGACTTGTATCATCTACTACTAAAATTCCAAAGAAAACTTCTACTTCATATTTCTTTTGGTGATTCTGGATTAAAACGGTTAATTTATTTATCCAACGCATCACCTCATCTTCATGATGATATCCCATCATCATGGCAAACACATCCGAATGCATTCTTCCATATATTACATTTGGCTCTGCCTTAATTCGGATAATATCTGCGATAAATTTAATCAGCCGGTCGCCTTCCAGATTTCCATATACATCATTGATAATCTTTAACTTATCGACATCCAGGGAAATCATGGCATAATGTGGAAACTCACCTTTTCTAAGCATTTTATTACACTCACGATAGAATTTATCCATGTTATAAATTGCCGTCATGGAGTCATATTCTGCCCGATATTTCAAGGTTTCATATGCTTTCATATATTCATCCACATTATTAATGGTACCTACTACTTTCTTAATACTTCCATCTTCATCATCGTAAACGTTGGTCAACATCCACTTACACCAGGCATATTCCCCAGTAACTTTATGTTTCATACGAACCGTAACTTCAACATTCGATTTGCCTGTGTGATATTCATCCCTAAAGGCATGGAATTTGGACATATCTTCAGAGTGAATGATAGAATCTTCCATTACGATATCTAAAATGTCCCTGCCACGATATTCCTCGATATAGTCTTCAAAAAACTTTTTGGACACATACCGGATATTCGTCTTTGCATGCCATTCAAACATGATGGTATTCGTACAGCCCAATAATATCTTATAATTATCTTTATCTACATACTCGTCATCATTATAATCGAGATAAATACATTCTTCCATAGGAATCTCCCTTTTCTTTTTCTAACGGATACACTGGTAATTATAGCATAACTACCACTTATTATCAAATAAAAAAACTAAGACAAATCAACCAAATCTCTGTTCCCATCTCCTACATCATTCACAATTTTTCTTACGATTCATTGATATAAATTCTCTTCACCCTTCTTGTAAAACGACAGGACAATTCATAATTAAAACTTCCAGAAAGATTTCCTACTTCTTCCATTGTAATCTGAGCCCCGCCATCCGTACCAATTAAAGTTACTTCATCTTCTACCTTTACATCTTCAATGTGAGTAACATCTACCATCATCTGATCCATACAAACTCTGCCTACAATCGGAGCATACTGACCTTTAATGATAACCCTTCCTATGGAGGATAGACTTCTAGGATATCCATCTGCATAACCAAAAGTCAAAGTGGCAATTTTCATTTTATCCTTTGCAACAAAGGTAGCTCCATAACTAATCCCACTTCCCTTTTCTACAAAATGAACATTTCCTACATGTGCTTTCAGAGTAAAAGCCGGCTCTAAAAATAACTTCGTTTTATCCACTTCTTCCGAAGGATACATACCATAGGTAATGATTCCGGAACGAACCATATCATATCTGTGATGGTTAAATTCCATAATAGCTGCACTGTTACAAGCATGTTTTAACGGAATCTGAATGCCTTCTTTTTCTAATTCCATGACAAACTCATCAAATCGTTTCATTTGCAGATAAGTATATTCTTTGTCTTCCATATCAGCACAGGAAAAATGAGTAAAGAGACCTTCTAATTCAAGCATAGGAAGTGCCTTGATTTTCTTTACCAGTTCTACATCCTCTCCGGTTGATTTAAAACCAATTCTGGACATGCCGGTATCCAGAGCGATATGTATTTTCCCTGTTTTATTTAGTCTTTCACATTCTTTCGAAAATGCACTTGCAGTTTCCATGGAATAAATGGTCTGGGCAATGTCATTTTTAATCAATATTTCATATTCCGAAGGGGACGAATATCCTAATATCAGAATTGGTAATTTAATGCCTGCCTCTCTAAGTTCCAGTGCCTCTTCCACGTCCGCTACACCAAAATAATCTACAATAGACTCTAACTTTCTTCCAACCTCTACTGCACCATGACCATAACCATCCGCCTTTACCACTGCCATAATTTTTGTTTCTTTTGGAACAAGTTGTTTTACCCGTAACATATTATTACGAATTTTATCCAAATCAATGATTGCAAAACTTCTACTATATTCTGTCATTTTTTAGCACCAAGCTCAAGCAAAACTGCTTGCACATCATTTCCTTTCTCTTTTTTTCACCAGAGTAATCCTTTTCCCATGAATCACGACATATTTTGCAAACCGTTATGAGACAGATTATTTTGGTATACTCACCTTCATCTTTAATACCGTTTCTCTGGTCTGCTCATCCTTTCCGTACCTTGCTGCTTCATAACAACTTGTCATTTCTTCTATCTTGTCCTTCGTCTGACTTTCCACCATCTGCTTTAGTTCTTCCGGAGTCAGATGCTCTTTCAAAGCTATTACCTGTTTTTTCTCATAGTGCTTCATTTTCTTTTGATACAATTTTCTGATTTTTTCTGAATTACTTAAGGTAAATCTTGAAAATAAAGAGCCTTTTTCTCTTTCCTTTTTCATAATTTTAACCTTTTTTTCTTTTTTTATTTCTGTTATTTCATCAGAATCCATTAAATTTTTATTCATATATTTCTTAAAAAATTCGAAAATGCCGTAAATCACCAATAATATAACAGCAATCACAGCCACTACACAAAGAACATTAAATACCATTTCTAATATTTTTAATAAAGTTTCATTCTTTGGCATCTGGTCTTCAAATCCCTCACCAAAAAAATTCTGTTGCTTTACCTGTTCTGTAGTACTTACTTCTGCTTCCTCTTTCACCGGAACCTCTGCCAGACTAGAAAAAAACTTTTGCAGCAAACCAAACAAAAAAGCACCAATGGCACCTGCTAAATTTTCCGGCTTTACTAAAATTACAACAATGATAAGCAAAACCAAAATACCTGATAAAATAGACAAATACATATTATGAACCAGATTTATTTTCTTATATGGGAAATGTTTTATTTCATTTTGATTTTTCAAAAACTGGCTGTAATTATGAAAATATTGCGTTGCAAGATGAAGAAGATAATAGAAAATTCCCATCCCACACACCAGATAATAGTATTCCTTTGTCACATTTTGGCCGTATATTCCCATCATTAAAAATATCACCATAAATCCTAATGGCATTTCTTTATAAGGCTTTGCGTCTTCCTTTTTCCAAAAATAAAGGGACAGCAACAACTGAACCACCCAGAAAACCACATACAAAACCTTGCAAAAAGCATCTAATTGAAGTAAAAACATAAGTGCCAATACAATGATGTGAAGTCCTAAAAAGGCAAAGATATTTTTTATGTATTTTCGAATCAAATATACAAAAATCACCATAGGAAGTAATTTTATTCCTTCCAGATAAGGTACCATGTGGTCGGCATAATATATATTTTGGAAGGTCAAAAACAACAAATAATAAAACAATAATTCCATGATTACATAAGATATTTCATGCAGACAATCCAACTTCTTAGTCATTCATTGTCACCTCCCATGGATAAACATCTTTTTGATTGATATCAACGGCAAAGTCCTTGAATTCCGGTACAATCCATACCATTGGTATCTTTTCTTCTTTTTTTCTTTGATACCAGCTAAGGGCTTCTTCATTTCTTTCATTGGAAATTAAAACAAAAAAAGTATGCTGTTCCCTTCCCACTTCTTCCTCACACAGCTTCAAAAAGTCTCCTGCCTTGTTTTTATTATCAATTCTTGCCAGCTTTTTCAATATCATATTCATATGAGAGGCAGAAGAACCTGTTTCCACCAAAACCGGCTCTTTTGTAATGAAATCAAAGGCATTGGTCACAATTCCTAATGGTACAAAATCCCGAATAAAGCGGTTTGCAAGAGTGGCAGCTATCTTTATGGAAATTTCCTGTACCATGTCCTGATGAAACATAGTATGGGTATTTAGATTCACCAATATCTTCACGTCATAATTTGAAGTCGGATAATAAGTATTTACCTGTAATACATTATTTCTGGCTGTACTCTTCCAATTAATGTTTCGGTAATTATCATAAGGCTGATACTCGCGAATTCCCTTAAATTCAAACGGATCTTCTACCAAAGATTTTTTCCCCATATATTCTCCTAATATGGTCTGATAACTCACTTCAAATTGTGTCATATCCAAAAAAGAAGGGTATACATACAAATAACATTGATTTTTACTGTTTTTTGCATAACTATGTTTCATGAACAAGTCTTTTGAAATTAAATCAACATTCGAAATACCATAATATCCTCGTTTTCCCGGCGTAAAAGCAAGCCTCCTTGTTACAATCTGATTTCCCATTACAGAAAACACATCATTCCGATAGAACTGGTCTGTGACACAAACATTGTCTAAATCTTCAAATACAAAAGAACGGTCTGTCACAAATTTCACACTTAAGGTAGGCATGGGCAATATTTTTTGATTGGTAATCTCCTGAAGCAAAGTTACGGTTTCGTTTTCAAAAGCTTCTTCTTTGTCAAAAGATAACTTTACTTCCACACCCTTATCCCAATATTTCGCATAGATTTTTTTCTGAATCTGATACAGCAATAAAATAATAATAACTGCAATTATCAGTAACATATGACCCCAACCTTTCCAGTTTATTCACTCCAGTTTTCTGTCGGCACTGCAGTACCGGATAAAATACCGTCTAAAATACTATCTTCTGTTTTGCCAAATGCTGCAGAGGAATATGTAATCATTCTATGGGCCATAACCGGTTTTGCTAATTTTTTAATGTCTTCCGGAATCACATAATTTCTATTATTCATAGCTGCATAAACTTTCAGTACCTTCACAAACGCCAAGGTTCCTCTTGGACTTACCCCAAGTGCAACACTAGGGTGATTTCTGGTGGCTTGTACCAAATTTACAATATATTCTTTTAATACAGGGTGTATAAATACCTCAAGACATTCCTTCCTCATTTCCATTAAATCTTCCTTAGTGCAAACAGGCTCCAGACTGTCCATTGGGTTCTCAGACATGAAACGGGATATCATATGAATTTCTTCTTCCTTATCTGGAAATCCTACAGATAATTTCATCATAAAACGATCCAGCTGTGCCTCAGGCAACGGAAAAGTACCGGCTGTTTCGATAGGATTCTGAGTAGCAATTACCAAAAAAGGTTCTTCTAATGAATAGGTCACTCCATCCACCGTTACCTGTTTTTCTTCCATACACTCTAAAAGACTGGACTGTGTTCTAGGCGTTGCACGATTAATTTCATCTGCCAGAATGATATTGGCAAAAACAGGACCTTTGATAAACTGAAATTCTCCTTCTTTCTGTCGGAAAATATTCATACCCGTAATATCCGAAGGTAACAAATCCGGCGTAAACTGAATACGGCTAAACTCTGCACTTAAGGATTTTGCAATGGCCTTTGTCATTACTGTTTTTCCAGTCCCCGGTGCGTCTTCTAACAATACATGTCCACCCGCTATCAAAGATGCCAGCAGCATTTGTATAATTTCATCTTTTCCTACGATTACCTTTCCCACATTTTCTTTCAGTGTTCTTGCTACTTCATATGTTTTTCCCATAAATTTACCCTCTCTTCCACTTCTATACCAGCAGTTTCACACGCAAATCCGCATCATGTATCTACAAAATTTTCATGCACTACTCATTACAGATTCTTCATTAAATTTGCCATTTCAATTGCAGTGCAGGCTGCATCGTATCCCTTGTTTCCGGCTTTTGTTCCGGCACGTTCGATAGCCTGTTCAATATTATCTGTGGTAACTACACCGAAAGCCACGGGTACATTGGTTTCCAGACTTACGCTGGCAATCCCCTTTGAAACTTCAGCACAAACATAGTCATAATGGCTGGTTGCACCTTTAATGACTGCTCCAACGCAGACAATGGCATCATACTTTCCTGTTTTTGCTAGTTGTTTTGCAATCAGGGGAATTTCAAAAGCTCCCGGCACCCATGCTAAAGTGATATCATCTTCTTCCATTCCATGACGAACCAAGGCGTCTTTTGCTCCTCCTATTAATTTTGATACAATAAATTCATTAAATCTGGCTGCTACAATCGCCACTTTCAATCCACTTGCTACTACATTTCCTTCTAATGTTATCATTTCTTTTTCCTTACAGAACCCTTAGTCCTGCTTATCCTTTCTTTTATTTATAATCTGTCATATGATTCATTTTTTGTTGTTTTGTTCTTAAATAAAAAGCATCTATCGGATTAGCCCTAATCTGAATCGGAACTCTTTCTTTAATGGTGATTCCATATCCATTTAATCCACTGATTTTACTTGGATTATTGGTCATTAACCGTAATTCTCTGACACCCAGGTCATGCAAAATCTGTGCCCCAATTCCATAATCCCGCATATCTGCCGGAAAACCAAGTTTAATATTTGCTTCTACGGTGTCAAGTCCCTGCTCCTGCAATTCATATGCCTTTAATTTATTTATCAACCCAATTCCACGGCCTTCCTGACGCATATATACTAATACTCCTCGGCCTTCCTTGGCTATCATTCTTAATGCCTCTTCCAACTGTTCTCCACAGTCACAACGCATGGAACCAAGGATATCACCAGTTAAACATTCCGAATGTACACGACATAAAACCGGATTTCCATCCTTAATATCACCCATTACAAGCGCAATATGGTGTTCTCCATTTAAATGATTTTCATAACCATAAATATCAAATTCCCCATATTTCGTCGGCATCTTAGCTTTTGCCTTGCATTCCACCAGACTCTCGATTTTTAAACGGTACGCAATGATATCCGCAATGGAAATCAATTTAAGATTATGTTCTTTTGCAAATCCAATCAACTCTGTGGTTCTCATCATGGTACCGTCTTCCCGCATAATCTCACAGCAAAGACCGCAAGGCTTTAACCCTGCTAACTTCATTAAATCCACCGTTGCTTCTGTATGTCCGGCACGTTTTAAAATTCCACCCTCTCTTGCTTCTAAAGGAAACATATGTCCCGGTCTTCTGAAATCCTCTGGTTTTGCATCATCTTTTACACATTGAATCGCAGTAAGGGAACGTTCCACTGCTGAAATTCCTGTGGTAGTATCCACATGGTCAATGGATACGGTAAATGCAGTCTGATGGTTGTCTGTATTCGTGGAAACCATCTGAGAAAGTCCCAGCTTATTAGTTAATTCCTTATCCATGGGCATACAAATCAAACCTTTGGCATAACTTGCCATAAAATTAACATTTTCTGTGGTAGCAAACTCAGTAGCACAAATACAGTCTCCTTCATTTTCCCTATCCGGGTCATCCACTACCAGTATGATTTTACCTTGTCTTAAATCTTCCAATGCTTCTTCCACTGTACTAAAATCTGACATTCTTCTATTCTCCTATTCTAAAACATTGAGCAGAAAGTATTTTTACCTTTACGCCCTGATGTTTTCAATCTGCAGTCATTTCAAAATCAACCAATTAATTGATATATCCAAACTTTCTTAAAAATTCCTCATTCAATGAGGATTCTTTTTTTCTATCTTGAAAAGAAATAAAATGTTCAATGTATTTTCCTACCATATCACATTCAATGTTCACCCTGTCTCCTATTTTCTTATTACTTAGGCTGGTTTCTTTTCTGGTATGTGGAATAATTGATACATAAAAGCAGTCTTTTTCCACCTTGGCAACCGTCAGGCTGATTCCATCAATGGTAACAGAGCCTTTCCTTACCACGTATTTTAAAATTTCTTCTTTTGCACTGACAGCATACCAGAAGGCATTATCTTCTTCTTTTATCTCCAATATACTGCCCTCTCCGTCAATATGTCCGGAAACAATATGTCCACCGAATCTTCCGTCTGCCGCCATAGCCCTCTCTAAATTTACTTTATCCCCAGGCTTAACATCACTTAAATTCGAGCATCGTTTCGTTTCTGGCATAACATCTGCTTCAAATTCATTGTTTCCAATGTAAACCACCGTAAGACAGACTCCATTCACAGCAATACTATCTCCCAATTTGGTTCCTTCCAGCACTTTTTCTGCCTTAATTACCAGACTGTTGGGTTTTATTTTCGATATCATACCAACTTCTTCTATAATTCCTGTAAACATTTCTCCACTCTTCCTGTAATTAATATGTCCTTTGCAATAACAGTACATTCTGTATCCTTAAGTTTCACCGCATCTGCCATTTTCTGAATTCCCTTTCCTTCCACCGGAGATAAGGCTTTCTCTCCTCCAATCAATTTAGGAGCGATAAAGGCATATACCCTGTCCACCAGATTCTCCTGCAAAAAAGAACCATGAACCCTGCCTCCACCTTCTACCAGAATACTATCAATATTTCTTTCTCCTAACCTTGTAAGCAGTTCAGGCAAACAGATTTCATTCTGCATTTCCATAATTTTCACCCCTAGGGATTTAAGTGTTTCCTTCTTCATTTCATCCGCTTTTGTGGTTACCACTATGGTTTCGATTTCTTTTGCAGTTTTTACAATCTTACTTTCTATCGGAATCCTTAATTTAGAATCTAAAATAATCCTGACTGGATTTACTCCACCTTCTATTCTGCAGTTTAGCATAGGGTCGTCCTCTAAAACAGTGTGAATCCCTACTAATATAGCCTTATATCGATTCCTAAGTACCTGCACAAAATTCCTGCTTTCTTCCGACGTAATCCATTTTGAATCCCTAGAAACTGTGGCAATTTTCCCATCCAGAGTCATGGCATATTTCATGGCAATAAAGGGTCTTTTCTTACTGATATAATGAAAAAATACCTCATTTAATTTCATGGCTTCTTCCTTCAATACACCAACAGTAACACAAATACCATGCTTTTTTAAAATCTCAATTCCCTGACCACCTACCAAAGGATTCTCGTCCACACAGGCAATAATTACGCGTTTTATTTTATGTTCTATAATAGCCTCAGTGCAGGGGGGAGTTTTTCCATAATGGCAGCAAGGTTCCAAAGTCACGTAAAGTTCTGCACCTTCTGCACTCTTAGACAAAGAATTTAAGGCATTCCTCTCAGCATGTAATTTACCATATTCTTCATGAAAACCTTCCCCTATAATTTCTCCATCCTTTACCACAACGCATCCAACCATAGGGTTCGGAGCTGTTTTTCCCTCGCCCTTTTTTGCCAGTTCCAACGCCCGTTTCATATATTTTATATCTATTTCTTCTTGTGTCATCCTGTCATTATCCCTCCAGTCCTGATAAATGAAAAAATCCCTGAAAACTTCAAGGGCATAAATCAAGGAATCTAAAAAAGAAAAACTATTATGGCTGTCTTAGCCTTATAATACATTTATATTCATTCTTTTTTACTTTATCATCTTTTATCCTTACACTTCTCTCATCCAGACTTTACTGTCGGCTTTGGAATCACACCAAATCTGCTCAATGGCTCGCGGGCTTTACCGCCGGTTAGGACTTTCACCTTACCCCGAAGTTTATCTCATTATACCTCTAATATACTCCAATTTCAAGATGTTTCCGCCTGCAACCATAATTTGTGCAAATTCTTGATTGCGATTTACAGTGCAATCAGTAACATTCCTTCCTAAAAGATTCTTGAGGCTTTCTAAAAAATATGATAAACTTCACTCTGTAAAACAAAAGTAATCTATATTTAGATACTACTATCGATGAAAGCAAAGGAATCAAAGCCATGAAACATTTATCCATAAAGAAAATGAGTATGATTGCTCTTTTCACCGCCTTACTGTGTGTAAGCGCATATATTGCAATCCCCTTACCCTTTACACCAACCCCTATCACTACCCAAAGTATTATGGTGTATATGATTGGAATTTTATCCTCCCCTTTGGAGGCATTTATTACTCTGATTCTCTATCTCCTATTGGGAATGATAGGATTACCCGTTTTTTCAGGAGGCAGAGGGGGACTTATCGTTTTATTAGGTCCTACCGGAGGCTATATCATAGGTTGGACCATATCTGTTGTTTTCATCAGCCTGCTGAAAGGTAAAAAAAACAGTGCAAAAAGATATTTCCTTCTGATTCTCCTACTAGGTTTGCCCATTACCTATCTTTTCGGTTCCCTCAGCATGAAATATCATACAAATCTAAGTGGTACTAAGTTATTTTATGCCAGTGTACTTCCCTTCCTGCCACTGGATATCATAAAAGCTGTACTTTCCTGCACATTAGCCTGTACTTTGAAGAAAAAGCTCCGTAATCTTTAAACCTCAATTATTCACAACATAATCGCGGCTAAATTACGAAGCTTTTTCTTATTGATTCATCATCACATCTTCCAGGATAATGGTAGTTAAATCTTCTTCCTTACATACTGGCAATGTTACCAGACGATTCGCCTGTTGGTTAATCACTTCATCCAGATAATTTCGTACATCTCTGGCATTACCAAAGTTCTTATCTTTATTCTGAACCCAATTCGAAAAATGTTCTCCTACATATTGCAACGCATCATCTGTCACTTTATAATCCAGTTCAGAGGACATCTTAATAAAAATTTTCATTAAATGTTCTTTGTCATAATCATCAAACACAATCTTACGGTTAAATCTCGATTGTAAACCAGGGTTTGAAGCTGTAAATTCTTTCATCTCTTCTTCATATCCTGCAGCAATTACAATAAAATCATCCCGGTAATCTTCCATACACTTATTTAAAGTATCAATGGCCTCTTGACCGAAATCCCCTTCTTTTTTACCATTGGTTAAAGAATATGCTTCATCGATAAACAAAATTCCGCCCATGGCCTTATCTACCACTTCTTTTACCTTAGCTGCAGTCTGACCCATATAGCCTGCAACTAAATCTGCACGGTCTACTTCCACTAATTGTCCCTTTGACAAAATCCCAAGGGAACAATATATCTTAGAAAGAATTCTGGCAACGGTAGTCTTTCCGGTTCCCGGATTTCCAACAAAAATCAAATGTTTTGCAATTTGTGGAGTTCTTAAACCACTCTTCTTTCTCATTTCACACACTTTCAGAAGATTAATCATATTTTCCACTTCTACCTTTACAGAATTCAGACCGATTAATCCATGAAGCTGTGCGAGAAGTTCTTCCAAAGGTTCAATCTGTTCTTGTGTGGTAATGGTTCCGGTAAAAGTATCTTTTTCCACATTTTTAGATGAAGACTTATCATTTACTTCAACACCAAGAGGAATAAACTTCTTATCTGATATATTGACTTTATTTTTCGATTCACCTAAGTTAATCGGAATAAATCGATTAGAACCCGGTGTGATATCTGAATCATTGATTCCAAATTCCAAAAATTGTGTAGTAGAATCCGAAATAGAATAACGTTGCTTTTGAAGACGATTTATATTGCTTTCTAACATCTTGCAATAACGGTCAATATTTTTCATTTCCCGTAAATCCATCTCTCCCTTACTTCTTGCCAGTTCCCTGCCAACTTTTATAAAAGTTTCATAATACATTCGGGTGGCATCATAATAAGTATTATTATACAGCAAACCGGGTATTCCCTCTACATCTAAAAAATATTCCAAAGATTCCGGTGGATGGCTTAAAAAAGAATCTGAAAACACAGTCTGATCCGTTACTCCTTGAAACAGTGTTTCCGGTGTATATTCATATCCCAGGTATTTATTGATATATCGCACTTCTTCCCGATCTGCTTTTCCATCCGACATGGTAATATAAACCATAAAATGAAACAAATCCCTGCGTAAAAGCTGATATACACTGGTAGCACCATATCCATCTAATGTATTAAGTTGAATGCTTTTTGCTGTCTTTAAACAATTCTCTAATAAATATCTCGTTTCAGATTTCATATTTTCACCAGACCTTTCAATCTCAAATCTGCCATACCTACAAAATGCAAGTTAAGGTTTGAAAGAAGAAATAAACGTAAATCATCCCGGATTAATATGTTAATACCTCATATCCGGTTTCTGTAACAGCAACTGTAATCTCCCATTGTGCAGAAGGGAGTCTGTCTTTCGTGTATACTGTCCATCCATCTGACTCATCAATTTCAACCTCATGAGTTCCCATATTTACCATAGGCTCAATCGTAAACACCATTCCCGGTACCATTAACATTTCGGTTCCCCTTGGCGCTACATAACTGACAAAAGGTTCTTCATGAAATTCTAATCCAATTCCGTGTCCACCGATTTCCACTACTACACTGTATCCATTTTTCATAGCATGCTCATTAATCGCCGCTGCAACATCTCCTAAAAATCCCCAAGGTTTTACCTGCTCCAAACCTAGTTCCACACATTCCTTGGTAACCTGGACTAACTTCTTCTTTTCCTCACTGACTTCCCCAATCAAAAACATTCTGGAAGAATCCGAAAAATAACCCTTATACTCTGTTGAAACATCAATATTTACAATATCCCCGGATTTTAATACCACATCTTTACCAGGAATACCATGACATACCACTTCGTTAATCGAAGTGCAGACACTCTTAGGATATCCTTCATAATCCAAAGGTGCAGGAACCCCACCACGTTCTACCGTCATCTGATATACAATATGGTTAATCTCCTCTGTAGTCATCCCCTCTTTTACTACTTCTTCCAGGTAATCTAAAATCGCAATGTTAATGACACTACTCTCTTTTATTCCCTGAATCTGCTCTGGGGTTTTAATAATATCATGTTCCGGAACAATATGCCCCTTTCTCTGATATCCTAATATCTTATCATCAAATTGCAAATGGCAGGCTTTATATTTTCTTCCACTGCCACACCAACAAACATCGTTTCGTCCTAATGTCATATTCCTCACCTATCATTCTTTCCTTTTATCAAAACCGTAAACCGGATATAGAAAAACTTTCTATTCCAGCATCGTATACTCAAAAGCATAGTACGAAAGCTTACATCCCTCTGAAATTTCAACAGGTAACAAAGCTCTCGCTTCCAATTTTAAATCTCCATCCACATTACTAATATTTCTAAGATTTGCATAATCGCCATCTATCGTTACCACTTCGTAAATCATTTCTTCCATGCATCTGTCTCCAAGTTAAAATTCCGTGCATTTCCTAGCAAATAAAATATGCCATTACAATAGTTCCTAAAACAATCCGATACCATCCAAACACTTTAAAATCATGCTTTTTCACATAATTCATTAAAAACTGAATGGATAGCAGAGATACTAAAAACGCACTTAATAATCCAAAAAACAAAATAGCATACTCCTGTGTTGTAAATCCAAATCCTAGTTTCACTAATTTCAACAAACTGGCGCCAAACATGGTAGGAATCGCTAAAAAGAAAGTAAACTCTGCTGCCACCGTTCTTGAAACACCAATCAGCAATGCCCCTACAATGGTTGCACCGGAACGTGATACTCCTGGAAAAACAGCCGCAATGACCTGAAACAAACCAATGATTACTGCTGTCTTATAACTAAGTTCTCCTATAGAATTCACTACTGATAATTTCTTTTTATTCCAATTTTCAATCACAATAAAAAAGACACCAAAAACAATTAATGCAATAGAAACCGTCTGGTAATTATAAAATTTTTCTTCAAAAAATTCATCAAACAAAACACCTATAATGGCAGAAGGAATCACTGCAGCAATTACCTTAAACCACATAGAAAAAATATCTTTCCGTATGATATTTTCCTTTCCCATATTAAATTGAAATGGAAATATCTTTTTCCAAAACATAATAATAACTGCAAGAATAGCTCCCAACTGAATCAACACCAGAAATACTTCCCGAAAATTCTCAGACACATTAAGTTTAATAAATTCATCCAACAATATCATATGCCCAGTACTACTTACCGGAAGCCATTCTGTAATTCCTTCTACAATTCCAAAAATAATTGCTTTTAAATATTCAGACATGTTACTACCTTTCAATTATTTATTTTTTTACAAAAAAAAAGCTTCTGATGGGACTCAAACCCACGACCTACTGATTACGAATCAGTTGCGCTATCGACTGCGCTACAGAAGCATGTGTTACACAACTGATATTATACAATCAACACAAAAAAATGTAAAGCTTTTTTCTTTTAAATTTTCAATGCAATGCAAATCAAAGCTAAGATAAGCAAATGCACCGGATAAAAACAATAAAAAACATACTTCAAAGAACTTCCTCTTTTTCCGTTATATTTTTTTATAAAAAATAGATTCACAAATGCAAAGCATTCCATAACACCACAGGAAAGCAAAGTTAGAACTCCTAGCGCCATCCGTTTCATTTTGTCTTCACGGAAAATATACATCACAATAATCACCAGAACCCCGCCTGCTGCATAATCTGTTTTTAAAAGAAAGGCTAACGCCATAAAAATAACAGATACCAAAATACATAAAAAAATACACCTTTTTTTCTTCCCGCTGTACTTTTTCTGAACCTGCTCAAGACACATCATTGCAAGCAGTCCTAGTAACAAGGTGAAAAAAACATTCTGCCCCTCAAAAGAACAAATAGTATTTCTTACTGCCAAATCAAAAGGAATTTCAGAAATCAATGCAAAAATTCCCAAACGAAACGCATACTTTCCTTTGTTTCTGGTATATAAAAAACCTTCCACCAGTAAAAAGCAAAAAATCGGAAAAGCAATTCTTCCAATGGCTCTCATTATTATATACGTACCATACATAATAATATGTTCTGAAATATAGGCATCCTTTTGCTCTATCGTTATGATTCCATTTATCAGCATCTCATGATTCATGGTACGGTAAATTAAAGTGGCTGCAACATGGTCAACCAGCATGGTAATAATGGCAATCAGCTTTAATGTACTGCCTGTCATTCCTCCAGCTTGATCCTTTTGAATCATTTCTTCTTCCTCCTGTTTCTTGGCTTTGCCTTTTGCAAGACTTCGTTTTACACTTCTATCAATTTTCCTGACTCTGGGCTGTTGCAAAATACTTAATAATATCTTTTCTTGTGATAATTCCTACAAAAAAATTTCTGTCATCCACCACAGGAACAAAATTCTGTTCCATTACTTTTACTAACAATTCTTCCATAGTTGCTGTAACAGTTACCGGTTTATTAAATCCTTCCCGAAGAATATCCCTCACCGAGCATCCTTCCTCTTCTTTTAAATCCACCTTTTCTTTTTCTAAAAGATGTCTTAAAAAATCCCCTTCTGTCACAGTTCCCACATATTCCCCATTCTTAGATAATACAGGAATCGCGGTATACCTGTGGACACGCATTTTTTCTAAGCCCTGACGAACAGAATTATCCTCATAAATACAGGACACATTCGCTTTCGGCGTAAGCCAAAATAAAATATTCATACTCAAATCCTCCATACACATTGCAAATTTCCTGCAACTTTTATCCTATCAAACACTGGAAAGATATCGCCTTCCAACTCCCCTTAATTCCAAATAAATCCTATGCCATTACCTGAAGAGTCCGAATCACATGATCTTTCATTATTAACTGATAATGCTCATTCAGATATGCCAAATAAGTTTCATCTGCAGAAACTAACTGTGCGTATTCAGATATCAGCAGACAAAAACTTCTGGTTTTTTCTATGGTTTCTTTCCCTTGTTGAAGTACAAACAAATATTCTTCCTTGTCAGAGCTTCGATAAAGAGAAGTCTTTAAAAGTCCTTCTGATTTTGCATGCAATGCAAACTTTTCCACTGCCTCATAGTTTTTAAAGCGATAAGCCGCAGCAAATGTCTTCTTTACTGCCGGCTTTGCCTCTGACTTTTGTGCAGTTTCATTTCTCTTTAACTTTTCTGTTTCCTGTTTTACTCCCTTATCATCAAAATCTGGTATTCCTGCCTTCGCTATGGCACTTCCTATCATTTTCTTAATCTGACTTGCCATATCACTGGATGTTCCTTCTTTTTCATCTTCTACTGAAAATGTAATGGCCAGTTCATTGTTTGGCAATGGTGCCACTTGCAACGCCAGCATTCCTTCTTTGATATCCATGTCAAATTCTAATGCGGCAGTTTCAATCATTTCTCTTAAAAAACCATGGATTTTATATGGATTTTTCAAAAAATCATTCAACCCAAAACCACGTTCTTCTAAATCTTCTTCTGTCAAAATACATCTTAACGTTGTATCATCGAGTCTTTCAAATGTCATAACAATCAAGTACCTTTCAAAAATTAAATGTATCATAGTTTCATTTTTACACATCATATTTTATTTACACTTATTTCAAAGTGTATTATACAATCATACATTAAAAAAAACAAGTTTTTATTCTATGTCTACGTAAGATACGTTTTCCATATTCCGAATTACTTCTAATGCAGCGGAAAGCATAGATTTTTCAGAGGAAATGGAAATTTTCATTCTTACCTCACTGATGTTTTCTTCTAACATAAATAACTCTGTCTGGTTAATATAGATATGCGACTTTTCCAATTCTATTTTTATTTTTTCTATGGTTTCATCAATTTTTAATAGCCGTACTCTTAACACCTTATAATACTTCCGTTTCCCCATAATATTTTTCATTACTTGTAATGTCACATAAATAAAAATAGTAGCTAAAATTGCTCCAGAATATAAACCGGCACCGGCAGCCAGACCGATACACGCTACTGCCCATAAACTAGCAGCTGTGGTAAGCCCCCTTACACTAAACCCATCTTTTACGATCGTACCTGCACCCAGAAAACCAATTCCACTAATGACCTGTGCACCTAAACGTGCCGGATCCATATTCGCCATTTCATAATACTGATGAAACAAGTATTCTGATGTAATCATTACCAACGCTGCTGATATTCCTACCAGGACATGAGTTCTTAGCCCGGCAGGACGATTTACATGTTCACGTTCTACGCCAATCAGTCCACACAAAACTGCTGTTACCATCAATCTTGGTATCATTCGAAACAAGAACATAATCTCCCAATTACTGCGGATGCCATCGATAATTTCTCCCATAAATATCCCTTCTTTGTCTAAGCTTTTTACTTATCCCACTTTCATTTCTTACTTATAGTATACAAAAACCGCCACGTATTGACAATGTCTTTTTTCCTTGAATGATTTACTTTTTCATTTTCTTTTACTTTTCCTTGATTAAAAATCTATCTTAAAATATAATAGAGAGGAAAATCCGTAAAATTTACGTTTTTTCGCAGTCGCAAATACTAAAAATTCGATTTTTATGCTGATATGAAAAAACATAAAAATCCTCAATATATACGAAAAATTTATTTAGGATGGAGGATTATAATGACAAATAAAACCATGATGCAATACTTCGAATGGTATCTGCCCAATGACAAGTCATTATGGCGTCAGGTAGCATCTGAAGCAAAAAAATTAAAAGAATGCGGAATTGATATGCTTTGGCTGCCACCTGCTTATAAAGGGGCAAACGGACGGACAGATGTAGGCTATTCTGTTTATGATTTATACGATTTAGGGGAATTTTATCAAAAGGGAAGTACGGAAACAAAATATGGTTCCATGCAGGAGTATCTGACTGCCATTCAGACACTGCATGACAACGATATCAAGGTCATTGCAGATATTGTGCTTGGACATAAAACCGGAGCCGATGAAACCGAAGATGTAATGGCAAGTATTGATGACTATTTTGACCGAACAAAACGAATTGGGGAAGAAAGAAAAATCCGTGCCTGGACACAGTTTAAATTCTATGCCAGAAAAAATAAATACTCTTCTTTTAAGTGGAACCACCACCATTTTCATGGAGTAGATTACGATGATTTAAGCCATACCAATGCCATTTTTCATTTCCAAGGAAAAGAATGGGATAACGAAGTAGATGATGAGTTAGGAAACTACGACTATCTTTTAGGTGCCGATGTAGATATGAGTCATCCCGATGTAGTGGAAGAACTTACTAAATGGGGACTTTGGTATACGAATTTCGCTAATCTGGACGGTTACCGCTTAGATGCTGTGAAACACATTAAATTTGAATTCTACAGAGACTGGCTGCTTCATATGCAGGAATCCAGTTCAAAAGATTTGTATTCCGTTGCAGAATACTGGTCACCGGATTTAAATAAACTTCTGCATTATATTGAAAAAACTAACGGCAGAACAAAAGTTTTCGATGTGCCTTTGCATTTTAATATGTATCAGGCAGCAACTAATCCTCAATACTATATGGGAAATATCCTAAAGAATACTGTATTGGTAAGCAAACCGGAACATGCCGTAACTTTCATTGATAATCATGACAGCCAGATTGGACAAGCATTACAATCCTGGATTAGTCCTTGGTTTAAACCACTCTCCTATGCCTTGATTTTATTACATAAGGATGGAGACCCTTGTGTATTTTACAGTGATTATTATGGAGAAAAACAAAATAATTTTCCTCCCGTAAAACACCTAAAAACACTTTTAAAACTTAGAAAAGAAAAGGCTTATGGTACTCAATATGATTATTTTGACCATGAGCATATGATTGGTTTTACCAGAAGCGGATGCGCCCAAAAACCTGGTTCCGGTCTTGCAGTTGTTATGACAAATCACGATGCTGGTTTTAAAAAGATGTATATCGGAACCGAATATGCCGGAAAAGAATTCATAGATGCCCTAGGGGAATTTGATTCCACTGTGACAGTTACCATTATGCCAAATGGATGTGGAAAATTTTTAGTAAATGAAAAGTCCGTTTCTGTGTGGGTACTGAAATCTTAAAGACTATTTAAACGTGGCGATTTACAAGATATGCCGTCAAGCATTGAGGTAAAGTATCTGCTTTGTATTTTTTTCTTGATTTATTCCGAAAAAGTAGTTACTATAATATATTAGAATAACTTATCCCAAAGGAGAACAACTATGAGTAATAAAGAAATTCCTTATAAAATTTATCTAAACGAAAATGAAATGCCAAAACAATGGTATAACGTTCGTGCAGATATGAAAAACAAACCTGCACCACTTTTAAATGCAGCAACTATGAAACCAATTACCTTTGAAGAATTACGTCCTGTCTTCTGTGACGAATTAATCAACCAGGAATTGGATGACGTAAATCCTTATATTGATATTCCAGAAGAAATTTTAAAGTTTTATAAAATGTACCGTCCTGCTCCATTGGTACGTGCATATTGTCTGGAAGAAAAGCTGGGTACACCTGCAAAAATATATTACAAATTCGAAGGAAATAACACTAGTGGCAGCCATAAACTAAATTCTGCCATTGCCCAGGCTTATTATGCAAAAAAACAGGGCTTAAAAGGTGTTACCACAGAAACAGGTGCCGGACAATGGGGTACTGCTCTTTCTATGGCTTGTTCTTATTTTGATTTAGACTGTCAGGTATATATGGTAAAAGTTTCTTATGAACAAAAACCTTTCCGTCGTGAAGTAATGCGTACATATGGTGCGAAAGTAACTCCTTCTCCTTCTGAAACAACAGAAGTTGGACGTAAGATTTTAGCCGCTCATCCAGGAACCACAGGAAGTCTTGGCTGTGCCATTTCAGAAGCCGTAGAAGCTGCTTCTTTACAGGAAGGTTACCGCTATGTTCTTGGCAGTGTATTAAATCAGGTTTTACTTCACCAGACCGTTATTGGTTTAGAAACCAAAACTGCATTAGAAAAATATGATATTTCTCCAGATATCATCATTGGTTGTGCAGGAGGCGGTTCTAACCTTGGCGGATTGATTTCTCCATTCATGGGAGAAAAACTGCGTGGTGAAAAAGATTACCGTATTATTGCTGTAGAGCCAGCATCCTGTCCAAGTTTAACCAGAGGTAAATATGTGTATGACTACTGTGATACCGGAATGGTTTGTCCATTATCTAAAATGTATACTTTAGGCAGTGGATTTATTCCTTCTGCAAATCATGCTGGAGGATTACGTTACCATGGTATGAGTTCCACTTTAAGTCAATTATATGATGATGGTCTTATGGAGGCAGTTGCTGTTGAACAGACTTCTGTTTTCGAGGCTGCACAGTATTTCGCTCGCATAGAGGGAATCCTTCCAGCTCCTGAAAGCAGTCATGCTATTAAAGTAGCTATTGACGAAGCTAAAAAATGCAAGGAAACCGGAGAAGAAAAGACCATCGTATTCGGATTAACTGGAACTGGTTATTTCGATATGATGTCATACCAAAAATTTAACGATGGTGTTATGAGTGATTACATTCCTACGGATGAAGAACTTCAAGCTGGATTCGCCGGTCTTCCAAATGTAGAAGCTTAAGTAATTTTTATAAAATCAAACATAACTTTCTACCTTAGAGGCATAAAATTAGAACCAAATCATAGTAAGCCTTTTATTTTCGGCTTTCTCTTGATTTGGTTCTATTACATTAAAACGATTCTTTTTTATTAAGATGTGTAATTTTTAAACCTCAATCGGAAAACAATTCTTCCAAATCATAGGACATATATTCCACTGTCTCTAAATCTTTAAATATCACTTTCTGGTCTTCCAATATCAGATAGCTCCTTGGACTGTTTTCCTTCGGAATGGAAACAGAACCGGGATTCAGATAAAGATATTCCCCTATCCTCTCACATTTCGGAACATGGGTATGTCCATGAAGCAGGATATCTCCAGCTTTTAAAGGTGGAAGTTGATTTTGATTATATTTATGTCCATGCGTAGCAAAAAACATACGGTTTCCAATATACAAAACAGCATAGTCCGCTAACACCGGAAACTCCAATACCATCTGGTCTACTTCACAATCGCAATTTCCTCGGACACATAACAAGTCTGCTGCCACATCGTTTAACATGGAAATTACTTGCTTAGGTTCATATCCTTCCGGTAAATCATTTCGTGGTCCATGATATAAAAGATCTCCAAGTAATAATAACTTATCTGCTTTTTCTTTTTGATAACAGCACAGCATTTTCTCGCAATAGTGTTTAGAACCATGTATGTCCGATGCAATCATAATTTTCATAGATAATACATCCTCGCTTCATACGGTCTCAATACATTTTCACTGTCAATATCCTGGTAATTTGATATCAATAACTCTTTCTTTCCCTTTAATTTTTCCGGAATTTCTATGCTGACTTCTTCTCCATAGAAATTACATAATACCCAAAGGGTCTTTCCTTCAAAAGTTCTTGTATAGGAGAATAACTGATTATTTTCAGGAAAAACCAGTTCAAAATCGCCTTCTACAAATACCGGATATTCTTTTCTAAGTGCAATTAATTTCTTATAGTAAGAAAAAATAGAATCCGGGTCATTCATCTGGGATTTTGCATTGATTTCCTTATAATTTGGATTTACATCCAGCCAAGGTGTTCCTGTAGTAAATCCTGCATTGAAAGAATCATCCCATTGCATTGGTGTTCTCGCATTATCACGACTTTTTGCATAAAGAGAAGCCAGAATACTGTCATCACTATATCCTCTTTCTCTTCTGTCCTTTATCATATTAATGGTTTCAATGTCCCGATACTGCTCCAGGGTAAACTTAGAATTCGTCATTCCTAACTCTTCGCCTTGATAAATATACGGAGTTCCCTGCATGCCATGTAAAATCGTGGCTAACATTTTTGCAGATTCCACACGATATTCTTTGTCATTTCCCCATCTGGATACAATACGAGGTAAATCATGATTATTCCAGAACAAACTGTTCCATCCAATGCTATGCAGACCTTGTTGCCATTTTGTAAGAACTTCTTTTAATTTTTGCAAATCCAATGGAATAATGTCCCATTTTTCCTTTCCCTCTTCCTGATCCAGTCCGATATGTTCAAACTGGAATACCATAGAGAACTCACTTCCATCTGGATTACTATAAAGTTTGGCACGTTCCAAATCGGCTCCCCATGCCTCTCCTACTGTAATAAGGTTGGCTCTCTGAAAAGTTTCTCTGCTTAATTCCTGTAAAAAGTCATGTAATTTAGGACCGTTAATGGTGATATGATGATCCGGCTCTTTTGCAATCTGATCAATGACATCCAATCGAAATCCTTCTACCCCCTTATCAATCCACCAATTAATCATATCGTAGATTTCTTTTCGAACCTTTGGGTTTTCCCAATTTAAATCCGGTTGTTTTGGAGAAAACTGGTGAAAGAAATATTGTCCCAGTTCCGGAACCCATTCCCATGTTGTTCCGCCAAATACAGAACACATATCATTTGGAAGTTCTCCTTCCACTCCATCTTTAAAGATATAATAATCATGATATGGATTATCTTTGCTTTTTCTTGCTTCTTTGAACCATGGATGTTCGTCCGAAGAATGATTCAATACCAAATCCATAATAATTCCAATATTTCTTACTTTTGCCTTGGCAATCAATTCTTCCATATCGGAAAGAGTTCCAAACATAGGGTCAATATCCTGGTAATCTGAAATATCGTATCCATTATCATCTTGTGGAGACTTACAGACAGGGGATAACCAGATTGCATCAATTCCAAGTTCTTTTAAGTAATCTAACTTTTCAATGATTCCTCTGATATCTCCCATTCCGCTTCCAGTACTATCCTTAAAACTTCTAGGGTAAATCTGGTATACCACTGCTTTTTTCCACCAATTTTTTTCTCGCATAAATCAACTTCTCCTATCTATCATATTTTATAACCACCAAAGCAATTCAAGTACTACCCATTGTCATATTATATCATACTGTAGTACTATTTGGATTTTCACTTATTCCTCCGAAAGAGATGCCATCAATTCCTCCCACTCCGTCATAATCTCTAATATTTCTTCTTCTAAAGCATCTATTTCTTCCTGTATCTGTCCTAATTTCACATAGTCTGACTGATATTCCTCATTCAGCAAATCCTGTTTCTTTTGGTCGCAGGCTTCTTCTTTTTGCTGCATTTGTTCTTCCAATTTTTTAATCTTTCTTTCCAGCTTCGCCTGTTCTTTTCCTGGATTATAATAAGTTTTAGACTTCTTTACTTTATTATCATTATCCCCAGAAGAACCCTTTTTATCTGTTTTTTCAGAAGATTTCACATTTGTTACATCTCCTGTCTCTGCCAGAAGTTTTTCGCATTCTTCCTTATACTGTTCATATCCAAAAGGATACAAAGTTGTATTATGATTCTCAAATACCAATATTTTATCACATACTTTTTTAATAAAATATCTGTCATGAGATACCAAAATTAAGGTACCTGTATATTCCCGAAGCATGGACTCCAAGGTTTCCTTTCCTACGATATCCATATGGTTCGTAGGCTCATCCAGAATCAAAACATTTGGTTCTCTTTTTAAGATTTTACATAAGGCAAGTCTCACCTTTTCTCCTCCGGAAAGCATGGATACTTTCTTAAATACATCCTCACCCGAAAATAAAAATGCTCCTAATAAGTTTCTTACTTCCGTCTGGGTTAAATTTGGAAACTCGTCCCAAAAATCATCCAAAACCGTTTTTTCGCTGGTATATTGTGCCATTTGCTGATCAAAATAGCCGATTTGCACATTGGCACCAAACTGAAAAGTTCCTGAAATCTTTGGAATTTTCCTCATCAGAGTTTTCAAAAAAGTAGATTTTCCTAATCCATTTCCACCAATAATACCTACCTTTTCTCCCTTTTTTACTTCAAGGGAAGCTTTTGACAATACCTCTGTATATCCAATTTCCAAATCTCTTACAGACAATACATCCTTTCCAGTCTCCACAGTAGGCTGGAAATTCGCATGAAATGTTTTGTTATCGTATCGATCCGGAGCTTCAATTAAATCCATATGTTCAATTTGTTTTAATTTAGAACGGGTCATGGCAGCCTTGGTAGGCTTGTTCTTAAATTTATCTACCATTTGCTGCAATCGTTCGATTTCTTTTTGCTGAGCTGTGTAATTTTTCTTTTGTTGCTCATAATTTAATTTCTTGGTTTCCACAAAATGAGTGTAATTTCCAGGATACCTTTTCGTCACTCCATATTCAATTTCATACACTACATCTGCAATATTATCCAAAAACATTCGGTCATGGGATACTACTACTACCGCCTTTTTATAGTCTTTTAAATATTTTTCCAGCCATTCCACGGTAGAAATATCCAGATGGTTCGTCGGTTCGTCTAACAGTAAAATATCCGGCTTGGATAATAAAAGTTTAATAAAAGCAATCTTGGTCTGTTGTCCACCGGAAAACTGACTTAAAGGCTTTTTCTTATCTTCTTGGGAAAAACCAAATTTTACAATCAGCATTTCATATTCTTTTTCATAAAAATAGCCACCCAGATTTTCAAAATTTTCCTGCAACCTGGTAAAACGCCGGATAGTTTCCTCCTCATGATTATGTTCCATGACAGCAGTCAATTCTTCTAACTGAGCCTTCATGGTTTCTATTTTATGAAACGCTTTTCTGATTTCCTGTTCCATGGTAAGAGACAGGTCCGAAAATGCCATCTGCTTTAAATATCCAATCTCAGGATTCCCTGATTTTGCAATAAAAATATCTTCATCACTATCCCTTTTTGCTAAATCTACCTCACCAGCAATCAACTTTAGAAATGTAGTTTTTCCGCAACCATTTCTTCCTACTACCGCGATTTTTTCTGTATTTCGTATTTCAAAATTAATATTTTTCAAAATAACATCGCCACCAAACTGCACGGCCCCGTTACTAATCTGATATAACATGACTTGTACCAAGCCTTAGGTGAATTTTTCCATTTCTCCTAAGGCGCAAACACAAAGGGTAAAAGGTGTGTTTGCAAAAGACTTCCTTTCTCCATTTTTTCTTTCACCCTTACTTTTCTCTTTTGCGAGCATCTGAGCCTAGATAAGATTTTAGTTCATCTATCTGATAATTTAAAATCAAATGCTCTGGAAAATGAATTTCCTTCATCAAATCCAAGGCATACGAATTTGCTCCTACATTATGATCCGCATGTGCATCACTTCCAATAATCACAGGATAATCTTCTTTTGCACATAGTTCCAAAATTTCTCTATCATTCTCACGGGCATTCTGTCGCCAACTGGTTGGTGACAATGAATTGTTATTTATTTCCAGAATCTTACGATACTCTTTTGCCGCTTTTACAACTTCCTTATAATCCAAAGGTATTCTTCCATCATCCGGATGTCCGATAATATTCACATAAGGATTTTCCATTGCTCCAATTACTGCCGCAGTGTTCTGTGCCTTGGTTCCCACGTTATATCCAACTGTATTATGAATGCTGGCAATAGCAATATCCAAATTTTCTAACAACTCCTGGCTCATATCCACAGAGCCCTGATAATCAATAATATTTAATTCCACACCCAATAATAACTGTACGCCATAATAGGAACGATTCGCATTCCATAAATTTTGAAAATATATTTCACTGCAGGTTCCAGGCATGGTCATAGAATGCTCTGTAATTCCCAACAAAGAAATCCCCTTCTCCTTAGCTGCCTTAGCCATTTCCTGTATGGTATTATAAGCATGTCCACTAGCTATGGTATGGGTATGCAAATCTGCCTGATAAGATTTTTCGTACATTTTAACCCTCCATTCCTAGAATGCTGAAAGATTTATCTTTCCATCTACATCCTGATTCATCATCTATTATGAAATTTTATCACATGAAATTCTAAAAATCAACTCAGTTACTATCAAATACGGATATCAACCCATTTACTGGTTTACATGCGAACCATCACAACAGTTATCATAAATATATGAACCAGCCAAAGAATTTCCTTCATATACTATAAATAAGCATTTCAAATGAAACAGGTGATATTTTGTTTTGGCAAAAAGAAATTGGCATTGAGTTTGCATATGAACGTGGCTTATCCGGAAAAGACATTACCGTTGCCATTCTGGACACTGGTATCTATCCCCATCAGGACTTTATGACTCCGTCTAACAGAATCCTTTGCTTTCGTGACTTTGTTTCTTCCAGAATAAATCCCTATGATGACAGTGGTCATGGCACACATGTTGCTGGAATCATCGCCTCTGGCGGCAAATATAAAAACTACTATATTGGAGCTGCTCCTCAATGTAATCTGGTTGTTCTTAAGGTGTTAGACGAAAAAGGCAATGGAACGATTTCCAGTTTCTTTCGTGGTATAGATTGGATTCTTGAACACCATCAGGAATATAATATCCGTATTGTCAACATTTCCATAGGTACCAAACCTACCAATCAGACAAAAGAAGAAAGTTCTTTCATCAAAAAAGTAAATTCTCTTTGGGACGCTGGAATTATTGTAGTAGCTGCTGCAGGAAATGACGGTCCCAAAAACAATAGTATTACCACACCAGGGATTAGCAGAAAAGTCATTACCGTAGGCGCTGTGGAATCAAATCATAACAAAATGACCTCTTATTATTCCGGAAACGGACCTACCGATTCCTGCATTATCAAACCAGAACTGGTAGCTCCAGGCTCCAATATTCTTTCCTGTTCCTCTTCGCCTTCCGGTTACTTTACCAAAAGTGGTACCTCGATGTCCACACCCATTGTTTCCGGGTGCATTGCTTTATTATTAGAAAGTGAACCTGATTTAACCCCAAAAGAAGTAAAATTAAGACTATATCATAGTACAAAAGACCTAAAACTTCCAAAATCCAAGCAAGGATGGGGAATGATTCAGGTAAATAAACTGATTTGGTAACCATCAAAAATAAAGCAATTTAGGAGCAATCAATGAAAATCCAGATTTCTCACCCACGTCATGTTATGCTATTATAAAGTTTTCTGACTAGAAATAATGATTTTACAAAAAACAGGAAACTAACCAAGCTATGGCGCATATTCATAAAGTGTAAACCAATTTAGGAGGCACTAATATGAGTGATTTAGCAGCAACACATTGCGGAGGTTCTTGTTGTGAGTCAAACGGATTCGGAGGCAGCTGGATTATTATCCTAATATTACTTTTCTGCTGTAATAATGGAAGCTCTAGAGGCGGAATGGGATGTGGATGTGATGATGGTTGCGACTCTTCCTTCATTATCATCTTAATCCTATTACTTTGCTGTGGCTGTGGCGGTAGCGGAAGCAGAGACAGTGGAATGTGCTGCTAATTTAGGCCGTATTTCTATCTGACTATCTAAAAAATAGTCAAAAAAGAGGGGCAATGAAGAATATCCTTCATTTGTCCCTCTTTATCATTTTGATTCTAAGGCTAAAATATTTTTATCTCAAAATCATATCATAACTTTATAAATGATTCTTCTTCGCTTATCATAAAGTTTGCGAAGTTTTAAAAATTATTGGTAATTAACAATCTTACCAAATTCAGCCTTTAAAGATGCTCCACCAACTAATCCACCATCGATGTCTGGTTTTGCAAACAATTCAGCTGCGTTTCCTGCATTTACAGAACCACCGTATTGGATACGAACTGCTTCTGCAGTTGCTTCATCATATAATTCTTTAATGTACTCGCGAATTGCACCACAAACTTCCTGAGCCTGGTCAGAAGTAGCTGTTTTACCAGTTCCGATTGCCCAGATTGGTTCATATGCGATTACCATAGAAGCAACCTGATCCGCTGTTACGCCTTCTAAATCAGCCTTAATTTGTGAACGAATCCAATCTAAAGTAACACCACTTTCTCTTTGCTCTAGAGATTCTCCACAGCAAAGAATTGGAGTAAGACCTGCTTCGAAAGCTTTCTTTACTTTCTTGTTTAATAAAGCATCGTCTTCCTTGAAATAATCTCTTCTTTCAGAATGTCCAAGAACAACATACTTAACACCAGCATCTACTAACATTTCAGCAGAAATTTCTCCAGTGTAAGCACCTTTGTCTTCAAAGTACATATTTTCTGCACCAACTTCAACATTTGTTCCCTTTAAAGCTTCTACTACAGGAACGATATCGATTGCTGGTACACAGTAAACAACATCAACGGTATCAGAAACAACCAATGGTTTTAATTCTTCTACTAATTTTACAGCCTGGCTTGGAGTCATGTTCATCTTCCAGTTACCGGCAACAATTTTCTTTCTAGCCATTTTAATATTCTCCTACTTTCGTTAAAATCAGATTCCCTTTTACTGATTCAAAAAATCAGCAAAGCACAAGGTTGCAATTACTTATCGTTAGCTGCTGCTACACCTGGTAATTCTTTTCCTTCTAAGAATTCTAAGGATGCTCCACCACCTGTAGAAATATGAGTCATCTTATCTCCGAATCCTAATGTATTAACAGCCGCTGCAGAATCTCCACCACCAATGATAGTAGTTGCATCGATTTCAGCTAAAGCCTTTGCTACTGCGATAGTACCTTTAGCAAAGTTAGGCATTTCGAAACATCCCATAGGTCCGTTCCAAACAACAGTCTTTGCTTCTTTTACTGCATTTGCAAATAATTCTGCAGTCTTAGGTCCGATATCAAGACCTTCCATATCTGCTGGAATTCCACCACGTTCTACTACCTTGAAGTTAGCATCATTTGAGAAATCATCAGCAACAACAGTATCAACAGGGATTAATAACTTCACTCCCTTTTCTTCTGCTTTCTTCATCATGTTCACAGCATATTCTTTGTAATCTTCTTCCAATAAAGACTTACCAACTTCTTCTCCAAGACCTGCCATGAAAGTATAAGCCATACCACCACCGATGATAAGGGTATCTACTTTGTCTAATAAATTTTCGATAACAGAAATCTTAGAAGAAACCTTAGCACCACCAAGGATTGCTACGAATGGTCTTTCTGGATTATTTACCGCATTTCCTAAGAAATCGATTTCTTTTTGCATTAAGTAACCAACTACTGCAGTATCTACATATTCAGTTACACCAACATTAGAACAGTGTGCTCTATGAGCAGTACCAAAAGCATCATTCACGAATACGTCAGCTAAACTTGCTAAATCCTTGCTGAATGCTTCACCGTTCTTAGTTTCTTCTGCACGGTAACGAGTATTTTCTAATAAAATAACATCTCCGTTTTGCATTGCTTCCACAGCAGCTTTTGCATTCACACCAACTACTTCGTTATCAGCAGCAAACTTTACTTCTTGTCCTAATAATTCAGTTAATCTCTTAGCTACTGGTGCTAAAGATAATTCTGGCTTTGGTTCTCCCTTAGGCTTTCCTAAGTGTGAACAAAGAATTACTTTACCGCCATCTGCGATTAACTTCTTAATAGTAGGTAATGCTGCAACTAAACGGTTTTCATCTGTAATCTTTCCATCTTGTAAAGGTACATTAAAATCACAACGTACAAGGACTCTTTTTCCATTTACATTAATATCATCTACTGATTTTTTGTTAAGCATTATTATATGCTCCTTTCTTGTTCATAATTTAAAAAGAATCCGGTCCCATAAGTCAACCTTAAAGACCGGACCCCTACTTCGGATCTTATAAATCTTTAGCCTTCAAAAAACAATTAAGCTAATTCAGCAAAGTATTTGATTGTTCTAACCATCTGGCTAGTGTATGAATTTTCATTGTCATACCATGAAACAACTTGTACTTCATATAAATCATCAGCAATCTTAGCTACCATAGTCTGAGTAGCATCGAATAAAGAACCATACCTCATTCCAACTACGTCAGAAGAAACGATTTCTTCTTCATTGTAACCAAATGATTCAGAAGCTGCTGCTTTCATAGCTGCGTTGATTCCATCAACAGTTACATCTGTACCCTTAACAACTGCAGTTAAGATAGTAGTAGAACCAGTTGGAACTGGAACTCTTTGTGCAGAACCGATTAATTTTCCGTTTAATTCAGGAATAACTAATCCGATTGCTTTTGCAGCACCAGTTGAGTTAGGAACGATATTAACAGCAGCTGCACGAGCTCTTCTTAAATCTCCCTTTCTGTGTGGTCCGTCAAGTACCATCTGATCTCCAGTGTAAGCATGGATAGTAGACATAATACCAGATTGGATTGGAGCATAGTCATTTAATGCTTTAGCCATAGGAGCTAAACAGTTAGTAGTACAAGAAGCTGCAGAAATGATAGTATCATCTGCCTTTAATGTACCTTCGTTTACACTATATACGATAGTAGGAAGATCATTTCCAGCTGGAGCGGAAATAACTACCTTCTTAGCACCTGCATCGATATGAGCCTGAGACTTAGCCTTAGATACATAGAAACCAGTACATTCAAGAACTACGTCTACACCGATTTCTCCCCATGGAAGTTCAGCTGCATTTGCCTTAGCATAAATCTTGATTTCTTTTCCGTTAACTACGATTGAATCTTCCTTAGCTTCAACAGTACCATCGTACTTACCTTGAGAAGAATCATACTTTAATAAGTGAGCTAACATCTTAGGATCTGTTAAGTCGTTGATTGCTACAACTTCATATCCTTCTGCTCCGAACATTTGTCTGAATGCTAGACGTCCGATACGTCCAAAACCATTAATTGCTACTTTTACTGCCATGATTTTAATTCCTCCGTTTGTTAAAATTTTATAATACCTGTAGCCAGGTTATTAGCAATAAAACATTTGATTGTTAAACCATTATCAATTGCACAAATATATAATAACCAATTTATTAAAAAAATTCAAGTCCTAAATGAAAATATTAACAACATTTTCGTGTTACCACCACCATTTCATCCTCTCTCTTCCATTATTTCCTTCATTGACATTCCAAAAAAGCTATACTATAATTCTTTGATACTAGGGTCATAAAGAACTTACAAATTAAAAAGACTATCCAGTAAACAAAAATAACACAAAATACGGAGTGCTCCATCATGATTATAGTCCTATGTTATAGAATTTTTCATACTGTAACTGCACCCCAAAAACCACATGACCCCACAGTGTATATTTTGGAACGAGTTTAGAAAGGTTTGGTAACAATAATGATAACTGCTGATTTCCATACACATTCCCTATTTTCCAGCGATAGTACGGAATCTTTAGAAAACATGATATCTTTTGCCAAAAAGAATCAGATTACAACTTTATGTATCACGGATCATATGGATTTGGATTATCCTATAGATGAAAAAGGAAATGATTTTTTATTAGATTTAGATTCTTACACAAAAGCCATCACTGAATTAAAACAAAACAACACAGACATCGAAATCCGTTTGGGCATTGAGCTAGGAGTCATGGATTACCTTGCTCCTAAATTAACCACATTGGTAAAGCAATATCCTTTTGATTTTGTCATTGCTTCTTCCCATCTGGTAAAGGGAATTGACCCATATTATCCTGCATACAAAGATAAGTTTCCAGGAAATTTAGGATATGGTGCTTATTTTCATTCCATTTTAGAAAATGTAAGGGCATTTGAGGATTTTGATGTATACGGACATTTGGATTATGTATGCCGCTATATTCAGGTACCATATATTCCTTCAGATTTTACAGACCTTCTGGACGAAATCTTAAAGAGAATCATTGAATTAGGTAAAGGAATTGAAGTTAATACTGCCGGTCTTTCCAAAGGACTGCATTTTCCACATCCTCATCCATATATCTTAAAAAGATATTTAGAACTCGGCGGTGAAATTATCACCATTGGCAGCGATGCCCATGCAGCAAAGAACATCGGAGCATATTTTGCAGAAACAGAAAAACACCTTTTATCTTTAGGGTATAAATATTACGCTACCTATAAAGATAGAAAACCAAGTTTTCATAAGCTTGGTTAATATAACACCAGAGGCTGTTGCACTTAGAAAATTTTCTACAGAGCATGGGGCTGTCGCATTAAGCATATATCAAACAAGATATGAAAAAAAATTTGATATATAGTTCCATATTTTGTGGAAATTTTTCTTAGTGCGACAGCCTCCATGTCTTGTAATATTTTCACTTAATGCAACAGCCTCTTATAATTACCTGATGGTCTTCAATCTTCAATAATTCTCAAATAGTCTTTTATAATTCTCTAACAGTCTTTGATTGTAATTACTTTTTTAATCAGGGATTTTTCCTCTATTTTATCACATTTTATCTCATAAGCATTTTTAAGAATCTTTTCTGCCTGAAGCGCTTTTTCTTCCTCTTCATAGTGTAAAACAGCAAAAGCCTCTCCTTTTTTTATCTGGGTTCCATTTTGAACCAGTAATTCAATTCCTGCTCCCAAATCAATTTTATCTTCTTTTTGTACCCTTCCTGCTCCCAAAATCAAAGCAGATTTTCCTACTTCTGTAGCATCCAAACAATTTAAATATCCTGTTTCTTCTGCAAATATCATTTTCTGTCTTGATGCCCTTTTTAAACCTTTTCCTTCATAAACAGATTCTTTGCTGCCACCCTGACTTTCTATCCACTCCGCCATTTTGTCCAATGCCAGATGCTTGTCAATGGTACTTTTTAATCTTTCGTAAGCATAAGAGATTTCTTTTTCATATCCCCCTATAACCATCATCCATGCTGCAAGCTGTAGGGATAATTCTTGTAATCTGCTCTCCCCTTCTCCTTTCAACACCGAAATCGCTTCCTGTACCTCCAATGAATTTCCCACCATTCGTCCTAGAGGCTGATTCATATCGGTAATTAAAGCTACGGTTTTTCTTCCAGCATCTTCTCCTATCTGAACCATGGTCTTTGCAAGCAGACAGGCATCTTCTTCCTTTTTCATAAAAGCACCGGTTCCACATTTTACATCCAAAACAATGGCATCTGCACCAGATGCAAGTTTCTTACTCATAATGCTGGAGGCAATTAAGGATATATTATCCACCGTTGCAGTTACATCCCGCAAGGCATATATTTTCTTATCGGCAGGAGCCAGATTTTCCGTCTGTCCGGCAACACATATAGAATGCTGGTTCACATTCTCAATAAATTTCTCTTTCGTCATACTTGTAGAAAATCCCGGAAAACTCTCCAGTTTATCTATGGTTCCTCCGGTATAACCAAGTCCTCTTCCTGACATTTTCGCAACCGGAATGTTAAGAGCAGCTAACATAGGAGCCAAAATCAAAGTAGTTTTATCTCCAATTCCCCCTGTACTGTGCTTATCTACTTTTGTTCCTTGAATCTGACTTAAGTTAAGCATTTCTCCACTAGCAGCCATGGCAAGGGTTAAATCCACGGTTTCCTTTTTATTCATTTTTTGAAAATAAACTGCCATAAGAAAGGCAGACATTTGATAATCTTTAATTTCCCCTTCTGTATAACCATTTACAATGTATTTAATTTCTTCTGTAGTTAAGGTAAAACCATCCCGTTTTTTTTGAATCAAATCATACATGTTCATAGGCAAATTCCTTTCTTCCGTAGATTACTTGTAGTATAAATCCGAACAAAAAGATGTTTTAAGTAGATATTTTCAAAAAAACTCCCATTACCTCACCCTTTCAACTCTCATCATTCATCCTAATTTATCCATAAAACTTGTTCCGATTTTTAACCTTTTTGTTCCAAATATTTCCGCTATACTTTGACCGATATCTGCGAAACTGTTTCTAATTCCAATATCAATCCCTTTCTTTATAGACTTTCCATACAGCAGAATCGGAATATACTCCCTTGTATGATCTGTTCCCCTAAAAGTAGGGTCACAGCCGTGATCTGCATTTATAATCAGCAAATCATCCTCCCGCATCTGCTCCATAATTTCCTTTAGTCTGTTATCAAAATCTAAGAGTCCCTGCAAATACCCTTTCGCATCTCTTCGGTGTCCCCATTTTGAATCAAATTCCACAAGATTGGTGAAAATAAGTCCCTTCTCCAGCTTCTGCATTGTTTCTAGAGTCTTATCTACTCCATCCATATTGTCCTTAGTATAAAGAGTTTCGGAAATTCCTTCTCCATCAAAAATATCATGAATCTTTCCGACTCCTATGACTGGTATCCCGCTTTCCTTTAAGTAATTTAAAAGATTCTCTTTCTCTGGTTTTACAGAATAGTCATGTCGATTTGCTGTTCTTACATAATTTCCTGATGCTCCAACAAAAGGCCTGGCAATTACTCTGGAAACACTGTTATCTCCCACCAAAAGTTTTCTTGCAATATGACACATTTCATATAATTTTTCCAAAGGTATTACTTCTTCATGAGCCGCAATTTGAAACACACTATCCGCAGAAGTATATATAATGGGATATCCCGTTTTTACATGCTCATCTCCTAATTCTTCGATGATTTTAGTTCCGGAAGCAACGCAATTTCCCAGATATCCTCCGATTCCGCACTGTTTTATAAACTGTTGCATTATCTCATCAGAAAAACCATTTGGGTATGTCCGAAACGGAATCTTGGTATGAATCCCCACCATCTCCCAATGTCCTATGGTAGTATCTTTTCCTTTTGAAATTTCTTTCGCCTTACCAAAACACCCGATACATTCCGTTTCTTCCCCTAAAGGGAGGCCGGAATCAATATTCCCGAGCCCCAGCTTTTTCAAATTAGGTAAATTTATCTTTTCTTCCTGCTCTAATACATGTTTTAATGTAAAAGCACCTTCATCTCCATATTCTTTCGCATCTTCCAAAGCTCCAACTCCAACACTGTCTAAAATAATCCAAATCACTCTTTTTATCATAGTCCACACCTACTTTCAAAATATCTGTACCATGTTTATTATGTTTTCTATTAAAGATAGTATACCATATTTTACAATTTCATTCTACCAAAACATTACTTGACACTATTATTTTTTCGAGTTATATTTAAATGTGTCGCTTTTTCGACAAAAGGCTTATTTTAAAGAACGGAGAAGACAATATGGAACAATTTAATACCCCTGCACAAATTATTGATAATAATATACAAAACGGCATTAACAAAGCCAATCTGCCAAAGCTTAAAATGATTTTACTAGGTATCATTGCCGGTATGTTCATTGCTTTCGGTGGTGAAGCCAGTTCTTTGGCCATGCATGGCATAAAGGATGTGGGACTTGCCAGAACCGTAGCTGGTGCTATTTTCCCTTGTGGACTTATGCTGATTGTTTTGGTTGGCGGCGAATTATTTACTGGTAACTGCCTGATTTCCATGGCTGTTTTTTCAAAAAAGGTTCCTTGCTACAAAATGCTCTCAAATCTGGTGATCGTTTATTTTAGTAATATGCTTGGTGCTGCATTTGTTGCTTTTTGCGTTTATTTCTGCGGACAATTTGATTATTCCAATGGTGGTTTAGGAGCATTTACCATTAAAGTTGCTTTGGGCAAAGTAAATTTATCGCCGGAAAAAGCATTTGTTTCCGGTATCTTATGTAATATTTTAGTTTGTCTTGCTATTTTTATGGCTGGTAGCGCTAAAGATGTGGCTGGAAAGATTTTAGCTATCTTTTTCCCAATCTGGGTATTTGTAATTTCAGGATTTGAACACTGTGTTGCCAATATGTTTTATATCCCTGCTGGTATTTTTGCTGCACAAAACGATACTTATGTTGCACAGGCACAAGAACTTTACGGCATTACCCCAGAACAAATTGAAAGCCTTTCTCTTTCCGGGTTTGCACAAAATTTATTCCCTGTTACCATCGGAAATATAGCTGGAGGTATGATTTTTGTAGGGCTTGTATTCTTTTTAATTCATAAATCAAAACTTGTAAATAAGCAAAAATAACCGAACATCATAATTCTATAAAATTTTTGAAGAAAAAAAACAGAGTTTGTATTGTCATTTTCATACATACTCTGTTTTTATTTATGTAAAATTTTACGAATCAACTCATTCATTTTATATTAAAACTTTATTTCGATTCTATTTTTTTCAAAAAACTATTTCGATCTTTGTTCCCTTGGGTGCGCCTTGGCATAAACTTCCCTCAATCTGCTATTATTATCCAAATTTACATAGATTTGAGTAGTAGCAATATCTGAATGACCTAACATCTCCTGAACTGCATGTAAATCCGCACCGTTCTCTACTAAATGTGAAGCAAAAGAATGGCGAATGATATGGGGGCCAATCTCTTTTTCAATTCCTGCTTTCTTCGCATAAAATTTCAATATCTTCCAAAAGCCCTGCCTTGTCATTTGGTTACCATAACAGTTTACGAACAAATAATCACAGCCCTTACTCATTTGTTCTCTGGAAGAGGTAATATAAGCTTCCAATGCCTGCAATGCCACAGAATCCATAGGAATCACCCTGGTTTTCGAATGATCATTGCATACCAAAAATCCCATCTGCAAATTTACATCGGATAACTTTAAATTTATTAATTCAGAAACTCGAAGTCCCGTGGCATATAACAACTCCAACATTGCCTTATCCCGGAGATCTTTCGGTCTGTCCCCCTGAGGTTGCTTTAATAACAGTTCTACTTCCTCCATAGTAAGAGTTTTCGGTTTCTTCTTTTCACACTTTGGTGGTTTTAATAGCACTGTAGGATCCTGTTTTATTTTCCCTTCTCTCAACAAATATAGAAAAAAGGCTTTTATAGATGCAATATTCCTGGATATCGTCGCAGAGGATAACCCTTGATTTTCCAAGTAAAGTACATAAGAATTTAAATTCGTATCATTGATATTTCCGATTCCTACTACTTCTTTCGCTTCCATAAAAGAACTCAATTTATTCAAATCTCTCTGATAAGACATTACAGTATTATTGCTTGATTTCTTTGTATTTTTCAGATAGCCTGTAAATTTTTCTATGTCTTCCTTCATCATTGGTTATACCTCTTTTTCGTGATATAAAACAATTATAATACAATTTTTATTAAAATCAAATACTATTTTTTCTTTATTTTATCTGAGCTTTCACCGTTTTTTCACTTTCATCAACATCTTGTAATATAATCTTGCTATCTCATATTTTTATACTAGATATTGACATGATTAAGCCATAAGGGGAAAAAAAATTGTTCCAACGCAATCCCAAACAACCAAAATAATACAACCAATCCCCATACCATCTTCCTTTTCTTTACTTTTTCAGCATCTGCACAAAGATATAACAGTTTTATTGCAACTCCATAGCAAAGAAAATGAGGAAAATACAACATTAAAGTATAAATTCCTCCATACATTCCCAAACGCATCATCATAACAGAAAGATACATTCCTAGAATCGCTGCAAATAAAAAGGTAATAATCCGAACAATCATTTTCTTTGAAATCGCAACATACAAAACCAAAATAAAAAGTAGCTGCTTTAACCTTTTATTTACAATGTACAGAATATCTTTCTCTTTCATTCCATCCGGAAACTGATCAAGATAGATATTTAACTGCTCCAGGATGTCTTTATTTCCACGAGCCAATAAATTTATCCCAACACACCCGATAATAATACCAAGAAAAAAAATAATCCATAATTTGTCCATTCTCTTATCTTGTTCTTTCATTTTGTTCTATCCCACACCGTTCATTGCGGCATCGTTCATTTTTCTTAATAATCCTATGCCAAACAAGTCCAAAATAGAACAAGGTGTAATTGATACACTTTTTTCCTTGTAACAATTACACCTTGGAACTAATTTTCAATTATCCATGATATCTCTTGTAAATCGCCCGCAGATAGCTAATCTAATTTTTCTGCTTTTCTATAACAGGCTTTTGATGCCTGGAACAAGGCATTTCTTAACCCACATTGTTCCAATGCCTCCACCGCTGCAATCGTGGTTCCTGCTGGAGAACATACATTATCTTTTAATTTTCCAGGATGCTCTCCCGTTTCCAAAACCATCTGGGCAGAGCCTTTTACTGCCTGTGCTGCAAATTTATATGCCTTGTCTCTAGGAAGTCCATATCGAACTGCACTGTCTGCCAATGCTTCAATAAACATATAAACATATGCCGGAGAACTGCCACTGGCACAAATTACTGCACTAATCAGGTTTTCTTCTACTATCTCAAATTCCCCAAAAGACTCGAAGAACTGCATTAACGTTTCTTTCTCTTCATTTGAAAAGTCATGATTGCTATAACATCCTGCGGTCATTCCTTCCAAAACCATAGCTGGAGTATTTGGCATTACTCTTAATATCCTAATATCCTTTTCAAATCTGTCTTTTAACTCTTGAATGGTTACATTCGGAGCCAAGGATATGATAATTTGTTCTTCCTTCACTTCATTTTTAATTTCATCAATAACATTTTGATAATATTGTGGCTTTACTGCCATAATAATGTATTTTGCTTCCTTCACACAACATAAATTGTCTGAAACATATTTTACACCTAATTCTTTTTCAACCGCCCCAGCTTTTTCAGCACTAATATCTGTAAATAAAAACTTTTCTTTTGGCATTACCTGAGTTGCACCTTTTAACATCGCATAACCCATATTTCCAATTCCAATGAATCCAATTTTATCCATAAGATTTACCTTTTGTGTATCCATTTTACACACTTTCCTTTCTTTTTTATCTAAATAACTAACGTAAACTATAACTCTCTAAAGCTAATGTAATTGGGTTCTCCTCATTAAACCACGTCCCAAATCCTTAACACCTTACTATCCCATAAATCAAAAAGTCTTAGAAAGAAACTTTCTAAGACTTTTTATTAAACTCACATCTGTTTATTTCGCATAGTCGGTTACCCTGAATTCACGAATAATATTTACCTTAATTTGTCCAGGGTATTCCAACGAATTTTCAATTTGCTTTGAAATATCTCTAGCTAATAAAACCATTTCTGAATCATTTACCTGTTCTGGAACTACCATAACACGAATTTCTCTACCTGCCTGAATTGCAAAAGTTTTGTCAACGCCCTTAAAGGAATTCGCAATCTCCTCTAATTGTTTTAATCTTGTTGTATAAGTTTCTAGTGTCTCGCGTCTTGCACCTGGTCTTGCGGCAGAAATAGTATCTGCTGCCTGAACAATACATGCAATTAAACTTTCAGGTTCTACATCACCATGGTGTGACTCTACAGCATTGATAACGACTGCAGATTCTTTATATTTCGTACATAATTCAACACCAATCTGAATATGTGACCCTTCCTTTTCATGATCAATGGATTTTCCAATATCATGAAGTAAACCTGCTCTCTTAGCAAGTTTTATATCTACACCAATTTCACCTGCCAACAATCCGCATAATTGAGCTACTTCAATAGAATGTTTTAATGCATTTTGTCCGTAACTAGTTCTAAACTTCATCTTACCTAGTAATCGAACTAATTCAGGATGAATACCATGAACACCGACTTCCAGTGTCGCTTCTTCTCCTGCTTCTCGCATCATGGTTTCTACTTCTTTTCTTGCCTTTTCTACCATTTCTTCAATTCTTGCTGGGTGAATACGTCCATCCAGAATCAATTTTTCCAAGGCAATTCTCGCAATCTCTCTTCTTACGGGATCAAAGCTTGATAACACAACAGCTTCCGGAGTATCATCAATAATCAATTCTACTCCTGTCATAGTTTCCAAAGTACGTATGTTTCTTCCTTCTCGTCCTATGATTCGACCTTTCATTTCATCATTTGGTAACTGTACCAATGAAATCGTAGTTTCAGACACATGATCTGCAGCACATTTTTGAATCGCATTCACGACATACTCTTTCGCCTTTTTACCAGCTTCTTCCTTCGCTCTGCTTTCTAATTCCTTAATCATTATGGCTGTTTCATGTTTTACATCGTCTTCTACTTGTTTTAATAAAAAATCTTTTGCCTGTTCAGAGGTTAACCCAGAAATTCTTTCTAGTTCCTGCAGCATCTTTCCGTGAGCTTCTTCAACGTCTTCTCTTTGTTTTTCTAAAGTAGCTTCTTTTGCAGCTAATCCGGCTTCTTTCTTCTCCATCATTTCTGCTTTTCTGTCAAGTGTTTCTTCTTTCGCCAACACTCTTTTCTCATACTTTTGAACTTCAGCCCGACGTTCCTTTATTTCCTTATCCAAATCATTTTTTGCTTTCAATGATTCTTCCTTGGCTTGAATTAAAGCTTCTCGTTTTGCTTCTTCGGCTTCCTTTTTAGTTTCATTGGCTACTCTAAGTGCTTCATCAATAATCTGTCTACGTTGAACTTCAAGATTCCCCATTTCTTTTTCAACGAAGTTCTTCCGTATGATAATTGCAACTACAGCACCGATTGCACAAGCCACCAAAGCAACTATTACTACTAGTATCGGATCCAACAGGAGCACCTCCTCTATTAAGTTTTCATTGTACAAGGACAACATATAAATTTTATACTTTTTTTCATTCTCTGTCAAGTATTGTTCCGATTATTTTATGCAAATTGTTGAATTTCCTTCAAAAATAATATCTTTTTTCAGCTAAAATTTGAACGTAGAAAAATCTTCCATCTTGCCATTTATTCTTAGTTTTTTCGTTCCCTGGTTAGAAAATTTTGAACCTCTTCATATGAAAATCCATTTCTTATAAAATACCGCACTACTTTCATTCTTTGTTTTTCTTCTTTCAAATCTACGTTATAGAATCGTTTCTCATATATTTTTTCTATTTGTTCCTTTTCATTTTCTTCTACATCCGCAAGCAGTTCGTCCAACAATTCTTTTTCTACTCCTCGTTTTGAAAGTTCGATTCTAAGCAAACGGTTCCCTTTCTTTCCTGCATTGGTTTTAACATAGTTTACAGCAAACCGTTCTATATCAATAAAATGATATTCCTCTGCCCATGAAATAACCTGACTTACCACTTCTTCCGGATATCCTTCTCTTAGCAGACGTTCCTTTAGTTCCTGACTGGTTCTGTCTTTATATTCCAAAAGGGAAATTAATTTATTCTTACACCGTGGAAATAATATATTCTTATATATTTCATTTAACATATCTTCTGAAACTTCTGCATCCTGCTGAATCTTTAAACGTTTCACTTCGTTGGAATATAAGAAAAATCTAAAAGTGTCATCAATGTATACTTTCACCTTTTTCTTCTCCCATGGCACCAGTTTGGTAATATATCTTTCCATTTCTTTTTTCACTTTCCCTCTTTCCAGTAAATTATCATCGACTTTCCAGCATCCTCCCAAGACATAAAAATCTCTGAATTTATGAGAAAGAGACTTTGCAATCGTCCATCACAAAGTCCCTCCACAAAAATCTCCGCTTATTCCTTTGATTCTTCTATTTCTTTTTCTTTCTTGGTATCTGCCTTTTTAGCTTCTGCAGTTTGATTTTCTGCTTTTCCTTCTTCTCCTAATCCGTATTGGCTGCGGACTGCCTGCTCAATTTCATCAAATATCTCTGGATGCTCTTTTAAATAAATCTTTGCATTTTCACGTCCTTGGCCGATTTTTTCTCCCTTATAAGCATACCAGGCACCACTTTTATTTACCACATCTGTATTGGCAGCCAAATCTAATACATCACCTTCTCTGGAAATTCCCTGACCAAACATAATGTCAAATTCTGCTTCTTTAAACGGAGGTGCTATCTTATTCTTAACTACTTTTATTCTGGTACGGTTTCCTACTACTTCCCCACCTTGCTTTAAAGATTCAATACGACGTACATCCAAACGAATAGAAGAATAGAATTTCAAAGCACGTCCACCAGTAGTGGTTTCCGGATTACCAAACATAATTCCTACCTTTTCACGTAACTGGTTAATGAAGATAACAATACAGTTAGATTTACTAACAATAGCAGTCAATTTTCTTAATGCCTGAGACATTAATCTCGCCTGCAGACCTACATGGGAATCTCCCATCTCTCCGTCGATTTCTGCCTTCGGAACCAATGCTGCAACAGAGTCTACGATAATAATATCAATCGCACCGGAACGTACCATAGTTTCTGTAATTTCAAGAGCCTGTTCTCCATTATCCGGCTGTGAAATATATAGGTTATCTACATCTACGCCTATATTCTTAGCATAAACAGGATCCAGTGCGTGTTCTGCATCAATAAAACCTGCAATGCCTCCTAATTTCTGTACCTGTGCCACCATATGTAATGCCACTGTAGTCTTACCACTGGATTCAGGACCATAAACTTCTATGATACGTCCTTTCGGTACACCACCTAAACCTAAAGCAATATCCAAACTTAAAGAACCGGTCGGAACCGTTTCAATGTTCATATTAGCCTTAGAGTCACCTAATTTCATAATAGAACCTTTACCATATGCCTTTTCAATTTGAGCCATAGCGGCATCTAATGCTTTTAATTTTTCTTCTTTTATCATAATTTCTTCTCCTTAACAAACTTATGTTCGATTACCTTGATATGATAATACAATATTTTTTATCAACTGTCAACCTCTTTTCCATCTGAAACCCATATTATTTTTAACCATAACTTAAATTCATCTGAACCGACAAAGAAATATCTTATAGAATTTGATTTATCTCAGATTCTACTAAAACTAAGAAATGTTTAAATCTTGATTATTCACGACACAATCTCATTAAATCACATAACTCACAACTTTATTTTACACATAATAACAATGTTTTTCAAGTAAATTTTAAGTGAATCACACCATCACGCAGCCTGACAACAAGTATCTTCCTAATTGTTTGAATAGTTATGAGTCCGTAACTGTTCACGTGCGGGCAGTTACATGATACTCCCTTTTTACTTGTTTTTCTTATGCTTTCATTGACTTTTCCATATATGTATGCTAAGATGAAACGGATTTTAAAGTAAAGGAGAATGATTATGAGCCTACAATTAGTAAAACAAGTTCCATCTGCTCAAGAGATTAAAGATAAATATCCAGTAAGCAAGGAATTACAAGAAGTAAAAGCTCGTCGTGACGAAGAAATTAAAAAAGTATTTTTAGGTGAATCAGATAAATTCTTAGCTATCATCGGACCATGTTCTGCTGATAATGAAGATTCTGTTTGTGATTATGTAAATCGTCTTGCAAAAGTTCAGGAACAGGTAAAGGATAAATTAATCCTGATTCCTCGTATCTATACAAACAAACCTCGTACTACCGGCGAAGGATATAAGGGTATGCTTCATCAACCAGACCCTGAAAAAGCTTCTGATTTATATGATGGTATCATCGCAATCCGTCAGATGCACATCCGTGCTATGGCAGAAACCCACCTTACTGCTGCAGATGAAATGCTTTACCCTGAAAACTGGCAGTACATGGATGATATTTTATCTTATGTTGCCATTGGTGCCCGTTCTGTAGAAAACCAACAACATAGATTAGTATCCAGTGGTATTGATATTCCAGTAGGTATGAAGAATCCAACCAGCGGAGATTTATCTGTAATGATTAATTCTTGTATCGCTGCCCAGGGAAAACACACTTTCCTATTCTCAGGATACGAAACAAAGACCTCTGGTAATCCATTGGCTCACTGTATCCTAAGAGGTGCTTTGAATAAACACGGACAATCCATTCCTAACTATCATTATGAAGATTTAGTTTTATTAAAACAATTATATGATAAGACAAACCTTGCAAATCATGCTATTATCGTAGATGCAAACCATACAAATTCTGCAAAACACTGGGAAGAACAACCAAGAATCGTAAAGGAAGTATTACATTCTATGCGTCATTCTGAAGATATCAAAGCATTGGTAAAAGGTGTCATGATTGAAAGTTACATAGAAGATGGATGCCAGAAAATCGGTGAAGGCTGCTATGGTAAATCCATCACTGACCCTTGCTTAGGATGGGAAAAGAGCGAAAAATTATTATTAGAAATGGCTGAATTATTATAAAAACTACTTTATCTTTTTACGATATTTTTATAGAGTTTTTATAAAATTTACTACACAAAAAAAGGAACAAGTTCTTAATACATAAGCACTTGTTCCTTTTCTCTTTTCGAAAACCTTTTTTCTCTTGAGAGTTCCTTTTCCACTTCTCCATAAGCCTTCATCATTCAGGCCATATAAATCTCAAATTAGTTATTCTTCTTTTAGTCTTTCCAATATAAATTTTAAGGCTTCTTCCACTGACTGTTTTCTTACCTGGGTTCTGCCACCAGAAAAAATAAATTTCTTAACTTTTGCTTTTTCCTTATAGTAACATCCCATATACACCAACCCTACCGGTTTCTCTTTCGTTCCTCCAGTAGGTCCTGCGATTCCTGTAATACCAACTGCAATCTGGGTACCGGCTGCCTTGGCACAACCCTCAGCCATTTCTTTTGCAGTTTCTTCGGATACCGCTCCATATTGTTCCAATGTCTCTTCTTTTACTCCCAGAATCTTATGTTTCGCTGCATTGGAATACGTAATATATCCTTCGTCAAACACTTCCGATGCTCCGGAAACATTCACAATGGTCCCTGCCAAAAAACCTCCGGTACAAGATTCAGTAGTTGAAATTTTTATCTTTTTTTCCTGCAAAAGTTTTACTACCTGTTCTTCCAAACTTAATTCTTCCATCTTTTTTCGCCAGCCTTCCCATTTTCCACTTATCAAGGTCGCAACTCCTTACCAAGCCTTAATCATTCACGACATTCTTGCAAACCGTCACTAGTATAGCTAAGTTTTTATGCTTCCCCATCTTTTAAAACATTCTTATTCTTAATCAGATAATCCACTAAAGAAATTACCGTCAATGCCAAAGCAAGATAAATAAACACTGTTTCTAATACATCTACTATAGAATTAGAAAAGTCTGCAATCAGTAAAACAATCATAATCATCTGGGTTACTGTTTTTATTTTTCCCCAATAACTGGCTGCAATTACAACTCCATTGTCAGAAGCTATCAAACGAAATCCACTGATAATAAATTCTCTGCTGATAATTACAATTACTACCCATGCAGGAATTTTTCCCAAAGGAATTAATGCAATCAATGCAGCGGATACTAAAAGCTTATCTGCCAGCGGATCCATGAATTTTCCAAAGTTTGTAATTAAATTATACTTTCTTGCGATTTTTCCATCCAGCATATCAGTAAAACTTGCGATGATAAAGATTGCTAACGCAATCCATTTTCCGGAAGGAATCCCTTCTACCAATAAAGCAACTAGAAAAAATGGAATCATAATCACTCTTAATATGGTTAGTTTATTCGGTAAATTCATATACAACATCTCCAATCAAATCATATTCCTCAGCTTCTTTAATTTTTACCTTTACAAAAGAACCTGAAATTATCTCTTCTTCCGAAGAAACAAATACATATCCATCTACGTTAGGAGCATCCTTATAACTTCTCCCCACATACACGTCTTCATCAAAAAGATAGCCTTCAATTAATACTTTCAATTCTTTTCCTATCATACTTTGATTCAAATCATAGGAAACTTCTTGTTGTAATTGCATGATTTCTTCTTTTCTTTGCTCTTTTATTTCTTCCGGTACCTGATTTTCAAATTCTGCAGCCTTGGTATCCTCTTCCATGGAATAAGTGAAAACTCCCAAACGATCAAATTCCATTTCGTCTACAAATTCCATAAGAGCTTCATGTTCTTCTTTGGTTTCTCCTGGAAATCCTGTAATCAATGTAGTTCTGATACAAATATCCGGCATAGCTTCTCGTAGTTTTCCAATTACTTCTTTAATCTGTGCCTTAGTAGTTCTTCTTCCCATCTTCTTCAAAATGGTATCTTCACTATGCTGAATCGGCATATCAATGTAATGACAGATTTTCTCTTCTTCCTTCATTACTTCAATCAATTCATCTGTAATCTCTTCCGGATAACAATAAAGAAGGCGAATCCACTCAATTCCATCAATTTCGCATAATTCTTTCAACAGTTTAGGTAATACCTTTTCTTTATAAATATCTTTTCCATAAAGGGTTACTTCCTGCGCCACTAAAACCAGTTCCTTGATTCCTTTTTGTGCCAATTGTTTTGCTTCTTCCAGCACCTCTTCCATAGGTACACTTCTATAATTTCCACGAATGGATGGAATAATACAATACGTACATCTTTTATTACATCCTTCTGCAATTTTTAAATATGCCATAGAGGTTCCTGTGGTAACAATACGTTTGGTTAAGTTCTTCGGAAGATACTCTAAAGAATCATATTTATTCTTTTTCTCATTCTTCTCCAAACACTCCAATGCCTCAAGAATAGAGTCATAACTTGCAGAACCTAAGATAATATCTACTTCCGGAATTTCCGCCTGAACCTCTTCTTTATATCTTTGTGCCAAACAACCGGTAATAATAATTCCCTTTAAAAGTCCCTCTTCCTTCTTCTTTGCATATTCCAAGATAGTAACAATGCTTTCTTCCTTGGCATCCTGAATAAAACAACAGGTATTTACCACAACCACTTCTGCTTCCTCTTCTTCATTGGTAATTTCATACCCTTGTTCCTGTACTAATGCCAGCATTTTTTCCGTATCTACCAGATTCTTATCACACCCTAGTGACACAAATAAAATCTTCATTCTTCTTCCATGCCTTTCTACTTCATATTTGCAGCTTCTACACAATTATTCATAAGCATTGCAATGGTCATCGGACCAACACCACCTGGTACTGGTGTAATATAAGATGCAACCGGTTCTACACTGTCAAAATCAACATCTCCACATAGCTTTTGATTTTCCATACGATGAATTCCAACATCAATCACCACAGCACCTTCTTTTACATAATCTGCCGTTACCATTTTCGGTCTTCCTACTGCAACGATTAAAATATCCGCTCTTTTGGTTACTTCTTTTAAATCCTTGGTCTTGGAATGGCAAACGGTTACAGTGCCATTTTCCCTTAATAAAAGTAATGCCATAGGTTTTCCTACAATATTACTTCTTCCTAAGACTACGCATTCTTTCCCTTCGATTTCAATTCCGGAACGTTTTAACAACTGAATCACTCCGGCAGGGGTACAGGAAACAAATCCTTTTTGTCCAATGCTTAAAGCACCTACACTTTGAGGATGGAATCCGTCTACATCTTTTTCCGGTGCAATGGCCTTAATAATATCATCCTCACACATATGTTTTGGAAGTGGAAGCTGTACTAAAATTCCGTGTACAGTATCGTCCTGATTTAATTTTTCAACTAATTCTACCAACTCTTCCTGGGTAGTTTCTTCTGGAAGTTCATAGGCTAAAGAACGAATTCCAATATATTCGCAGGCTTTTTTCTTATTACCAACATATACACTGGATGCCGGGTCGTTTCCTACCTGAATCACTGCAAGCGTCGCTTCCATTCCTTCTTCTTTTTTCTTTGCAACCAATTCTTTTAATTCATCTTTTATTTCTTTTGAAATTTGTTTTCCATCGATTAATTTTGCCATTTCAAGCCTCCATATTTTAATGTATTTCTGTTTTATCCAACATGAATCAATATCCAGCCAATTACTTAGCTGGATATTGTTTGTCAAACATAATGTTTAGAATAAACCGGTAATCACTCCATTATCATCCACATCAATGTTATATGCTGCCGGAGTCTTCGGCAATCCTGGCATCGTCATAATGGCACCAGTAATAACAACTACAAATCCTGCACCTGCCGACACATATACTTCATTTACATGAATATCAAAGTCTGTTGGTCTTCCTAATTTTTTTGCATCATCAGATAAAGAGTATTGATTCTTCGCCATACAAACTGGTAAATTTCCAAAGCCTAGGCTGGTAATCTGTTCTAATTGTTTCTTTGCTTTTGCAGAGAAAGATACTCCATCTGCACCATAAATTTCTGTAGATATCTTTGTAATTTTTTCTTCCAAAGACAAATCATCTTCGTATAAGAACTTAAATTCACTCTTCTTCGTGTCTAAGGTCTTTAATACTGCATTGGCAAGGTCTACTCCACCTTCGCCACCTTCACCCCAGACGTTCGCTAAGGCAAATTCGCAGTCTCTTTCTTCACAGAATTTTTTAATAAAGTCTAATTCTGCATCTGTATCAGATACAAAACGGTTTAAAGTAACTACAATCGGTACTCCATATTTCTTTAGGTTCTCAATGTGCTTTTCTAAGTTCACAATCCCTTTACTTAAAGCATCGATATTCTCTTCGGATAAGTCGTTCTTAGCTACTCCACCATTATACTTCAATGCACGTACTGTCGCTACAAGTACCACTGCATCTGGTGTTAAGCCTGATTTTCTACACTTAATGTCAAAGAACTTTTCTGCTCCTAAGTCTGCTCCAAATCCAGCCTCTGTAACTACAATATCTGCTAACTTCAATGCCATCTTGGTAGCACGGACACTGTTACATCCATGTGCAATATTAGCAAATGGACCACCATGTACGAAAGCCGGTGTATGTTCCAACGTCTGAATCAGGTTTGGTTTTAAGGCATCTTTCAGTAATGCTGCCATAGAACCTACTGCATTAATATCTTTTGCAGTAACTGGATTTCCTTCGTAGTTATATGCCACGATAATATTTCCAAGTCTTTCTTTTAAATCCTTCATATCGGTTGCCAGACAAAGAATCGCCATAATTTCTGAAGCCACAGTGATAACAAAGTGATCCTGTCTTACAAAACCATTATTCTTACCACCTAAACCAATTACGATATCTCTTAAAGCTCTGTCATTCATATCCACACATCGTTTCCACACGATTTGTCTGGTATCAATTCCTAATACATTTCCCTGCTGGATATGATTGTCAAGCAAGGCTGCCAATAAATTATTTGCGGAAGTGATAGCATGAAAATCTCCGGTAAAGTGAAGATTTAAATCTTCCATTGGTACTACCTGGGAATAACCACCGCCTGCTGCACCACCTTTAATACCAAAACAAGGTCCTAAGGAAGGTTCACGAAGGGCGATAGCTGCCTTCTTTCCTAATTTACACAAAGCCTGTCCCAAACCAACGGTAACAGTAGTCTTTCCTTCTCCGGCAGGGGTAGGATTAATAGCTGTTACAAGTACCAGCTTTCCATTTTCATTGTCTTTGATTTTATCGATTAATTCATCGCTGAGTTTGGCTTTATATTTACCATAAAACTCTAAATCTTCTTCCATAATATCTAATTTTGCTGCAACTTCTTTAATATGCACCATTTGAGCTTCTTGTGCGATTTGAATGTCTGTTTTCATTTTCTCACCATGTATCCTCTCTGATTTATTACTATTTTCTTCTTGTAAAAAATTGAAGAAAGATATTCCTCTGCTTAGTATAGCAAAAAAATATCTTTCCGTCTACGAAATATTTTATTTTATTCGGATTCCAACATCTGCATAAACTCGTCCATAGTCATTAGTATCTTTCTCGGTTTCGTTCCTTCTTCCGGCCCTACCACACCGGCTTCCGCAAGCTGATCCATAATTCTGGCAGCACGGTTAAATCCGATTTTATATACTCTTTGTAACATTCCAATGGAGGCTTTTTCTTTTTCAATAATGAATTTTGCTGCCTCAATGAAATATTCATCCCGGTCATCATCCTGCGCCTTTCCGGAAGAAGATGTGGCAACCTGAGTGATTTTAGCTGAAATATCATCACTGTATTTCTTTACTTCATTCTGACTCTTGATATATTCCACTACATCTCCTACTTCTTTATCTGATACAAAGGCACCCTGTACACGAACCGGTTTTTGGAATCCTGACGGGAAGAATAACATATCTCCCTTTCCAAGCAGTTTTTCTGCACCATTCATATCAATGATGGTTCTGGAATCCACACCTTGGGATACTGCAAAGGCAATTCTGGAAGGTACATTGGCTTTAATCAGGCCAGTGATTACATTTACAGAAGGTCTCTGGGTCGCAATGACTAAATGAATTCCTGCCGCTCTTGCCAACTGGGTTAGTCGTACAATGGCATCTTCCACTTCTCCCGGTGCCACCATCATTAAATCCGCAAGTTCGTCTACGATAATTACGATTTCCGGTAATTTCTTCAGCTGACTTTCTTCTCCCACTTCCTGATTCACTTCTTCTACCTTCTGATTATATCCTTTCAGGTTACGAACTCCATAATCCGAAAACTTTTGGTATCTTTCTGTCATCTCTGCAACCGCCCAGTTCAAGGCACCTGCGGCTTTCTTTGGGTCTGAAACCACAGGGATCAAAAGATGTGGAATTCCATTATAAACACTAAGTTCTACCACCTTAGGGTCAATCATAATAAGTTTTACATCATCCGGATGAGCTTTATATAAAATACTCATAATCAAAGTATTGATACAAACCGATTTACCAGAACCAGTTTGTCCTGCAATCAAAAGGTGAGGCATTTTCGCAATATCTGCTACAATGGTTTTACCTGCAATATCCTTTCCTACTGCAAAAGCAATATTGGATGGATGTTTTCTAAAGTCATCGGTTTCAATCAAGTCCCGATAAAATACCGTAAGATTTTCTTTGTTTGGCACTTCAATACCAATGGCTGACTTGCCTGGAATTGGTGCCTCCATACGAATATCTGCCGCTGCTAGGTTTAATTTAATATCATCAGTTAGTGACACAATCTTACTTACCTTCGTTCCCGGCTCCGGTTGTAACTCATAGCGGGTAACAGTAGGACCACAACTGTAATCCGTTACCGTTACTTTAACACCAAAATTCTCCAAAGTCTGTTGTAACTTTTGGGCAGTCTGCCGGATATGACTGATATCGTTTTTCTGCGATTCCTGGGATTTCGCCAAAAGGCTAAGTGGTGGAAACTTATAGTTTGCATTTTCTGTAAAAGTAACCTTTTCGGCATTCTCTCTTTCCACATTTTTCGTAGGTCTTGGAGCCGTAGGTATCGCATCTTGTTGTGTTGTAACCTTTTTTTCTATGGTCTTTTTATTTAAAATCTGGTCTTTTTCACTTATTTTTTCTTTTGGTTTCAGTTTTTTAAGAACCTCTCTGGCTTCTTCTTCTGATTCAGTAAAGGTATCTTCTTCCTGTAATTCCACCATTTTAGTTTTTTCCACTACGGTTTCTTTCCACTCATTTTCTTCTGGCTTTGATTTTTCTTCTTTGGCTTCAACGATTGGTTCTAATTCCTTCGTAGTTTCCTGCTCAAATTTATCAAAGATGGAAGGGGCTCTATCCACAGCTTTCGAACTCACTTCCATTCCATTCCTACTTTCTTTCTTCGGATTTTCCTCCAATTCATATTCCATGGTAATTTCTTCAATGGCAGCTTTGGATTTTCTCTTTCCTAAAATACCTTTGGTACTCTTTTCTTCCTCTGGTTCTGCAGTTTCATATACCTTCATGGAATGATATAAATCTTTCTTTCCTTTTTTTGCTCTGGCTCTTTCCAGTTCATTTCTGGCACTTTCTTCTTCCAATGAAGTTTGAAGTTTCTTCGCACCTTCCACTACTTTCTGGCTTCCAGTATGCATTACTTTAGCTACTGATTTTTCCATGGCGAGCACTGTAAAAATAATGATAGCAATGATTACTACTAAAAAAGTTCCTGCTATACCTAAATATTCTGACAGAAATTTAACAATGCCACCTCCAAAAAATCCGCCACCCCATTTATGGCTCTTTGAATATTCAAAAGCTGCTTTCGCCGATTCCGGTTCCATACTTACAAACATTTGGAAAAATGCACTTACAAAAATAGATAATAAAAAAGTATAACATACTTTCTTCACTGCCTGAAAATGAAACGCATTCGATACCAAAAAAGCACAGGCAAAAAAGAATACAAAAGGCATGATAAACTGGATAATTCCAAATACACCAAAGAAAAATCCACTAATGGTATTTCCTACTTTGCCGCAGATTCCAAAAGAACTCAAAAATAAGAAAATGCAGATTCCTGCAATAATCCAAAGTATAATTTCTCCATAATAGGTCACTTCATTCTCTGCCTGCTTAGAAGTATTTTGTTTGGCTCTGCTCTGGCCTTTCGAAGCAGTACTGGTTGTTCTCTTTCCACCACTCTTTTGATTTTGTGTTTTCTTTGCTGCCGGTTTTTGAGTTGTTTTTTTATTACCAGACCCAGACTTACCGGAAGTCTTTTTCTTATTCTGTGCCATTTTCTTAACTCCTAACTAAACAAATACAAAGTGGCAGACTAAGGATAATCCTCCTACCACCGCACTATATAATGCAAAATATTTATATTTTTTATCTCTTAAATAAACGGATACCATCTTATAAGCAAAAAAGCTTAAAACACCAGAACCTAAAAATCCTATCACTGCTTCTGGAAGAGAAACGCTGAAGGAACTATAATCTTTCACGATACACTTATATAAAGTTGCTGCAAACCAGCTTGGAAGATATAATAAAAAAGAATATTTAATGGAAGTATTCTTTTCAAGTCCCACCATTTTCGCTCCTACCAGACACATTCCAAGTCTTGAGCAGCCTGGAAAAATGGAGCATGCCTGAAACAGACCTATTATCAATGCATCCTTATATGTCATGGTTTTTAAACTTTTTTTGCCCTTCTTTTTTAAGTCAGAAGAAAACAAAAATAAAGCTGTAATCAACATTCCTATCCCACTATATAACAGATTCTGATCCCATGTATCTACCTTTCCCCTGAAAATAAGTCCAACAATACAAAACGGAATTAAACTAATAAACAGAGAAATTGCCAGTTTTTGAAATCGATTACTTTCCACCCTGTCGTATGTAACGCTCTTTTTCAATACCTTTTGGGAGAAAAACATAACAAGACTTCGCATTTTCATCCATAAAAATTTTCCGCCCTCAATGATAATTCCTAATACATCCTTATGATATACCAGACATATCACTACAACAGCACCAAAGTGCAAAAATAAGTCGAACAATACGCCCGGTTCCTTATAATTTAATAATTCCCGCAATAATATGTAATGCCCTCTGCTGCTTACCGGCATAAATTCCGTAACAGCCTGTACCAAAGCCATAATAAGAATTTTTAATATCTCCATCTGCTTTACCTCATATGTATGTATTATGTATTTTGTGATGCTGTGATAAATGTTATTGCATCAATCATAGAATTCGTAACTGTTCACATGTGAACAGTTACGAATTGGTTTTTGCATGCAAATTCGCTTCGCGAAGCAAAAACCAACCCATGAATCACGCTATTACGTAACCTGACAGCAAGTGTCAGGTTACTGTGTGAACAGTAACTAGAATTCCCCTTTTGACAATCAAAAGTATTTTACTATTTTTCCTTTCCGAATTCAAGGTATTTTCTCCTTTTGCCATGTTTTTTCTTATTCTTTTTTGTTATCTTATATGATACAATGACAATAGGAAATGGGGATAAACGTAACGATTCTTCTATTTCTATCTAGGATTATGAAAGGAAATTTTGCAAATATACTTTGCAAAGAAATAAAATGAACATTTCACTTATTATTTTAAGTAAAAAACCAGAAAAATACTACATCCAAGCCATAGAAGAATATATGAAAAGGCTTTCCAGATATGCGAATGCAGGATATACCTTTATCAAAAAAGAAGCGGAGTTTGAAAAATGCTTAAAAAAACAATCTTACGTTTTTGCTGTAAAAACCGGCACTTCCACCACTTCTTCTACTGATTTTGCCGATACCATTCAAGAACTTTCCCTTCATGGTACCAGTGATATTTCTTTTGTAATTGGATTGGAACCGGAACATTATAATGATACACTTTTTTTATCCTGTCAGGAACTTTCCCCTTCTCTTACCGGGGTTGCTCTTTCTGAACAGATTTACCGGGCTTACCGCATATTAAACAATGAACCGTATCATAAATAAGAATTTTTCGCATTATTTCGTAATGTTAATTTGCATTGCTTGTAGCAACGCAGAGTACATGATACAGTTTGGATAACTTAAGACTAGGAGGGACAAGTATGTTCAGTGAAAATTTAAAAATACTTAGAAAAGAAAAGGGCTTCTCTCAAGAACAGCTAGCAACCCGATTAAATGTTGTAAGACAAACTATATCAAAATGGGAAAAGGGTATTTCTGTACCAGATGCAGAATTGTTAATACAATTAGCTGAGGTATTAGATGTTACGGTCAGTGATTTGTTGGGCAAGAAAATAGAGATTGCAGAAGGTCAAAATGAAAAGGACATTCTTGCATCAGAACTTGCAAAACTTAATGAACTTTTAGTTGCATATGGTAATAAACTATCTAATATGAAAAGAAAAATAGGAATTGCTATAGGTATCGTTCTACTAATTCTGCTTATTGGTGCAATATATGACTCTTGGTCAGATATGTGGTATGAATTTGGACAAAATCTATATCATTTATTTAACGAATAATAGCACAACTTATAGAATTTTCTAAAGGAAGGGGATTTGAAAATGCCTACATCCAATAGTAATTCTAACACTCCAAATGTCGCACTTCGAAATATTATACGAATTATAGAGACACGTAGTAACAAAATTGTTAATAAATGGTATTTTTTTACAGAGAAATTGAATATTATTGTTAAACTTATAAAAGAAGTGGGGTTATTCTTAAACTCCACTTCTTTTTTCATTACTTATTACTCTTTCTATTTTTCATAAATATCACAAGACCAGAAACAACTGCTACTATGAAAATAATACAAACTACCACTATCATTACATTTCCTTGATTTTCTGTTTCTTCTTTTTTACTTTCTTCACCCAATTCTTCTTGAATTTCTTTCTGAATTTCTTCTATTTCTTCCATTCCTTCTTTTTCATTTTCTGTTAATTTTTCAGCTTCGGACTCAGTAGGTGTTCCTGCGTTTGAGTCATCATAATAGTTAAAAAAATTATAGATATAACCGTGCATTGACAATAATTTCTTTAAAATCTTCATAAATCTTCTCCCTTTTTTTGATTATTCTTCTAGAATCCTTTCCAAATCAACAGACTACGTAATCCTTTATCTTTACATCTGTAATTCAGAAAAATATCTTCACAGACACTATATTTACATGAGTATATATCTGCACATGTAATATTTCTATATTTTTCTACACATTTCAAGTTACTCTTCAATCGAATAATATATAAATAGATTGGAGGCATTTATCATATGAAAGATATCGAATTCGGAAGCATACGTTTAAAACTTAGCGAATTAATGGAGAAACAAAATATAAGTATAAACAAACTGGCTTTTCGTTCTGAAATGCAACGGACACAATTAAAAGCCTATAAAGATAATAACATCCAACGCGTTGACCTTGCTGTGCTTGCTCGCTTGTGCTATGCACTTGATTGTGACATAAGCGACCTCATCGAATACATCCCCCCAAAAGAATAAATACCAATAAAAATAAGTGAGAGTTTATTATTAGATTCTCACTTATTTTGTTGATAATGAAATATACCAAATTTTATAAGTTTCATACACTAAAGTATATTGTTTTCTTTTTTTAATACGTATTGACTCTATACGTATAGTATATTAAAATATACATGCAAGGAGGAAATACAAATGCCAATAAAACCAATCGAAATGGAAAAGGAAATCCTTGCTGATGGGTGGATGTTAAAAAGTCAGACCGAGAGTCACAAACATTACATACACCCAACAAAACCTGGTAAGGTCACAATACCGTTTCATACAAAAGACCTGCCAAAAGGCACTGAAAATTCCATCCGGAAACAGGCGGGGCTTAAATAAGCCCCAACCTGTATTCTCTTTAACAGGAGGTAGATTTTTATGTTATCGGTATACCCAGCTTGCTTTTATAAAGAAGAAAATGGATATTCTGTTATTTTTCCTGATTTAAACTATCTTGCTACTTGTGGAACTACATTAGAAGAAGCAATGAATATGGCTGTTGATTGTTTAGCCGGATTTCTTTATTCCAGTCAAAAAGATAATGATGTTATTCCATCCCCATCAGCACTGAAAGACATCAACTTGACAACAGTTGCAAAAGAATTAGACTTCGATTCTTTTAATGAAGACTCATTTGTTAATATGGTTACCGTTGATGTTGCTGCATATGCCAAAGAACATTTTGAGAAGTCTGTTAAGAAAACTCTTACCATTCCCGCTTGGCTTAACAAAGCCGCTTTAGAGCAAAATATAAACTTCTCCCAAGTTCTTCAGGAAGCACTCATTTCAAAAATACAGGCAAAATAATTTATGAATTATCATATCTCAAATAAAAAAATAACATCATTCTATAACCACCAAAATATATAACTCTTCATTCACACATATGAAGAAAAACTTTTCACATCAATAAAAGAAGTGAGATTCTCTAACTAAAATCTCACTTCTTTCTCTTACTCATCAAACACCAATCTGTCCAATCACCTCTGTCAGCATTACCCTCATCAACTGATGGGGAAAGGTCATTTTTGAAAAACTAAATTTAAGTTCTGCCCTCTTTATCAGTTTATCCCAAAGCCCAAGGGAGCCACCGATTAAAAACACCATTCTTCCGGAACTTTGTTCCTGCATTCTGGTAAGTGTCTTTTTCAACTCTTCTTTCGAAATCTGTTTTCCTTCGATGCAAAGAGCAATGATATGATCATCCGGCTTTAAATATTTTTCAATCTTCTCCCCTTCTGTCTGAATGATTTTTTCTTCCTCTTTCTGACTGGCTCCCTCCGGAGTTTTTTCATCTGCTACTTCAAAGACTTGAAAATGATGTTTTTGATTGATTTCATCGCTCATTTTTTTCATGGCGTTTCTGTAAAATTCCTCTTTTATTTTTCCTACACAGATAATTGCAATATTCATATGTGACTCCTTCTTAATACATTCTTTTTTGTATTCAAAAAGGACTGCCTCGCGGCAATCCTTTCCTTTTATTTTCTCAGACACTTCTAACTTAAGAATCTCTCCGATTCAACACAGACAAAATTCTTAATACCTGCATCAATGAATACAACACACCAGCTACATAAGTAAATGCAGCGGCTTTTAATACTTTCTTAGAACCTTTCATTTCATGTTCCTGTAACACATTAGAGGAATTTAAAATCTTCAAAGCTCTTTTTGAAGCATCAAATTCTACCGGTAAAGTTACCACCTGGAATAAGAAGGTAACAAAGAAGACTAAAAATGCAATTTTTAATACAGTTTCATAATTGTCAATAAACAAAGACAATGCAAATAATCCATAAGACACTTTGTTGGCAAAGTTCACCACCGGAACCATTTTAGAACGAAGTACTACCGGAACATATTCTGTGGCATGCTGAATGGCATGACCACATTCATGAGCTGCAACGCTTACTGCTGCAATGGACGTTCCATGATAATTTTCTGTAGATAATCTTACTACTTTATGTCTTGGATCATAATGGTCTGAAAGTTCCCCTGAAGTTTCTTCCACTCTTACATCGTTAATTCCAAACTGTCTTAAAATACTGGCTGCAACCTGTGCCCCTGAAAAATGACTGCTGTTTTGTATTTTCATGTATTTCTTGTAAGTTGACTTCAAAGACGTACTTGCAAAAATACTTATGAAAAAACAAAGTATCATCATCAAGGTAAAAAATTCATAACCCATATTCATACCTCCTACAATACTCCACGTCTTAACTATAACATTCCTTCCAAAGTTGTTCTGATTGCCTTAATAAACCCTTCAGAATTTACCACTGTTACATTTTCTAAAGAAGTAATTAATGCTAAATCCTTTGTCATAGTACCATCTTCAATGGTCTTAATGGTTGCTGCTTCTAACTTATCCGCAAATTCCATTAATTCCTTATTTCCATCTAATTCTCCACGTTTTCTTAATGCACCTGTCCATGCAAAAATAGTCGCTACAGAGTTGGTAGAAGTTTCTTCGCCTTTTAAGTGCTTATAGTAATGTCTTTGTACTGTACCATGAGCTGCTTCATATTCATAGTAACCATCTGGAGATACTAAAACAGAAGTCATCATTGCAAGAGAACCAAACGCTGAAGAAACCATATCACTCATAACATCGCCATCATAGTTCTTACAAGCCCAGATATATCCACCTTCTGACTTCATAACACGAGCAACCGCATCATCAATCAAAGTATAGAAATATTCAATTCCTGCTGCCTTGAACTTTTCATCATACTCTTTATCATAAATCTCTTGGAAAATATCTTTAAACGTATGGTCATATTTCTTAGAAATCGTATCCTTGGTAGCAAACCAAAGATCCTGCTTTGTATCCAATGCGTAATTAAAACAACTTCTTGCAAAGCTTTCAATAGAACCATTGATATTATGCATTCCCTGTACAATGCCCGCTTCTTTAAAGGTATGAATGGTTTCCTTCACTACGGTTCCATCTTCTCCGGTAAATACGATTTCTGCAGTTCCAGGACCTGGAACCTTCATTTCAGTTCCCTTATAAACATCACCATATGCATGTCTTGCAATGGTAATTGGTTTCTTCCAGTTCTTTACACAAGGTTCAATTCCTTTTACAACGATTGGTGCTCTAAATACAGTACCATCTAAAATCGCACGAATGGTTCCATTTGGACTCTTCCACATTTCTTTTAAGTCATACTCATCCATTCTCGCTGCATTTGGAGTAATGGTAGCACATTTTACAGCTACTCCATATTTCTTTGTTGCAAGTGCAGAATCCACTGTTACCTGGTCGTTTGTTTCATTTCTATGCTCTAATCCTAAATCATAGTACTCTGTATTTAACTCAATAAATGGTAATAATAAATCATCTTTGATGAATTTCCATAAAATTCTGGTCATTTCATCTCCGTCCATTTCAACCAATGGTGTGGTCATTTTAATTTTTTCCATGAATACTGTCCTCTCTTTCTTAGTAATCTTTCCAGCTATATTTTTAGTTATTTCTGTTATAGTTAATCAGACAACCCTTTAAGATAATTTCTCTTTCGTCATCTGTTAATTCTCCAACCTTTAAGGTTAATTCCTTCATGCCTTTGTTTACTACATATGCCTTAATTTCTTCTGTCTTGTTTGTAATGGCATCCTTAATATTTGGAACAAAAATATAATCATCCACATCGAAATCATAATCTTCTTCCATAATAAATGGTAGCATACCCCAGTTAATCAGGTTAGAACGATATCTCTTCGTAGCATATTCTTTTGCAATGTTTGCCCAACCGCCTAATACTTTCTGGCAGGAAGCAGCCTGTTCACGAGCAGAACCATCACCTGGTTTTACTGCAAAAATAGTAGAACCAATTCCTGTATTTTCTGAACTTACCTCTGGATAAGATGCTTTAATGGTATCGAATACTTCTTTTAAGTATGGTTTTGCTTCTACCGGACATTTTCCTTCTTCTCTTGCCTTTTCTGCTAACTGTATGTCCTTGGCACGACCTACATATGCAGGATCTTTTCTGGACAATGTAAATTCAGCAAGTCCTAATGGATTGGAACGGTAAGAAGAAGTTTCACCAGATGGAATCAATTCATCTGTAGTAGTAACAGGGTCATGAATTACAGATGCCATCTTTAACACTAAGTTATCTGTTAAAGCAACCATAGTAGGCCAGTCTACGATATTTGGACCAAACTTGATTTCAACACTAGGGTCTGCCTTTCCTACTCCATTAAATACTCTGTTTTCATAAATGGTCTTATCGAAGAAATACTTTGGCTTTGTGAAATCAACGTCTACATCTGTAGCTGCAGTTAAGTAACCCTTATTGGCTGCAGTAGCTGCGATAGAACGTGCATCCATCAATGCAACCGAAGCAATCTGTCCATTGGTAACCTTGGAACCTTCTCTGTTAGGGAAGTTTCTGGTAGAGTGACGGATACTCAATCCATTATTGGCAGGAACATCACCTGCACCAAAACATGGTCCGCAGAAAGCAGTTCTTACAGTAGCACCAGTAGCCATTAAGTCTGCAACTCTTCCGTTCTTTACCAGTTCCATAAATACCGGCTGGGATGCAGGATAAACACTTAATGAGAATTCATCTGCACCAATAGAATGTCCTCTTAAAATATCTGCTGCATCACAAATATTTTCAAATCCACCACCGGCGCATCCTGCGATGACACCTTGTTCTACATATAATTTACCATTCTTAATTTTATCTCTTAAAGTGAATTTTACCTTATTATTATCAAGAGAAACCAATGCTTTCTTTTCTACATCTGCTAAAATATCTTCCAAGTTTGCATTTAATTCTTCGATGGTATATACATTACTTGGATGGAATGGCATTGCAATCATTGGCTTAATCTTTGATAAATCCACATAAATCATACCATCATAGTAAGCCACTTCCCCTGGATTTAATTCCTTATATTCTTCCACTCTTCCATGAATATCATAGAATTCCTTGATTTTATCGTCGGTTCTCCAAATAGAAGATAAACAGGTAGTTTCTGTGGTCATAACATCAACACCGATTCTGAAATCAGCACTTAAGTTAGAAACTCCATCACCAACAAATTCCATTACTTTATTATTAACATATCCATTTTTAAATACGGCTCCAATAATTGCCAATGCAACGTCCTGAGGACCTACGCCTTTTTGTACGTTTCCGGTTAAGTAAACACCCACAACACCTGGCATATTAATATCATAAGTCTTTGAAAGAAGCTGTTTTACAATTTCCGGTCCACCTTCACCTACAGCCATGGTTCCTAACGCACCATAACGGGTATGTGAGTCAGAACCTAATACCATCTTACCGCCACCAGCTAACATTTCTCTTGCAAACTGATGAATAACAGCTTGATGAGGTGGTACATAAATTCCACCATATTTCTTTGCACAAGAAAGACCAAACATGTGGTCATCTTCATTTATGGTTCCACCAACCGCACATAAACTGTTATGACAATTTGTAAGAACATAAGGTACCGGGAACTTTTCCAAGCCTGACGCTCTGGCAGTCTGTATAATTCCAACAAAGGTAATATCATGGGAAGTCAAACGGTCAAACTTAATCATCAGCTTGTCCATATTATCTGATGTATTATGTTCTTCTAAAATTCCATATGCAATGGTATTTTTTGCTGCTTCCTGCTGGGATACTGCTTTGTCTCCTAATTTACTTTCTAATTCGGCTCTATCTTCAATGATTTCTTTTCCGTTTACAAGATAGACACCGCCATCATATAATTGAACCATAATATAATAACCTCCAGCTAAATTTTTTATCAGTCCACATTGTAACATAAAAATAACAAAAAAAATAGTACAAAATCAATTTTTCAATGGTTTTCTAAAAATTATAAAAAAAATCCGTAATTTTGTTGGCTTTATATAAAAAAATATGCTATACTTTCCTTAGTATTAATGTACGAAACTATTTGGTAATTGGAGGCAATAATTATGAAATTTGATGAAGCTTTTGAATTTGGTGTATCCACCATTTCATATCAAATAGAAGGAAGTCCAGAAAGCAAAACCATTTGGGATGATTTTTGTGCATGGGATAATGCCACTGCGGATAATAAAGATGCAAAAGTTACCTGCGATCATTATCATCATGTAGAAGAAGATATTCGTTTACTGACTGAATTAGGAATTAATTCTTATCATTTTTCCGTTTCTTGGTCCCGTATTTTCCCAAAACGTGGAAAGTACAATGAAGAAGGAATGGAATGGTATAAAAACCTTTGTATCAAGTTGACGGAAGCAGGAATGAAACCTGTTATCACATTATTCCATTGGGATTTACCTGAATGGTGTCAGGAACTGGGTGGCTTTTCTTCTAGATCTGTGCTGGAACATTTTTTACAATACTGTCATAAATGTTTTGAAAATTTATATGAATACGCAGAGCGTTTTGTTACCATCGCTTCTCCTGCTAACTTCACATTATTAGGACATTTATTCGGCAGTCATGCTCCAGGAATTAAGAACGCAAATACCGCATTAGAAGTAATGCACCACCTTCTTCTTTCCCACGGTGCAGCAGTAAAGCTATATAAGAAACTAGGTAAAACCAAACCCATCGGTATTAATTTAGGAATCGTGCCTGCCTATGCAGCCAGCGAATCCTACCGTGATAATCTGGCAGCAGAATTTTATGACGGTTTTGTGAATCGTTTGTTTTTAGAGCCATTGTTTAATGGTCAGTATCCAAATGATATTTTAAACACGATGTCTTTGGTATCCTCTACAGACTTTTCCTTTATTGAACCGAATGACATGAATATGATTTATAATTCTTGTGATTTCGTTGAATTGTCCTATGACAAACGTTGTAAAATCAAATATAACACCGAACACCCATTGCGTTTCCATAAAATTTTATCCAAAGAGGATAAATCCATTACAAAGTGGGCTACAGACTTAGAGGGATTAATAGATGCCATCGAGATTTTACGAGATTACACTACTCTTCCACTTTATATTTCTGTAACATCACGTAATAAGGTGAAAGCTCCTTCTCCAAACAATATCAAGGATGCAAAGCGTGTAGAATACATAACCAGCCTTACAAATTGTGTTTCTTCTATATATAAAGAGAAAAAAATCCAAGGACTTAGTTATCGTTCTTTCCTTGACTGCTTTGAATGGGAACATGGGTATACCAGCCAGTCCGGTTTGGTTCAGGTAGATTTTGATACTCAGGAACGAATTCCAAAAGAAAGTTATTACGCTTATCAGAAATTCTTAAAAACAAAGGAAACAAAATAGACACTTACTTAAAAACAGATGCAGAAGCATCTGTTTTTTGTTACTTTTCACAATCGCTCTCACGAAGTTATCAATTTTAAAAATCTTCAATTTATACAATGTGACAATTTTCATTTTTTTATCCTCTAAAAATAACGAATTTTTTGCTAAAATATCTGATATTTTAGTTTGTTTTTTCACAATATATTGTGTTGCCAATTCTTACCTACACAATATTTAGTAGACAAACAAAATCAACTATGCTATAATGTCAACGTCCAAAAGATATATTACTGTTCATGCATGAATAGTAACAAAAACATTTAGGAATGAACGGAGAATGAAAATGATAGTAATCAAAAGAGACGGACATACTGTTCCATATGACCGTCAGAAAATTATCACTGCCATCAAGAAAGCAAATGCTGAAGTGGAACCAGCAGAAAAAGTGGATGATGAAACCATTGAACATATCGTAGAAGGAATTGAATCCAAAAATCGAAACCGTATGTTAGTGGAAGACATTCAGGATATTATTGAGCAAAATTTAATGGATCGCAAGAAATTTGTATTGGCGAAGACTTATATTATTTATCGTTATACCAGAGAATTGGTTCGTAAAGCGAATACCACAGATGATTCTATCTTAAGTCTGATTAAAAACAGCAATAAAGATGTAATGGAAGAAAACTCAAATAAAAATGCTACCGTTGCATCTACCCAAAGAGACCTAATTGCTGGAGAAGTTTCCAAAGACTTAACAAGACGAATCTTGTTGCCGGAAAAAATATCCAAAGCGCATGAAGAAGGCATTCTGCATTTCCATGATGCAGACTACTTTTTACAGCCAATCTTTAATTGTTGTCTGATTAACATTGGGGATATGCTGGATAATGGTACTGTTATGAATGGAAAACTAATCGAAAGTCCAAAAAGTTTCCAGGTAGCATGTACGGTAATGACCCAAATAATTTCTGCGGTTGCCAGCAGCCAGTATGGTGGACAATCCGTAGATATTCGTCACCTTGGTAAATATCTAAGAAAAAGCTATCATAAATTTAAAAAGAATCTTACTGAAAAATACCAGGGACAGTTACCGGATGATTTAATTGAACAAATCGTTACCGACCAGTTAAAAACGGAACTGAAATCCGGTGTACAAACCATCCAGTATCAGATTAATACCTTAATGACTACCAATGGACAATCTCCTTTCGTTACTTTATTCTTAAATTTAGATAAAGATGACCCTTATATCGAAGAAAATGCTATGATTATAGAGGAAATTCTTCGACAGAGACTAGAAGGAATCAAAAACGAAAAAGGAGTATACATTACTCCTGCTTTCCCTAAGTTAATCTATGTATTAGATGAACATAACTGCTTAAAAGGCGGTAAATACGATTATATTACCGAATTAGCAGTCCGTTGTTCTGCAAAACGCCTTTACCCGGATTATATTTCTGCCAAAAAGATGCGTGAAAACTACGAAAACAACGTTTTCAGCTGTATGGGATGCAGAAGTTTCTTATCTCCATGGAAAGACGAGAATGGAAATTATAAATGGGAAGGCCGCTTTAACCAGGGTGTCGTAAGTATTAATCTTCCTCAAATTGGTATCATTGCAAAAGGCGATGAGGAATTGTTCTGGAAGCTTTTAGACGAACGTTTACAGCTTTGTTATGAAGCCTTAATGTGCCGTCACCAATCCTTAAAAGGAATTCTATCTGATGTCAGTCCGGTTCATTGGCAATATGGTGCCATTGCACGATTAAAGAGCGGAGAAGCCATCGATGAACTTTTAGAGGGTGGCTACTCTACTATTTCCTTGGGATACATTGGCTTATATGAAGTTACAAAACTTATGACAGGTCAAAGCCACACCACTCCAGGTGGATTAAAATTTGCCCTGAAACTAATGAATACTTTAAGAGAATATACCGACCGTTGGAAAGAAGAAACCGGAATTGCCTTCGGCTTATATGGTACTCCTGCCGAAAGCCTTTGCTATCGTTTTGCACGAATTGACAAAGAAAGATTTGGTACTATTGAAGATGTTACTGACAAGGGATATTACACCAACTCTTATCATGTAGATGTAAGAGAAAAAATCGACGCTTTTAGTAAGTTTACTTTCGAAAGCCAGTTCCAAAAAATCTCTTCCGGTGGTGCTATCTCCTATGTAGAAATCCCGAATATGCATAATAACATAGGTGCGTTAGAGGAAGTGGTAAAATTTATTTATGATAACATTCAGTATGCAGAATTCAATACAAAATCTGATTACTGCCATGTATGTGGCTTTGATGGAGAAATCGTTGTAAATGAAGACTTTGAATGGGAATGTCCAAATTGCGGAAATAAAGACCATACGAAAATGAATGTTACAAGAAGAACCTGCGGTTACTTAGGCGAAAACTTCTGGAATGTTGGTAAAACAAAAGAAATCAAAGCAAGAGTGCTGCACTTATAATCAATCCTCAAGGATTCCCATGAATCATTGAGAAGAAACAGGAAAAAGGGTATCAAACTTAGTTCCCATGATTTACTGATGAATCAGTTATTTGTGAATCATTGTAACTTCATTTGATACCCTAATCTTTCGATGATTGGAGTTTAATTATGAATTATGCAGATATTAAATATTGTGATGTTGCGAATGGTCCCGGTGTCCGGGTTTCTTTATTTGTAAGTGGTTGCAATCATCACTGTCCCGGTTGTTTTAATCAGGAAGCCTGGGATTTTAATTATGGAAGTCTTTTTACCTACAGCACCATGGAAACCATTTTTGGATATCTTGCTCCAACCTACATCCGTGGCTTATCTTTACTAGGCGGGGAACCTTTAGAACATGCAAACCAGATTGCACTTCTCCCCTTCCTAAAAGAAGTGAAAAGACGTTTCCCTGAAAAGGATATCTGGTGTTATACCGGTTATACTTTAGAAACAGATATCCTCGGAAAAATGTTTTCTGAATGGGAAGAAACCAAAGAATTTTTATCTTATATTGATATTCTGGTAGATGGACGTTTTATCCAAAAAGAAAAAGATGTAACTCTTCGCTTTCGTGGTTCCAGAAATCAAAGAATCATTGATTTAAAAGAAACTTTAAAACAAAACCAGACCGTATTATGGGACTTATCCCAAAAATAGAAAGGATTTTATTATGCAACATTTTAACGTTCCAATAAAAAAATTAAAAGATACTGCTATCATACCAAGCTATGGTACTGACTTTTCAGCCGGTGCTGACCTTTATGCCTGCATCGATGCTCCGATTACTATTGCTCCTGGAGAAACCTATTTGGTTCCAACCGGAATTTCCATCGAGACTCCTGAAGGATATGGTGCTTTCCTTTTTGCAAGAAGCGGTTTAGCTACCAAAAAAGGGCTCGCTCCTGCCAACAAAGTGGGTGTGGTAGATTCTGATTACCGTGGAGAAGTAATGGTTGCTTTATATAACCAAAGCAAAGTCTCCGCTACCATTGAACCGCAAGAAAGAATTGCACAAATGGTTTTTCTGCCATATGTAGCAGCTAATTTTATCGAAGTAGAGGCACTTTCTGAAACAGTACGCGGAGAAGGCGGTTTTGGTTCTACCGGCACAAAATAATAAAAAGGCTGTTGCATTGGGAAATATTTCAACAGGATATGGTATCTTAAAAGAAATTAATATTTTATCCTTTGTTCTTTTCCTTAATGCCTCAGCCTTTTTATAATTTATATGATGTGAGTGCCAAAAATAAATTTTGGCACTCACTGATATCATTTCTATAAACTAAGTACAATTTCTATCTGGATTTTTCGTATTTTTCCTTTGTCTCCAGAACTCTTCGAATGGCATCATATTTTTCAAATAAAGTTCCATCCACCTCCGGAATATCCAAAGAAATGCAAATTGCATTTACTACATTATCATTTAAATCATTTCTCATAATATCCAATAATTCGATTTTTCTTTTCATACTCTTCGCATCTAAAAATTCTATTAATATATTGGATTTTGAATCCGCTTTCTCCCCATGTCCTTCCATTTCTACTTTATTTTCTTCCGCAAAAGGAGGTTCCACTTTTTCAAATCGGTATTCCTGAGTTACCTCAGGATATTTATCTTTATCCACTTTACTGATAAACATATCATACGGTCTTGCACAAACCTTATATTCTCCGTATAATGCCTGATAAATTACTAAAGTCTCCTCTGTTTCCGAATGATGTGCCAATGTTATAATTTGATAATACTTCCCCTTAAAATGTCGGTAAAATTCCCCTGCCTTTACGACTCTCATGTTATTTCCTCTTTTCTATGTAATATTCGACTCATTTTGTTACTACTTTATCATATTTCACAAGAAGCCTCAAGTGTAAATGTTTCCTTTTCTTTTATAGGTGAATCTACGGAAAGAAATTTTCTATCTCTTGTAATTTAAATTCATTTTATGTATAATGAGAATGGTTGTTTATGACCAACTACTTATTTGTAGAACACAACAGAAACGATTGATTCATTAAAAATGGAAAGGACTTAATTTACCTATGAACGTATCATCCATTTATTCATTAGATAATATACAGACCGAAACCAAAACCACCTCCACACAGGTTAATAATGAAGGAAATTCTTTCTCTTCTTATCTTTCTTGTGCCAAATCATTGGAGGATATTTTTCAGGATGCAGCAGCCACCTACGATGTACCAGTTAATTTATTAAAGGCAGTTGCAAAAGCAGAATCAAATTTCGACCCAAATGCAGTTTCTCACTGTGGTGCCCAGGGCATTATGCAGTTAATGCCTGCTACTGCTTCTTATCTTGGCGTAGAGGATGCTTTTGACCCGGAACAAAATATCATGGGCGGTGCAAAATATCTTTCTAATCTGCTAAAAACTTATGACGGAGATGTTACACTTACCTTGGCAGCTTACAATGCCGGCAGTGGAAATGTAAAGAAATATGGAGGTGTTCCTCCATTTAAGGAAACCCAAAATTACATAAAAAAGATTTCCGGTTATTTAAATCAGGATTTTTCTCTGGATACCGTAATTTACACCACCAAGAATCCTTCTGATTCCTCTGCTGTTTCTGCTACTCGAGACACAACTGCAAAAAAGAATACTGCTACCCTGGTTTCTATCAATGATTCAAAGAATAATTCCTCTTATCATTCGGTAGGGTTATTAGGTGGATTTACCACTAATCAGAATCTCATTTCTGATTTAAGCTTTAATTATGATGATTATATGCGTTTTCTTGAAGCCTATACCGGATTATCTTTATTTGAAGAAGAGGAAGAAGAAAGCCACAATGCTTATAACACCGCAAAAGAAATGTTATCTTCCTCCGCCAGATGGAATCTGCTTCATGATAATACATAAAGTGCTTGACACTTTTAAGATTAACCCTTATTATAATATTATGATATCAGTGAGTGGCAACATTTATATTTGATACTCATATCATATTATTAAATTTAAAAGGAGATTTTTGTATGTTAAGTGTTGTAAAAATGGAGATTAGAATGAACTAAATAGTTTTTGGCAGATATCTTTTCGGGTATCCATGCATTCTGCATGGCTGTTTTTGTTATACCTCAAATCCAGAAAAAGATATTATTTCTGCCCTACCCATTTTGCAATACGTTTCACAATATAATAGCCCGGACGATTCATTTATTTGAATCATCCGGTTTAGTATGAGATGCATGGCAAAGCCATGCTGTTTTTTTGCTTAAAAAGTCCATGAAACATTCCATAACCAATGGAATCTAAACTCTGATATGGCTTTTATTTATTGCGACAAAAACAATCTGCAGACTAGTACTACCCCAGGTTACAGTGAATCCTATTTGCAGGATGGCTGTAACCTTTTTTTATATGACAAAAATATATAACAATGAAAATAAGGAGACTAAGAAATTGAATCAATCAGAACATATTATAGAATTTGATAAAATAAAAGAATTATGGAAAAGTCATGCGCTAACAGAAGCTGCGAAAGCAAAAATAGAAAGCATAACCCCCTGTTTAAATGAATTAGAGCTTCGTGTACTTCAAAGACAAACCAGCGAAGCAAAACAAATCATAGAAAAATTCGGCACTCCACCACTACCATCATTAACAGATATTCCAAACATTATGGATACTGCCGAAAAAGAGGGATGTTTAACTCCAATCCAATTGGAAACTATGGAAACGATGCTTAGTGCTGTAAAACGTTTAAAAGATTATTTGAATCGTTGTAAAAACTATGATATTTCCCTTGCATATTATGAGGAAAATCTGGATTCCTGCGATGATATCCGGGATGCCATCCATCATCAGATACGAAATGAAAAAGTGGATGATTATGCCACCAGTTTATTATCTTCCATTCGAAAAGAACTGGCTGCCTTAGATACGAAAATCCGCGAAAAAGCGGAACAATTTATCCGGGCAAATAAAAACTATCTGGCAGAGTCTTTTACTACCATACGAAATGGATATATCTGCATTCCGGTAAAAAAGGAACACCATCATAAGGTAAATGGAGTGGTTATGGATAAATCCTCCTCCGGTAATACCATTTTCGTAACTCCTTCTTCTGTTTATAAACATTATGAAACCCTTCAAATGCTAAGAATAGACGAAGAAAACGAGGAAATGCGTATTCGTTATACTCTAACCTCCATGATATTAGATGCAGCATCTATTTTAACTTCTAACATCGCAACCCTTGAAATGCTGGATTTTGCATTCTCTAAAGCAAAATTCAGTTTAGAATACAATGGAACAGAACCACTTATCAACACAAAACGAAGAATCCATCTTCTGGATGCCAGACATCCTCTTATGGACAAAAATATCTGTGTCCCATTATGTTTTGATATTGGAAATGACATAAAAGGAATTATCATTACCGGACCAAACACCGGCGGAAAAACCGTAACCCTAAAAACTGTCGCTTTATGCTGTATTATGGCACAATGCGGTCTACAGGTTCCTTGTAAAGAAGCGAATGTTTGTATGAATGCCAATTATTTATGTGATATCGGCGATGGGCAGAATTTGTCTGAAAACCTTTCTACTTTCTCCGCCCACCTTAAAAACATTCTGCAAATATTAGATTCAGCAGGAAGTGAAAGTTTGGTGATTATGGACGAATTAGGTTCCGGAACTGACCCTACAGAAGGAATGGGAATCGCCATTGCGGTTATTGAAGAATTAAAGAAAAAGAACGCTTTATTCCTGATTACCACCCATTATCCAGAAATCAAGCAGTACGCAAAGGAAGAAACTTCTATTTTAAATGCCAGAATGGATTTTGACAAAGAAAATCTAAAACCTCTTTATAAACTTATTATCGGAGAATCCGGTGAAAGCTGTGCTTTTTCTATTGCGAAACGATTAGGAATGTCTGAATCCATGCTGCAGCGAGCAGCTATGGCAGCATATGGAGAAAATTATCATAAACATTTACCTTCTTTTGATTCTGAAAATCAAGAAAATATGAAAAAGAAGAAATCAGTTTATGTTCCTAGCATTCAAAAAGAAAAGAAAAAAGAAACCTTTTCTTTCCAAAAACGTGCTTCTACGTTTCATTTAGGAGACAGTGTTATGGTATATCCTGATAAGAAAATAGGAATAGTTTGTGAAACTGCAAACGAAAAAGGATTTTTACGCATACAGTTAAAAGATAAAAAAATTCGGATCAACCATAAACGAATCAAACTCCATGTAGCAGCTACTGAGCTATATCCGGATGATTATGATTTTTCTATTATTTTCGATACGGTAGAAAATCGAAAACTGCGGCACCAGATGGAACGAAAATACGTTGAAGATGTACTGACAGAGGAAGAATAATTCAACATTCAAAAACAATGCTTTTAATATAAAGAAACCCTCATAAACGACATCGTTTTTATAAAAAACTTTGTTATTTATGAGGGTTTCTCCGTTTATTTTAGGGCTAATCAAATTTTATTCACGATTGTATTTTGAAAACAAGTTCATTCATCTATATCTTATTCAAACTAAAAAATATAATTACTTTCTATTTGACAGACTCTTTCCATGAATTTTTCCCATTATCATAAATACCGATATTAAGATAATACTACTGTATCCGGCGTAAAAATAATCTTTTAGGTCTAGTAAAAATAGAACCATCAATATGCCGCTTTGGATACTAACAATCCAACGGCTTACTTTTTTATAAACCCTTTGTTCCGTCTCATCTAAGGGTTTATTTTTACTTTCTACAGGGCTAAGCATCCATATAATAAGAAAAGAAACTATCCCTATCGTAAGAATCCACGGCTCTTTCACTACTTTAAAAAACCAAGAATATGAATACACCGGAATCAGCAAAATAAGCAGTGATAGTATAAAACAGGTCAATTTACTTTTGCTGTGAATCCCACCACTGTAACTGCGAAGTGTGACACAGAATAACAGAAATATCAGTACCATCCCTAATCTTCCCGTTACAATACCAAGTACAACAGATGACAGAAAATTCCCCGCTAAAATGATGCCATTTTCGATTCCATAGCGGTATAAATCTACATCTTCTTTTGACGCAATTCCTTTATCTACCATCTTACTGCTTAGTTTTTCTGAAAAATCAGCTATCAGATTCATCTGATATGCCTTTAAAATTTGCGAAGTTTTTTCGCATTTTCAGGAAGCTTGTCCTGACCAAAAATATACCAACAACAGCTGCTTGTATTCACTGCTGTTACCATTAGTGCCAATGCTGCCACAGATGATAATGCTCCATTATTTAATTTGCTATAAAGCATTCTGATTTTTGACATAATATTGTCCTCCTTATATTCTTTTACCACAATATTATATCACAAATTTTTAGCCTCTTTTTTTAAGTGTAATACTTTGTCGTTTAAATGTAACACTTTGCATAAAAAAATAAATTGGGTCGTTTTATGACGATTTTTGTGCTTTTTTTACCCAATTTTACTCCTTTTTTATGATTTGTTCATCAATATCCACTCCATAAATTGTGGCTATTACTTCAAAACCTTCTCCTCTATCAATAAATGAAATGTTTCCATTATATTTTTCTATTACTCTACGAACACTATTAATTCCTCTACCATGACTATATTTATCCTCTTTTGTAGTAAGAAGCTCCTCATTTTTCTCACTCACTTTAGTGTTCTGTATTATTAATAACATATTCCCTTCTACAATCTTGTTCTCAACTCTAATAAATCTGTCCTCTTCTGGCAACTTCATACATGCTTCTATGGCATTATCCAATAAATTTCCATATAATACTCCAATATCACCATAGTCCAGCTCTATCTTATTAGGAATGCGAATATTCACATTGGTTTCAATTCCTGCAGCTTTTGCTACGCCCATTTTAATTCTCAAAACAGAATCTACCACAGGATTGGCACAATATGAAGTAGCATCTATCTTTCCTAATTCTTCATAAATAACACTAATCTGTTCGGAAAGTTGATCCATATCTCTTTTCTTTACAAAATAAACCAAACCATATAGTTTGTTTTTCAAATCATGCTTTAAATTTTGTACATACTCATTTCTTTTTTCAAGTTCACTGTAATAAACTTCTTTATAATACATTTCATTTCGATATAATTCGTCCTCATGACGTTTTCTCAACAAAATATTGAAGCGATCCATCATGTATATCATAAAACAATATGTCAACACAATCGAAACAATGAGGCTTATACACATAAAAAGACTTCTTTGACTTCTAGATTCAACCGTAAGATTTATAATAAAACAACAATTTATAACGGAAAATCCAAAAATTAATATAAGACCTGCAACTATTTCTTTCGGAAATTTTTCTAAATTTACTTTTTTAGATGAACATAATTTACATGCGAAATAAATAATGTTCCCTCTTATAAAAGTTACTAATAATGCTGTAAAATAATAAATACTTTTTTCTCCAGTATTCAAATCATAATTTATAGTATGTAATAATATTAAACCAATAAGTTCTGCTAAAATTCCAACACCCATAAAAATAATGATACTGATAATCTTTGACCACTTGCTACCTTCAAACAATATCGACAAAATACATAGGTTCACAACCAAAGTCAATAAATTTGCCGAAGGATATCCCAAAGTATTTATCCCTGCCCATATCAATGCAAGTATCACAATCAATGAAACTGATAATTTCTTTGAAATATTGTTCTTCTTTTTCCGGAATGTATTTAAATAGTACCAGAAAATAGCCAAATCACACAAATTAATAACAAACTGTATGATTAACTCCATATTTACACCAACCTTTTCATAAATTCCATATGTTTATCTTTAATGCTTTGTTTATGTTGTCGGGCAAGGATTAAATGAACTCCATTATTTAAAACAACCTCATCTTTTCCTATTTCCTTTATATATTTCATATTGATAATATGAGACATATGAATTTGAGCAAAAACATTTTTATCCAGCTGTTTCCATATCTCCTCAGTTGTCATATTCGTTTTATATGTTTCGGAATCAGTATAAATCATTGCCTGACGCCCCTTCTTTTTTATGTAAATAATATCTTCACACCATATACAAAATTCCTTCTTTCGAAAATAAAATACAAATTCTTTTCTTACCATATCAAGATAATGAATTACCTTTAAAAGCACTTTTTCTAATTTTTCAGGGGTAATAGGCTTAGAAATATAATCAAATGTTACAAATTCAAAAGCATTGATAGCGTATTGAGTATAACTTGTCAGAAAAACAAATAAAGCTTTCAAATCTATTTCCCGTATCTTTTTTGCTAATTCGAATCCATTTATATTCGGCATTGCAATATCAAAAATATATAATTGGTAGCTATCTTTACATGATTCATGATATTCCAGCAATTCTTCCGCACTATAATATACATCATATTGTATGGGATATTGGCAGAATTTATCGAGAGCAGATTCTAATATATCAACATCGATTCTACTGTCATCACATATTGCTATTTTAAGCATAGCATTTACTCCCTTCTACACCAAATAAAGCCTCCAATCTTTTAAAAATGTAATGAAAATCATTCTTCACTGATTCTACACTCCATACTAAAAATTTGGCGGCATTTTTATTTTGTACAATAATCTTTTATTGCACATACAAATATTCTATTTTTTATTTCTTTATAATACGAGACATATAAGCCAGCACCCGGTCTATAAAAGCATCTTTTTGCTCCTTATTACAATTCGCTATGTAGTACTCTACGTCAAAATCATTCTTCATACATGTGCCAGCTACTAAGTAGGTAGGATCTACTCCATATTCCTCAAATAAAATCAATAATTTCGCTGCTGATAATCCAGTAGCTCCTGATTCATATTTTCTATAATGTTCCTCTGATACTCCAAGGGAAATTGCAAATTCTGCCTGAGTATGTCCTAAATTTGTTCTAGCTTCCCTTAAACGCTTTCCTATTTGAATGTTGGCATTTTTCCTGTTATTATCCATATTTTTGCACCTCCGTATGATAAAATCATATCAACGTAAGGGCAAAACATACAGAATATAAAACAACCCAGAATAATGTATTTTTTAACCGGATACTGGTTATTTTTATATTTTAAACTTAAATTAGTACAATAAATGCCTTTTCAGGAAGAAAAGTTCCATATAATAAGCTTCCAGAATAAACCTCCGCTATCATGTTATACAACCATATTGTACCAAATAAAGACAATTTTATCTAGCTTTTTTTCATATTTAATGCTATATTTTTTAATTAAGAATTAAACCGATTAGACATTAAAGTCCGAAAACCATAACCTTATGATAAGATTACTTTTAAATTTTGCAGGTATTTTCATCATATTCACAATATAATTAATTAACCGTTACCATATCTTGATTTGTCTTGAGCCAGACTACAATATCATCTCTATTCAATTTAGCTTTACATTCGAATTTATCACTTTCCAGTTGTATGTTTTCTATAATTGAAACACCACCAATATTAGATACTCATATTGTACCGAATACTGATGGTGTTGTCTATATTTTCTAACGAATTTTGTTAATCAAAACATTGTCATAATTTACTAAATACATTTTAGCTAAATACCATTATAATATTCTTTTCAATTTAATTTTACCTGGTGCAGTTGTTCCTGAAGTCTTATTCATAAGCTGTAACTGCCCTATGGTGTTGATGGCTTCCACTACGTTTCCGGCACTGTCGTACTGATACGTGGAAATGTATTCCTTTATGATTCCATTGGAAGCGTGGGAAAGTTCTGTTTCGTTTCCAAGGGAATCCGTCATGGTGGTAAGCTTTCCGCTGTCGTCGTAATTCATGCTCATCAGTAGGGTGTCTCCAAGTTAAATATTGCTTACCATGTTCAGGGTGTTGTATTCCAGTGTTTCCGTTGCCCCTTCTGCCATGGTAAGTCCCTCATTTTCATCATAGGTAGTGGTTGCAAGCTTCAAAACGTCAGAAAAAACCGGCTTAAATTTTCAAATAAATCATTTTAACAACTTGTATCCTTTATTGCCCCATAATCTTCTGCATTATAATTTTCATTCCATAATGTTGAATTATCATAAATTGCACCAGTTAAAATACAACTTTCCAATCCATTACTTGACATGTTTGCCCCTCGTAAGTCACAATTCACAAATGATGTATTATTCAAAATACATTTTGATAAATCAGCACCTTTAAAAGATGAACCATTAAAATTACTATGTAACAACAATGATTTCTCAAAATTACATTCATCAAAAATTGAATTTTCTGCTTCGACCATTATCAATTTAGAATCATAAAATATTGCCGACACAAATTTAGCTTTATTCATTTCCGCTGAACGAAAATCAATACTAATCAATTTTGAACAACTAAAATCTAAATTATCCAGTAAACAATGATGAAAACTCATTTCCTTTAATGTCAACTGTTTTAACGTTTTAACATTTAATTTTAATGGAACATCATGAATTCTTTGGATTTCAAACATATTATCAATATAAAAAATTAGTCCTTATAAAAAATACCCGACCCTTTAATTTTTTCATATTGTTCAACTAAGTCTTTCATACCTTTTATTTTTGATTTGTCATATCCACAATGTTTTAATCTTCTAATCAGAACACCCAAAACTTCTTTCCATTCATTTACAAAATCCACCTTTGACAACCGTATACTGTTTTTTTGATTTAGAATAAATTCTAGATGTCCCATTGTACATTCCCATTGTGCATTTATTTGGACCTCATCACTATTCCATTCAATTAACCAATCGGACCTAAAGGTGTCAGGAAGCCAATGTATTTTCATGTTTCCAACATTCTGCTTTTGTATAGCATTTATGATTATCAAAATATCATTTACCATATAACTTATATCATATTTATATGATAAAGGAATACTTATATGATTCCACATTAATATGGCATGCTCTGTATTTAAAGGAAACACACTTTCAATAGCTTCAGATAAACATTCATCATTGTAATTTGTTATATTTTGAAATCTTGGATTGCTTGCTTGTATACAAAAAATCATTCTACTCCTCCATGTCTGGCATTGGATATCCATGCCATGTTTCTGTGCCATTATTTCGTATCCACATTTTTGTTTCTAATTGTGTTGTTCCATCTGGCATATGCACTATTGATTGCGAACCTTCTGGCAAATCAAAATATGCACTTTCTCCTGGTTTTAATGTATTTGCCATTTCTGTTGCATAATCTAAATCTGACTTTGCCCATTGTCCCTGTGGTTTTCCAGTTGCCTTTGCTCGTGCTGGTCCTTCTTTCCAATTTACACCATGTTTCTTACTTCCAGTAACTGCTGCTTCTGGTTTTACAGATTTTCTATCACTACCACTCGCATTATTTTTACCACCTTGGGCATAATCATTATGCACCAGCACCCCACTACCAACATAATAAGTATACAGTCCTTCCACTTCCAGATTGTATACTTTAATACTTTCAGCAAGTCTTTCAATCCTTACCTCTTCTACATATACAATCCTTCCATCGTCCGTCAGAAGTTCATCTCCGGCTACCAGATTGGCAGATGCTTTCCATATTCCGTATGTTTCATCTTCTCCATTCTTTGCGTTCTTCACATAAAATGGATGGAACATGGTGGTTTTAATTTCTTCACCTTCTGAAGTATATACGTGGACAAGGATATCCGTTTCTGTAATGGACACATAGGTGACTTTTGCAGGAACTTTCTCTTCTTTTTCAGTATCGTATGCGTAAACATAATCTCCAACTTCGATTTCATCGATTCGCTTGTCGCCTTCTGTGGTGCTTACCAAAGTTTCCCCGGTAAAGCATTCGCATTTTAAGGTATACAGTGAAACCACAAGCCTTAGTGATTCCACCATAATCCTTTCCGGGTCACCGCTTTTTACAGCTTCGATGAAGGATTCGGTATCCTGGGCAATTCCTATCAGTTTTACCACGGTGTTTGCGGCTTTTCCAAGTACCTTCGTCAAGGCACAGTTTAAAAGTGCCTGTGTAATCATTCCCTTTGCGATGGCTTTTGCCAGACCTTCTACCGTGGCTGTCGTCATAATCCATATTCATTAACAGGGTATCCCCAATGGAAATCTCTTTTGACGTTATTTCCTGATATGAATATTCTCCTAGCAAAGAAAGGTTATAAACGGATAGGTTGATGCCATTCATGCTCAGAAATCTATGCAGTATGAATTTTCTGTTCTTTTGGAACTAGTGAATTTGAAACTGTAAACGTCTAAAAAAGCAGAAGACATTCCAGCCTTATAAGGGCGAAATGGCTTCTTGCTGAAATATTATATTTTATTATTCATAAATAACATTATCACACACAATTCTTATGCATACACTATCTATTAATTTTATAATAACACATTTCCAATTTGAATTAATATCTCTTGTTCCACCTCCCTTGTACTTTATGTTATTATTTTCATTGACTTTATTCAATGCATTTCTGATAACAGCATTATCACTCTCCTCATATATAGACTCAATAATATTTTCATCCCATTGTCCAATATAATCAAAGGAAATATAATTCTTAAACCGAAATTTTTTAATCCCAATATCAGTATCTAACTCTACTATAATTTCATTATACTCAATAACTATTTTGTCTATAGAACTGTCATGCCACATATTCTTGTTAAAATCATTAAATTCCATCTTAATCATCTCCAAAAATCCAGTCTAATGGTATTGATATTTTATTCTTCTATCCTTTTCCCCATTGACCTGATGTGCCATTTTTTCGATGCTCAATATGTATATGATCAATAAAATGGTCACTATCCAAATCTCCATTAAAATTTTCATCTAAAGGATGAGGACCTTCAATTCTTATTCTTACTGGTACTGTCGAAGTTTCACCTACGTATTTACCATCAACTTCATCCATCATAGACAAATTATTCTCAAATTGTACTTTATCTGCCGGAATAATATCACCAGAAGGCGTACCATAAAAATCTGTCTTTGGTGTCTCTTTACCATTCCCATTACCATCATTTGTATTTTTCTTACCATACTGATTATGCACCAGCACTCCATTACCCACACAGTAAGTATGAAGCCTTCTATTTCCAGATTGTATACTTTAATATTCTCAGCAAGTCTTTCTATCCTTACCTCTTCTACATATACAATCCTTCCATCATCCGTCAGAAGTTCATCTCCGGCTACCAGATTGGCAGATGCTTTCCATATTCCGTATGTTTCATCTTCTCCACTCTTTACATTCTTCACATAAAATGGATGCAACATGGTGGTTTTGATATCTTCACCTTCGGAAGTATATACGTGGACAAGGATATCCGTTTCTGTAATGGACACGTAGATTACTTTTGCAGGAACGTTTTCTTCTTTCTTGGTATCATATG